>NZ_JBLFEN010000004.1:0-450606 GCF_047345485.1 Hyunsoonleella sp. 2307UL5-6 | reverse complement strand
AGCATAGGTTCCTGGAGCCGTTGTTGATGGAATATCTATTGTTCCATCTCCATTGATGGTAGCACCAGAACCATCTGCATCTACTATAGATACATCTACTGTTGTTGATGTTACGGTAGTTCCATTAAGTGCGTCGTTTACGAATACTGTGGATGTGCTTCCCGCTGTCCCTGATTGAATAGGACTTGCTGTAAAGTCATCGTTTTGTGCATCGATATTAGCTGGAACAGTAACGGTAAATGTTGCCGTGTTTGATGTTGCATTTGCAAGATCTTCTACATTAAAGAGCGCACTTGTAGTTCCAATAAACGTATTTTCTGGTGTAAAAATAATTTCACCAGCATTATTTACTGAATAGGTTCCTTCTCCAGAAATTATAAGATTGTCACCAAAACCACCTGTATTAAGTGGGTCATTAGGGTCTATAAGCACTACAGAAGTGATGTCTATATTATTATCTGGATCTGTTGCATCCACTAACAAGTTTAATAAGGTTGTAGGTACACCCTGATTAGTAGACGTTGACTTATTACTTACCACAGGTGGTGCATTTGTAATAACTGTAGTTGGGCTTCCAAAATTAATTTCACCTAAAAAACCTATAGATATATTACGAGTCTGGTTAGGGTCGTTATTTGCTCTTCCAAGCGTAAAGTTTATAGAAGAAACGTTCTCATAATTAAGCCTTATAACTGATCTTGTGTTATTGGCAGAGACTCCAGCATCTGTAATATCCTGACTTCTGAACTCCAATGTGCTTGTAGGGTCTGTAGTTACCTGAGAGATGATAGTACCTGGAGGGGTTTGCCCTTCTAATTCATAACTAGCAGGTATAGAAACTATCGTAAACTCTTCAGCATCCATATCAATAATTTCCATAGAGAAACTATCTAGGGGAATACTAACAGCATTTGCAATATTTGTATCTGCAGAATTAGCAACAATAAATTGGATATTCCATTCTACAGCTTCTTCGGCGGTGTCATAGGTAATAGACGGCTCAAATCTATTCAGAGCGGCTTGCGTCTCATCTATATTTTGAACAGTAGGCGTACCTGTAAATGACACAATGCTGATAAGTGCATCTACATCAAAGGTACCTCCATTAACTTGTAAGGAAACATTTTCGACAAGATATGTTGCTCCAGGTTGCCCATCTGTACCATCAACCAGTACTTGCGTATTAGGAAACTGAGGGGTTTCTTGAGCAAAAACTAATGCTGAAGAAAAACAAAAAAGAAATAACAGAGCAATAGTAAAACTTCTAAAAAAAATTTGAAAGATGCCATTCAATTGTTTCAAATATTCTGTTATGGCAAAAGACCTGCTTGTTAAAAGCGATGTTCTATTTGATGAATACATAAGTAGAAATGGTAATAATTATATTAGGGTTCATATTTTCTATAGCTCAATAAGTATTTAAAACTTGAATAAATATCGTTGAAATACTATATTTTATCGATTAAATACACAAATTGCAATGCAAATGTATATAAGTAGTACTAAATTTTTGTTATTATTGTTCTGAGTGAATCTTAAGATGTTCTAAACAACATCTTGAAGAAGATAAATGAGAAGATATGATTGTTTTCTTTAGTCAAAACAGGTAAATACACCTTAAATTTATAACTCTAGGAGGATTAAGAAATCGGAAAAATATGAATTATGAAGGTATATTGATTTGTAGAAAAGAGTCCCTTTAATCAATTTAAACACGTTATGCATTTTTAAAAAATTTTGTCAATTCAAGTGAATTCCACGATTGAAATGAGTGAAATGAGTGAAATTTGTATCGATAACAAGTATTTACATATGAATTGGTTCTCGTTACGTTTTTTTAATTAAAAAATCACTCGAACAAATATTAAACTATTTATTTTAACTCAAAATGCAAAACGGGTAATTTAAAAATAATCGTATTTCCCTACTACAAAAGATTTATTTTTTTTAGTAAATCTGATCTGTATTTTTTACCAATAGGAATTAAGTCGTTTTCAATGCGCACGGAATTAGGATCAATTTCAGTTAAGAACTCTGTGTTGATAATGTATCCTCTGTGAACTCTAATAAAGCGATTGTCTACTTTAGAAATAACATCATTAAGACTTGTTCTTACAACTTGCCTTGATTTATCTTTTAACAAAAACTCTACATAAACGTGGTCGCTTTTCATTAAAAGTATATCATCAAAACGTAATTTTATAAACACGCCTTTGTTTTTGAAGAAAAGTGCATCCTTAATAACGACATCGTCACTTATAGATTGACCTGTTTTTCCAGCAAAATTGAATAGCGCAATTTCTATAGATGTATATAAGTCTTCCTTAGTAAAAGGTTTTACTAAGTAAGCCGGAGGCATCACTTTTTTTGCTTCATTTATTGTTAAGCTGTCTGCATTTGATGTTAAAAAGATGAATAGAAAATTATATTCATTCTTAATCTTCTTTGCTAAATCAATACCTGTTTTTTTTCCTGACAATTGAATGTCTAAAATGGCAATATCTGGAGATTCAGCCTCAATACGCTCAATAGCTTCCGTATAGTTTATAGCAGGCTCTAATGCGGTATATCCCAAAGTCTCTAGTGTATCACATATATCATCAGCAATGATGATTTCATCTTCTACAACTAAAATTTTGACGTTACTCATAAGTCTCTAAAATAAAATAATGTTCTTTCCAATTTTAACATTATTATCTTTAATGTTCTAAAACATCCAAAAACTGTTCTGAACGTATTATTACAAAATTAATCAATCGCATTTCTTGCCATCATATCTTTAAACAAAATATCAAATTGCGCACCACCTTGGCTAGTAATCTTCATCTGACCTTGTAATTGTTTTACAAGTCTAGTAATTAATCTTAGCCCTAGACTTTTTGCTTTTTTTACATCAATATTAACATCAATACCTGGCCCGTTGTCTGATATTTCTAATCTATAATTTCTTTCTCCATTCTCCTTGTTTAAAGACACATTAAGTATATTTTTTTCCGCTTTCGAAAAAGCATACTTATAAGAGTTGGTGATAATTTCGTTGATGATTAGACCTAGTGGAATTGCTGTATCTACATCTAACTTTATATTTTCTGCATTAATATTTGTTTGGACATTGCTTTTTCCAGCATACATAGTATTAATCTCATTAACTAATAACTTGATATATTCATCAAAGTTTATAAGTCCACTTTTATTTTGATATAATTTTTGATGAATAAGTGCCATAGATTTTACACGGGTCTTACCTTCATTGGCTAGTGCTAGTGCCTTTTCATCCTCTATACCTTTACTTTGTAATTCTAGCAAACTAGATACAATCTGAAAGTTGTTTTTCACTCGATGATGCACCTCCTTAATAAGCAATTCCTTTTCTTCAAAAGCCTTTTGAATAATACGATTTTGCTCGTTTAACTTACTGGATTGTCTTCTTGACGTAATAAGAAAAAATACAGCTCCAAAAAGTGCTATGGCAAACAAGGAACCTGAGATAAGGTATAATTTAGATTGCTTTTTCTGATAAGCTATTTCTTGCTCCTTTATTCGTACTTCTTCCTTTACCTCAGAACTTGCAAGTGAACTGGCTAAATCTTCGGAATAAATAGATTGATTTAACACAACACATCTACGAGAAAGAACCAACGCTTCTTTTAAAAACCCTTCTTTTTCCAATAAAAGTGATGCACTACTCAAAACAAAAAAGAACTCATTTTTATTTAAATGCGTCTCAGTTTGCTTTATAATTTCATTGCAGTAATCTAGCGCATTATCTTTAGCTAAAAGATTATAGATTTTAGTTTTATACAAATCATTTTTTGGGAGTCTAGAAAGGTAATTTGCAAATAGAGAGTGACTTTCTATACGAGTTTCATCATCGTTGTAGAGTTTCATTAATAACTCCCTAACTCTTTTATCTTCTCCGCCTTTAAATGCATAGCCATCTATAAGATGTATAATGTTACCTGTATAAAATATGCTCTTACGCTCGAGTTCTTTTTCTAACAATAACACCTTTTCTGCTGTCTCTATAAATTTAATTAACTTTCCTTCTATGACGTAAACATCACACAAAAGATATAGCGCATTAATTTGAGCTAATACATCATTTTGTCGTTCTGAAACTTCTAAGTTTTTATCTATTAAACTCTTAGTAGATTCAATGTCTCTTTGGATATATGATAGGACAATTTTATGAACATTAGCATACACTTTAGCCAACTCGTAATGTATTGATTTATCATTAAATTTACTTATATAAGATAACAATCCATCATTTATTCTTGATGACTCATCCAAATCACCTTCATCTCTTACTTTTGATACCTGAAGCCATTTGATTTTTACGTAATCTAAGTCAATTACATCTTTCTCAGGTTCTTCAATATTTGCTTCAATGTATTTTGAAAACTCAACATCAGAAATATTTCTATTTTTGAAACAATCTTCTAAAAAATAATAATATTCCTTGTTAGAAAGTTCTTTTGAATTAAGGATAGCTTGAAATCGAGCTTGCTTCTTTTCGTCTTTAACTTTATTTAAGTAGATTAATGCAGAGTCCTTTGCTTTTTGTATTATAAAAAGCTTAACTTTATTTATGTTACTATTTTGTAAAGTTGTATCTGTCTGAGCAAATAGTACAGTGCTCCAAAAAAGTACTCCTAATGTAAAAATTAAACGCATTTTTTTTCTTTCTACAAAGATAGAATAATCGTTAATTAATTGTTAAAAATGTTCTGAAGAGTATCTCTTACTGGATTTAATTAATCAAAATTTCAAGAAAAGAAGAAGTAGAGCAGATTTAATAAAGTACCAAGGTGAAAGAAACATCAAAATCCAGAATATAAAATAACCATCCCGATGGATTAGTAATATTACTCAAACGTCTTGACATATAGAATAACTACAATAGTTATCACCATAAATTCTACTTCATAAACTTTTTTAAATAAAAAATTCTATATCGCCACTATATATCTATCGCTTTATTTTTAAATTTAAAACTTAGTTCATAATATTATTTGACTAATAACAAAAATTAAAATACTATTCAATTGGAGCTCGCAGATACTGTAATAAGCAGAAATTTATAGAGTCTCTAGGAAAAAATGAGGTCAAAAAAACAAATTAATTTAAATAAAATACCTATTGATTAAATCAAGTTTTTTAACAAATTTTCTACAATTAAAAAAACCAACAATTTAAAAAACTTTTAAAACTATTGGTTTTACTATGACCTGTAGAGGATTATCTGCGATGATCCTCAAAGCTTCTCTTTAAAAATAAAAAATTCATTCCAACATATAAATTCAAAGAAGTTTGATTTAACGCTGGGATATTACATTTATCCGTGACCTAGAGTGGGCAAAGTTCAAACTTTTTAAATAAAGATTTATCTTTAATAACGGCTTTTGTAGAACAGGATTCGCTAGCGCATCCCTCATAGCTCTATCCTGCAAATAAGAAACCACGGACTATCGTTCTAGTTGTTTACTTTATTGCCAAACTTCAAACTACGTTTGGTTTTTCCATAAAATAAAGAACCACGCTTAAAAGCGTGGTTTCTTGGGTGATTGTGACCATGGCAGGATTCAAACCTGCAACCTCTTGAGCCGTAATCAAGTGCGCTATTCAGTTGCGCCACATGGCCTTTTTTAGTGGGTGCAAATATACATTTTTTATTAAAACTCCACCAAACAATTTCTTTCAATTTTTAAAATTATTACTTTTGAATATGACACACACACTCCTACAAGAAAAGTTCAATAAAAACCTAGATAAGGCACTACTTCGTGAAATAGAAACCATTGGCAAACTAACAAAGTTTAAAACAAACGATATCATCATAGACATCAATCAAACCCTAAAACACATCCCGTTATTATTAAGCGGCAACATTAAAATTCTCCGCGAAGATCAAGACGGTAACGAACTCCTCATCTATTTCCTCGAAGCTGGCGAAACCTGTACCATGTCTCTCACCTGCTGCATGGGCACTACAAAAAGTAAAATTCGCGCTGTAGCCGAAAAAGACTCCACCCTCATCATGATACCCGTTCAAAACATGCAAAAATGGTTTCACGAAAATGCCAGTTGGCGTAATTTTATCTTAGAAAGTTACCAAATTCGTTTTGAGGAAATGCTACAAACTATAGACAACCTCGCCTTCATTAAAATGGACGAGCGCCTCCACAAATACCTCATCAACAAAACAAAACTCCATGCCTCAAAAACCATTATCGTAAAACACCAAGACATCGCCGAAGACCTCCACACCTCTCGCGTTGTCATCTCCAGGCTGCTCAAACAATTAGAAAATCAAAATAAAATCAAACTCAGCCGAAACAAAATACAAGTCTTATAGCTAATTTGGGCGCCTGCCTACCTGCGGTATCGCAGGCAGGCTAACACAAGGGTCGGGCTTTCACTACTCAATCCCTCCTGCGTCGGGGATTTCAAACACGCCGTTCAATCCCTAGCGCACTCATCCGCCAACATCAGTTCTTAATTCATTACCTTTTTACGTTCTGTAAGTAACATTTATTACAATACATAAAACAAGTTTATTTTAAATTCGCATTAAAATTCTAAATATGGAGACAATTTTAAATCCTTGGCCTTGGTATATTTCAGGTCCACTAATCGCCTTAGTTATGGCATTACTGCTTTATTTTGGCAAAACCTTCGGAATGTCATCAAACCTACGCACCATGTGCTCAATTGCAGGCGCAGGAAAATTTACAGACTTTTTTAACTTTAAATGGAAAGACCAACTTTGGAACTTAACTGTGGTATTAGGCGCTATAATTGGTGGTTTTATTGCAGTACAGTTTCTATCAAACCATTCAGGTACAGACCTAAATCCAACAACAGTAGCAGAACTTCAAAATATGGGATTCAATAACCCAGGACAAAATCTAGTTCCAAATGAAATGTACAGCTTAGATGTTTTAGCATCACCTAAAGCGCTACTACTTTTAGTTATTGGTGGTATACTGGTAGGTTTTGGTACACGTTACGCAGGCGGTTGCACCTCAGGACATGCAATTACCGGTTTAAGCAGTTTACAAAAACCTTCACTTATAGCTGTAATAGGCTTTTTTATAGGAGGGCTTATCATGACAAATTTTATTTTACCACTAATTTTTTAAGATTATGAAAGTATTAAAATTTCTACTTGTTGGCATATTTTTCGGCATTGTTTTGGTAAAGTCCGAAGCAGTCTCGTGGTATCGTATTTACGAGATGTTTCGTTTTCAATCCTTCCACATGTATGGTATTATAGGTACTGCAATTGCCTCAGGAATCTTGTTTTTACAACTCTCAAAACGTGGCGTAATAAAAAGTATAAAAGGTGCAGCTATTTTTGTACCTAAAAAAGATAACGGTTTTGTACGCTACATTGTTGGTGGTACAATATTCGGTTTGGGTTGGGCGCTTGTTGGTGCTTGCCCAGGCCCAATGTATATTCTTTTAGGCACAGGTATTTATAGCATGCTAATAGTTATTGCTGCTGCTATTTTCGGTACATTTATTTACGGACTCCTTAAAAACAAACTACCACACTAAATGGACTACACCCAAATTTTAGGATATGTTGGTGCTTTAATTGTAGGTCTAGTTTTAGGGTTAATTGGTGGTGGAGGTTCTATATTAACTGTTCCATTATTAGTATACCTATTGGGCTATAACCCAGTAGTTGCAACAGCGTATTCACTTTTTGTTGTTGGTACATCTTCTATGGTTGGTACATACCAAAAACACACAAAAGGCTTGGTTGATTTTAAAACAGGTTTAGCTTTTTCATTTCCGTCATTTATTGCTGTGTATTTATCTAGGCGCTATTTAGTTCCAGGAATTCCAAAAATGCTATTTAGTGTTGAGGATTTTAGCTTAACAAAAGATATGGGCATCATGATTTTTTTCGCCGTTATTATGATACTTGCATCTTATTCCATGATAAAAAACAAAAAAGAACCAATTGAAAACGCTGAGAGTCAACCCTACTATAAAACATTTATTCAAGGATTAATTATAGGAACTATTACAGGTATTATTGGTGCAGGAGGCGGGTTTTTATATGTTCCCGCTTTGGTACTATGGGCAAATATTCCAATGAAAAAAGCTGTAGGCACCTCACTAATCATTGTAACTATTAACTCTTTAATTGGGTTTACAGGCGATGTACAAACTTTAGACATAGAGTGGACATTCCTTTTAATATTTACAGGAATATCAATTTTAGGAATTATTCTGGGGGTCTTTCTGTCTAAATTTATAAGTGGAAAAAAATTAAAAAAAAGTTTTGGCTACTTTGTATTAATTATGGCTACTTACATCATTTACAAAGAGTTAAAATAGTTTTAAAAGTAATATAAGTTACAAAACAATTGTATTAGCTTTTGTAATTTTGAAATATGTAATTGAAAATATTCCTTCCTTATTGGGAATAACAAAAAATTTTATGATGAAAATAGAACAAATATATACTGGCTGTTTAGCACAAGGCGCTTACTATATTGAGTCTAATGGTGAAGTAGCAATTATAGACCCATTACGCGAAACACAGCAATATATTGATAAAGCGGAACGTAATAATGCAAAAATTAAGTATATTTTTGAAACTCATTTTCATGCAGATTTTGTTTCCGGGCATGTAGATTTAGCAAAAAAAACTGGTGCAAAAATTATTTTTGGACCAGAAGCCGAAACAGAATATAATATTCATTCTGCAAAAGATAATGAAGAATTTAAGTTAGGAAACATAGTTATAAAAGTATTACACACACCTGGACATACTTTAGAGTCCTCTACATTTCTTTTAATTGATGAAAACGGTAAAGAATACGCTATTTTCTCTGGAGATACTTTATTTCTTGGTGATGTTGGTAGACCAGATTTGGCTATTAAATCTGATGTAACTAAAGAAGACTTAGCAGGCATGCTTTATGACTCCCTAAGACATAAAATAATGACGTTACCAGACGATATTATTGTATATCCAGCGCATGGTGCAGGTTCAGCATGTGGCAAAAATTTAAGTAAAGAAACTGTTGGTGTTTTAGGAGACCAAAAGCAAACCAACTATGCCTTACGTGCAGATATGACCAAAGCTGAGTTTGTAAAAGAAGTTCTAGACGGTATTGCCCCACCACCACAATATTTTGCAAAAAATGCCCTATTGAATAAGGAGGGTTATGACGCTTTTGAAAATGTGCTTAAAAAAGGAGATACGCCTCTAGCTCCTGAAGTTTTTGAAGCCATAGCCAATAATGAAAATGCTCTAGTTTTAGATGTTCGTACGCAAAAAGAATTTGTTGAAAGCCACATACCAAACTCCATTTTTATTGGTCTTAACGGTGGTTTTGCACCATGGGTAGGTGCTTTAATAACAGACTTAAAACAACCTATTTTATTAGTAACTCCACTAGGAAAAGAAGAGGAAACTGTTACACGCTTATCTCGTGTTGGTTACGACAATACGCTTGGGTATTTAGAAGGTGGTATTAGTGCTTGGAAAAAAGCTGGAAAAGATATTGAAACCATAGCTTCTATTTCTGTAGATGTTTTTTCTAATCACTTTAAAAACATGAATATAAATATTTTAGATGTTAGAAAAGACGGTGAATATAAATCTGAGCATTTAAAGGGAGATAATGTACAACACTTTGCTTTAGATTATATAAACGATAATATGAATACCATAGATAAAGACAATACTTATTACATTCATTGTGCTGGTGGTTACCGTTCAGTTATTGCTGCATCCATATTAAAAGCCCGTGGGTTTAATAAATTAGTAGATATTGATGGCGGTTTTGGCGCCATTAAAACTACAGATTTACCTACTACTGATTTTGTTTGCCCAACTACATTATAAATAAAAAACCTCACAGACTAAAAAATCTGTGAGGTTTGCTAAATATCATTATCATTGTTTACTAAACAATCTCAGCACTTAAACCAGCTTGTAACAATTTAGAACATCTAGGTTTTAAGTCGTCATAATCACCTGTTTTTACAGTACATTTTCCTTTATAATGCACAATTAAAGAACATTGTTCTGCTTGTTCCGAAGTATGGTCGCAGGCATGTATTAAACTATCAATAACATGATCAAAAGTATTAACATCATCATTGTATAATACAATTTCGTTTTGGTCTAATACTTCTTCTTGAAGCAATAACTCTTCGGAAAGTTTCTCTTTTAAACTCATTTTTTAATCTTTTTAAAGCGCAATTTTTATACTAATTTAAAAATTTTAATGATACCCAATTATTCCTTTGCAATTTTTCTTCAAATTTTAACACATGTTTTTCACATTCTTTTTGAATCATTGGAATATCTTCAGCATAAAATCCGCTTAAAAACAAAACACCACCTTTATTTAAATGCATGGTATAAATTGCCATATCCTGCATTAAAATATTACGATTAATGTTTACTATTATAATATCGTACTTATTTTTTATAGCAGAAGCATCACCTTCTATAACTGTAATATGCTCACAATTATTGCGCTCTACATTTTCAATACTGTTTAAGTAGCACCAGTTATCATAATCTATCGCGTCTATTGATTTTGCACCTTTTAGTTCTGACAGTATAGCTAAAACACCAGTGCCACAACCCATATCTAAAACAGTTTTATCTTTAAAATTGTTTTTTAAAATATGTTGAATCATCATATGCGTAGTTTCATGATGTCCTGTACCAAAACTCATTTTTGGTTCTATAATGATATCGTATTTGGTATTTGGCTTTTCGTGAAAAGGAGCACGAACTGAAACTAATTCATCTACAATTATGGGATTAAAATTCTTTTCCCACTCTGCATTCCAGTTAGTTTGCACTATATCTTCAAAGGTATAGGTGATTTCAAATTCATCTGAATTCAAAATTTGGATATCATCTAAGATGCTTGCACTCCATTCCTCTTTTTGAACGTAGGCTGTTACTCCTGTTTCGGTTTCTACAAAACTTTCAAAACCTGCATAACCTAATTCGGCAATTAAAATTTCTACCCCAGGCTGTAAAGGCTGCACTTTGAAATAATAACCTATGTAGATGGTATTGGACATGGTTTTAGCTATTTATTGGCGGGTGTACCCGCGTTAGCGATTGCAGTGGATAGCCCACAGCGTAGGAACGGAGCGAGGACTTGTAACGTAAAGCGCGACCCACGCTTTTTTGCGTGGGTAACGCCCAAATTATTTTTTATGCTTAAAATGCGTTTACAATAGCAAAGAAATCTTCAGCCTTTAGTGAGGCACCACCAATAAGTCCGCCATCCACATCTGGCTTTCCAAAAATTTCTTTTGCATTGGCTGGTTTCACACTTCCGCCGTAAAGTATAGAAACTTCATTTGCGATTTCATAGCCGTATTGGTCTGCTAGAGTTTTTCTAATAAATGCATGCATGTCTTGTGCTTGCTCTGGTGAAGCAGTTTCACCTGTACCAATTGCCCAAACAGGCTCGTAGGCTAAAACGATATTTTTAAATGCTGAAGCATCCAAATGAAATAATGCATTTTTAATCTGACTGCCAACAATATTTTCTTCATTTCCTGATTTTCTATCGGCTAATTCTTCGCCAAAACAGAAAATTACACGCATATCTTTAGCTAAAGCTGCATCTACTTTTTTAGCAAGTGATGCATCGGTTTCTTTAAAATATTCGCGACGCTCGCTATGGCCAAGTATTACTGTATTTACACCGATACTTTTTAACATATCTGCACTTATTTCGCCTGTGTAAGCACCGTTAGTAGCAGCATGCATATTTTGTGCAATTACTTCAATTACATCGTTATCCTTTAATGTTTGATACGCTTGCCACAAATTTGTAAACGCTGGAGCTATCATAACCTCAGCATCTGTTGTTTTTGTTTTACTTTTAAGTGCTGTAATTAATGTCTCGGTCTCAGCCAAATCATTATTCATTTTCCAGTTTCCTGCTACGATGTGTTTTCTCATAAGATTAATTTAAACTTCTTTTAAAGAAGATATATAGTTTAGAATTGCTTTATTTAATACAAAAATACTTAATTTTTTAGAGCTTCAATCAACTTTTTATCATCAGCCTCAATAACATTAAATACAACGATTTCGCCAGCTTTATTAATAGCCATATATCTTGGAATCCAACTTATGTTTACAAAACTACCAAATGGTGATTTTTTTCCTTTTGGCAAGAAATAATGTTCACCTACTACATTGTACTTTTTTATACCACGTTTCCAAGCGGGTACTCCCCTATCTAAGGAAAAAAACAAATACACTGCTTCTGGATACTTATTTTGAAGTGCCGTTACTTTTGACATACCTTTGATACAATCTGGACACCAAGATGCCCAAATATCTATCACTATATTTTTGCCTTGGTGTTGCTCTAAAATAGATTTTAGAGATACGTTATCTCCTTCTAAATTAACTAAAGTGTCGTTTAATGCTGCTGTATTAAACTGCACTGGGTCTTCCCCACAACTGTAAAACCCTAGCGTTATTAATAATGAATATAATATCTGTTTCATATTTTGTTTTATTGTAATTTAACTTTTGGATCTAACCAAACATAAATTAAGTCGACTATAATATTTATAATTACAAATAACGTTGCAATTACTAAAACTGCTCCCATTATTACTGGTAAATCTAGTGTGTTTAGAGAGTTAACAATCTCTTTACCAAGGCCATTCCACCCAAAAATAAATTCTACAAAAACTGCGCCTGCTAACATAGAGGCAAACCACCCTGATATTGCTGTAACCACAGGATTTAATGCGTTTTTAACAGCGTGACGTTTTATAATTTGAAACTCACTTAAACCCTTAGCTCTCGCTGTTCTTATATAATCTTGATTAAATACTTCTAACAACGAATTTCTCATGAGTTGTATAACAACGGCTAGCGGACGAATACCTAAAACAATAGCGGGTAAAATGAGATTTTTCCACTTAATGTGCATAGCTTCTCCAAAATCATCTAGCTCGTAAAGGCTACCTGTCATCTCCAAATTAGTGTATTTGTGCAATACGTAACCAAAAAACCATGCAAATAAAATGGCACTAAAAAACGAGGGTACACTCATACCAAATGTGCTTAAAACTTGTATGGTTTTATCTAACCATTTGTCTTTAAATAATGCAGAAACAATACCTAAAGCTACTCCTAAAATTATGGCAATTAGTATTGCAGAAACTGCCAATACAAATGTATTTGGTAGTGTTTCGCCTAAAACTTGTGTCACTTTTTTACCCTGTTTTGTGAAAGATTCTCGTAGATATGGAAACTTTAAAACGGTGGTTGTATTTCTTATGGAAAATAGTTTGGCTGCTGCGTATTTATTTTCGGCTAAATATGTATAATCTTCTTTGTTTTTGGAATGAAATGATAATGGTGATACATCATTGATATAATAGGCGTACTGTGTTAAAACAGGTTTATCAAAGCCATATTTTGCTTTTACTTTGGCTAGTTGTTCGCTATCCTCATTTTGCCCCATCATCATTTGAGCGGGATCACCGGGTAGTATGTTAAATAAAAAGAAAATAACCGTTACTACTCCGAATAATGTGAGTAGCGCGTAAAGGGCTTTATTTAGGAGATAGTTTATCAGTTGTTAGTTGTTAGTTGTTAGTTGTTAGTTGTTAGTTGTTAGTTGTTAGTTGTTAGTTGTTAGTTGTTAGTTGTTAGTTGTTAGTTGAAAATTATTCATTTTTAAGCTTTACCTCAATAATTCCAGTATAAAAGGTATTATTTTGAGTATTCAATTCCTTCAATTGGATTGTATCTTTTATAACATTAACACTTTCTATCAGATTAGTATCTAAAGCTTCAACTAGTTCTTTGGTTGAAACTTCCCATTTACAAAATATGCTACTGCCTCTTCTAATTCCTTGGGTTCTGGTCTTTTCTCTACTTCTGGCAACTCCAAATCCTCAATATCATTCCAATGCACTTTTTGTTTTACAGTGCCTTTATCTAATTCTAAAATTCCAGGGTTTGATCGCACAACAGTTTTTAATGCTTTTTCATCACATAAATACCACTCAAAATCGATATTATAGGCTTCGCTTATTCGTTTTTTCGCATCGTTTCCAGATGCTGTCAACCCAATAATTTGATAATTATTTCTTCTGGCTTCATCTTGTAATGCTTTTAATTTTAAAACGCCGTCGCGTTCTATTTTTTCAAGACTGTACGACACTACAACAATTAAGTTTTCTTGATTTAAGTAATGTGTTGTTAAATCTTCATCCTCACTTTCTATTGAAAAATCGACTACTGGTGGTATGTAGCCCTCTTGTATAACTTGTGTTTCAACGCCAATAAATTCTCCGTCAACATCAGGATAAGCTCCATTAGTAGTTATTATCTGTTCTTCGCCATTTACATTAAATTTCCAACTATATAACTGTACTGGCGCCGGTGCATCTTCTGGTATTGTCATACCTTCTTTTATATTTTTTCCAATAGCATAAGCTCTAAAATCGATATATGGTAAGTGCATCAATACATGATACCCAAACCATAAACTCACAATAAAACCTAGTAATGCTAGTATGGTTGTTTGTAATTTACCAAACACTGGTTTTATGTACTTAACACCAAAGAATAAAATTAAAATTAATACAAGGAGTGCCACATCTTTCCAGAACGTCTCCCATGGTTTTAGCTTTATAAAATCTCCAAAACAGCCACAATCTTTAACTTTCTCAAAATACGCAGCATAAAAGGTTAAAAACGTAAAGAATACAATCATGAGTAATAAACTCCAAACTGTGAATTTAGGTTTATAACCTATTAGTAAAAACACGCCTAAAACCACTTCAAACACCACAACAAATACCGAAATTAATAACGCATAAGGCTCTAAAAACGGAATATTTAATACATCTGGACTAAAATACTCTTGTAGTTTATACGAAAAACCAATAGGGTCGTTCAATTTTATAAACCCTGAAAAGATGAATAATATGCCTACTAATATTCTACTTATTGCTACTAATGCTTTCATACTTTTATCATTTCTGCGAAGTTAGGAATCTATATTTTTAACTTTTCTATATTTTTTTTCGGATTCCTGTCTTCGCAGGAATAACAGCTATTTTTTAGATAAATGAATCATCGCAAAAACCGCATAGTTTATCATATCTTGATAATTTGCATCAATACCTTCACTCACCAAGGTTTTGCCTTGGTTATCTTCAATTTGCTTAACGCGTAATAATTTCTGCAAAATTAAATCTGTTAAACTACTTACGCGCATATCACGCCATGCTTCACCATAATCATGATTTTTATCTTCCATTAATTTTTTTGTGATAGAAATATGCTTTTCATACAACTCTAAAGATGTTTCTGTAGACATATCAGGTTGTTCTACCACACCCTTTTCTAACTGAATTAACGCCATAATACAATAATTAATTATGCCTATAAACTCACTTTCTTGTCCTTCATCAACTTTTTGAACAGCGTTTTGTTGCAAACCTCTAATACGTTGTGCTTTTATAAAAATTTGATCTGTTAGTGATGGTAATCTTAAAATACGCCACGCACTACCATAATCGCTCATTTTCTTTTCAAATAAACTTTTACAGCTATCAATTACCGCATTATATTGTTTAGAAGTATCTTGCATAAATTATGTGTTCAATATCTATTTTCCGTAAATTTCGCATAAATTATTATAATGTCAAAGTTTAGAGTTTAAAGTTTAAAGTTTTAAACCAAATACAAACACTACAGAAAACCTAGTAATGACGATAAATTGTAAAGGCCAACTTATTGATTTAACTACACCTAAAGTGATGGGTGTTTTAAACGTAACACCAGATTCGTTTTACGATGGCGGAAAATATAAAGACGAAACTTCAATTTTAAAACAAGTAGAACAAATGCTAAATGAAGGTGCCACATTTGTTGATGTTGGTGCGTATAGTTCTCGACCAAATGCAGATCATGTTTGTGAAAATGAAGAATTACAACGCATTCTACCAATTGTAAATCTTATCTTAAAGCATTTTCCTAAAGCTTTACTTTCTATTGATACCTTTAGAAGTACTATTGCGAAACAGTGTATTGAAGCTGGTGCTGCTTTAATTAATGATATTTCGGCAGGGAAATTAGATGATATTATGCTACCAACAATTGCTGAATTGCAAGTGCCTTATATTATGATGCACATGCGAGGTACACCGCAAAACATGAAAAGTTTAACAGACTACGACAATTTGGTAAAGGATATTTTATTATATTTTTCTGAAAGAATTAAAGCAGCCCGAGATTTAGGTATTATTGATGTTATTATAGATCCTGGCTTTGGATTTGCTAAAACTTTAGAGCAAAATTTTGAAATTTTAAATACGTTGGAATTATTTAAAATGATTGAAAAGCCATTGCTTGTTGGGGTTTCAAGAAAATCTATGATTTATAAAACTTTGGAAACTTCTGCCAAAGAAGCTTTAAATGGTACTACTGTTTTAAATACAATTGGCTTGCAAAAAGGTGCTTCTATTTTGCGTGTACATGATGTTAAAGAGGCTGTGGAGTGTGTTAAATTGTATGATAAACTAAATAAATCTTAAAAAACACCTCCCTTAATCCCTCCTTTTTAGGAGGGACACTCTTGCTCTTAAAAAAATATATTATTAAAATGAAATATTAGAAAAAATAATCGCAACAGTTTCCCTCCTATTTAAGAGGGGATTAAGGGGTGTGTTATAGATAAAGTATGAAAATCTACTACAATTCGCAATTAAAAGAATTAGCTAGACAACTTAGAAACAACTCTACAAAGTCAGAAATAAAACTTTGGACTTATTTGCGAAGAAAACAAATGTATGGTTACGATTTTCATAGACAGAAACCAATAGATGAATATATTGTTGATTTCTTTTGTAATAAACTGGAATTAGCCATTGAATGCGATGGGTATTCACATGAAATACTGGAAGTACATGAAAAAGACGTAAAGAAAACCACAAGATTAAATGAATTAAATATTCATGTGTTGAGATTTTCTGACCATCAAATAATGAATGATATTGATAATGTTATCAGGGCAATTGAAGATTATATTTTTAGATTTGAAGATAATGGTTTTACACCTCCCTTACTCCCTCCTTATTAGTAGGGACACTCATACTCTAAAAAGATATTGTTATAATGAAAATGAAATATCACAAAAAACAACCACAACAGTTTCCCCTCTATTAAGAGGGGATTAAGGGGTGTGTTAAGACCAAAACATAACTACTAATTAATCATGAAAAATATTTTATTCATTTTTATTACTGTCTTTATCTTTTCCTGCGGAAACGAAAAAGAACTACAATTACCACAAATTGAAAAGGCTAGTATTACTGAATTGCAAGATGTGTCTGCTGCGTATTTGTTTTATGATGAAACACAACCTGATAGTGTTTTGCTAAACCGAAAAAACTTGATTAGCACCACAAATTGGTTGATAAATGTAGATAAACGTTTAACTTTAAGACAGGTTATTCCTCACATTAAATTTCTTCAAGACAAAAAAACATCTTCTAGCCATAAAAATGAAAAAGCTAAGAACTACTTTACCTGTCATGATTTGATTAGGAATAATTTGGGGTTTTTGGAGTTTACGGATGTAAATTTTCATGAAGAGCTTTCCGGAAGTTATTTTGCTAAAATATCTCAATTAGATTTTACCAAAAAATTATATATAAACGTCATTTCACCTGAGAGAGTAGATTTAATTCTACCATCTAAAGAAATTGATTTTCATACTTCCAATATTTCTGATTTTAAAAATGTTCTAATTAAAGAATTAAAAAAACAAAAACAAGTAGTTAAAGTCATCATTGATTTAAAAAAAGAAATATCGTTTCAAGATTATATTCTAATTAAATCAGAACTTTTATCACTAACCTTAGAAAATATTGAGATATCTAAAAACGAATTTATTTATTAACCACAATTTCTTAAATTTACAAAAACCTATCAGCTATTGAACATCTTTGATGACATTTTAAACCTCCGTTTTATAGATTACTTAGATGTTGTTCTTGTGGCACTTCTACTCTATTACCTTTATAAACTTGTAAAAGGTACTGTTGCTATAAATATTTTTATTGGTATTATCATTATTTATGGGGTTTGGAAACTTACTGAATTTCTAAACATGGAACTCCTTTCGGGTATTTTTGGTGGTTTTATGCGCGTTGGTATTATTGCACTTATCGTTGTATTTCAACCAGAAATAAGGAAGTTTTTACTCATGGTAGGTTCTACTAATTTTAATAGGCGACGTAAATTTTTAAAACAGCTAAAGTTCTTAAAAACCGAAGGCACTATCGAAACTGATGTGGATGCTATCATTTCGGCATGTAATAAAATGAGCATGTCTAAAACTGGAGCACTAATCGTTTTAGAACGCAATAATAATTTAGATTTTTTAGCAGAATCTGGCGATGAAATGAATATAAAGGTTACCCAACCTATTATAGAAAGTATCTTCTTTAAAAACAGTCCGTTACACGATGGCGCCATTATCATAAGCAATAATATTGTAAAAGCCACACGTGTCGTACTACCCGTAAATAATGAAAAGAGTATCCCCCAACGTTTTGGTTTACGCCATAAAGCTGCAATAGGCGTTACCGAAAAAACTGATGCCTTAGCACTTGCCGTTAGTGAGGAAACCGGACACATATCCTATTTTACAGATGGGGAATTTGTAGTGTTTGAGGATACAACAGAACTTATAAAAATGATTAAGAAAGATTTAGCGTAATGCACTGTAAAAACTGCGACATACAATTACAATCTCACCAAAATTATTGTTCTAAGTGTGGCGCCAAAATAATTAGAAACAGGCTAAACTTTAAAAATATTTGGTCAGAGATTAATCTTTACTTCTTCAACCTTGATAATAAACTATTAAAAACTCTAGTTTACTTATTTACCAAACCAGAAGAGGTTATTGTAAGCTACATAGAAGGTACACGTAAAAAATACGTAGATGTTATTCAATATTTTGCAATCTCATTAACACTTGTAGGTATCCAAGTGTTTTTAATGAATACCTTTTTTAAGGATGCTATGGATCTAAGTAATTTATATGGAGACTCTATAAAAGAGCTTTCTACCCAGAAAAACAATCCCTTCTCGCCAGAGAATATGGACTATAGTGCCATAAATAACTACCAAAGTGTTATTTATGTATTAAGCGTGCCAGTATCTGCATTTTCTACATGGATTGCCTATTTTTTGGTTGGTGATAAACGTTATAATTTTACCGAACATATAGTACTTAACCTATACTACTCTGCTCAAATTATTATTGTAAGTGCCGTATTAAGTATTCTATTTTTGGTTTGTGGTGGAGATTATTTAACCATTTCGCTATTTGTTAGTGTTTTTACATTTGCATATTTATTCTACATATTACATCGCGTTTTTAAAATTAGCCTACTAGACAGTTTTGCCCGATTCCTATTAATTGGGTTTGTATATGGTGTCATTTTCACTATCTTATTTTTTGTTCTAGTACTTATAGGCGTCATAATTAAATTTAATAGTTAAATTATGAATTGCAAAAACTGTAATAACACTTTAAGAACAGATTATAGCTTTTGTCCAGATTGTGGTGGCAAAGTGGTGAGACAAAGAATTACCAATAAAAGTTTAATTTATGATTTTCTAGAGCGTTACTTTAACTTAGATAATACCTTTATTACAACCATAAAGCACATGCTTTTAAAGCCAGAAAGTGTTTGTGGCGGATATATTGATGGTTTAAGAAAAAAATATTTAAACCCCGTGAGCATGTTAGCCATTACATTAACACTGTCTGGACTCACGCTTTTTTTAATGAAAAAAATTGCTTGGGAAAGTATTGATTTTGGAAGTGTTAGTTACGTACAAACAAGTACTGGAGGCGAGGGTAAAAAAAAAATTATAGCCTCAACCATGGAGTA
Organism: Hyunsoonleella sp. 2307UL5-6; assembly: GCF_047345485.1. Lineage (NCBI taxonomy): Bacteria > Pseudomonadati > Bacteroidota > Flavobacteriia > Flavobacteriales > Flavobacteriaceae > Hyunsoonleella > Hyunsoonleella sp. 2307UL5-6. The sequence continues at coordinate 430,644 of NZ_JBLFEN010000004.1, read as the reverse complement.
TAGCTCAGTACTGTTTTTAGCCTACATTCCGCTTCTAGCATTTTCTAGTTTTATATTCTTCAATAAAAAGAATTACAATTTTGCAGAACACATGATTATTTCAATTTATGGAATAACAGCTTTTAGTATAATATCATCGGTTTACTCTGTAATCACACTAATAATAAATCCACAATTCTATATAGATTATGCCCTATTATATTCATTAGTCATGGTTTTATTCTGTATTTATGTGGCATATCGTAATTCTAACGACAGCATAAAATCGTTGTTTTGGAAAATTCCGCTATATCTGCTATTCTTTCTTATCTGTTATATGGGAGTTTCAATGCTAACAGTAGTTATACTAATGTTAACTGGTGAAATATCAGTACAAGATTTTGTGCCTAAAAAACATTAATTCTACATGCTACAAATGGCAATTATAGTCTGTGTTTTAAATATCATTATTTGGGCGTTACCTAAAAAGGTCGGGCTTTACGCTACAAGTCCTCGCTCCTCCTGCGTCGGGCTGTTGGCTTTCCACTACAATCCCTAACGCATGGTCAGTCTGCCAACATAAAACCCTAAACAAACCACGTAGCTTATTTACAATAGCTAGTATGTAATAGTAAAACAATCATTTAAAAAAATAAAAAAAAATCTTGATGACATTTTTAATGTTCACTTTATGTAATAATGTGCAACCTCTTAAACATATAATAAATGCAAGCCATGAAAATAGTAATTGTATGTCTCATGGTAACCAACCTAACTATAACGATATCTTAAATGATGTGCTAGTTATAAAAACTGACGTACAACTAACAGTAACAATAGAATAAAAAAATGTCATAAATTTTAACAAAAAAAGTGTATCTTTCTACCGCTATTAACAACTTATGCCAGAGAGAAATACACTAAAAAAAGGCTTCTCAAGTCAGCAATTACTAATTGATTCTATTAAAGCGAACGATGAGCAAGTACTTAAAAATTTATACAAAGAAAATTTTCGCAAAACCGAACATTATATTGTAAAAAATAGCGGTTCTAGTGAAGAAGCAAAAGACATATTTCAAGAAGCTTTTGTTACGGTTTGGGAGAACGTTCAAGACAATAAATTTGTACCAAAAAATGAATCTGCCCTTAACGGCTATTTATATACCATAGCAAAAAATAAATGGTTAAATCATTTAAATTCTGCGAGATATAGAAAAACGAATTCATTTGAGGATCATTTACAAATACAAACGTTAACCGATAAAAACACTTTTGAAACCGATATACTTAATGAAGAAAATGATAATAAAATAGATAAAGTAGTTGATGCTTTTGAAACATTAGGAGACGCTTGCAAAAAACTATTATCCTTTTTTTATTATGATAAAAAATCGCTTAGAGACATTTCAAAAATAATTAATATCACAGAAGCTTCAGCGAAAAATAAAAAATACCGCTGTTTAGAAAAATTAAGATCACTAGTGAAAAACCCTTAATTAAACCCCTAATAAATTGGAACATAGCAATCCCATATCGCAAGAACTTTTAGAAACTATAGAACGGTACTTAAAAAATACCATGCCTACTGAAAAACGCGATGCTTTTGAAGAAAAATTAAAAGATAATCCTGTTTTAAAACAACAAGTAAAAGACATAGGCGCGATGCTTTTTGGTGTTAGAAAAGCTATTTTTAAGAACAAAGTAGATGGTTTTCATGAGGAACTCAAAGAAAAAAAATCAGAGCAATATACAGATAAAAAGGTATTCAAACTGAACTTTAAACACTTATCAATCGCGGCATCTATTGCTATTTTGATAGGCAGTGTGTGGTTTTTTAATCAACCAAAATCAAATCAAGCTTTATTTGATAAGTATTATGTTGAAGATAGAGGTTTAGAAACTAATATGGGCGAAACTGACAATTACATTTTTGATGATGCTATGGTAGATTACAAAAAGCAAAAATATACCATGGCTATTAAAAAGTGGCGCCCTTTGCTCCAAAATAAACCAGAAAATGACACACTTAACTATTTTTTAGGTGTTGCGCACTTAGCTAATAAAAACGAGAATGAAGCTGTAAATTATTTGAAAGCAACTATAAGAAACACGGAGAGCAGCTTTAAAAATGAAGCTTACTTTTATTTGGGGTTATCTTATTTAAAAATGGACAACATAGATTTAGCGATTGAGTATTTAGAAAAAAGTAATTCAGAAAAAAGTAAATCTATAATTTCAGAATTAAAAAAGTAACGCCATGTCTAAAATTCTTCCATCAAATGCTTTACTTGTTTTTTTATGTTTCCTTTTTTATGGAAAAATCAACGCTCAAGAAAGTAATCAACTATCTTATAATGATAGTATCAATTTTAACAAAGCAAAAGTATTTTACTCAAAAAGAGTATATCCTAAAGCTGAAGAAATATTACTTACTCTAAAAAATAAGATTAATGAAAAAGATAGTACGCAATTCGACTTAGCCTTTAAAACTTTAAAGTATTTAGGACTTATAAATGCTTATACACAGCGATTAGATAGTTCTATCTATTATTTGGAGAAAGCGCTTTTATTTGCTAATCAAAAAAAACTTTCTGATAAATTCCATGAAAAAGGGAATCTAAAAAACTCTATATCCTTGAATCTCTTCAATTCAGGAAAAACTAAGGCCTCTATTGATAAAATGAACTTTGCTATTGCTGATCTTGAAAAAGCAATTAGCCATGAAACTGATGCCGACAACGTTTTATTAATTAGAAAAAGGCTTTACGCATGTATTGAAAATTTAGGAGGATTCTACAGAGGTATTGGAGACAATCAACGCTCTTTAGATTTGATGAATTATGCATATCAACAGAAGCAAAAGTTTCTCCCAAAAAATGATTTAAGTTTGGCAAAATCAGATTTAATATTAGCCCATGTACATTTAATTGCAATGAATTATGACAAAGCCGATATGCATAGTGACAATGGACTAGCAAGAATAGATGAATTACCCTCATGGAAATCTTATGCGTTACTTGTCAGATCTTCCATATATGAAAACATGGGAGATATGGAAAATGCTAGAATAAGTTATGAAAAAACAGAAGATGAATATAGAAAAAGCGACATGCCGTATACGTTTGGTTTTCTAGATGCTCTTATCGAAATGTCTTTATTTTATAGCAAAATTGGACATCCAGACAAAGCACTAGCTCTAGCAAAAGAGGGCTATGATTACACACACAAAAAAGAATTTGAAAATAAACTATTACGTTTTTTTCAAACACAAAACTTAGCACAAGTTAATTTTCAGCTTAAAAATTACAAAGACGCTTTACGCTACAGCAATGAAGCTTTAGAGTATTTTTCTGAAGATAATTTAAGACTAACTTCCTTGTTAGATTCAATTCAAAACGAAACTAGAAAACCGCAATCATTATTAGTAAACATAAAATCAAAATACTTTCTTGAAGATAACAAAAGTACTTCATTTCTTGAACATCAAATAAAAGAAACAGAAAAAGCAATCACCGTATTAGAAACCAAAAAAAGTATTATTAAATCCCAAGGAGACTTGGAGGTTTTATTAACAGATAATACAAAGTTAATTGATTTTAGAAAGAAACTACATCTTGATTTATATGAAAAAACGAAAGATGAAGCGCATCTTGATGCTATAATGAACATTCATGAATCTAGCATTTATAATCGGGTTAGATCAAGATTAAATCTTAAAGATTTAGCACGTTTTAATATCGATCGAAAAATAATTCAACGCGAGGATCAACTTAAACAAAATATAGATAGCGTACTGTCTAGCTCAACAAAAATAAAGGATTTTATTGAGGCTAATAACAAAAGAGATCAATTTTTAGACTCTTTAAAACAATCACATCCTAAATATTATAAAATGCGTTATGCGACGCTTTTTGAATCATTAGGAGATTTACAAAAAACAATTCCTGACAATACCTCTATTGTTCGCTATTTCTTTATTGACAAAAAGCTTCAAGTCTTAATTATGAATAATGAGGTAAAAAAGATTATGCCATTAGATTTTGAAGGCGCTAAGGTTAAAATAGCCCAATTATTAGAAAATCAATATCACATTTCTCAAACCAGTGACTTACTTTTCGATTTATATAAAAATTTATGGAAACCTTTTGAAACTGAAATTACCACCGAAAACGTCATCATCATACCCGATGGAGATTTATATAACATCAGTTTTGAAACGCTAACGCCGATTAAAATTGACTCTTTTAAAGAGCTAGATACAAAAAGCCTTTTAGCAAAATATAATATATCTTATAATTATAGTTTATATTTATTAGAACAATCTAAAAGTAAAAACGATTACAAAAATAGCTTCATTGCTTTTGCTCCTGAGTTTAATGATAAAATGAAAGCGGATTATAAATTGGCAATAACTGATTCCATAAACCTAGATCGAACCTATTTAAAGTTATTACAACAACCCTTTAATGTAGATTTAGCCAAAGCTTACGCGAGCCTTTTTGATGGTGATTATTTTTTAAATGAAAACTCAACAGAACACATTTTTAAACAAAACGCTAGTGAGCACAAAATTATACACATAGGAACACACGCCGAATCAAACAATATAAATCCAGAACTCTCAAGGCTACTTTTTGCCAAAAACGTAACCGATAAAAATGAAGATGGCTCTTTATACGCTTATGAAATATACGACACAAGTTTAAACGCTAATTTAGCCATCTTAACGGCTTGTGAAACAGGAAAACCTGGTTATCAAGCCGGTGAAGGCATGATCTCTCTTGCACATGCTTTTAACTATGCTGGGAGCGAAAGTATTTTAACAAGTTTATGGAAGGTAGACGAACGTTCCACATCAGAAATCATAGAATCATTTTATAAAAACATAAATGATGGAAAACCAAAAGATAAAGCTTTAAGACTGGCAAAACTAAATTATATTAGTAATACTGAAGGCAGAACGGTGGCTCCAAAATTTTGGGCAGGTTTAGTCTTAATGGGCGATGCAAGTCCTATTAGTATCTCACAAACAAACCACTGGAAATGGATTTTGTTAATTGTTGGTATTTTGTTAGTTCTCCTATTATTTTTCAAATTCAAACAAAAGTAGAACTTAAGCCACCTCCTTGTCATTTAAAAACTGTACTTCATACAAATTCCTGTAATACCCATTTTCTTTTTCAAGAAGTTCATCATGCGTTCCTTGCTCCACAATTTCACCAGCATCCATTACTAAAATTTTGTCTGCTTTTTTAATGGTTGCTAAACGGTGCGCAATCACAATAGATGTTCTACCTTTTGTAATTTTATCGGTAGCATTCTGGATAAGTTGTTCAGAATAAGAATCCACAGACGAAGTCGCTTCATCTAAAACCAAAATACTTGGGTTGGTAACATAAGCTCTTAAAAATGATATTAACTGGCGCTGACCAGAAGACAACATAACACCACGCTCCTTAACATTATAATGGTACCCATTGGGTAAAGTGTTGATAAACTCATGTACACCAATAGATTTTGCCGCTTCAACAACCTGTTTTTCAGTAATTTCTGGATTGTTTAAAGTAATATTATTCATAATAGTATCTGCAAATAAAAATACATCTTGCAGTACAACAGCAATTTGCGTGCGTAATGAAGTTAAGGTTACATCGTTAATAGCAATACAATCAATACATACTGTACCATCTTCAATTTCATAAAAACGATTTAGCAAATTAATAATCGTAGATTTTCCAGCACCCGTTGCGCCAACAATAGCTATGGTTTGTCCAGCTTTTACATCAAAAGAAATACCTTTTAGTACAGGTTCGTCTTCTACATAATTAAACCATACATTTTTAAAGGCAATATCACCTTTAAAATGTTCTGCTTCATGTGTACCATGGTCATCAATTTGAGAGGTGGTATCCAGTACTTTAAATACTCTTGTGGCCGCTACCATACCCATTTGTAGGGTATTAAATTTATCTGCTATTTGTCGTAATGGTCTAAATAACTTTGGAATAAACATAATAAACGCCACTAAAACACCTTGAGATGCCGTATCGCTTAACGCGTTACCCAAACCGCCAAAATACACTACCAGACCAATGGTAATAGACGATGACAATTCTGCAATAGGAAAGAAAATGGAGTTATACCAAATGGTTTTTAGCCAGCCTTTTTTATGGCGTTCGTTAATTTGTCTAAACTTTTCATTTTCAATATCCTCTCTAGCGAACAACTGTAAAATTTTCATTCCCGTTAAACGCTCTTGCACAAAAGAATTTAGGTTAGACACTTCAGTACGCACTTCCTCAAACGCCTTTTTCATATATTTTTGAAATAAGCGTGTAGCGTAAAGTACAATCGGTAACATGCCAAATACAATTAAAGTAAGTTTCCAGTTCATATAAAACATGGCCCCAGAAACCACTATCATCGTCAATAAATCCTTAAATATCTGAAACAGTCCTTGACCAAAAATATCAGCAATACGCTCCATATCCGTGACCGAACGTGTTATCAATACCCCAACTGAAGAGTTATCATAATAGGTCATTTTAAAACGAAGCAAGTGATTAAACAACTTCACTCTAACATCCTTTACTACATGCTGACCTAACCAACCTGAATAAAATATGAACACGAGCTGAAACAAAAATTCTAAAAACAATAAGCCTACCATGATTAACACGAACCACAAAAAGCCTTCAGCAACTTTGTTGGTTAAGTTTTCATCAATAGCCTGTTGCAACAAATAGGGTGTAGCAACACCCAAGCCTGCAATAAGTATTACAGAAACAAAAACAATGGCAAATGTAATCTTATATGGTCTTATAAATTTAAATAAGCGTTTAAACAGCGTTACATCAAATAGTTGTTCCTTTTTCTTCGTCATTTATAATTTTATCGTTTCGGGGTAGGCCACCTCGGTTAAATACAACCCATGAGCAGGAACTGAAAATCCCGCTTCACTCCTATTTTTAGATGTTATAATGGCATGAAAATCCTCCAGTGAAATTTTACCCAATCCTACATTAATCATTGTACCTACAATGGCACGCACCATATTTCGTAAAAAACGGTTGGCAGTAATGGTAAAATGGAGCTCATCGTCACGTAAAAACCATTTTGCCTTCATAATATCACAATAATACGTTTTTACATCCGTATGTGTTTTCGAAAAGCATTGAAAATCCTTATACTCAAATAAAATTTTGGCTGCCGCATTCATCTTCTCGATATCTAGCGGTTGCTTTAACAAATATGTATTGCGGTGTGTAAACACGTTTTTCTTAAACCCCACACGGTACAAATAGCTGCGCCTAATAGCATCAAACCGTGCATGTGCTTCTGGCTGAACCTTAAAAACGTCCGCTACGGCAATATTAAACGGCAAAAACGAATTTAGTTTATACACCAAATCTGCTTCTGTAAACGTCGCTCCAGTATCAAAATGAGCAAACATCTGTTTTGCATGTACGCCCGCATCTGTTCTACCAGCGCCCATCACCCCAACTTTTTCATTAAGCACTGTAGAGAGCGCATCCTCCAAAACCTCCTGAACCGTTATGGCTTTAGGCTGAATTTGCCACCCATGGTAGGCGGTACCGTTATAACTCAATTCTATAAAATATCGCAACTTGTGGTAATGCTTTTATCAAGCAGCAAAGATAGAGAGATTTGTGCAGTCGCCATAAAGGCTAATCTTAATTAAATATTAAAAGTATTAAAGTGAATAGAAATTTATCACTTCAAGTAATTCCGAATCATGAGGAATTGTATCCAGAAGTGGGCGCCTGCCTACCTGCGGTATCGCAGGCAGGTTACCCTCCTAAGGTCGGGTCGGGCTTTCACTACTCAATCTTTTTAAAACGTCATTGCCCAAACGTGATTGCGAACGCAGTGAAGCAATCTCATCCTTAAAACAGATTTTGTTTATTTGCAAAAGTTTTAAAAAGTATTTCAAACATGCCGTTCAATCCCTAACGCGGGTGTATTTGCTAGTTTATGGTTTAAACAAAACAACTAGTATAGTTTACCAAAATCAATGCTATAAATTTCATCTTAGTTGCTAGCACTCGTTTGTATCAAATGCCGTTAATAGTATTTTATCAACATAAATAAAAACACAAAATCATGTATTTCAATATCTTAAATATTTACTATAAACATCTCTTTTCTTTTAAACTATATTTGTCACAAATTCAGGACTTATACTATGCCGTTTAAAAAACTCATAACACCTTTAAAAGCAATTTTAGAACATAAAGGCTTTAACACGCCTTTACCGCTTCAAAAAAAAATACTATCTAAAATTAAAGGTGGTGCTAGTATGTTTGTTATTGCCCCAAAAGGATCTGGCAAGACTACTAGTATCGTAATTAGTGTAATTCAAAAATTAAAAGGTACAGCTTTTGAGGACGCACCAAGAGCATTAATTTTTGTAAAAAACAAACAAGCTGCTTTAGATTTAGAATTGGAGTTTAATGCGTTTAAAAAAGGAAACGATTTGCGTGTATATTGTGCTTATGATGAAAAACCAATAGACACGCAGAGGGATGAAATTTATGAAGGAACAGACATTGTTATTGCCACTCCAAAACGATTAAACAAGATATTTTTTTTAAACGGCATTAATTTGAATAAGCTCCAACTATGCATTATTGAAGATGCTGAATTTTTATTTGGTAACAATAACCTTGCTGAAGTTACTAGAACTCCCGAAAGTATAAGCAAATGCCAATATTTGGTTTTTGCTGAGAAATTTGATAAACGCTTTGAGCGTTGGCAGGATACCTTTATGTATAATGCACAAGTAGTAAAACTTTAAAAATTAAGGTTTATTCTACAATTTCATAATCTATAGCCAATTTACGTAACGCTCTTAAAGCAGAACCAGAGTTTTTATCCGCTACCTCAATATCCACAGCGTCTCCTTCTAAAAGTATTTCAGTAAGTTCATATGATAATGATGCATCAATATGTAACGAAATCTCCATGATACAATTTGCAATTGCTCTCTTATCTGGCCGTTGTGCATCACACGATACTAAATTTAATTTCATAACATTGATTTGTTATCGTAAGGTACTATAATTGTGAGAGTTTATATTGTATTTTTACATTTATATTAATAGCATAGAAGTTTTAGGAATTTAATCGAGAGGCTTAGTATAATCTTCATAGGATAAATTCTCCTCTTAATCTTTTTTGAAATGTCATTGTAAATTATTTCTTTGTAGGAACTAGTTACTAACGTTCGCTTGCTAAGCAATTCTATAAATCAGCATAACATAAAGCTACTCTATATAATCATACTATTGCTTTACATTATGATAATCCGTTGTTTATTTTGAAAAAATGATTTTTTTGTCGAAATTGTATCGAGAATAAGGATTTTTATATATGAATTGGTTCTCGGTGCAATTTTTTGATTAAAAAATCACTCGAACTGACATTAATTTATTTACTTTAACACAAAATGCACAACAGGTTATGATAATCTTTTCTACCACTCGTTAAAAACGAGCATTAGCTTTCACTTTAACAAACTAGCTCGAACTTTAGGGGCAGTATCATTTATTTTAAAACTCAAAATGAGTTCCTGATTGGTTTGTGTTTGTGAATTCCCCATACTATTGAAAGTACAAGGAATTTACAGAATTTCAATTATATATAAAACAGTAACTGCTCAAATTTATTTTTTTAAGGTTCATGTTAATCATAGCAAATGGTTACCGTTGCAAAGCCAGAGGTTGAATTAAGCCTTTCGATAAGTTGATTTAGAAATGCACTTGGTCTGGCACAAGAGATGCCATTTCCCAATCCAGAATATACCTCGAACACGTTACCATCTTTGGTAATTATAGCAGTATCAAAGCTTTCATTGGTCCAACTAAGGTTATTTCTCCTGTTATCAAAGTAGGTGTTGTTCCAGCCAGTGTAGGTCTCGGTCCATTCTACATTATAACTTGTTGCATTTTCGTCATACGGTACGTAAATAAATACTCTGCCAGAGTAGGCTGTGGTTTCACATTGGGATCTTGGGACTTCTGGGAATCTAACTACAGGTACTAAGGACTCATAAGAAATTTCACAATTGGGGTCGTTTTTTATTTCAATGCTAGCAGAAATTTTATCTACAAAGGCGTACTCATCTGAAGTTCCTTTTCTTCTTGCATAAATACTTGCTGTTATTTGTTCAGTACCATCGCGTTCTTTTTCTAAGGCTTCGTAAACTATTTCATTATCATTTATTTTGGTAATGTTACTTGCGCTGCCATTAAAAAGACCAAATTCAGCTGGTGTATCCCAAACTATGCGATAATCTTGGGTTGAGTTTTCTATCGGGTTGGTTTGATCAGTACGTCTAAGATTTAAGGTTAATTGATTACCTCCTTGTATGGTAATACCATCTGGCCTAATTTCAAAACCTAGGGGTTTTACATTTACAACTGCATTGGCATCATTTACTCGTATAAGGTTTTGTCCTTCTTTAATGAAAACTTCTACAGAAATTTCATCTTGAGCTTCTTCTGGTAATTCTATTGTATTGCTACTAAAATAGGTAACTTCTTCTCTTGAACTCGTGAAAGAAGTGCCTTCTTTACCTAACTCGTTTCTTAAAACACCGTAGTTACCAGAGGTAGACCATCTATACTCATACGATTGTCCCGCTGCTAAATCTCCATCTTTAATTATTGCTTTAAAAGTTTTCTCTTCTCCTTGAATAGCAATGGTTTCTTCTGGTGTTATAGATACTTTGTTATTTGAAGCTATAACATCCCATTCTTCTAAATAATTAGAATTGGTATTTGCATAAAGAATGCGTCCGTAATCTACAAACTTTAAAAAAATATCAGCTCGATTAAGAAACTTAGCAACACCATTAGTTATTTTTGATGCATTAGCAGAATTTTGAACAAAGTAATCAGTGTTGACTTGAACACCAGCTGCAACTATTCCTTCAAATAAAGCACTTAGTAAATCTGTTGCCTGGGCTCCTAAGGCATTATTATAATATGATTTTAAAACTTCTGTCAATGCAGTTTTATAATCACCTTGTTTTATAGCGTCTTCTGCTGCGGGTATGGAAGATGCTATAATTTGTACTTGTGCAGCAAACAGTTCAAATTTAGTTTCATCAAGGCCTTGTAAAAGTTTAGAATGTCCTGCTGCATCTAGAAAAACTGGTAAAACTACTTCAAAAGCAAGCGTTCGGTAAATAAGTTCGTCTAATTTTTCTTTTTCAAGATTACTTAAAGTCCCATTATTAATTTCTCCTATTGCCGTTCCAATAACTCTACATTTGTATAACACCTCTTCTTCGCCGTCCATTATTTCTAAAGTATTAGGGCCAGCTTCAGTTTTAGCAAAATTTAAACCAGTTCCCGACCCAAAATCTGCAATTACTCCTAATACCTCTCTAATGGCTTGAGTAGATTTAATTTCAACATCTTTAAAAGGTGCTGGGTTTTCAGTAGAAATACTACTAATTAATGTTTGCACATTACCGTCTTCAGGTGTAATTTCAGTCTTATAAATAAAACCGTGGCTACGCCTTCTATATGAATTTATTAAGGAGAAGGAAAATATATCATCCTCTCTAAGTTGTATGCCACTTCTAATATCTTTACCATCGGCAGATATTCCTTTATTTGTATTAGTATTAATAGTAGTTTTATTATCGGTTAGTTCATTTAATTTTTGTTCTATTAGTAATGAAAATTCTGTTGACTCAAAATATGCTGAGTTTTCTATAAATTTTGAGGTTGTTGTAGTTATAATTTCATCTAAACCAGGAAACGTATCAAATTCATCGAAGTATTGTTGTTTAACCTCCTCTGGTAAAAAAACAGTACCTAAAGCAAGGTAAAAAGAAACTTCAATTGTAGATTTTATAGAGATTTGCGTATTGGATTCAGTTATGAAACCCATTAAAATAATTTCATCATTACTATTAGTTAGAAGTGTTAAAACTCTACCATCAGCATTTAATAATACCTTAGAGCTTCCATCTGAAAAAACATCAAACTCTTCAGAAAGTGATATTAATTTTGCTGTAGAAATATCAATAGTTGACTCGTTTGGTAAGAGAACCTGAACATCTATTTCAGTTACTTCTATGGAATCTTTTGGGTTTTCTTGTTCTTCATCTTTAATATTAGAGTCATCCGATTTAGTGCAACTGATGATTAACATAAATGATACAATTGCAAGATTCAATATTTTCAATGTGGTTTTCATAAATATACTTTTAAATTATTGAGATTTTATAGTACATCAAAAAAAAGGGAGAATGTCATCAAGAATTCAAAAATAAATTTCCATTTCAATGAACTTTAACAATATGTTAAACTAAGATGGATGATTTTTTTAATAGGTCAATTTGATAAATTAATTAAAAAAGAGAAAACAACTTCTAATGAGCAGGTAAGCACATATTTTTCTAGAGGATAAATATTTAGTTTTTTAAGCTTAAAAGTTATTAAATCTAAAATGTAGTTGTTTATTTAAGTATATAATTTTTGATATTAAAATGATTAACTAACTCGTTCTTTCTTTAATATTTTTTTATATACTAGGTGCTTTAACCATGCAGCATTGTGGTTCTTTAAAAGGTATGCTTTGTGCCTTTGCGCTACACATGATAATAAATTTAATTTTATTACATTGGTTTATTTATTAAGATACTATAATTACATGAGACTCTATAAAGTTTTTTTTATTAGTTTAAATAATAAAAATAGCAGCTATAATTAAGGTAAACTTAGTTTTACAACCGCTACAGAGTTCTAATAAATACTTAAATCTCTAAAACAATTAGCCGTTTATATTTATTTGGTTGACTTCTTATATAAACTTAGGTTTTAATTCAATTTTAATTTTTTATTCTTACCCATAAATAAATATAACATTGAACCTAAAATAGGGAGAAATAAAACAACTAAAACCCAAACAATTTTGTCATTTTGTTCAAATTTATGTTTTAAAATATCAATTAAAGAATATATCCAAAGCCCAATTGAAACGAGCATTAATGCTTGCCAAATAAGAAGTCCTAAAGAAAAATTGGTAATTATTGTCTTCATTAGAATTTGATGTTAGTTAATAATTTTTGATGTATTTAATTTAGAGTTATTTTAAATTTAGACATCTTCAAACTCAATTTGTCCAAATATATTGTTAGATAAACAAAGTAATGCTGTAACTACAATGTATTTTTTAAAAACTAGCTTGGTGTTGTTTATATGCATAGATAAGATTAGTTTAGTGCGCTTTTAAGTATTTTAACTCATAATTATTTTAAGCTAAAAAAAAAGAAATTATATTTAATTAAGGTTTAATTTACGTATAACTTTTTGTATTAATAAATAGCTTTTAAATAAAAAGTCTAAGATTTTAATTATAATGACCAAAATACTCCTACTTTCAGATACCCATAGTTATATAGATGATGCCGTTTTAAAATACGTAAAACAAGCCGATGAGGTGTGGCATGCTGGTGATATTGGCAATTTAAAGGTTACCGATGCCATCAAAGCATTGAAACCCTTACGTGGTGTTTATGGTAATATTGATAATGCCGAAATACGAACTGAATTCCCAGAAAACAATCGTTTTATGTGTGAAGGTGTTGATGTATGGATGACGCATATTGGGGGTTATCCGCCAAAATACAATGCGCGTGTTGTGGAAGCCATAAAACAAAATCCGCCGCGGTTATTTATCTGCGGACATTCGCATATATTAAAAGTTATGCCAGATAAAAAGTTGAGCCTTATCCATATGAATCCCGGTGCGGTGGGTAAACATGGGTTTCATAAAACTAGAACCATGTTGCGTTTTACCATTGATGGTAAAAAAATTGATAATTTAGAGGTTATTGAATTTGAGAAACGATAAATACTTTGTTATTAAGACGTTATTACGAGAAGGTACGAGAAAGTAATCTTAAACAACAAAAAGACGAATCCTTAACAGCATTAATGAGATTACCACGTACTTCGTCCTCGCAATGACGCTTTAAAAAGATATAGCGAAAAGCCCGACCCAATAGGGTAACGCAAAAAAAAAGATTATTAAAAGTTTAAGTGCTTCCTTCCTATAGAGAGATTAAAGAAGGCTTTTAAACATCTAAAAAAGTATGCGCTTTCTATAGATTAGTTGTAATTTTGCATGATTAAAATTAGTAAATATATATAACATGAGTGTAGTAAAAGAGAATGATACAGTTAAAGTACATTATACAGGTAAATTAAGTAATGGTCAGGTTTTTGACAGTTCGCTAGAGCGCGAACCACTAGAAGTAACGCTTGGACAGGGTATGTTGATTCCTGGTTTTGAGAAAGGTATTATTGCTATGGCAATTAATGAGAAAAAAACGATTAATATTCCTGTAGCCGAGGCTTACGGTGACGTTAAAAAAGAACTATTTTATGATGTTAAAAAGGAACAACTACCACCAGAGATGACACCTGAAGTAGGAATGGGATTAGCATCTAAAGGTGAAGATGGTAGAGAGATACAGTTTAGAGTTGCTGAAGTTAAGGAAGACCATATTGTTGTGGATGCAAATCATCCGCTAGCTGGACAGGATTTAGTTTTTGATTTAGAGCTTATAGAAATAAAATAGAAAATACCGTCCCTTACCAGGGAGACGCCCAAATAAAACAAGTGATACTTCATAAAAGTTTTTAGTGTTTTCTCTCATTTAGGGATAGAAAAAGGCCACAAAAAAAGCCCAAGATCTTCACCTTGGGCTTACGCACTAATACTACTAAGATGTTAGGTTTAACGTAATCGGTCTACAGATTTTACAAGATCTTCATCCTTTTTAATGGCTTTATTGGCCAAGGCCAAAAACACGATAGAAATTATAGGAAGAAACATCCCAATACCTTTCTCTGAAACTACTGTTTCTCCAGATATATTTAGCGATAGATACACGAAAAATCCTAGTAAAAAAAAGTTTAATATGATGTTAAGTCGCCCCAGTACAAACTGAAGCTTCCTGTTTTTAAATAAAAATATAGTGATAATTGATAATACGCCTGATGCTACAAAAGCCCCAAAATAAGGTAACTGATCTAAAGCAAAAACGGTTTCGCCTTCATTTGTAATCCATAAATGAAATACAAATATTAGCCCTAGCGCGTTGCCTGCTGCTAATAGTAAGTATATGCTTTGAATGCGTTGTAACATGGTTATTATTAATTCTTGAAAGCAAAAATAGTAGTTTCTTTATAATTTTGACAGTATTAATTAAAATAAAGTTGTATTATTGCAGTAATAATTCTCAACAGTCGCTAGTACAGATTGTTAACTCTTCAGAATAAAAAATCTATTTTTTTTCAGAAAAACTCAAATAATTTTATATCCACTATAATAGCATTCAATTAAACATTTATGTTTGAAATTTCACAATTAAAAGAAAAGAAACTTACTGATTTACAAGAAATTGCAAAACAATTAAGTATCCCAAAGTACCGATCTATGAAAAAGTTAGATTTGGTATACCAAATTCTTGATTACCAAGCAGCTAACCCTAACGCTACTAAAGACGTAGCACCAAAAGCAGAAAGTAAGCCTACTCCCGCTGAAAAAAAGCCTAGGCAAAGGGTACAAAAAACACCTAAAACGGAGAACACTAAAAAGGAGGATAATAAAAAAGAAGATAATACACCTTCTAAAAACACCCCACAGGAAAAACCTGTTGCTGATAAAAAAGAGCACAAACCTAATAACGATAGAAACCAAAAAACCTCTAACACGAATAACAACCAAAATAGAGGACAACGCGATAATAAACAGCGTAACCAAAACCAAAGACGCGACAATAATAACCAGCATAAAAATCATAAAAACCAAGGTAATAATGGTAATAAAGACAATAGAAACCGTTACCGCGAGCCTGATTTTGAATTTGATGCCATTATTGAGAGTGAAGGTGTACTAGATGTAATGCAAGATGGATATGGTTTTTTAAGATCGTCTGACTACAACTACTTATCATCCCCTGATGATATTTATGTATCACAATCACAGATTAGGCTATTTGGTCTTAAAAAAGGGGATACTGTTTTAGGGCACGTACGCCCACCAAAAGAAGGCGAAAAATATTTCCCTTTAATAAAAGTGAGTAAAATTAACGGACAAGACCCAAATGTGGTGAGAGATCGAGTTGCTTTTGAGCATTTAACGCCTCTATTCCCCGAAGAAAAATTTAATTTAGCAGATAGACAAAGTACTATTTCTACTAGAATTATGGACTTGTTTGCGCCTATTGGTAAAGGACAACGTGGTATGATTGTATCACAACCTAAAACTGGTAAAACAATGTTGCTTAAAGATGTTGCTAATGCCATAGCTGCAAACCATCCTGAGGTGTATCAAATGATTTTATTAATTGATGAACGCCCTGAAGAAGTTACCGACATGCAACGTAATGTTCGTGGAGAAGTAGTTGCTTCTACTTTTGACAAAGAGGCGCATGAGCATGTAAAAATTGCCGATATCGTACTAGAAAAAGCAAAACGTTTGGTGGAATGTGGGCATGATGTTGTGATTCTTTTAGATTCTATTACACGTTTGGCAAGAGCTTATAATACTGTGCAACCTGCATCGGGTAAAATACTATCTGGTGGTGTAGATGCTAACGCTTTACACAAACCAAAGCGTTTCTTTGGTGCAGCACGTAATATTGAAAATGGTGGTTCTTTAACCATTATTGCTACTGCACTTACTGAAACTGGCTCTAAAATGGATGAGGTTATTTTTGAAGAATTTAAAGGTACTGGTAATATGGAGCTGCAATTGGATAGAAAAATATCTAACCGTCGTATTTTCCCTGCTATAGACCTTACATCTTCTAGTACACGTCGTGATGATATTTTGCTAGACTCTAACACTGTACAACGTATGTGGGTAATGCGTAAATATTTAGCAGATATGAACCCTGTAGAAGCAATGGAGTTTATTAATGATCGTTTTAGACAAACTAAAAATAATGAAGAATTTTTAATTTCTATGAATGGATAATTAAAAGAATTGACTAACTCAAATTAACTATAAGTCTCAACAGTAATGTTGGGGCTTTTTTATGCTGTAACATTTATCACTTCAAAATTAAATTTGATTCAAAAATATCTATCTTTGTACACTATAATTATTTAGTATGATTTACAGATTTAGGGTTATTTTAGACAACGATACCGAGGAAGACATTTTTCGTGATTTAGAAATTGTCGAGACAGATTCCTTAGAAGATTTACACAACATTATCACACAATCGTTTGGTTTTGACGGCACAGAAATGGCATCATTTTATGTTAGTAATGACCAATGGGAACAGGGTGAAGAAATATCATTATTTGATTTAAGTGATGATGGTGCTGCACGTTTAATGAACGAAACAGAGATTTGCGACGTGGTACACGAAGTACAAACTAAATTAATTTATGTGTATGACTTTTTAAGCATGTGGACGTTTTATGTTGAGCTAGCTGAAATTGTAGAAGTTGTTGAAGGGCACGACTACCCTAACCTAATGTTTGTGCAAGGGCAAGTACCGGATACGGCACCAGACCGTGTTTTTGAAGCAGACAAAACTGATGATTTTGATGCTTTTGATGACGATGTAGACGTTGAAAATTATGATAATTTAGATTTTGACGAGAACTGGAACTAAATACGCTTATTTTTAATATTTAAAGGGTTTACGTTTTCGTAATTATGTACTAAAAATTCGAGTGCTTTTTCTAAAATATCTCCCATACTCTTACATTTTTTAAAATTTACATCATAGGTATATTCAAATATTTTAATTTTTAATAAGTCTATATGATCCTTTTTTGAAATTGAATCCTTAACCATAGCACCTAAAAGCTCATTAATACGAGAGTTATAACTTTTTAATCGCTTTACTAAAATAGAACGTTCTTCTATTTTGTACTGTTCTATAGATAGTTTTTGAAAAGAATCTGAAACAATTTTTACCATTTCTAGATTTTCTTTAAAAAACTGTGGGCGATAAATATTAAATTTTCCTTCGTAGGACTGCTGGTCAAAATCTATAGCTCTAACTTTATAAACCACCTTATCAAAATCATGCGTAGGCACAATTACGTAATTATAAGAACGCATATCGCCTAAAAGTCTAATCATACAGCGTTCATTAAATTTCACAAACTCTTTAGCTATTTGTGCTTTTTCACCTTTGTTACAATTTGGCAATATATTTTTAATAAAAACATCACCCGGAATACCAGCAATATGCTCCTCAATAAGCGTATTATTACTCACTAAAAAGTTAAGATTGTAAGGAGATAGCATATGCTCTAACTCTAATCCGTAAATTCTAGAAGCATCAGCGGTTTTTACATAAAAATAGGTATAGTTATCATTTAAAACATTTCTAACCTTTATTCTAAAGGGCTTTGAATTTCCAAAAGTACAGTAGTCTATAGCATCAACGCTTAAAAAAGGAAAAATAGCTTCATTACCATCAGAATGTAAAATTGTATATACTTTTTTTAAAGAGGCATCAATTTCTTTTCTATCAAATTCGCTGTAGTACACGCGTACCCAAAGTGTATCTTGATCATCATCATCTAGTACCTCTATTGCGCCTTGAAACCTTAGTAAATCTTCATAAAAAATTGGCAACTTAAGGTTTCTGCTATATGCAGAAAGATAATGGTCTAATTTATCTGAAATAGGATAAGAGGGTTTCCGTTTTGATATTTTTAAATCATCCATAAGTGCAACATTATTCAAATTTAAGCTTTTCTTAGCATTTATGTAACAAATTTATAGTACCATCGTCTTAACATTATAACTAATCAATCTCTGAATATATTTCAGTATAAAATCTTTGCGTTTGGAACCTATTTTAACAATAAACAACCTCACCAAAAACTTTGGATATTTAACAGCAGTAAAAAACCTATCCTTTACTATCAATAAAGGTAATGTTTACGGCATTTTAGGTCCTAATGGTAGCGGAAAATCTACTACTTTAGGCATTGTACTTAATGTGGTAAATAAAACAGCAGGTAACTTTAAGTGGTTTGACGGTAGTATTTCAACACATGATGCACTAAAAAAAGTAGGCGCTATTATTGAAAGGCCTAATTTTTACCCTTATATGACGGCCTACCAAAACTTGAAACTGGTATGTAAAATTAAAGATGTTGCTATAACAAAAATTGATGATAAACTAGAAGTTGTTGGACTTCTAGAACGTAAAAACAGCAAGTTTAGCACCTATTCTCTTGGTATGAAACAACGCTTAGCTATTGCTTCTGCCCTACTAAACGATCCTGAAATATTGATTTTAGATGAACCTACAAATGGACTAGACCCACAAGGAATACACCAAATACGCCAAATTATTAAAGACATTGCAAATAAGGGGACTACAATACTTTTAGCTTCTCATTTATTGGATGAAGTTGAAAAAGTATGCTCGCATGTTGTTGTATTACGCAAGGGTGAAAAATTATATTCTGGACGTGTGGATGAGATGATTTCTAGTTATGGTTTTTTTGAGTTAAAATGTAATACGGAAAAACCACTTCTTGATTTTATTGAAAATAATCCTGCGTTTGGTAAAGTAAAAATTGAAGATCATTTAATTACTGCATTTTTAAATGCACCATTAAGTTCTGAAGATTTTAACAAGCAATTGTTTAAAAATGGCATTGTATTAACACATTTAGTACAACGTAAAGAAAGCCTTGAAGAACAGTTTTTACAACTAACCGATAATAACTAACCCGCACAACCCATGTTACGACTTTTACAACTAGAATTACAAAAGTTACTACTTAATAAAACAAGTAAAATACTTATTTTTATATCTTTTGTATTACCTTTTTTTGTTATTCTGTTATCATCACTAAAAATAAATGTTTTTGGTTTTTTTACTCTAGAATTAGGAGAATTAGGCGTGTTTAACTTTCCTATTATTTGGCATTTAACTACATTTTTTTCTTCACAATTTAAATTTTTCTTTGCTATTGTAGTGGTAAGTATGATTGGTAATGAATACAGTAATAAAACATTAAAACAAAACTTGATAGATGGCTTAAGTAAAAAGGAATTTATACTATCTAAATTTTATACCATTGTATTTTTCTCATTTGTATCTACAATTTTAATAGGATTAATTTCTTTATGTATTGGCTTGTATTACTCAAGTTACAATGAATTTGGAATAATTATTCAGGAGATGAACTATTTGCTTGGATATTTTATAAAATTAGTTGGCTTCTTTAGTCTATGCTTATTCTTAGGTATGTTAGTAAAACGGTCAGCATTTGCATTAGCTTTTTTATTTGTTTTGTATCTTTTTGAATGGTTGGTATTTTGGATAGCTTACAAAATAGTGGGAACCGCTGATGGTGCATTTAGAATTAAAAACTTTATGCCTTTAGAATCTATGTATAAACTTATAGACCAGCCTTTTCAGCGTGTGGCAATGACAAAGTTTCCTAACAAAGCAGAATTAGTTTATGACTATGCTGTGCATTGGTATGAAATTGCCATAGTTCTAGGTTGGACAGCCCTATTTATCTTTTTGTCGTATAGATTATTAAAAAAGCGGGATTTATAATATCTTTGATAGCATTTGCTATGTAAAAGATGAAAAACACCCTCATATTAATACTATTATGTATTACAACCTTTAGCCTATTTGCTCAAAAACAAGCTGCAAATTGGTATTTTGGTCAAAACGCAGGTATTACTTTTAATGATGATGGTACAGTATCTGAACTTACTGATGGTAGTCTAAGTACAGCTGAAGGCTGCACCACAATCTCTGACACAGAGGGGAATTTATTATTTTATACAGACGGTATTACCGTTTGGGATAGGCTACACCGTACAATGCCAAATGCAAACCAAACCAGTGGTGGTTTATTTGGTGATCCTTCAAGTACACAATCGGCTATAGTTATTCCACAACCAAATAATGAGAGTTTATTTTACGTATTTACTGTGGATACTAGAGGCCCTAATGATTCTATAGATTTAGGTTTTAATTACTCTATCGTAGATATGAGATTAAATAATGGCTTTGGCGATATAGTGCCAACAGCTAAAAACATAAACCTACGCAATGATAGTTCTGAAAAAATTAGTGCTGTAGTAAAAGATTGCGAATCTCAAGAACTTTGGGTTATAACTTTTGGCCCTTCTAATAGAATAGAAAACAATCAGATTTTTTATGATACATTTTATGCTTATCAAGTAACTGATAGCGGCATAAATACAACTCCTGTAGTGTCTCCGTTTCCATCTTTAAATATAACAGATCCTAGAGGATACTTAAAATTTTCACCAGATGGTACCAAAATAGCCTGTGCAAATGTTACCTCAGGTTTGTATTTATATGATTTTGATGTTAATACTGGCCAAGTTTCAAACCAAACACCATTACAAATTAATTCGTCTCAAGCAAGTAAACCGCAATCAGCTTACGGTTTAGAATTCTCGCAAAGTAATGAACTATTGTATGTTACCGCGTATTATGATGCAGCAGACCCTATTGAGTTTAGTGACCCAAATGCGCAGTTTACATCTTTAATACAATATGATATAACTGCTACAGATGTTTCTAATAGTGCTGTTACTATAGATGAGCGTGTTGGCTTTAGAGGTGGACTGCAACTCGGTATTGATGGTAGAATTTATAGAGCAATGAGCAGAACTTTCTTTACTGGTTCTCCAAATCTTTCGGTTATAAACGCTCCAAATGCAAGAGGTTTAGATTGTAACTATCAGCATAACAAAATCTCATTAAGTAGAAATTCCACACAAGGTTTACCTCCATTTATAACTTCTTTTTTTACTCAAAAAATAGATATTATAGGCGATAATGACTCCACAAGTATTGATTTGCAATTATGCGATGGAGATACTTTTAGATTAGAAGCCCCAAATCTAACTGGTGCTACTTATGAATGGACAAGAAATGGAAATAACCTCACTAACACCGAGAGTTTTCTTGATATAGAAAATGGTTTAAATGGCTTATATTCTGTACTTATTGATCTTAATACTGGACGGTGTGAAGACAGATTAGAAGGTGTAGCTAGTGTAAGTTTTACAGAAAACCCTAGTGTTATAAACGCAGAACTAATTCAGTGTGATGAAGACGGTTTTTCAGATGGTTTAACAGTATATAATTTAGAAAAAGCTACTACAACTTTAACTGGTAGCAATAATGAATTAATGGTACGTTTTTATACAGACGCTGCTAGAACAGAACGCATAGAAACCCCCTCTAATTTCGCCAATTCAAGTAGTGGTCAAGTTATTTATGTTGAAGTTTATAATATTGATACCTTATGTAGCTCTTATGCAGAATTAACGTTAAGCACTAGTATAACAGATGCTTTTGATACTTTAATTGCTGAGTGTGACGACGATGGTGTTGAAGATGGCTTTCATGTATTTAATCTAGCTGATGCAAATGATAGAATAACAAATGGCTTACCTGATGATGTCTCAATTTCATATTATAAAACTTATGAAGATGCACTAACAGAAAAAAACACACTAGATACCTCTTACACTAACACAACACCATTTATACAAAATATTTATGCGCGTGTAGAAAGCGATAATAATTGCTTTGGTATTAGTACAGTTAATTTAATAGTGGATTTAGAACCTCAAATTGAAGAAGAGGCATTAGTACATTATTGTACTAATTTTTTCCCTGAAACGATACGCATTGATGCTGGTCCAATTAATGGTAATGAAAATGATTTTACTTACAATTGGTCTACAGGAGCTACTACATACAGTATAGATATTAATACTGTTGGAAGATATACGGTAACAATAACCAATGCTATTACAAGTTGCGCCTCTAATAGAGTAATTACTGTAGATCCTTCAAATGAAGCTACTATTACATCTATAGAAGTTATTGATGTTACACAAAATAATACAATAACAATTAACGTTACGGGAGAAGGTTTGTATCAATACAGTATAGCTAACATAAATAATGAAATAAGCACATCATTTCAAGACGGTAATACATTTGAAAACGTAAAACCAGGTATTTATACCGTATTTGTTAGAGATGTAGAAAACAACTGTGGTACTGTTGATGAAAATATTTCGGTTATAGGTTTTCCTAAATTTTTTACTCCGAATAATGATGGACAAAATGATACATGGCAAATATTTGGCGTTTCTGCAATGTTTCAACCAAATACAAAAATTCTGATATTTAATAGATACGGTAAACTTGTAAAGGAAATATCACCTTTAGGTGAAGGTTGGGATGGTATATTAAATGGACAAGTATTACCTGCGGATGATTATTGGTTCTCTATCCAACTTCAGGACGGAAGAGTTTTTAAAGATCATTTCACTCTTAAAATTTAACACGTTGAAATCTGTTAAAACAGTAACATCAATATTATTAACTCTTATAAGCTATAGTTTACTATTAGCCCAATCTCCTACGGATTGTATAGATGCAGTAATTGCATGTGGGAATTCTGAAATTAATTTAGATGTAAATGGCCCCGGACAACAAGAACTATCAGAAAGTAATAGCTGCTTTGGACGAGAAAATAATAGTGTATGGTTAAAAGTAACTACAATTACTAACGGTTCTTTAGGGTTTACCTTAAAACCTGCAAGCACTAATATAAACGAAGATTATGACTTTTTTGTTTTTGGGCCCAATGTATCGTGTGGTAATATAGGAACTGCAATTCGTTGTTCTACCACAAACCCAGTTCAAGCAGGATTGTCTAGTAATTTTACAGGAATGAATTCTACATCTGTAGATACTTCTGAAGGCCCTGGTGCCGATGGTGATAGTTTTGTAAGCACTATTGATGCACTGGTAGGTGAAACTTATTTTATTGTAATAGACAGACCCATTGGAGAAAGTGCCTTCACACTAGAGTGGACTGGAAGTGCCGAATTTTCAGATCCACCTGTAAACAATGCCGATACTTCTGGCGATTCAATAGATCTCGAAAGCTGTGATATTACTGCACCATTTAATGATGGGCTTACAACATTTGATTTAGAGAGCAACACAACTAAAATTTTGGGTACACAAACTAACGTAACGGTTACATATCATACATCAGAAAGTGATGCTAACATAGGAACAAATCAATTATCTAGCCCATATATAAATACATCTAACCCTGAAACAATTTATGCTCGTATTACTAATAATACAACTGGTTGTTTTGAGTTTACCCAATTTAATCTTTCTGCAACGTTAGGTCCAAATTTTACTGAACCTTCCAATTATATAATTTGTGATGATTTATCTGATGGCGATGACGCCAACGGAAGAGCTATTTTTACATTATCAAGTAGGACTAATGAAATTTTAAATGGCCAAAACCCATCAGATATAAGGGTAACATATCATAGTACAGCCTTAGGGGCAGAATTAAATACATCTTCAACTGTTTTACCTGATAATTATTATAATAATTCACCATTTAATGAAGATATATTTGTTCGTATTGAAGATGTAATGAATCCTGATTGTGTGAGTACTGCAACTTTAACTTTGATTGTTAATCCTGCACCTGAAAGGATAGACTCTAATATTCTACAATGTGATGAAGATGGTGTTTTTGACGATATTACTATTTTTAATTTAAATGAAGCTAACGCTGCTTTAACAAATGGTGTTGCTAATCTTTCCACAACGTTTTATACTGATGCAGCTAGAATAAATGAAATACCAAACCCTGAAAACTACAACAACACATCAAATCCACAAACAATTTATGTTAGTGTTATAAATGACGATACCAGTTGTAGTACTGAAGCTGAATTAACCTTAAATATAAGTACAACAGATGTAGTTAACACTAGTATTATAAGGTGCGATGATGATGGAATAGAAGACGGTTTTTTTACTTTTAATTTAAATGATGCTAGCGCAAATATTATTAGTAACCTTTCACTCAACCTTGATGTAGTGTATTATGAAAATTATGAAGACGCCTTACGAGAACAAAATATTTTAAATATTACATATACTAACACCCAACCAGAACAACAAACTATATATGCACGCGTTGAAAACAATAATAATTGTTTTGGTATTAGTGCTGTAAATTTGATGGTAATTTTACCACCACAAATTGAAAAAGAAACACTAGAATACTATTGTACTAATTTTTTTCCTGAAACAATTAGTATTGATGCAGGACCAATTGATGGCAATGAGAATGAATTTACCTATTCTTGGTCCACAGGAGCTTCAACATATAGTATAGATATTAATAATGCTGGCACTTATTCCGTAAGAATAACTAATATTACCTCTAGTTGCTTCGCTGATAGAGTTATAACTGTAGATCCTTCAAATGAAGCTACTATTAGATCTATTGAAGTTATTGATACATCACAAAATAATACAATAACAGTAAATGCTTCTGGAGAAGGTTTATACCAATATAGTATATTAAATAATGATACTGAATTAAGAACGCCTTTCCAAGACAGTAATATTTTTCAAAATGTAAAACCGGGTATTTATACTGTATTTGTTACAGATATTGAAAATAATTGTGGCACAATTGATGATGCTGTATCCGTAATTGGTTTCCCAAAGTTTTTTACACCCAACAATGATGGACAAAATGATACGTGGCAAATATTTGGTGTTTCTGAAATGTTTCAACCCAATACAAAAATTATGATATTTAATAGGTATGGTAAACTTTTAAAAGAAATTTCACCTTTAGGAAAAGGGTGGGATGGCATACTAAATGGACAAGTATTACCAGCAGATGATTATTGGTTTTATATTAAGCTCCAAAATGGGAAAATTTTTAAGGATCACTTTACTCTAAAAATTTAATCATGAACTTGCAAAACTGCTTTTTATCGATTATTTTTGCGTTTCATCTAAAAAATATTTACTTTCGAACACGCTTTACATCTTTTAAAAGTTGTAATTTTATCATAAATTAAACACATTGAAAAAGCCCCCACATTTCAATTTCATACTATTTACACTTTTTTTTAGTGTATATACGCTTACTGCACAACAAATTAACGTTAATGGAAACGTTACTGTAAACCAACTTATTGAGGATAATTTAGTGGATGGCTGTGTTGAAGTTTCAAACGTAACATCTGTAGTTAACGGAGATGCTAATGGTTTTAGAAGTTTTGGCGAATTTAGTCGTGGTAATTCTAATTTTCCTTTTGAGAATGGTATTATGCTTTCTACAGGTCGTGCCGAATCTGGTGGTAATAATTTAACAACTACAGATTTAAGCGAGGGATCAACGACTTGGGGAACAGACACAGATTTAGAAACAGCATTAGGAAATAATAATTTTTTAAATGCCACAGCAATAGAATTCGATTTTGTTTCAATTTCAAATCAAGTACAATTTAATTACCTTTTAGCTTCCGAAGAATATTCGGGTATAAACCCCTGTCAATTTTCTGATGGTTTTGCATTTTTAATTAGAGAAGCGGGAAGCACTGCACCTTATCAAAATATCGCAATAGTACCAGGTACATCTACACCTGTAAGCACTAATACAGTTCGTGATGAAATAGTTGGTGTTTGTCCTGCTCTAAATGAAGAATTTTTTGACGGCTATAATATTGGAGATACTAATTATAATGGTAGAACAGAAGTTTTAACTGCTACTGCTTCTATTACACCTTATGTACAATATCATATTAAATTAGTTATTGCAGATCAAAGTGATCAAACATTTGATTCTGCTGTATTTATTGAAGGCGATAGTTTTAAAATATTAGATCTTGGAGAAGATATAACAACCTGTGCAAGTTCTGTAACTCTTGATGCTGATATACAAAATTTTTCATCCTCATATCAATGGTTTTTAAATGGTAGTACAACACCTATTATTAATGAAAATAGTGCTACTCTAGAGGTATCACAACCTGGTACTTACAGAGTAGAAATTACAACACCGCTTGGTTCTTCAAGTTGTATTGAGGAAGATGAAGTTGTTGTTACAATAGAAAATGAAATAAACTTAAACACTCTTTCAAATTTTCAACTCTGTGACGATTTGAGTGGTGACGAAACTGAAACTTTTGATCTCTCAACTAAAGATGCTGAACTGGAAAGTATTATAGCATTTACAAATTTCACATATAGCTATCACTTGTCTGATGCTGAAGCACGTTCTGGTAATAATGCTATTACTAGCCCTATTCAAAATTCATCATTATCTCAACCCATTTTTGTTAGAGTTGACGATTTAGATTCTGGTTGTGTTGGTTATACCACATTTAGTCTTGTAGTTAATACAATACCAACTATTACCGAACCAACAAATTTACCCATATGCGATGATGATAATGACCCTAGCGATGGTTTTACAACTATAGATTTAAGCGTAAAAGATGATGAAATAACGGCTGGGGATACAAACCTATTTGTAACCTATCATTATAATGCTTTAGATGCTGATACGGGAGACAACCCAATACCTATACCATATATAAATACAAATACACCCACAGAATCTTTATTTGTTAGGGTTATTAACCTTACTACAGGTTGCTATACTACAAGCACGCTAACAGTAGATATTACCAACAGCCCGATAGTAAATAGAGAACCAGTACCTTTGGATGGATGTGATTCTGACCAAGACGGTATTGATACTTTTGATTTAACCGAAGCTATTGATGATATATTAGAAGGCCTTACTGGAGTTGTATTAACATTTCATGAAAATTTTGATGATGCAAACGAAGGTATAAATGTAATTGCTAATGAAACTAATTACCAAAACATAAGACCTGATGTACAAACCGTTTTTGTTAGAGTAGAAGATAATATGACAGGTTGTGCTTCTATAGTGCCTTTAGAAATTCATACAAATTTATTATTAACAGGTACAGACACGGGAGAATTTGCTTTATGTGACGACCCTTCAAACGATGGAATATCTGGCTTTAATCTATTTGTAGTAGAAACTTATATTGCTAACGAACTTCCAGATATTGTAGTTACGTTTTATGAAACTCAAAATGATTTTGATACTAATAACCCATTGGATAAAAACCAAATTTATAACGCAACAAACCCAACAAACCTAATAATTAGTATAGAAAATGGTAATTGTGCAGAGGTCTCAAATATTAGCTTAATTGTTAATCCCGTGTTAGTATTTAACCCAATTGATCCAATTCCATTTTGCGATGATAATGATGATGGTATTGTTAGTATAGAATTAGCTGTATATGACGAGATTATAACTGGTGGTAATACAGATTTTACGGTATCATATTTTGAAAATCAAACCGATGCTGAAACTGATTTTAATCAACTACCACCATTTTATAACAACACATCTTCAACCGAAACTATTTATGCTAGAGTTGAAAATATAGAAACACAATGCTTTACCATTAATTCTTTTGATATAGAAATACGCCCTGCGCCACCTATAACTCAACCAGCGCCTTGGTTAATTTGTGATACTGATGACGACGGAATAGCAATTGTTAACCTAGAAGATAAAATTTCAGAAATTGTTGCAAGTACAACTGGTTTAAATATAGATTTTTTCACATCAGTAGAAGATGCAAATACTAACACTAATCCCATAACAGATAGAACAACTTTTGAAACTGAAACCCAAGATATTTTTGTTAGGGTAGAAGATACCACAGGTTCTGAGTGTTTTGCAATTGCAAATCTAGAAATAATTGTAAACACACTACCTATTATAACTTCAATAAGTAATTTTCAACTATGTGAAGATGATAATGACGAACGTACAGAATTTTTATTTGTAGACTGGGATAACGAAATATTAAACGGTCAAATTAATAAAGAAGTATTTTATTTTGAAGATGCTGCGTTTACCTCTCCTATTGATAAAACTAGCTTTTACACAAACTCATCTAGTCCGCAAACTATATACGTACGTGTAGAAAATACTACTGATGCCGCTTGTAATGCAACATCATCTTTTATTATTGAAGTTGGTGCTAATCCTGATTATATTGATCCAGGCTCTTTTTTAATCTGTGATGATATTAGTAATGATGGTATTGGCGTTTTTGATTTAAACGAAAAAATAAACGAAATTTCTGAAAACTCAACAACTAACCTAGATATCAATTTCTTCACTAACGAACAAAACGCTATTGATAATGTAGAGGCTGTCCCATTAGAGTTTACAAATACCTTAAACCCACAACAACTCTATGTTAGAATAGATAATCAAGATTCTGATTGTTTTGTTATTGAAGATTTTGGCATTACCGTAGTAGCCGCTCCAAACCTCTCTGAAGCTAGCCCTTTCGAATTGTGTGATGATGACTATGATGGTTTTACAACTTTTGATTTAGATGATGCCGAATATGAAAATTTCGATCGTATACAAACAGGAACTGTCGTTAATTATTTCGAAAATATAGAAGATGTTGAGAATGATGCTTTAGCCATAACAAATCCAAACACTTATAGCTCAGATTCTAAAACCGTTTACATAAAAGTAACTAATACACTTACAACTTGCTTTTCTGTATTACCACTAGAACTTATAGTTATACCGCTGCCAACAATACAATTTAGTGGTACTCAACAAATATGTGATAATGAAACCAATACATTTGATTTATCAACTATGGATGACATTATAGTTGAAGACTTAACTACTGTAGCAATTACTTATTTTGATAATCCCACTGATGCGCAAGATAACGTAGATACGCTAGACAATATATTCAATTACACCTCTAGTAGTCATGTAATCTATACACGTATGGAAGATTTAGTTACCAATTGTATTGGCTATGGTAGCTTTACTCTACAAATTAATGAAAACCCAATAGCTAATAAGCCTGCAGATTTAGTGTATTGTGATGATGATTTTGATGGTATTTTACAATTTAATCTTTCTGAAACCGAAAGTGATATTTTAGGAATACAAAATTTAACTAATTACGAAATTACATATCATATAAGTAACGAAGATGCAATAGCAGATACAAATCCCTTAAATGTATTACGTGATGTAAATCTAAACGAAATAATCCATGTTAGATTAGAAAATGGTGATACAGGTTGTTATAGTACTACAGATTTTATTACCGAAGTTTTACCATTACCCATTATTCCCATAGACGACGTTGTTGCTTTATGTACAGATAATCTTCCACTAACCATAAGTGCTGAAACAGGTATTAGTGGCGATAGATATTTATGGTCCACTGGAGAAACTACTCCAGAAATAACCTTAATGGGTACTGATCAAATTGGTGAGTATTGGGTTACTGTTACCAAAACTACAGATTGTGAGTTTATAAAGAATTTTACTGTTATAGAGTCTCAACAAGCTCCTTTAAACCCAAGTACAACGGTAAACTTTACCGATCCTAATAGTATAACTGTAAATATAGAGGCTAATGCAACTGGAGATTACAGATTTATTTTAGATGATGGCGAACCACAAACATCAAATATTTTTGATAATGTATCTATTGGCCGCCATGAAATTACAATTCTAGATTTAAACGGATGTTCTCCAGCATTTGATACTGTATTTATATATGATATTCCAAAATTTGTTACCCCTAACAATGATGGCTTTTTTGATACTTGGCATATTACAGGTGTAAACGATTTACCAGGTACTCAAGTTTTTATATACAACAGGCATGGTAAACTTATTAAAATGTTACCTCATACATCTTTAGGTTGGGATGGTACTTTTAATGGTGAAAATATGCCCGCAGATGATTATTGGTTTTCTGCAGATATTGTTCAAGATGGCGAACGTTTTAATATTAGAGGACATTTCGCTTTAAAGCGATAATGACTTTAAATCTCCTAAATTTTTATATTTCTTTAAAATAATTTTAGTTTTCAACACTAAAAGTTAAACCTTAAGCGTTTTTTTAAGTCTAAAAGACTTAAATAACATATATTTAGGTTTTGTTCATAAATCTACAGTACATATTTTAATGATTAATAGTCGTCTACTAAAAAAGTTACTCATATTCTTAATTATTTTAATAAGCTATAAAGGCTTTTCTCAATTAAGTAAAAGGCATTATATACCACCATTAACGTACGCTAATTCAGGAAGTTCAACGCCTCAGGATCAATACATCTACCTATCAACACCAAGAACATCTGATGTTCCTTATACAATAAAACCAGTAGGACAACCAGAAGCTAACTATATAACAGGTGTTGTTAGCAATACTAATCCTGTAGAAATATCAATAGGTAGCGGTGGCAACACACAACTATTTATTCCATCCCCTTCATCTAGTGTTGTAAGTGCCAATAAAGGTTACATTATAGAATCTGAAGATGTAATTTACGTATCAGTTAGAATGAATGCAGGATCACAAGCTGGAGCATTAGTTAGCAAAGGGTTATCTGCGCCAGACACAACATTTAGAATAGGCAGTTATACTAACGAAAATCCACAAGACAACTACTTAAATTTTGTTTCTGTAATGGCTACAGAAGATGATACTCAGGTAAGTTTTAGTGATCTTCCTAATGGTATTATCATACAAAACTATACAGGACCAATACCAGTAAATATAACATTAGATGAGGGCGAAAGTTACGTTTTAGCTATTAATAGTAATGATACTAGCGTAAATACTGATGGTCTAATAGGTTGTCTCGTAAATTCAGATAAACCAATTGTAGTAAACTGTGGTTCTGCTAACGGAAGTTTTGGTGGTGGTGGTGCTAGAGACTATGGCATTGACCAAATTGTGGGAGAAAGTAAAATTGGTACAGAATATATTTTTGTTAGAGGAGATGGTACTAATGATTGGGAAAACGTCTTAATTGTTGCACATACAAATAACACTACAATCAATATTAACGGGAATGCTACAGGCATTACAATAAACGAAGGAGACTATTTTGTTATAGAAGGTAATAATTATAGTAATAGTGGTAATATGTATGTAGAAACCTCACAACCTGTTTTTGCGTATCAAGGTGTTGGTGGTTTAAACAATGGTGGTAATCCTTCAGAAGCCAACCAAGGCATGTTTTTTGTACCACCGCTTAGTTGCGAAACTAGAGGTAATCTAGACAATATTGCTAATATTAATAACATAGGACCATCTACCTATCAAGGTGGCATTACCATAGTTAGTAGAAGTACAGCCAATGTTACAGTTACTTCTTCTACAACTGGTAACATTAATTTAGGTACAGCTGCTAACGTAACTGGTAAGCCAGAATATATCACCTATAAAATACAAGGTATAAATGGTAATATTACGGTTGAAAGTGATGACGAATTATACTGTGCTTACTTTAACTATAGTGGTGCTGCTACTTCTGGAAGTTTTTATTCAGGATTTCCATCGCCGCCAGAAATTAATTTTGAAGCTGAATTCGAAGCATTAGGTAACTGTATCCCTAATGTAACATTAGAAGCTGCTAATGCTCAAAATTTCGATAATTTTAGATGGCTTTTTGACGATGGCTCAGGATCTGGATTTATAGATCTTATGGAAACCAATTCAAGCATAACTCCTAATATACCTGGAACCTATAAATTAATTGGTATTATAACCTGTACTGGCGAAGAACTAGAATCTATTGAAATCCCGGTAAGTATTTGTCCAGATGATAGAGATAATGACGGTATCATTGATAATATTGATATTGATAATGATAATGACGGTATTTTAAATTGTACAGAATCTAGAGGCGATGTTGTTATAGATATGTCAAATACAAGACCACCTAGATTAATATTTCAAGACGGAACAGTAAACACAACTATTGCAACCGATAATATCACAATAAACCGTGCCGGTCCTGATACAAGTACCTTAAACTTAACCGCAACTGGTAATATAATAAGCGAGATACCCCAAGATACTAATGCTGATAATGATTATACTATTTCATTTTCAGAACCTGTAAATGTTAAATTCTCAGAAGATACTACTACACCTCCGCATACCAGTATTGATGGTGAATTTTTTATTGCTAGTATTTTACCCGTAAACAAAAATATTACACTAGTAGATCCTGATGGTAGATTACTCGTAGATTCAAATTTTGATGGCATTTTTGAAACTGGAGTTACAATAATTTCTGGTTCTGAAATACGTTTTCAATTCAATCCATCTCCTAATGGAACAACACCTTATCAATTTTTTGCAAATCAAGTTGATGGGTTTTCATTTACTCATATTGTAGAAAACACCTCTGAAACGTCAACTTTTAATGGAAATATCTCATTAACCTGTTTTAAACAAGATAATGACTTTGATGGTATTAAAGATGAATTTGATTTAGATAGCGACAATGACGGTATCCCAGATTTTATTGAAAGTACTGGTAACTTAATTGCATTATCAGGTGTAGACGCAAACAATGATGGTTTAGACGATATTTATGATACTAATGCAGTACCTAACGATACAGATAATGATACTGTACCCGATTTTTATGATTTAGATAGTGATAACGATGGTATAACTGATTTAATTGAAACGGGAGAACTAGGATTACTTTCAGACACCGATTTAAATGGTATTGTTGATGGTCCAAATTTTGGAATTAATGGTTGGATAAATGCTGCCGAAACTACACCAGATAGTAATAGTTTAGGATATACTTTAAATGATTTAGATATTGATGGTGTGTATAGTTATATAGACGAAGATAGCGATGGCGATGAGTGTACAGATGTTATTGAAGCTGGTTTTTCTGATGGAAATATGGATACATACCTAGGAGACGCAGCAGTAATAGTAGATATAGTTGCTGATGCTACTACAGGCCAAGGTTTAGTTACTAATGCCACAGATGGGTATACGGTACCAGATGCTGATTATTTAACATTTAGCCCTATTACAATTTCGCAACAACCATTAAATCTAGAGGCTTGCGAAGCATCAACAGATACTTTTACAATAGTATCCGCAGAAGCTGAGGTTTTTCAATGGGAACTTAGTACAGATGGTGCCACTACTTGGACAATTATTACTGACGATACTACCTATTCTGGCGCTCAAACAGATGAATTAACAATAACTGATATTCAAACTACATTTAATAATTTTCAATATCGCGTAAAATTAGATAGAAGTGGTAATAGTTGTGGTTTGTATTCTGATGCTGCACTTTTAGAAGTTAATCCTATACCTGTAGCAAATAACCCAAGTACATACGAACAATGTGATGATGATAGTAACGACGGGCAATCCTTTTTCAATTTAACTTTAGATGAGATTAAATCTGAAATAAACCCCAATTTTGTAGCAGAAAATTTAGTTTTTACCTATTTCGAAACTGAAGTAGAGGCTATCGATAATACTAATCCTATTAGCACTCCTGAAGCCTACCAAGATGCTTTAGGCTTTACACCCGAAACGGTTTGGGTAAGAGTAGAAGACACTAATGGCTGCCGAAGCATTGTACCATTAACATTACAGGTAAATCCAAGTAGTGCTGCATTAACAACATTTAATCCGCAACCATTGTTTCAATGTGATGATGGAACTGATGATCGTGATGGTATCTCTATTTTTGATATGACAGCAATACGAGACGCTATAGAAACCAATGTTTTTAACACAGTTGCAGTTACTGTGCATTTTTATGAAACTATTGCAGATGCAGAATTAGAAAATAACGAAATAGCAGATATTGCTAATCATGAAAATAGTAACTCACCAAATGTACAAACCATTTGGGTGAGGGTAAAAAGTAATTTAGGAAACGATTGTTTAGGTTTAAAAGAACTAACTAATATTTTAAACGTTGAAGCATTGCCTATGGCAAATCCTGTTATTTTTGATAGAGCATGTGATATTGATACGACGGATACAATTTTAAATTTTCCCTTCGATACTTCACAATTAGAGGCTGATATATTAAATGGACAAAACCCAGCTGATGTAACTATCACCTATTTTACCGAAACAGGAGATCCGCTGTTATATCAAGATGGCACACAAGTTACCAGCCCAATTCAGCCCAGTTTTTTAACTGAAAATCAAAATATAGTGGTTAGGGTTACCAATAATAATACCCAAGACCCCGATGGTGCTTGTTTTGATGAAACCACAATTAATTTTACTATAGACCAACAACCTATAATAGCAAGTGCTATCCCAACACAAATAGAATGTGATGGAAGTGCTAGTGATATTGATGATGATGGATTTTTCCCGTTTGTTACCACAACATTTGCTAGTACAATACTAGGAAATCAAACCAATATGGAAATCGTTTACAATTATATAGATGAGAACGGATCTTCAATAACAAATAATTCAACATTACCTGATCCATTTCTTTCAGGTAATCAAACAATTTCAATAGAAGTTTTTAACCCAATTAACCCTTTATGTTCTGTAACAACTTCAGTTGAATTTGTTGTAAACCCTATACCAGAATTTGAAGTAGAAAGCCCAAGAATAGTATGTTCTTCAGATCCTACATTTAATATTAGTTTAGAACCTCTAGAAGTAAATTCAAGCGAAATATTTACGTATGAGTGGGTTTTTGAAGGTAACATAATCTCTACAAATGCCGTTTTAGAAAATGTATCTACACCAGGCACTTATACGATAACATTAACTAAAACCGATGGCACAGGCTGTTTTACAACTAAAGAGATTAATGTTGAATCCTCAGAAGCTGCAAACATTACTTTAGATGATATTACTGTGGCAGACATTTCAGATAACAACACCGTTACTGTAGATATTAGTAATATAGGTCGTGGTACTTATGAGTTTGCATTGGAAGAAGAAGGCTCTAATTTTATAGATTATCAAACTGAGCCTGTTTTTACGAATGTTAGAGCTGGTTTTTACACATTATTTGCCAGAGAAAGCATTTGTGGGATTACAGAAATACCTATCTCAGTTGTTGGAAGTAGAAAGTTTTTTACACCAAATGCAGATGGTATTAACGATTATTGGCAAATTCAAGGTATAAACGAAAATACGCAACCAAATACTATTATTTATATTTTTGATAGGTATGGGAAACTCATAAAACAAATATCACCAAGTTCAAGAGGTTGGGATGGCACATTTAATGGACAACTTATGCCAACTGATGATTATTGGTTTAAGGTAAACCTTCAAGACGGCAGAACATTTATGGGGAATTTTACCTTAAAAAGATAACCACATATTTTACGTAATTTTGCTAAATGAAATTCAAAATTGAATCAGAATTTAGTCCAACTGGAGATCAACCAGCAGCTATTAAACAACTTAAAGATGGTATTATTTCAGAAGAAAAATACCAAACGCTATTAGGTGTAACAGGTTCTGGTAAAACATTTACTGTAGCTAATGTTATTGAGGAGGTACAACGCCCTACTCTAGTTTTAGCACACAACAAAACACTTGCAGCGCAATTATATTCAGAATTTAAGCAATTTTTCCCAGAGAATGCCATAGAGTATTTTGTTTCCTATTATGATTATTACCAACCTGAAGCTTACATTCCTGTTTCTGGTGTTTACATAGAAAAAGATTTATCTATTAATGAAGAAATAGAAAAAATGCGTTTAAGCACTACATCATCATTACTTTCGGGTAGAAGAGATGTATTAGTAGTAGCCTCTGTATCTTGTCTTTATGGTATAGGTAACCCTATAGAATTTCAAAAAAATGTAATTACTTTAGAAAGAGATCAAGTAATTTCTAGAACTAAATTATTACATCAATTAGTGCAAAGTTTATACTCTAGAACAGAAGCAGATTTTAAACATGGTAATTTTAGAATAAAAGGAGATACAGTTGATATTTTTCCTAGTTATGCAGACGATGCCTTTAGAATTCACTTTTTTGGGGATGAAATTGAAGATATAGAGTCTTTTGATATTCAAACTAACGAAATTGTTGAAAAATATGATAGGCTAAATATTTATCCTGCTAATATGTTTGTAACTTCTCCTGAAGTTTTACAAGGTGCCATTAAAGAAATTCAAGACGATTTAGTAAAACAGCACGATTATTTTAAAGACATTGGTAAACACTTAGAAGCAAAACGCTTAAAGGAACGCACGGAATTTGATTTAGAAATGATTAGAGAATTAGGGTATTGCTCTGGTATTGAAAATTATTCTAGATATCTAGATGGGAGATTACCAGGAACAAGACCTTTTTGTTTATTAGATTATTTTCCAGATGATTATTTAATGGTTGTGGATGAAAGCCATGTTACCATTTCGCAAGTACATGCCATGTACGGAGGAGACCGAAGTAGAAAAGAAAATTTGGTAGAATATGGGTTTAGATTACCAGCTGCTATGGATAACCGTCCTTTAAAATTTGAAGAGTTTGAAGCCCTACAAAATCAAGTCATTTATGTGAGTGCTACACCTGCGGATTATGAATTGCAAAAAACAGATGGCGTTTATGTAGAACAGGTTATTCGCCCCACAGGATTATTAGACCCAATTATAGAAGTGCGCCCTAGTTTAAACCAAATAGATGATTTAATTGAGGAAATACAGGTTCGTGTAGAAAAAGATGAACGCACACTAGTTACTACTTTGACAAAACGTATGGCGGAAGAACTCACTAAATATTTGGATAGAATTCAAATTCGTTGTCGTTATATACATAGTGATGTAGACACTTTAGAGCGTGTTGAAATAATGCAGGATTTACGTAAGGGTTTATTTGATGTTTTAGTTGGTGTTAATCTATTAAGAGAAGGCTTAGACCTACCCGAAGTATCATTAGTAGCCATTTTAGATGCTGATAAGGAAGGCTTTTTACGCTCTAACCGCTCGTTAACACAAACTGTTGGTAGAGCTGCTAGAAACTTAAATGGTAAGGCTATTATGTATGCCGATAAAATTACCAACAGCATGCAAAAAACCATTGATGAAACCGAATATAGGCGCGAAAAACAAATAGCGTATAATACCAAACATAATTTAAAACCTAGAGCTTTAAACAAAAGCCTAGACAATGTATTATCTAAAAATTCAGTGAGCACGTATAGTTATGAGTTAGAGGCTGCAAGAGCCGCAGAACCTGAAAGTGAGTATTTAACTAAACCTGAGCTAGAAAAGAAAATTAGAGAAAAGCGTAAACTAATGGAAGCGGCGGCAAAACAATTAGATTTTATTATCGCTGCAAAATTAAGAGACGAAATAACAAACTATCAAGATAAATTAGAAAAGCTAAAAGTTTAAACTTTTAGCTTTTATATAAAGCCTATTATAAACGTATCCATTACTATATTTTAGTTATACTGTGTTTTAAAAATATCTATTAAAACATCTGGTGGTACTATTTTGTTAGGAAAACTTTCCATTAAATACAATACTTTTGATATAGATTCGTGACTTAATCCCATTCTTAATCCAAAATTATAAAGTTTAATTACACCAGCTGATGCCGAATTATTTCCATGCTCTTGTTCAATGTTCATCAAAAGTACTAACCTATGAAACTGCACAATTCGCTCACTATGAGATTTTAGGTGTGTATAATTTATGGGGTGATTAATTAAATAATCGAAATCTTCACGAGAAATATCTAATTGTTTAGCGACACCTAGCAAAAAATTATATTCTATATTTTGTATATCCTTATCATATTGCGCAAAGGCAATCATTTCTGATAAAAGACTTAGTTTTTCTACTCTATTAATCATGTTTTGAGGGTAATTTTAGATTAATTTAAATTTACACATAAAGGTTTTTTACTAATCGTAGATATAATACCTCTTGTCGAAAAGTAGAATGTTATTAGTCGGCTATTTTATCATGTTTATCAATGGTATTTTTTTTTAGTCTAAAATAAATGCACATCAACATTTAATCGATAATTTCAATAAATAAAAAATATAATCATTAATCTACTGATATACAGATATTTAATTAGGGTTAAAAAAGAAAAAACAAAGGTTTTCTATAGTAAATATTAAAGTATCTTTGAAAACTCAAGCAAAACGCTAAAAGCACATTTCTTATATTACATTATCGATGAAATGCATGTTAAAAATTTAGACACACAGATATGACAAACAATGATGTTTTAAAAAAACTAAGAGTAGCATTAAAGTTACGTGATGATGATATTGTAAAAATATTAGAGCTAGTAGATTTTAGAATTTCAAAAAGTGAATTAGGAGCATTTTTTAGACGAGAAGATCACCCAAAATATATGGAATGTGGAGATCAAATTCTCAGAAATTTTTTGAATGGATTAGTAATTCATATGAGAGGTCTTTTACCTCCAAAACAAAAATCTACTCCAAAAGGAGAAAATAGAACACAAAAAAAGAGCGATAAAT
Source organism: Hyunsoonleella sp. 2307UL5-6 (assembly GCF_047345485.1). NCBI lineage: Bacteria > Pseudomonadati > Bacteroidota > Flavobacteriia > Flavobacteriales > Flavobacteriaceae > Hyunsoonleella > Hyunsoonleella sp. 2307UL5-6. Next base: position 391,379 of record NZ_JBLFEN010000004.1, on the reverse strand, counting down.
AAATTAATCGCTCTTTTTTTAAATTTATATTTCAGCTTTCTAAGCTAAAACAGCTTGTACTTTATCAGCTGCTTCTTGAAATTCCGTAGCGCTTAACACATCAAGCCCAGAATTATCAATTAACTCTTTTGCTATATCTGCATTAGTACCTTGTAGTCTTACAATAATAGGCACGCTAATATTACCCATATTTTTATAAGCATCAATAACACCTTGTGCTACACGATCACAACGTACAATACCACCAAAAATATTAATTAAAATAGCTTTTACTGCTGGATCTTTTAAAATAATTTTAAAAGCAGCTTCTACCCTAGCAGCATCTGCAGTACCACCAACATCTAAAAAGTTAGCTGGTTCACCACCTGCTTGCTTAATTAAATCCATAGTTGCCATAGCTAAACCAGCACCGTTAACCATACAGCCAACATTCCCATCAAGGTCAACATAATTTAACCCTTTTTCTCCTGCTTCAACTTCAATTGGATTTTCTTCTCTTAAATCTCTTAAGGCAGCCAAATCCTTATGTCTAAATAATGCATTATCATCTAAAGACACTTTAGCATCAACAGCCATAATTTTATCATCACTAGTTTTTAAAACCGGATTTATTTCAAATAATGATGAATCAGACTTTACATAAGCTGTATATAAAGCAGTTACAAACTTAGTCATATCTTTAAAGGCAGCACCAGATAGTCCTAAATTAAAGGCTACTTTACGCGCTTGAAACGGTAATATTCCTGTACTAGGGTTAATTTCTTCTGTAAATATTAAATGTGGTGTTTCTTCAGCAACTGTCTCTATATCCATTCCACCTTCAGTAGAATACATAATCATATTTGTACCATTAGCTCTATTTAATAAAACAGACATATAATACTCTTCTGGTTCTGAATCTCCAGGGTAATACACATCTTCAGCAACTAAAACTTGATGTACACGCTTTCCTTCAGCAGAAGTTTGAGGAGTTACCAAATCCATTCCAATAATTTGTCCAGCAATTGTTTTAACGTCATCTAAACTTTTAGCAAGTTTAACACCACCACCTTTACCGCGTCCACCAGCATGAACTTGAGCTTTTATAACATGCCATCCTGTGCCTGTATCTTCGGTTAGTTTTTTTGCTGCGTTTACGGCTTCATCTGCAGTTTGTGCAACAATTCCGCGTTGAATACGCACACCAAAACTACTTAACAATTCTTTTCCTTGATATTCGTGTAAATTCATAGTTAACTTTTACATTTAAAGTGAAGCAAAAATAATTAATCACTTGTAATAAATCTAATATTTAACGTAGTATTGATAATTTTGGAAAACATAAAAATTGATTTTTTGTTATATAATTAACAAAATGTTTAATTTGTAATAATTTATGATTATTAATTTGTTTTTAAGACTAAAGAAATATCTTTGCATGAAATTATTTTAAAACTGATGGAAAACACCCAATTATTAAAGATTGCTAACGAATTTGGAAGTCCCTTATACGTTTATGATGGCGAAAAAATTGAATCACAGTATAATAGATTAACATCTGCTTTTAAATCTGTTAAAAAATTAAAGCTGAATTATGCTGTTAAGGCATTATCAAACCTATCGATATTAAAGTTATTTAAAAAATTAGGCGCTGGTATAGATACAGTTTCTATACAAGAAGTGCAATTAGGATTAGCCGCAGGTTTTAAGCCAGAACAAATTATATACACTCCTAATGGCGTAGCGCTTGATGAAATAGAAAAAGCCGCAAAACTAGGTGTTAAAATAAATATTGATAACTTATCTATTTTAGAACAATTTGGTACAAAGCATCCTAATATACCTGTTTGTATTAGAATAAACCCGCATGTTATGGCGGGAGGAAATGCCAATATTTCTGTAGGGCATATAGATTCTAAATTTGGTATTTCTATTCATCAAATACCACATTTATTACGTATTGTAGAAAATACCAAAATGAATATTAATGGTATTCATATGCATACTGGAAGTGATATTTTAGATATTGATGTATTTCTATATGCTAGTGAAATTTTATTTGACACTGCAAAAAACTTTAAAAACTTAGAGTTTATAGATTTTGGGTCTGGATTTAAAGTGCCATACAAATTAGGTGATATTGAAACTAATATTGAAGAATTAGGGAAAAAACTAGCTTCTAAATTTAATGCATTTTGTAAGGAGTATGGTAAAGATTTAACCTTAGCTTTTGAGCCTGGTAAGTTTTTAGTAAGTGAGTCTGGGCATTTTTTAACTAAAGTAAACGCTGTAAAACAAACGACTTCTACAGTTTTTGCTCAGGTAGATTCTGGTTTTAATCATTTAATAAGACCGATGTTTTATGGCTCTCATCATGATATAGATAATATTTCTAATCCTAATGGTCGCGAACGCTTCTACTCTGTTGTAGGTTATATTTGTGAAACTGATACATTTGGTAATAATAGACGTATTAATGAAATTAACGAAGGTGATATTTTGCGTTTTAAAAATGCAGGAGCTTATTGTTTTTCTATGGCAAGTAATTACAACTCTAGATATAGACCTGCCGAAGTATTATGGTATGAAAATAAAGCACATTTAATTAGAAAGCGAGAAAGCTTTGAAGATATAATGCATAACCAAGTTGAAGTAAATTTTTCTTCTAAAAAAGAGAAAATTTCAACGCATTAAAAGCAAAAAAAAGTGTTACGCATTAAGTAACACTTTTTTTATAAAACATTTTAACTGTGAGTACATTGTATTTTAAAATTTTTATAATTTTAAAAACTTCTTAGATACATTGCCTTTATTAGTTTCTATTACAGTAACATAAATACCAGATTTTAATGTTGTGACATCTATCTGCTTATTTGGATTTTCAAAGTTTAATACAGCTCTACCTGTTATATCAAAAACGCTAATTCCTTCTATAATAATACTGCTTTCTGCCTTAAACTCTAATAGGTGCTTAACAGGATTACTAATAATATTAATTTCTAAATTTGCGATTAATTTATCTTCATTTGATAATACAGTGGAAGATAAACTTTCTAATACAATTTGATCAATACTATCGCCAATTGGTGGATCTACCTGTACTCTGTTAAATCTAAATACCAAATCATTAGTATTTGCATCATAATAATTGTAAGTCGTTACTGTTCCTGGGAAATTAAAAAAAGCATTAAAATCTAGATTTTGGATAATTCGCAGTCTGGTGACCTCGCCATCAAAATTGCCTACTTTTAAATTACCCCACGCATCCACATCTACATTAATTGTGCTTGAACTAAGAATAGAACCATTAGCAGCATCACTCGTAAAGTTACCTTCTAATCCATCAGTATTTGAATAGCCAAAAGCCAATGGAAACGTACCAATGATAGCACTATCAGTGTATGTAGCTGTTATATCTTGCGCAAAAAACCCAGTTGTAGAAAGTTCTCCCATACTACTAGTTGCCAAATTTATGGTGCTTTGTAAAGTACCACCCTCAAAGGTTTCAATAGTAGATGTAGTACCATTTATTGTGTATGTATCAGTAAATACCTGAGTGGTAGGAACTAGATTCGTAAAATCCCAAGATACATTAGCTCCCATAGCAGATTGATCTATAGTTCCAGACATTACTGTAAATTGAGATCCATCCACACTATGAAATTGCTCGATATCTGTTTGAGAAAATCCCAAAAAAATAGTTAGTAAAAAGAGTGAAAGTAATTTTGTTTTCATAATTTAAATTTTTTTATAAAATTACAATTCTTATTTATCTTAGGAACTAAAAACATGTAAAAAGCACTATAAATTTGTTGAATGTTAAAGCTTTATATAGTTTTAGCATATTAATTGTTTTTTGAAATCTCATCTTAATTATGAAAATAAAATCTAGTCGTATTGAATCTATCGATATTTTACGTGGCTTAGTCATGGTATTAATGGCTTTAGACCATACTAGGGACTATTTTCATTATGGTGCATTTTTCTCAAACCCAACAGATTTAGAAACTACAACACCCTTTGTGTTTTTTACAAGATTTATAACTCATTATTGTGCGCCAATTTTTATTTTTTTAGCAGGCACATCTGCATATTTATATGGTGCTAAAAAAACTAAGGCTCAGGTATTTAAATTTTTAGTAACTAGAGGGTTTTGGTTAATATTTCTAGCTATCGTTGTTAATAATTTCCTTTGGAAGTTTGACATTACTTATAGTTTTATAATTCTGCAAGTTATTTGGGCTATTGGCTTGTGTATGATACTACTTTCATTTGCAATTTATATACCAATTAAAGCACTATTAATAATAGGTATAGCTTTAGTTGCTGGTCATAATCTACTAGACGGCATCACTGTTGAAGGTAGCAGCTTTACATCTATAATTTGGTATATATTGCATCAACAACAGTTTATCTTGCTAGATGACAAGATGGTAGCATTTGCATACCCAATTATTCCTTGGTTTGGACTCATTACTCTTGGATATTGTTTTGGCAAACTTTATAGTAAGGATTTTAGTTTAGAAAAAAGAAAAACGTATTTACTGTCTATAGGTATTACATCTATAATACTATTTTTTGTAGTAAGAGGTATCAATATTTATGGGGATTTAGTACCGTGGACAACGCAAGACACCGCAACTAAAACCGTATTATCATTTTTTAAAGTCACCAAATATCCGCCATCTTTAAGCTATATATTGATTACCATGGGGCCAGCGCTTCTATTTTTATATGCTATTGAAAATATAAAAAATAAAGTAACAGACTTTCTATTAGTCTTTGGACGCGTACCTTTATTCTATTATTTCTTACATATTTTATTAATACATGTTTTAGCTATAGTTGGTATTATACTATTTGGTGGTAATTGGGAACATATGATTTTAACTAAAGATGTGTTTATGAATGCTAAACTATCAGACTATGGATATTCTTTATTCACTGTATATACGGTTTGGCTTTTAGTAATTGCCCTACTCTATGTTCCGAGTAAAAAATACATGATATATAAAGCTAATAATAAGGATAAGTGGTGGTTAAGCTACTTATAGTTACTCTCGCAACGTTCCTGAAAACACACTTACTTTTGAGTTAAATGGGTTTCCAGAGGCACGACGTAACATTACAACCTGCCCACAATGCCACAAAGCATCTGCAATTGGACCATTTATAACATTCCAAAATGGAAACTTATTGTGGTTTATTTCCAAAATATCATCCGTAGCTCTTAAAATATCTGATGCTTTTTTGTAGTTCAATAATGTTTGTTTACGCTTTTGCTCAAAAGTCATTTCTGTGCCGTCTACAGGTTTATAATCTTTTATTACAGTACTAAGTATAAAATTAGATAAGCCAAATAAATGCTCTATAGTATCACCAGACGTTCTACTAGACGCACTTGGTTTATATGCTAAATCTTCAGGTCGTAAACCTTCTGTGGCCCAATAATAACGAAACCCTAATCCATCAATCATTCTCGATATAGAAGTTCCTGCTGTGTAGGTTTCTGCAGCTTCAGGAATTTCGTAATACGGTAATTTCTTGGTGTCTTGCGCCATAAGTGTTGCATTTAAACTTAATACAAATAATAAACCGAGTGTAAGTAATCGCATGTTGTTTTTGAAGCTAAATATAGGGTTTATGAAACTTTGAATCCCTAAAAGAATTCTTAAAATTTATCTCGTTATGATAGAAACAGTTCTAACTAAATATTTACAGGAGTGATAACAATGATGCCTTAGAAGATTGACTTAGTAGAGTTGAATGAATATAAAATACCATGTAACGTGAAGACCTCACAGGTTTCGAAACCTGTGAGGTCTTATAAATAATAATTGCAGACATGACTTATGCCTTGAATAAAAAAATTTGGCGGATAAGTGCGTTAAGGATTGAGGCATTTGTTGAAGCTCCCGACGTAGGAGGAGCGACTGCCGAAAGCCTGACCCGACAGGGTAACGCCATAAAAAAATCCCACACAAGGCAGGATTTTTTTATATAATTATCTCAATTTATGTGGGTTACACAAATAAAGGTCTATCTTTCATCATTCCATTTACTCTAGCTTTTACGGCACGTAACACCGCTTCGTTATCGTAGTTAGTGATAACTTCATCGATAAGCTCTACTATAGCTCGCATATCGTCTTCCTTACAACCTCGTGTGGTAATGGCAGCTGTACCTAAACGAATTCCTGAGGTTACAAATGGCGATTTATCATCAAACGGTACCATGTTTTTATTGGCGGTAATATCTGCTTTTACTAAGGCTTGTTCTGCATCTTTACCAGAAACGTCTTTATTTCTAAGATCGATAAGCATCATGTGGTTATCTGTTCCACCAGAAATAATATGATAATCTTTAGCTATTAAAGCATCGGCCATAGCTGATGCGTTCTTTTTGACTTGCAATTGGTATTGTAAAAAATCGTCAGTTAAAGCTTCGCCAAACGCAATTGCTTTTGCTGCTATAATATGCTCTAACGGGCCACCTTGGTTTCCTGGAAAAACAGCAGAATCTAACAAAGACGACATTTTTCTAAGTTTCCCACTTTTTAATGTGATACCAAATGGGTTTTCAAAATCTTTACCCATCATAATCATACCACCTCTTGGACCTCTTAAGGTTTTATGTGTGGTGGTTGTTACAACATGACAATGTGGTAAGGGATCGTTTAAAATACCTTTAGCAATTAATCCTGATGGATGCGAAATATCGGCTAGTAAAATGGCACCAACACTATCTGCAATAACTCTAAAACGCTTAAAATCTATATCTCTTGAATATGCAGACGCCCCAGCAATAATAAGCTTAGGTTGCGCTTTAGTAGCAATCTCTTGAATTTTATCATAATTTAAAACGCCTGTTTCTTTTTCAACACCGTAAAATACAGGGTTGTACAAGCGCCCAGAAAAGTTAACTGGAGAGCCATGTGTTAAATGCCCACCGTGAGACAAATCGAAACCTAAAATAGTATCACCTGGTTTTATACAAGCATGGTACACTGCAGTATTGGCTTGACTTCCAGAGTGTGGCTGTACGTTAACATATTCTGCATTAAAGAGTGTTTTTGCGCGTTCTATAGCTATGGTTTCTACTTCATCTACCACTTCACAACCACCATAATAACGCTTTCCGGGATAGCCTTCGGCATATTTGTTGGTTAGTACAGAACCCCCTGCTTCCATCACTTGGTCGCTTACAAAATTTTCTGATGCTATCAGTTCTATACCATGTAATTGGCGCTCTTTTTCTGCTTGAATCAATTCAAAAATTTGTTCGTCGCGTTGCATAAAATTAAATTGTCGTTAAATAATTGTGCAAAAATAACAAATAGAACACTTAAAAACATCAAAATACATCTATTAACTAAGCAAGTTATACACCGATTTATTAACCTACTAATGAAACCTATATTTTATTATTCTTTTTCTATAGAAAAGGAAAAAACACTTAAGTTTGAGTAACAGATTCTAAAATATATATTATGATGTACTACGCAAAAACTAAAGATAGATTATGCGCATTTGTGTATTAACCTAGTGCTTAATTTTTAGTTAGTGCTTCTATAAATAATTACTACAAAGCATAAAAGACAATCAAAATAAGAAAGAATAAACCTTCAATAAATAGTAAATTAATGTATTTTAACCCAATTAGTTAGCATTTCATAGTATTAATCAATATTTTGGCACAACTATTGAAAAGTACAACCAATAACCAAAACATTTTAACCTATGAAAAAATTATTACTTTCAGTATTAGTATTTGGTACTCTGTTATCTTGCAGTACGAGACGACAAATGGAAAAAACCATTAGCTATGGCAACTACGACCGCGCCATAAATGATGCCATAGGCAAACTCAAAATAAATAAAGACCGAAGAGGAAAAGCAAATATTATCATGCTTTTAGAAGAAGCCTACGCTAAGGCGAATGCTCGCGATTTAGAAAATATTAGTTTTTTAAAGAAGGACAATAACCCAGAGAGCTATCTACGTATTTTTGACGCTTACTCTAGTTTAGATAACCGACAAGAAATTATTAAACCCTTATTGCCACTTTACGTTAATGGTAACGCAATACGCTTTAATTTTAATGATTATAGTAGCGATATTATTACCTACAGAAACAGTGCGTCTTTACAATTATACAACAACGCACAAGCACTATTAAACTCTAAAAATAAGTTTGATATTAGAGCTGCTTATGATAAACTGCGAGAGATAGACGAGATTAACCCCAACTATAAAGACACGCGGGAGTTAATGAACATAGCACACCAAAAAGGGACAGATTTTGTACTTGTTGATATGATTAACGATTCTGGAAAAATTATTCCAGCACGTTTAGAAAACGATTTACTAAACTTTAGCAGCTATGGTTTAACTAATTTTTGGTTACAATTTCACAGTATTCCTGAAGAAAAGTTGACATACGACTATAACATGAAAGTAAACCTGAGAAATATCGACATTTCGCCAGAACAAATAAAAGAACGCCAAATTATTAAAGAAAAGCAGATTGTTGATGGGCAAGAAGATTTAATACAGGATGGAAAGGTTGTAAAAGACAGCTTGGGTAATACCATAAAGATAGACCGTATGAAAACCGTACGTTGCGAGTATTATGAATTCACACAATTTAAAGCCTCACAAATTACAGGAAATGTGGAATATTATAACTTAAGCAACAACCAATTAGTTGATGCCTTTCCGATAAGTAGCGAATTTATATTCGAACATATTTACGCCACATCACGAGGTGATCGAAGAGCATTAGAATCTAGTTTAATACCGTTTTTAGAGCTTCGTGCGGTACCATTCCCCACCGAAGAACAAATGATATTTGATACAGGTGAAGATTTAAAAATACAGGTAAAACAGATTATAAATTCTTCTTCTAGCGCGTTGGCGGGGATTTAGAAATAAAACAAAAACTCCCAAAGTGATTTGGGAGTTGTTTGTTATGCGTGTTGGTTATGTATATGAGTAAATGTGTGAGTTATAACTAAACTTTACAAATACACATTAGGCTGAAAATTTTGAATGAGTTTTAGAGTGCGTGCATTTATAGCCATTATTATGCGTAGACTTTTTAATATTCAATTTCTACATTTATTGTAGATGCTCCTTGTAGTTTATTCCATTCTCCTTGACTATTCCTTCTAGAGTAGCCTTTCCCCTTGGTCAATATTGCTCCAATATATACCTCAAGTTTGTTTTTAAAATCTGGTATAAATTCTACTCCAATAAAAAAATCTTCTTCTAAGTAAATATTTTGTTTTGTCAAGTCAATTTGTAACCAACCTGGTTCAATCTTTTTTTTCTGAACGATATTTTCAAAGACTATCTTTTCATCAGGTTTATTATCTACATTTTTATAAAAGTTTATTCTAATAAAACTGCTGTCAGATTTGAAACCGCTACGTAAGTAGATATTTATATATTTTACTTTTACAGATGTATCGGGAATATTTATCCTTTGAGCATTTTCGATAATGTCTATATCTTCAGAAATTGCACCAAGCCATAATAATGGGTTGTAACTTTTAACTCCGATTTTCCTATTTCTTTTCTTTCTGTTTGAAATTATAACTTCGGATAGCTTATTTGTTTTAGGTTCAAGACTTATTGTTTGGTCTTTAAAATTCTTGATAGCAATTTTGATAGTATAATAGCTAACATGGCTTATAGTTAGACTATTATTCAATAACGCTTTGGAAACGCTCAAGTTAAACTCACCATTTAGATTAGAAATTGTTCCCTTATTCTTATTTAGTATACCAATGTTTACAAACTCAATAGGGTTTTTCGTTTCTGAATCGATTATGGTTCCATTCATTTCAATCGTTTGTGAATAAGATTGAAACGTTAGAAATGGAAAAAAAATAAATAAATAAGAATATTTTTTCATTAAAGTATATTGATTGTTTAAGTCAAACATATAATAAATCTACTTTTAAAAATGTTAATGAAATCTATAGTTCAAGTTAAATTAAAAACAAAAATTAGTTAATCTAAATGATGAATTTCCATTAAAACTCCAAAGAACAAACTCCTTAACGTCATTACGAGGGAAGCATGACCGAAGTAATCTCAAACAACAAAAAGTCAAACCCAACATACAATTAACCAGATTGCCGCGTCCTACGTCCTCGCAATGACGAATTTTCATAAAAAATCCAAGAACAAATCCATTAGCCTCATTACAAAGAAAGAACGACCGAAGTAATCTTAAACAACAAAAAGGCAAACCCATTAACGTCATTACTGTAGAAGAGAACGACTTAAGTAGTCTTTATTTAAGCACTAAACGGTAATTATTTTAATATGATGTTAGCACCAGTCATTTTATTAATTTTATTATGTTCGGATAAAAGTTTCCTATTTTTCCTTTGTTAACTTTGATTGCAAAGATTATTGGTAAAATGATATTTAAAAGATAAAGAAAAAGCCAGAAATATAGTGACAGTATTAAACTTCCTGGTCCAATATCTAAATGTATAATTTTTAAAAATGCTCCGATTATCAACACAAAAAAAGCAAGTAGAGTCCAAATAATTTGAAAATTCAAAAGATTAGCTCCAATATCCTTCAAATGAATTATTTTATCTTTCTTCGTTACCCATAAGATAAATGGAAGTACTATATTACCTGTTGGAATAATAAGACCAAATAATACAGATAAATGAAAGTAAGCTAAATAGCTTCTGTCAGTTTTTTTTCCGTAATCTAGAATGTCTTCTGTATTTAAGTCTAAAACTTGGCAAATTAAATTCAGAGTTTTTCCTCTCGGTTCACTTTCATAATTTTCAATCCGTTGAATAGTTCTCAAATTAATTTTAGCAGATTCAGCTAACTCTTCTTGAGATAGACCTTTTTTCTTTCTAACATCTCTAATTTTTTTTCCAATTTCATTCATAATTAATATCGTTTACTTTTTGTCAAAACTAATTATGAAACTATCATCTTGATAACGGTTTAAATACGACATTTTTACGACATTCATGTCAATCGTTGATTTTGTTAAGTTCAATTTAGCACCAATAATTTAGATACAATTTCGTTTTAATGCACTATATCGTTCGATAAGCGAAATTAGAATTTTCGCACCAAAAAATCTATACGTACTTACACGTATTTATCAACAAAAAGACAAACGCAAAACATAATTAAAAAGATGGCTTTACTACCGTCGCAAAATTTAAATAATACATCTCCTAAAACCTTATGGAGCAGTATTCCCATAAAAATTTAAAGCATTTAAAGTATAAGCCAATGGTGCATTCCAATTAATAGCTACTTCGTTTGAAGCGAAGGAACACCATGCATCTACATAAGAACCCGCCTTAGATGTATTTAAATAACCAGAACACTTATCCTGCCTCGCAGGGTTAGGACCACCAGATAACATACCAGGAATTGGTGCCTCAATACCATCTTCCTCTGATATTCTATGATGCGGATATGTAGTAGGCATATCTCCAAAGCCTGTAACATAACAAAATCCTGTGCCATTTCTACCTAATAGATAATCCATAGCAGTATAAGCAGCATCTAAATAAGCATTAGTTTTAGTAAACTCATAAGCTCTAATTAATAGTAGTATTTGGTTTGCTGCTACAGCATTACTGCCCCAAGTATAATCTTTATCATCAATTCCCATAGATATATGCATCGCTGAATGTTCTACTTGATGCTTTATTTTATCTGCTGTACTTAAAAACGAGTTTTTAGCACTAGTAATAGTGTTTGAAGGAAACAACGTTTTATGATACAACATAGATATTAACGCTAAACCATCTGTATATCGCCAACCAGGTACTTTATTATCAATATTTGATACTTTAATAGCTTTATTGTATTCTGTTTTTTTAGTAGTAATAAATAACTCTACGGCAGCCCATTCAAATTCGTCTGCAACATTGTTATCACCATACTCACCAGTTGTTACATCTTTAGGGTTTGTAAAATATACTTTAGGGTTAGCTTTTGCCCATGTATAAGCAGTCTCTGCTGCTTCTAAAAGCGTGGTACTGTATTCTGGTAGTGCTGTTTCGTAATTTGCGTAAATTCTAGATGCTACTGCCATAACCGCAGCAAAATTTAATGCTGCAGCAGTACTTTTACCAACTACATAACGTTGTGACTTGTAGTTCTCTGGCATAATTTTGTTGGAAAAATTTAATCCTGTAAGCTTATGGTACACACCGCCGTCGCTTGGCTCTTGCATAGTAAGCATCCAATCTAAATTCCATTTTATTTCATCGAGTACGTCTGGTACATCACCTCCTGTTTCAGGAATATTTAGTGTTTTACTTTTATAGTACGTATCAAAATGCTCAAAAGCTGCTAAAAGTGTATATGTTGAAATACCGCTGTTTACTATATATTTATTGTAATCGCCAGCATCATACCACCCTTTTGGTGATGAAATTACAGTGTTTACAGGTCTTGACGCTGATGCTGCAGAACTATGAACACGCGCATTAGTGTCAGGATGCCCCATAGGTCTTGCATAAACACCACCATATTTTTTTGGAATAGCTGTGGAAGCTCTACTGTAATAGTAGTATTTTAAACTTGCACTAGAAATAGATTTATAAATATCGGTGCCCACTGTAAAAGACACTTCTTTATTAGCAGATTTAAACGTATAAACACCAGCGGTATTTATAGCGGATATATCGGCTTGTGATACATATACTTGTGCATCAGCCCAATATGTAGCCAACTTAGAAGTTCCAGAAAGTACTATAGCATCATTAGCATCTAAAACATTAAAGGATTGTGGTGAAAAGTTATCACCTGATGTTAAACTGATAATTTTAGATCTATTATTAAAATACCCTAATTGGTTGTACCTTATATCTATAGTTTGAGATACACAAATTAGTACATTAAATAATACTAGTGTAATACTTAATTTTAGTTTCATTATAATAGATTTTTAATATGTATTGATACTGACAATTAATAGTTTAAAGATTGCAAATATACTAAAATCGTGTGGCTCTATAATTAAAATGGTAATTGTGAGAAATGAGATTTAATTATATACAGGTACGTTATCATTGAGAAGAATTAATCTTAAATAATCTTAAATTTAAAAATACATATGTATAACTAAAACTTAATAGTGATATTAGACATATTCTTATTTTTATTGTTTTATTATATTCTTAATATCTATTTCATTATCTGTATTAGTGATTTTTAAGACATATAAACCACTTTTAAAGTTAGTTAAATTTAATTGTGTTGTGGTAGATGTGTGTACTATTTGCCCAAGCATATCATAAATCACTACTGATGTAATGGTTTTTGAAGACTTTATGTTGAATTGGCCTTGTGTTGGATTTGGATATATCACTACAGCATTAGAAGGCGACAAACTAAAATCTTCTGTACTTAATGCTGCATTATTTTGATAGAAATTTAAAGCATTTACGGCATAAGCTAATGGCGCATTCCAGTTAATGGTCACTTCATTTGAAGCGTAAGAACACCAATCGTCAACATAAGATCCAGCATTCGATGTATTTATATAACCAGAGCAACCATCTTGCCTTCCTGGATTAGGACCACCACTTAGCATTCCTGGTACTGGTGCTGCAACGCCATCGGCATCCGAGACTCTGTGATGAGGGAAAGTTGTAGATACATCTCCAAACCCTGTTACATAACTATACCCTGTTCCGTTTCTTCCAAACAAATAATCCATAGCTACATAAGCAGCATCTAAAAAGGATTCATCATCAGTTAACTCATAAGCCCTAATTAATAAAACCACTTGATTTGCAGCTACACCGTTACTACCCCACACATAATCGAAATTAGAAGTACCCATAGTAATATTCATAGCTCCATTTTCTACGCCATTTTTTAGCGTATTAGCAGTATTTAAAAACGTACTTCTGGCGGTATTACTAATATTTGAAGAAAATACGGTATCGTGATGTAATATTGATATTAACGCTAATGGGGCAGTATACTGCCAACTAGGAGTACCATTACCAATACTAAATATGTTAATATCGTTACTATAGTCAGTATTTCCTGTGGTAACAAATAACTCTACAGCAGCCCATTGAAATTCATCGGTAACATTACCATCACCATATTCACCCGTTCTAACATCCGAAGGGTTTGTAAAATATTGAGTTGGGTTAGCTTCTGCCCATGCATAAGCAGCTTCTGCTGCATTTAAAAGAGTAGCGCTATATCCTGGTAATTCAGTCTCATATTCAGCATAAACTCTAGAAGCTACAGCCATAACCGCTGCAAAATTTAGTGCTGCAGAAGTACTTTTACCAACTACATAACGTTGCGCATTATAATTATTTGGCATTATTCTACCAGAAAAATTTAATCCTGTAAGTTTATGATATACAGCACCATCAGCGGGTTCTTGCATTGTTAACATCCAATCTAAATTCCATTTTACTTCGTCTAACACATCTGGTAACGTACCACCTGTTTCTGGAATATTAAGTGTTTTACTCTTGTAGTACGTATCAAAATGCTCAAAAGCTGCTAAAAGTGTATATGTTGAAATACCACTGTTTACTATATATTTGTTATAATCTCCTGCATCATACCATCCTTTTGGTGATGATATTACAGTATTTGTTGGTCGTGATGCTGATGCTGCTGAACTATGTACCCTTACATTAGTATCTGGATGCCCCATAGATCTTGCATGCACACCTCCGTAAGTTGATGAAATAACTGTAGAAGCCCTATTAAAATAATAGTATTTTAAGCTTGCGCTTGAAATAGATTCGTATATATCAGTACCTACATTAAAGTTTACTTCACTATTATTTATTTGAAGTCTGTAAACTCCTGTTGTAGAAATTTCAGAAACATCCACTTTTGATACATATTCTTGAGCATCAGACCAAAATCTAACCACCTCTGAAGTACCAGAAAGCACTACATTATCATTAGCATCTAACACCGAAAAAGATTGGGGTGAAAAGTTACTTGCTGAGTTAAGACTAATAGTTTTTTCTCTAGTACTAAAATAACCTAACTGATTATATCTAATATCTATTGTTTGGGCTAATGCTATTGATACGTTAAACAGAAGAACTCCAAAAAGTAATTTTAAATTCATTATAGTAGGGTTAAAAATAATAGCTTAAAGATAACACATTTGTGAATTTTAAGCTAAAGAACGATGTATAGTGATTAAATAAGTAGAGTGTTTTTCGACGAATAACCTTTTATATTGTAAAACACATAAAATCAACAATTTAAATATCACAATACGTGTTTGTAATTATTAAAAAGGAGCTTCACAAAGGACCTCTAAAACTTTAAATGTTACAGGGTGCGTAAATGTGAGTTTTTCTGCATGCAAATGTAAACGTTCGCCTTTAACACCATATAAATCGTCACCAAGAATTGGCGTATGTAACCCATCTACATGCGCCGCATGCACACGCAATTGGTGGGTACGTCCAGAAATAGGATAAAAGTGAATTCTAGTTTTACCATTTTCAACACCAACAACTTCATATCTAGTTTTGGCAGGTTTACCATGCTCGTAACATACTAATTGTTGCGGACGGTTATCTAAATCTACTCGCAATGGCAAATCAATAATACCTGTTTTCGCAGAAATTTCGCCATCCAAAATCGCCACATAGCGTTTTTTAATACTACGTGCTATAAACTGTTTTTGTAAATTTTTATGTGTTTTTTCGTTTTTAGCTATTAGCAACAATCCAGAGGTAGACATATCTAATCTATGCACCAATAGCGGCCCTTTGGCTTTTGGCAAATAGCGTTTCATTCGTGTAAGTACAGATGCTGTAATATGCTTCCCAGGCACCGATAAAAACTCAGGCGGTTTGTTTACTAATAACAAATAGTCATCTTCATAAACAATATCTAGTGCTGCTTTATGCTCTGTAATTATTTGTATTGGGTTAGCCTCTACATCTAAACCTTGCATCATGTGGCCTAAAATAGGTTCGCATTTACTACGGCAAGATGGGTAGTATTGTTTATGCTTGCGTACTTCAGATTTTGGTGAAGCGCCCCACCAAAATTCTGCCATAGCAATAGGTTTCAATTGGTTCTCATAAGCGTATTGAAATAATTTTGGTGCAGCACATTCTCCCGAACCTGCAGGTGGTGGCACCCTAGCATCATTAAAAATATCTAGTAAATCTTTAGTTTTGCCTTCAGCATTTAAAAACCGATATTGTGCGTGTAACCGCTTTTGTAGAGATGCAGAAAGTTTAGCACGTTTAGCTTTAAGTGCTTCAATAGGTTGTGTAAGCGTATTTAAATTAGCTGTGGCTTTTGCAATTTTAGCTTCTCCTTCTTGTTTTAAATCCTTCAAACGAAAATGATAATAAATACTCTGTTGTTTTAACGTTTCATCTAAACGTTTATATGCCACTTCAGACAAAGTATTCAAAGCTTTTTCGCGTTCTAACTTACGTGCGGTTTTTTTCGCTTTTATATCTTGTTTAAACGCTTGTAACTCGGTTTCAAAAGTACTATGCGTATCTTCCAAAGCAGCTTTTGCAATCCTTAATGCTTCCGCATTTTCTAATTGTGTAATATCCCAATTAAGTTGGTTTAATGTAGCTTCGCCTTTTTTATAAAATCCATTTTCGTTAAGCGTATCAAAAACTGTAGGCACAAAACCTTTGTGGTAATTACTTTCGGCCAACTTTCCAGAAAATGCCGCTAAATACCCCAACTTTCCGGTTGTAGTTTGCACCACCATTACCCCAAACATCTTCCCTATTTGTATACCATCAGTGTTCGCATCCAATCCAAAATTATGTACAAAATCGGTTTGTGTGTCTAAGTAACGCTGTAAATCCTCAGCAGCTAAAACACTTAATTGGTGCGGTGTATAATAAAACGGAAAGGTAAATTGTTTTGGTACATCTATATCCAAATCAATTGTAAGGTTATGAAAAAAAGTATCGGTAAATTTAGCTGTTTGCATCTTTTAGAAAATCCCCAGATAAAATCTGTATTTTATGGTCTACATTTTGGTTGTAAAGATACACCCATGCAGCTACAGAAGTACCATTCTCTAAAAAAACTGTTGTAATGTCTCTTGTAAATAAGCTGGTATTGGGCTGGCTTAGGTCGCAACCTTCATACGCATCAAGTACTTTAAAAGTTTTAAAAGCATGTTGTAACTTAAAAACAGTACCATATACACGGTTTGCAGTACCAGTACTTAAAACCGCCCCAGGAAACCAAGAAATAATGTAAAGTTTACCATGAATACATCCCTTTGCAATAACTTCAGCATTCTGCGATAAAAATTGAGACATCTCATTATTCAAATCCTGTTGCAATGTGCCGTAAACAAAAAGATAATCGGTATTCAAAAGTAAAAATTATACAAATCTATTTAAATCCACCTGATTAATTTGCCCGTGAGACGCATTGGCCACCAACGTTCCATTTTTTATCACTAAAAGTTGTGGCGATTGGTGTATTAATTGAAATTTATACCCAACTTCATCAGAAATTTGGCGATAACTCAAAATATCTAAGTAATATAAATCCAGTTCTTTTTCACTAAAATTATACTCACTAATAAACTGGCGCTGTACCATGCTACTAATACCACATCGTGTTGAATGTTTAAAAATAACTTGTGTTTTTATAGCAGATTTCTTTTTAATATAATCAAGCTGTTTCAAATCGTTTAAAGGAATCCACGGTAAAACCTTTTCCTCTCGCTTCTCTTTTTCGCCTCCAAATAATTTATCTAATAATCCCATTTTGTTGCTATTAATTTTTCTTTTTAATATAAACTAAAATTCTACACATTTAGTATATACGGTTTTGGGCGTTACCCAAGGGTCGGGCTTTACGTTACAAGTCCTCGCACCTCCTGCGTCGGGCTGTGGGCTATCCACTACAATCCCTAACGCTCCACTGTTATGTGCTTACTCTAATATATTTACTATAAGTCGATTACATTAACTACTACTTACAACTGACTAAACGTCATTATTCTTAGGGAAATTCAAGACATTTTGTCGCAAATTAAAACGCTACTCAATTTGGTAAGGTAATTGACTTACTCATCACGTAAAGTTAACGAAAAAGAATATAAAACACATATAATGAATTTTAATAATTATACTATAAAATCGCAAGAAGCCATACAACAAGCGCAACAAGTCGCGCAAAGTTTTGGGCATCAACAGATTGAAAACGAACACATCGTTAAAGGTATTTTTGAGGTGGACGAAAACGTATTACCATTCATTTTAAAAAAATTAAATGTAAACGTATCCATACTACAACAAGCCTTAGACAAACAATTAGAAAGTTTCCCAAAAGTGTCGGGTAGCGAACTCATGCTATCTCGCGATGCTGGAAAAACTCTAAATGAAGCCTCTATAATTGCTAAAAAATTAAAGGACGATTTTGTGTCTATAGAGCATTTAATTTTAGCTGTATTTAAATCAAACAGTAAAATAGCGCAAATGCTAAAAGACCAAAGCGTTACCGAAAAAGACTTAAAAGCAGCTATAGAAGAGTTACGAAAGGGAGAAAATGTAACATCGCAAAGTCAAGAAGACACCTATAATTCGCTTAATAAATACGCAAAAAACTTAAACCAATTAGCAAAAGATGGTAAGCTAGACCCAGTAATTGGACGCGATGAAGAAATACGCAGAATACTTCAAATTTTATCCCGACGTACTAAAAACAATCCTATTTTAGTAGGAGAACCAGGTACAGGTAAAACTGCTATTGCCGAAGGCTTAGCGCATAGAATTATTGATGGTGATATACCAGAAAATTTAAAAGAAAAACAAATTTTTGCTTTAGATATGGGTGCGCTTATCGCAGGCGCTAAATACAAAGGTGAATTTGAAGAACGCTTAAAAGCAGTGATTAAAGAAGTAACTACTAGTGATGGTGATATTGTATTGTTTATAGACGAAATTCACACACTTGTAGGTGCTGGTGGCGGTCAAGGCGCTATGGATGCTGCTAACATTTTAAAACCAGCTTTAGCGCGTGGCGAGTTGCGTGCTATTGGTGCTACTACTTTGGACGAATACCAAAAGTATTTTGAAAAAGATAAAGCCTTAGAGCGTCGTTTCCAAAAAGTAATGGTAAATGAGCCAGATACCGAGAGTGCTATATCAATATTAAGAGGAATTAAAGAAAAATACGAAGCACACCATAAAGTACGTATTAAGGATGATGCTATTATTGGCGCAGTAGAATTATCAGAGCGTTACATTACTAATAGATTTTTACCAGATAAAGCGATTGATTTAATGGATGAAGCTGCTGCAAAAATGCGTATGGAAATTAATTCTAAACCAGAAGAATTGGATGTTCTAGATCGTAAAATCATGCAACTAGAAATCGAAATTGAAGCCATTAAGCGCGAAAAAGATGAAACGAAATTAAAATCATTACGTGCAGATTTAGCAAATATAAAAGAACAGCGCAATGAGATAAATGCCAAGTGGAAATCAGAAAAAACGGTTGTAGATAATATTCAGAATACAAAACAAGATATTGAAAACTACAAGCTAGAAGCTGAAAAGGCAGAACGTGAAGGCGATTATGGTAAGGTAGCAGAGTTACGCTATGGTAAAATAAAAGAAGCCCAAGAACAACTTGAGCACCTCCAAAAGCAATTACAAGCACAATCTGAAACTTCTTTAATTAAAGAAGAGGTTACTTATGATGATATTGCCGAAGTTGTAGCAAAATGGACAGGGATTCCTGTTACTAAAATGTTGCAAAGTGAGCGTGAAAAACTACTGAAGTTAGAAGATGAATTACATAAACGAGTTGTAGGACAAGAAGAAGCTATTGAGGCTGTGAGTGACGCAGTTAGAAGAAGTCGTGCGGGTTTACAAAATCCACAAAAACCTATTGGCACCTTTTTATTTTTAGGAACAACTGGTGTGGGGAAAACAGAGTTAGCTAAAGCACTTGCTGCTTATTTATTTGATGATGAAAGCGCCATGACCAGAATAGACATGAGTGAATACCAAGAACGTCATGCAGTAAGCAGATTGGTTGGTGCACCTCCAGGATATGTTGGTTATGATGAGGGCGGACAATTAACTGAAGCTGTAAGGCGTAAACCGTATTCTGTAGTGTTATTAGACGAAATTGAAAAAGCACACCCTGACACCTTCAATATACTATTACAGGTTTTAGATGAAGGACATTTAACAGACAATAAAGGACGTGTAGCAGATTTTAAAAATACTATAATAATAATGACTTCTAATATGGGTAGCGCCATTATACAAGAGCGTTTTGAAGCAACTAAAGATATTGATTCTGCAATTGAAGCTGCAAAAGTTGATGTTCTAGCATTATTGAAGCAAACAGTGAGACCAGAATTTTTAAATAGAATTGATGATACCGTAATGTTTGCACCCTTAACTAAGGAAAATATTGTTGATATTGTTGGTTTACAATTAAAAAGCTTAACCAAAATGTTAGGGCAGCAAAATATAACGTTTGATGCTACAAAAGAAGCGGTAAGCTATTTAGCAGAAAAAGGCTATAATCCAGAATATGGTGCCAGACCTGTAAAACGCGTCATACAAAAAGAAGTACTAAATGCTTTAAGTAAAGAGATTTTAGCAGGAAAAGTAACAACAGATAGCATTATTTTGTTAGATGCTTTTAATGATATGTTAGTTTTTAGAAATCAAAACGACTTAGTAAAAAAAATATAAAGTTTAGTTTAGTTTAGTTTGGTTAGTTAGTTTGAAAAGCAGCGAAAATCTCCCTTAAGATGAACGCTGCTTTTTTTGTTTAATAACAAATTTTTAATGTTAGTTATTAAAAACCCTAACGACTTATTAGTAAATATAAAATTTGGTTGGTTTAGTTTGAAAAGCAACGTGAATCTTTTTTAAGATAAACGTTGCTTTTTTTTGTAACAAGTTATTAGTTTTGGTTACTTATTACAAAACAAAACTACTTTATGAAATCCATTTTACTCACATTAGCCACCTTTTTATCAATTTTTTCAATAACTGCTCAAGATTTAGAAAAATCTACACTCTGGAAAATTAGCGGGAATACGCTTGAAAAACCGTCATACCTATTCGGAACAATTCATCTTACCTGTAACGCTTCATTTGATGAAGATGTAAAGAAAGCTTTAGATGACACCACTCAAATTGTATTAGAGATTGATATGGACGATCCTGGATTACAACAAAAAATGATGGGTAACATGTTTATGAAAAACGGTAAAACCTTAAATGATTTTGTTTCTGAAGAAGATTATAAAACATTAGAAACCTTCTTTTTAGAATATTTAGGAATGCCTTTAAAAACTATGTTAAACATAAAACCTTTCTTTTTGTCTACAATGTTATACCCAAAAATGTTAGATTGTCCAATTCAATCTTATGAATTAGAGTTGGTTAAAATTGCAAAAACACAAGACGAAGACATTAAAGGTTTAGAAACCATAGAAGATCAATTAAAAGTGTTTGATACCATACCGTATCAAGATCAGATAAACGATTTATTAAAAACAGCTAAAGATAAGCTTAAGTACGACAAAGAAAATTTTGCAAAAATGCTTGAATTATATAGTGATGAAGATATTTCAGAATTACTAAAAATGGTAGTTGAAGACAAAAACAACTCCTTTGGTAAATATCAAGATGTGTTTTTAAATAATCGTAATAAGAACTGGATTTCTAAAATTAAATCGCTAGCTACAGACCAACCTACTTTTTTCGCTGTTGGTGCTGGTCATCTAGCTGGAGAAGAAGGTGTAATTAACCTTTTAAGAAAAGCAGGATTTACAATTACAGCTATTTAATTAAAAAATGAAGCTTAAAAAACGTCAATTCATTTATCCGCATTTTCAGTAAATTAATACTTGAATTAAAAAAATACTAATTTGAGTTATAATTTCTATTATCTAGAAGACTCGTCAATAATTTAGCCTTTTAGAATAACATCGCAAATTATACTCAAAATATTAAATGTATATATTTTAATAAAACGTTGTTCATTTTGAAAAAATTCAGTCATCGAATTATGGACTCTATGCAGAAGCTACATTAAACTATTTATTTTAACTCAAAATGCACAGTTGGTTTAAAAAAGTAAAATAATAGGATAGATAAATGCACTTTTAAGAAACAATTAAAACAACTAAAATTTATTCTTCGTCTTAAATTTTATAGTGTATTTAGCATAAAAAATGCTTTTTATACTAAAACACATAACTCACTGTTTATCAATTATTAAATCTATACATTAACTCCGTTTATCGAAAAATAGAATATAAAACAACCTTGTTGTATAATAATGTTTACTTTTAAATGTTTATTAATCTGTTGATAAATATGTAGAACGACTCCGCTTCGTTTGTACTTTTTTTTTAATTTCACAACAAATCTTATCGCCCCAATAAGTACATTTTAATTTATAATAATTTTAAAAGGAAACCTACTTTTATTTATGAATTTATCTAACTATATAGACTATACATTTTTAAAGCCAACTGCTACAGAAAGAGATATTATTAATGTCTGTAAAATAGCAAAAGCACATAATTATTTTTCAGTATGCATCAATGGGTGTTATGTAAAAATAGCGAAACAACTTTTAAAGAATACAAATTTAAAAGTGTGTACAGTTGTAGGGTTTCCGTTTGGTGCTTCATCTACAGAAAGTAAAATTGCTGAAGCTAAAAATGCTGTAGAAGATGGTGCTGACGAGATAGATATGGTTATAAATTTAGGTTATTTAAAAAGCAGGAATTATGTTTCTGTTTTAAGAGATATAGCAGACGTTAAACGTGCCATTGGAGACGTAACCTTAAAAGTAATTATTGAAATTTCTGAGCTTAACAAAAATGAAATAGTAAAGGCTTGTGAAATAGCCGTAGATGCTAATGCTGATTTTGTAAAAACCTCAACAGGATTTGCTTCTGGAGGCGCTACTTTTACTGCAGTTAAAATTATGAAAAAGACAGTAAAAAACAATGCTAAAATTAAGGCTTCTGGCGGTATAGCAGACTTTGAAAGCGCTGTAAAGTATTTAGAATCTGGTGCCGATAGAATTGGCACTTCTAAAATATTAAAACCAGAAAGCGATACTCTTCAAAAACGAAATTCTAAAATTTACAGACGTTATATGGAAACTTCTGAAAAAAGCGAAGTATCTCTTGATGTTTTAAAAGATATTAAAGTTAAGTTTTAGTTTTTTAACTTAAAAACAATCTTTTCTCCTACAAATTTTTGAGACAGACTACTTATTGCATTTTCTGTTAATTGCATAACTCTTGGGTAGCCTCCTGTGGTTTGACAATCTCGCATTAAAACTATCAATTTCCCTGATGGTGTTAGTTGTACAGTACCAGGTAATACGGGTGAAGTAATTATTCCTTCTAAAGCGTTTTCTATAGTTTCATTAAGTTGATACGCCATTCTATTATTGTCTTTAGATATTGAAAACGATTCTGAAAATAATTTTTGCTTTTGAGTTTTTGATAACATATCAAATTCTATTCCTGGAAACACTTCTAGGGTTTTAGCTTTAACATAAGAATCATCAATTTTTACACCAGCAAAATGCTCTTGCTGTATTTTACTATTTTGAGATATTGTCAAAGTAGTATTCTTAGTTATAGAATATGATTTAGTAATACCCTTAAACATACTTTTACTACCTAAAATTTTTTGAGTTTTAAAACCGCCCGATATAGCTAAATAACATCTAAAACCAGATTGTAATGCTCCAAAACTTAAAATATCTCCTTTAGAAACAGAAATATAACGATTATTACCTATGCGTTTATGATGTAATACAGGACTCATATTTGCTCCAGTTATCGCTATTGCAGAATTACATTCAAACTGTAAATGCGGTCCGCTCATTGTAATTTCTAATACAGCAGCATTAGCAGTATTCCCAACCAAAGTATTAGCCAATATAGCAGCTCTTTTATCCATAACACCAGATAAAGGCACACCGTATTGTTGACAACCAACACGTCCTAAATCTTGGATAGTAGTATAAAAACCTGCTTTTAAAACCTTAATCATTTAATACCTCACTTTCTATTTGATACACACCAGCGTTTACTAAAGTTTTAATATTGTGAAACTCTTTTAAAGAAATTGGATAAAATTTAAGGCTGTCTCCAGCACGAGCAAAACAAGGTTTTGGTTTAGAAATATCAAAAAAATTAATAGGACAATTACCAATAATATGCCAACCGCCTGGGCTACTAGTTGGGTAAATACCCGTTTGCGCTCCACCAATACCTAATGCACCTTTTTCGATAGCTAAACGCGGTGTTGCTTTTCTTGGTGTAAAAAGCACTTTATCTAAACCGCCTAAATATAAAAAACCTGGTAAAAAGCCGATAAAAAAAATAGTGTATGTTGGTTTGCTATGTAAGGTTACTATGTCTTGTATAGAAATTTGCTTTTCTTTTGAAATTTGCTCTAAATCTATTCCAAAACTCACATCGTAGCACACTGGTATTTTCCACATTACACTTTTATCCTTTTTTGATATATCTGATGTATTATAGACTTGTTTTAAGATATTAACTTCAGAAGAAAAATTAAAATTACTGTTTTGATAAGTAATTAAAAGTGAGGCGTACCCATGATGTAAATTTTTAGTACCAACCGCTTTATTATTTTTAAGTTTTGATTTAAAGGCTAAAATGTCTTTCAATATTGATTCATCAATCCGTTGCGGCCACTCAACAAGAATTCCATTCGCTCCATAGTATTTATATTTTAAATCAAACGCCATAATTTATAAAATACGTATGCCTTCTAGTTCTAATTTATGCCTTAATATATTAACCAATTCTAACGCTTTAGGATTATCACCATGAATACAAAAGGTATTGGCTTTTATTTCTTTGTAATTTCCAATGATTGTTTTTACTTTTCCTTTGGAAGTCATTCTAAAAACATGCTCAAACACAGCATCTGGATTATGTAAAACTGCATTATCCTTTAGTCTAGATACCAAAGTTAAATCATCATTATAATTTCTATCAGCAAAGGCTTCGTACACTATCGGAATTCTATTTTCAATAGCAATTTTAGCAATAATTGAATTGTAAGGCACATATAAATACACAGGTAAATGTATAGCTTTAATTACCTCTATTATAACAGATGCAATTTTAGGATCAGTCGTTGCTTTATTATACAAGGCACCATGTGGTTTTATATGATGTAATGTAGCATTCTCTTTCTTTAAAATAGCAACCAAACTATTAATTTGATCTTCTATAGTTTTAAACAGTGCTGCACTTGATAAATCCATAGAAAGCCGCCCAAAATTTTTTTTATCCGGAAACGATGGGTGTGCCCCTATTTTAACTTTTTGGGCTTGGGCAAGTTTTACGGCTAGTTGCATAGAAAATTCGTCTCCTGCGTGACCACCACAAGCAATATTGCAAGACGAAATTAAAGGCATAAGTTGCGCCTCGTTACCAATGCCCTCTCCTAAATCTGCATTTATATCTATTGAATACTTATACACTGTGGTAAAATTAAATTGCTTTCATATTTTTAACAAAAGTTAATGCCTATAAGATAAGTTTAACAATCATTAATATAATATTCTTTGTGAAATGACCTCAAAGTTGGATAAATTGATTAAAAAATTAATTGTTTAGTAGAACAAATAAGTTTTTATGGGTTAAAATAGAATTTATTATTAAAAAGCTTCAAATAAAAAAACTTAAAACTAATTAAGCTATGCTTATAAAAAATCTGAACGATTAACATATATTCTAAACTTAATTCGCTAATGCTCATAAAATTATAGTGAATGCTTGATTTATACCACTTGTAAATTAGTATATATAATACTTTTAACTAATCACAAATTAACATCAAAAAAAACAAGTTACAAACCAAACATTTAATCATCTATGACAAAAACTATTTTTATTTCTTGAATAAAGATCTTGTAAATATAACCAACTTACAATTCTTTTTATTAAAGAGATATCATGACCTATATATTTAATTTGTATCTACAATAGTGAAATATTTTGAGACCAACAATAGGATTTATGTGATAACTATCTAAGTTATTAAGATATCTCATATTAAAACTACAAACTTAATATTGTAAAGCTAAATCAAAACTAGTTTAGACATTTGTATTATTCTTAATACAACTTATTTTCACAAATAAAATGTGACTTAATAAAGCCTTAATAAATACTAAAATAGACGTTATGTTACATACTTCATGTGATGTAATACGGTTTTATATTTTAGTACATAAACTGCTTTATTAATAGTACTTAATTTAATAACAAAACAAATTATGAAAACATTTAATATAAATAAATCAAATATTTCGCTATACATTATAGCTGTTATCTTTTTAGTAACATTTAATTCCTATTCTCAAAGATACTGTAGTAATGTTCAAGCTTCACCATCAAATGCAGCAAACCTTAATGATAACCAAAACACAACCTTTGAAGTATTTAAATCCACGTCTGGTGGTGTAGGTTGTTTAACTGCTACAAGTGCTGGCAATAACGAATTAAAAATTATTAATGGAGAAATAAATGGAAATGTAGGTAACGTTTTATTGAGAGAATCTAAAAGACGAAACCCCCAAATAAATGACAGATTAAGTTATACTATATCATTTTCAGAAAACAATAAAAGTTCTGCCAACAATGTATATCATGGCGCGTATGGGTGGTGGAGAAATGGCAATTCTAACAATAACAGTTTTATTGGTGGTGCTAGAAACGGTGTAGTAGAATGGTATGTAGTGCAAGGGCATAACGATATAGAACATCCTACTTTCGGTATGGATAAAGTACAAGGTTTTTCATATGAAGATGCAGGAGGAACTTATGATGTTTATATTAAAGACATAGTTAATCAAGGTTCAGTATATAATAATGTTGTAAACTTCACACAAATAAAATGTGTAAGAAGATCATCTGTAGCTAAAACAAGTACTAGAACATTAAACATGCAGGTACACTTTGATAATATGTTATCTGCTACCAGAGTAAGTCGTATTGATAATTTATTTGAAATATCCTATTGCGTAGAAGCATTTGGTGCTTTTAGTGGCAGTAATATAAATGTTAAATTTGACCTGGATGCAAGATTTTCAAGTAGTGGAGGTAGTAATAACGGTGGCAACAACAGCGGTAGTACTAACTGGCCAGAAATAAGTCCTGGGAAATACACATGGTCTAGTGGAGATTGGCCTGGTTACCAAAATAGTAGAGCTAATGATAATAATTTAAACACACGTTGGGCATCTCAAGCAAATACAGTCAATCCATATATGGCATATGATTTACAAGGACATTATGATATTGGAAAAATAAAATTACATTTTGACCAAGCATATGCATACAATGTTCGTATTTGGGTAAACAATGGTGGTGGTTGGTACATAGCAAAAGATGCTAAAATTGATTACTACACACAGGAGATATCTGTAAATAGAACAGCCCGATGGATTTCAGTACAATCTCTAGGTAATCCCTACAATCATATTTCATTAAAAGAATTTGATGTCTTTGGGTTTTACAAATATGGTAAACAAGAAAAACTAAAAGGAGAAGCTAAACCTCTTCCTAAATTAGACAAAGATGAATTAACACTTACCAAAGAGCTTTCTATATTTCCTAACCCTGTTTCAGATGTATTTAATATTAGACTCAAAGGTATGGGTGAAACTGATGTAGTTATAAGCGATCTACTAGGTAAAACTATATATAAAATTACTACTGATAATGAAAATTTGGAGTTAAGAAAAGGTAGTGCTTTTAAATCGGGTATGTACCTTGTAACTGCTACAGATAAATTTGATAATAGATATACATCCAAATTGATTATCAAATAAATCATTAGATACTAAACTATAACTAAAAATTTTGATGTTATTTAAAAGGTTGTGTTACTCAGTGTAACACAACCTTTTTTTATAATATATTTATATAATCTTAACCTGTTTAGCATTTTGAGTTAAGAATATAACATAATATCAGCTCTTTAGAAGTCAACTAATTCGAGTGTTTTTTTGACAAAAAATAGTACCGAGAACCAATTCACATCAGAAAATACTTATTCTTAATATAAATTTTACTCATTTCAATCGTGAAATTCACTCGAATTAATAGAATTTTGTTAAAATGCACAACAGATGAAACTTTAATAATAATATAACCTATATGCAATTATAAAAATAACTGTAAACTAAAAACCTTATTTAAAGCAGTAATTGCCAATAACAAACTAATTAAAAAAATAAGTACACCAATTATATTATTTAGAGTACTATTTTTATGTATTCCTAAAAGGGCATTTCTATTCATTATCCACAATAAAAAACCAGTAATTACAGGAAGTAACACACCATTGGCCACTTGGGCAAATTTAATAACTTCTATTGGTTTTAATCCTGATGCTGAAATAAGAACACCTAAGACTAAAATTAATACCCAAACGCTTCTAAACTTAATAGATTTTAGATTAGTACCCCAACCAAAGCAGCCTGATGCTACATAAGCTGCTGCCAAAGGTGCCGTTATAGCACTTGTAATTCCTGCTGCGAACAAACCTATTGCTAAAACATATTTGGAAGCACTACCAAATAAAGGCTCTAAACCCAAAGCTAAATCTGCTGCATTAGTAATGGTATCACTTTGTATTGCGGTAGCAGACACTATAATACTTATAGATACTAAACCTCCTAAAACAATTGCTAAAAATGTATCTGTTCTCGCATGTTTTAAATCCTTTACATCATGCCATTTTTCTTTAACTAAAGATGCATGTAAAAACAAATTATACGGCACAACGGTTGTACCAATTAAAGCAATAATTAATAATGTACTACCTTTTGGAAATTGAGGTACAAACATACCTTTAAATAATTGAGATATACTAGGTTTAGTTAAAATAGCAGCCGATAAAAATGCTAAACTCATTACAATTACCAATGCTATTAACACACGCTCTATTATTTTATAATTGCCAATATAAAGTAATATAAAAGCAATAATACCTATAACAATACTAAACACATTGAATTGCATACTACCAATAGAAAATGACAGTGTTCCAAATAAGGTCTCTAAACCTAAAACACCGCCGCTTATATTACCACCTTCGTAAGCTGCATTACCTATAACTATTGCCGATATTATTAAAGCAATAGCAAAATATTTAACCAAAGGTGTTTTAAGCTCTTCGCGTATAACTTCGGATAATCCTTTTTGAGTCACCAATCCTAATCGTGCAGTCATTTCCTGTAATACTACAGTAGCAATAATTGATAATACCATGGCCCAAAGTAATGCGTAGCCAAATTGCACACCAGATAGCGTACATACAGTAACTGTACCAGGGCCAATAAAAGCTGCTGCTACCAGTGGCCCAGGACCAATATTTTTAAATAATTTTTTCAAATTAAAATAGTTTCTTCAATATACTATTTTAATTGGCTTAATAATTCATCTACCGCTTTTTTAAGCTGCGTATCACGTTGTTTTGCTTTATCATCTGGATTATTATTCACTATAATATCTGGAACTGCTGGCCCCAATTCCATATTAGATTGTGTTGCTTTTACATACCAACCCCTAAACGGCATTCTTACATAAGAGCCATCTATTAAACCCGTACCGCCAGTAGAAATTACTGCACCAAACGTGGGTGTACCAACCAAAGTACCAAGATTTAAAGTTTTATACGCATGAGAAAATATCTCAGCGTTAGAATAACTATTTTGGTTACAAAGTGCTATGGATGGTTTTGTCCACGATGCCAATGGTAAACGCTCGCTATACGGGTAATGGTTAACGAATTTTATTTGTTCTTTCTTTAAATTTTTTGCTGCACCTCTTGGTACAGTATACGCATGTTGTTTCACGTTTAAAACTGCCATTAAATAATCTGTAGTCCAACCACCACCATTAAAACGCACATCTATTACTATACCTTCTTTACCTAATCCTGCTGCAGTTAACTCGCGCTCAAAACGCTCAAAGCTTGTCCAATTCATGCCTTGAATATGAATATACCCTAATCTCCCATTTGAATAGGTATCCGTTAATCGCTTTCTTGCTTTAACCCAAGCATTATAATTCTCTGCTCGGTTACTCGATTTTGGACGGATAATAATTTCTTTTGAAACGCCTCTACGACTCACCTCTAAATATATTTTCTCATTTACAGTACCTTCTAAAAACTCATATATATTTGTAGAGCTGTCTAAGCTGTTTCCATTTACAGCAGTAATTACATCACCTACAAAAATTTGACTAGCACTTCTATCTCCTGGCATTCTCGGTACAACAGATATTACTTTTAAATTTCCGCTAGCTAAGGGTTCTAGTTCTATACCTAATAATCCTGTGCGTTCTCGTTGCACATCTTCTCTTGTTTCTACGCGATATAACCCCATGTGGCTTGCGTTAATTTGCCCTAGCATCCAATTAAATATAGTTTGAAAATCATCACGTGTAGAGGCATTTAAAGCTAAAGGCTCATATGTTGCTCTTAGAGTTTCCCAATTCTGACCATGAAAATCAGGGTCGTAAAATCCATCGTTTATCGCTTTCCAAGCTTCATTAAATATTTGCTGAGACTCTACATTATAGTCAATATCCATTTTGGCCGAAAATGATAATGACTCCATTTTATCGTTTGACATGTTTAAGCTTGATAAGCTACCGCCTTTAGTAAGATAAAGCTTAGATATTTTATTATTGGTAGTAATATTAGAAGGTCTTGCATTACTAGTGGTTAACGCCTTTTTATCTTTACCGTTCCATTTTATTTTAAATAAGTCTGATGTTGTTTCTGCATCACCTCTACTCCCATTTCCTGTAGTATAATAAATAGTTTTAGAATCTTTTGAAAATAACTGACCAAATTCTCCGCCAGTAAATGCCGTAACTTGCACTTGACGCTCATGGATATCATCAAAATTTATAGTAATCGGTTTTACTTTAGGTGTTTTTTCTTTTTTATCTTCTTCTCCTTTTTTATCAGCTTTCTTTTCTTCTTTTTTTAACTTTTCATCATCCGTCGCTTCTTCCCAATCTTCGGTTGTTTTTTCCCAATCGGCTTTTGTTAACCACGTAAACCACACATCGTAATCACTATTATTTCTGTTAGAAGAAAACATAAGTTTTTTTCCATCGGGGCTCCAAACTGGTCCGCGATCTTGTTTAGGATGCATCGAAATATTTACAGGTTTTGTACTATTATCAGCTTTATGAATATAAATTTCAGCATTAAAATCTAAATCACTTAAACTGTAGGCTAACCATTTAGAATCTGGAGACCATGATACGCCGTTTGCTGTTGCCCAACCATCTAAAAGTGTCTTTTTATTAGAGAGTTGCCCTTTATTATTAATATTAGCAACAACCAATTTCCCTCTTCCAAGAGTATACGCCATCGATTTGCCATCAGGAGACAGTACCAAATTATCTTCGTTACCTGAAGTTTTAGTTAATCTTTCAACCTTATGCTTTAATGTTTTAAAAATATCACCTTCATTGTTATTATCAGATTTTACTAAATATATATCCTTTTGCCCTGCTCTATCTGAAATAAAAAGCAACGTACTATCATTTAACCACGTAGCATCTGTATCTCTATAAGATGATTTTGTTAAGTTCACGGTGCGTTTTTTATCTTTTGAAGTTTCACGAACAAACAATTCTCCACGTATATTTATAGCGGCATAGGCACCGTTTGGAGAAATAGCAATAGCATTAACATCTCCACTATATGTTTTATGCACCACAGGATCGAACCTGTAATCAGAATTTATAGTTATGCTTACTGCCTTTTGATTTTTAGTTATAGCATTAATTACAAATACGTCGTTCCCTTTAACAGCTACAATATCTTTTCCGTTTTTACTGATTTGAAATGAAAAAATACCCATATCAGAAAAACTAGTGATTTGCGAAATATCACCCTGCTTTGTTCCACTCTCGCTTATACTAAGTTTATGAATATTGTACTTACCAGATCTTGAAGATTGAAAATATATAGTGTTATCATCTCCCCATTGCGGATAGAAATCGTTTCCATCATAATCCGTTAATTTGGTATAACTATCAGTTTTAATAGTGTAAAGCCAAATATCTCTATTAGCAGGCCCACGGTACGCTTCTCTTTCTAACCTACAACTGCCTTTTACAAAAACCACAAACTTACCGTTGGGAGAAATTGCAGCATCATAACCCGTAGCATCCAAATAACGCTTTGGTGTGCCTCCATTTTGGCTAATAATATGCGTTTCAAATTCACGCTCTACTTGCACAAAATTTCGTCTTGTAGAAAATATAATATTACCATCAGCTGTATAATCGGTTATTATATCAGA
Source organism: Hyunsoonleella sp. 2307UL5-6 (assembly GCF_047345485.1). Lineage (NCBI taxonomy): Bacteria > Pseudomonadati > Bacteroidota > Flavobacteriia > Flavobacteriales > Flavobacteriaceae > Hyunsoonleella > Hyunsoonleella sp. 2307UL5-6. The sequence continues at coordinate 359,001 of NZ_JBLFEN010000004.1, read as the reverse complement.
TGCGGAATGGTATGTGATACGTTTAGGCATACCGCCAGAAGCTGGCATTACAAACACATCATTATTACCAAAACGCTCACTTATAAAAGCAATTGAAGCACCATCGGCACTCCAAACAGGTTTAGTATCGTAAGCCTCGTGTACCGTGAGCCGTTTAGCATTTTGTCCTGTTATAGTGCTTGTCCAAATATCACCTTGATAATTAAAGGCTATCATTTGTCCGTCTGGACTAATAGCAGGAAAATTAATTAAAGGGTTTTGAGCAATAACTGTAAGGGAAAATACTAGAATTATTAATGCGTAAAACGATGATGATAATTTCATTTTCATGGGTTATGTTAGTTATAGCCCTAAAAATAAAACTAATACCAGTAGTATTTAAACAAATTAAAGTTTGTTTAACAAAAACCGATTATAATTTAGAAGCGTTTAGTGCATAAATAGCAAAACTACCTAACCAATGTCCGCCTTCATAACTATCACCAAAAATACTTGGTAAGGAATATTTAATATGCTGGTGGCCTATATTTTTAAGATGCGCGTATTCTGGTAATCCCTCGGCTATTTTATAAAAATTCCAAGCGCGCGAAAAATTTACACCATCTAAATGCACCAAGTGTCCATCGGTTCTATCAGATACAATACCCACCTCAATATTAAAATCTTTTTGTTTTAATTGTGGTAAAAATTTATCAAGCCATATTTTATAATCTTCTAGTGGCAATAAACGTTTCATTAGCGCCGCTTCTTCTAAACATGGAGATAAAAAATCACTACCACTAGGTTCCCAACCTATTCGGCATTGTGCGTCATCAGTAAAAAAAAACAAGGCTCTTTTTTTAATTGCATTTTTTAAGTTGTCATCTCCTAAAGTTTCGGCATAATCATAAGCAAACGATAATCCAAAAGCAGTATTGGTATGCGTGCCCACGCGCTGTGGATAGTTAAGCTTAGGCAAAAACGCAATATATTTTTCAACAATTAAATCGGTTAGCGGTTGTAAATTACGCTCTAATTGTCTTGCGGTAGCATCCTCCCAACTATGTAATGCTTCCGCTAGTTTTAGTAACCAAGCCCAACCATAGGTACGCTCGTAAGATGTATTGTGTTTTCCTTTAAAATAAGCTACCTCAGCTTCTATATTTTCTTTAGAAATATTACTGAGTAAGCGTTCTTTAATCGTCGCTGCTCCTTCTATATTTGGAAATGATTTTAAAAGGCTCACCAAACTCCAATGCCCATGAACCGAAGAATGCCAATCGAAACATCCATAAAATGCAGGGTGCAAAACAGTGGGTGGTTTTAAATCTTTAGCACTACCCAAAGTTTGCGATAAGCGGTTTGGGTATTCGATATTCATACAATGCAAAGGTAAGTCGGCCAATTTTTGTGCTTGTTCTATATTTAAAATAGGCGCCGAAACAATTTCTATAGCTTTTACGTGTTCAGGTGTCTTTTTTTCTTCTTTTGAAGTGTTACAATTAAGGGCAACCAAACCAACTAAAACTATTATAATTTTTTTCATTCCATAAAAATATAAAATAATAGCCTTAAATTAGTTATGAATTAACATTTAGCTACATAATGAAAAAATACTTACTTCTTTTTATTTTTTCTTCTCTATTGTCTTGTAAAAATAATACAGATAAACACACAGAAGTTAAAACTACTAGCAATCATCTATATCTAGTAAGGCATGCTGAAAAAGACACAACAAATCCTGAGGACCATAATCCAAAATTAACACCAGAAGGTATGTTACGTGCGGCACAATTAAGTACTATTTTAAGTGCTTTTCCACTGCAAGCTGTATATGCTACGAACTATAACAGGACCTTACAGACAGCTAAACCAACAGCACTTAAAAACAACCTTGAAGTTACAATTTATAAACCCTTTACACTTAAGGCTAAAACATTAGTAACCTCTAATAACAACATTCTAATTGTTGGTCATAGCAACACTATTCCAAAATTGGTAAATGCGATAATTAAGAGTGATGTGTATGCGGATATAAATGAAAACGACTATGGAAACCTATATCATATTACCATTACAAATGGCAAGGTTTCTAGTTACGAGTTAACTAATTATTAGTGTAATTTAGTATTATCAAAAAGCGTATATCTCCACTTTACATACCTAAACTATCTTTAAAACAGTAACTTAAAACACTTAGCAATTCTGTCGTTTCTTTTAGTAAACACAATCAAAAATCCTGCGTTTCAAAACCATCATTATAAAAATAATCTACTAACCATTCTGTAAGTTTTTACAAAAAGGTAACGACCTAAATAAAAAACTTATATTATGAAAACACTACTTTTTATCATATCACTTATCACTTTTGGAACTGTTTCAGCTCAAAATATTAATACTTTACCTACAAATAATGATTTACAACTACTGACTGATGGTTGGTATAAATTTCAACTAGAAGGCGTTAGTTTTGATGTAGAAATTCAACAAGGCAAATACGTTAAAGGCAATATTTTTTGGCCAGATGGCGCATCGTATTCTGGAAACTTAAACGGAAAATATATCTCCGGACGTGGCACTTATATATTTCCAAGTGGTATGCGTTACGAAGGGGCTTTTAAAAGAAGCAAACGCCATGGTAAAGGCTCTCTTATTTTACAAGATGGCACAAAATGGAGTGGTAAATGGAAAGAAAACCTTAAAAATGGTAAAGGCAAAATTTTTAGTGCTACAGGAGATATTACAGACTCTGGTGTTTGGGATGCCGATGAGCGGATTATGTAAAGTTATTTATGTAATAGCACTTTAAAGAGTGGGAAGCCTGTTTTTAATGGCTAACCTCCTAAGGTCGAGACTGGCTTTACGCATTGATTTTTATTTCAAAAAAAATATTCGAAAATATAAGTATTTCAATACTCAATCTTGACTTCGTCGGGGAAGTCTGTGCTGAACGCTATCGATGCATTCTAACTCTAAGTTTACGTTTCTGGCTATGGATTTAAACGTAATGGTTCGGGTTGGTTTGCCAACTCTTTGAAAAAAAGTTGTATCTGGTAAATTTCAACTTAGTTTTTACCACTCAAATCAACACTAGTCATAAACTATTTTAAATTAATTTTAGAATATTCCTACCTATCGCGAACGTCTCGTTCGTAGCTTCATTAATTTATTTTTACAAAATTTCTACTTTGGTAAGGAGTATTTCTACATACTTCTCAACTGGAAACAGAAAAAATCACTCTTGTCGCCACTAAGCGGAGCTTAGCGGTAGCGGAGGCTAAATTCAAATATAAATCATATTAAATTATTATTTATCATATATTTGGAATGTTATTAACTATATTTTTTTGTAATTATGATAAAATATTTTCTTTTTATTTATTCTTTGCTTTTTGTTTTTTTAAGTATATCGGCACAAAAACCTAGCTATAAAAATATAAGTATTAAATATGTTAAACCACCAACAGATCCACTTCCAAAAAACGTAAAAACCTATTATACTGAGATTCTTAATACTATACCTGAAATAGCTGATATTAATGGTTTTACAATCAAGAAGATTAAAAATATAAAGCTTAGATTTAACGGTTATACTAAAACTGAAGAATCGACCAAAGCACATGTTCTTTTAAAAATGAATTTTCACTCAGCTAAATACAAATCGGAAATCAATAAAACTACCACAACTGTTAAAAAAGATGGTGAACGAGTTGAAGTCCCAGCTGAACAGTTAATCATAACTTCATCAATTAAATCAGATATTTTGATGCGTGATGTTTTAAACGGCAAAGACATAATTGTTCAAAAAGATTTTGTTTCAGAACAAATTTATGATACAGGTGCAATGGAACAAATAGGGTTAGCAGCTAAAATATTAAAACGAGATGGTAAAAAGAAGGCATTTGGCATGTACCGAAATATGCTAGACAAAAGAATTCTTGATTTTTCAGATATGATTAGTGAAAAATATGGTTATACTGTTAAAAATGTCAGCTTCAAAATTACAATGGGTAAAGGGAAAAAATACGATTATTCAAATCTACAACAGGCCTTCGATTCTATTAAAACAATAACAAAAAACACTAGAAAGCTTTTTATCAAAGACGAAAAATCTAAACAAAAAATTAAAAATTGCATTAATATTTGGCAGAATGCTATAGCAGAATACGAGCCAAATACTAAAAAAGCTAAAATTAATGATAAAATTATCGGCGGACTATATAATAATATGGCAATAGCATACTTTTTAATGAAGGATTGGGAAAAGACATATGAATACTCTGAAAAAGGAAAAGTATATAAAACATCAAAAAAACGTTCTGATTATATATCTAAATTTTGTAAAAACCTACAAAGCTTAAGAACTAAGAGTCCTCTCTACAACTAAAAGTAGTAGTATTTTATTAATACCCTGACAGTTAATACCTTGTCCATAGTGTCAACAGAGCTAGTATGGTTGATTTAATAAGAAATAAAAGTTACTAGTCAGTGACTAATTACTTTTACTTACTCCCCCGCTACCGCTAGTCTGTGACTAGTGGCGTCAAAGATTGGTTAATAACCTTTATTAATAAGATTCCTGCCTCCGCAGGAATTTGTCAACCCAACCACCCTTCACGATCCAAACTACGATACTGTATCGCTTCACTAATATGAGAGCCATTTACATCTTGAGTACCTTCCAAATCAGCTATCGTTCTAGATACTTTCAAAATCCTATCATAAGCCCTGGCTGATAAATTCAAGCGTTCCATAGCGGTTTTCAATAATGCTTTAGAGGCATCATCCAACACACAATGTTTTCTAATTTGCTTTACATTCATTTGCGCATTGTAATGTACAACATCAGAATCTGCAAAACGTTGGGTTTGTAATGCTCTAGCTTGGGTAACGCGTTTTCTAATATCCACGGAAGATTCTCCTTTTCTATCATCACTTAACTTATCAAAAGGTACTGGTGTCACTTCAATATGGATATCAATCCTGTCTAATAACGGACCAGAAATTTTACCCAAATAGCGTTGCATTTCCGCAGGACTAGACGTTACAGGTGCATCAGGATCGTTAAAATAACCTCCCGGACTTGGGTTCATACTCGCCACCAACATAAACGATGATGGATAAGTTACCGTAAATTTTGCCCTAGAAATCGTTACTTCTCTATCTTCTAAAGGTTGACGCATTACTTCTAAAACCTCACGCTTAAATTCTGGTAATTCATCTAAAAACAACACCCCGTTATGCGACAATGAAATCTCTCCAGGTTGCGGATAACTGCCACCACCAACTAAGGCTACGTTACTGATAGTATGATGCGGACTTCGAAAAGGCCGTTGTGCCATCAATCCTGTATCTTTTACACGCCCCACAACGGAATGAATCTTTGTGGTTTCTAAAGCTTCATGCAAAGTCATTGGTGGTAAAATACTCGGTAAGCGTTTTGCCAACATGGTTTTACCTGCTCCTGGAGGTCCAATTAAAATAATATTATGGCCGCCAGCTGCTGCAATTTCCATACAACGTTTAATACCTTCTTGCCCTTTTACATCAGCAAAATCAAACTCAGGGAAATCTAAGTTTTTCTCAAACTCTTTTCTTGTATCAATTATGGTTTGTTCTAGAGGTTCGTTTTTATCAAAAAAATTAATAACCTGCTTAATATTTTCTATACCGTACACCTCTAGGTTATCAACAATAGCGGCTTCTTTAGCATTTTGTATTGGCAAAATAAAGCCTTTATAACCTTCTTCCCTTGCCTTTACAGCTATAGGTAATGCGCCTTTTATGGGTTGCAAACTGCCATCTAAAGAGAGTTCGCCCATAATTAAATAGTGGTCTAAATTGTCAGCTTTAATTTGATTGGTTGAGGCCAGAATACCTATTGCCAAGGTTAAATCGTAGGCACTTCCCTCCTTTCGCAAATCTGCTGGAGACATATTAATGATTATTTTTTTTCCTGGAATTCTATAGCCGTTATTTTGAAGCGCAGCGGCAATTCTAAAATTACTTTCTTTTATAGCATTATCTGGCAATCCTACTAAATGATAGCCCACGCCTTTATCTACATTAACCTCTACAGTTACAGTGGAGGCTTCTACACCAAACACAGCACTTGCATAAACTTTTTTAAGCATATTTTTTATTTACTGCTTAAATGTAAGAAATGTATTTTTAATAAAAAATGATTTAGTAACCTGAGAGGATACAACGGTTTTTCATTTTTCAACATTTACTGTGCAAGATGATACTACAGCATTATCAATTTTTAAATGCACATCGTATTGTCCTTTTTTATTAAATTGATGTTGTAACTCTAAAATTCCATTTTTATAAGCGGTGCTATTTGGCACAATGGTTTTAGAACGAAAACTAGAGCTTAACAAAAGTTTTGTAGTCTTTAAAACCTCGCTATTTAAAATTTTAAAACGAAAAACAACCGTTTCTCCTGTTTTAATTTTAGTTACCAAAATCTCAGGGTTTAAAGGAATAACACCGTATTTATAACTATTTTGATAAATAATTGGGCCTTTTACAAACGAGGTAAGCGAGATAGCATCTTCTAAAAGCAGCCATTTTGTATCTAAAGGAAAATGATTTTTAGCAAATAATTCTGGCTCTGGTAAAAAATAACCCTCAATATAGTTTTTAATAAATTGTGGTTCATCTAAATTGAAAAAACCACTGGCCTGTGTGGTATCTGCAAAGTACCATTTGTTATTAAGTTTTACCACATTCCATGAATGATTAGGAAAATCAACAGTATTTACATTTGTACTTACTGTGCGTGCATATCCATTTACAATTTCGCATTCTATATTTGCCAGATTGCATAATGCCTTAAGTATATAGGCATAACCCGAACATATTGTTTTTTTTTCTCGTAACAGCTTTTTATAAACTTTAGATTGCACTTTTGTATTCCATTTAGCAAGAGCAGCTTTATTATTAATTAATTGATGTCTCTTTTTAATTGTAGCATCACTAAAATAATGATCGCTCTCTATATTTAAACACACCCAAGTATGGATGGCTCTAAATTTTTCTACTTCGGTTGTTAAGGTATTGGTTAAATTATACACCAAAACTGGCATATTACGTAATGAGGCATTAGTATGAGATTTTGCAATACGATCTGCCTTGTTAAAATCTATATGTGCAAAATCCTGTTTTTGAGCTTCCGTTTGAAAACTTAAAAACAGGATTAAAATATATAAAAATGATTTTATCAAACTTAAAAATTACTTACGCTTAGAGCTATATACTGCATTTACCTCTACCGCACCCAATAAATCAATATCGTCACCAGATAATTTAATATTTAAAAAAGTCTCTCCTTTTTTAATTATAACTTTTTGAGTTTTATACCCTAAATAGCTTACCAAAAGTACATCGCCTTCTTTTAAGGCCTTTGGAAATTTAAACTTACCATCAAAATCGGCAGTTGCGCCTATTCGTGTGTCTTTTAATAAAATATTGGCTCCAGCAAGTGGACCATCTTCATCTAAAACGATACCACGCAACACGTTATTTTGTGTAACTTCTTTTTGAACAGGTGTATTAGTTGTTTTATTTTGAGCTTGTATTGTATGTAAAGAAAGTATTGAAAACACAGCTATTGCTGCTATTTTTAAGATACTAGTTTTTTGTTGTTTACCTGTAGAATTTTGCATGGCGTTATGTAATTGCGACTGTTTAAAAATACCACAAGTTTTAGTATTATGCTGTTTAAAATGATTTACTAATGCACTATCTGGCATTTGCCTAAAATCGATAACCTCTTGTTTACAGGGGTTGCAGTAACCTCCGTTTATTGTTGTTTTAAACTGACTAAACTGCTTTGAGCACGGTTTTGGCATTGAGATACTTAAATGTGTTTTCATGATATAATATTTATTGTTCTCTCGAAACTAAAAATAAGAAATATTATAAACTATCCTGTTTTATTAAACTTAATATATTAATGAGTGAACTCGTATTATAAATTAGTTTTAGGTATTTGTCATGTTATTTTTTAAACAATTACTTATACAGATATGTAGAATGCTGATATACTAAAAATGCTTTGGCAGATACACCCGCGTTAGGGATTGAAATGGCATCCTTTTTAAAAAAATATAAGTATAATACTAAACGTAATGTACCAATTTGGCAAATAACCTAATAGTTTATTTTTAGTAGGATACTTTTTAAAAAGATATAATGAAAAGCCCGACCCGATAGGGTAACGCCCTAATACCTTAATATTTAAAAAAAGACGATAAGCTAATTAAAAGCACCAAAATTTTATATAATTAACATATTATAGCTTAAACAACTATCTTATAAACAGTAATTCTCTATACTTAGTTAGGGGCCAAAGCTCGTCATCTACTAAAAGCTCTAATTTATCACAATGGTAACGTATATCCGCTAAAAATGGTTTAACAGTTTCACAGTAAGCTTCGGCTTTTTTAGTAACATCCTCTAAAGTATTTGCTGTTTTACGTGCGTTAATCATTTTAGTAACATTGCTATTAATACCATCAATATGTTTTGAAATTGCTTTGATGAGATTAAGCTGCTCTTTGGCTAAATTTTTATAGTCATTTTCGTAAATTTCTTTTAATCCCTTTACGTTTTCAATTAATATATTTTGATACTTAACCGCAGTTGGCACTATATGGTTTCTAGCAATATCACCTAAAACACGACTTTCAATCTGTATATGATTAATGTAAGCTTCCATTGCAACTTCGTAGCGCGCTTCGGATTCTATTTTACTCATAACGTTCATTTCGTTAAATAAGTTTATGGTGCTTTTATGCAACTTAACCTTTAGAGCTTCTGGCGTTGTTTTATTATTACTTAAGCCTCTAGATTTTGCCTCTTTTTCCCAAGCTTCTCCATAGCCATTACCTTCAAATAAAATATCTTTTGAAGCTTTAATATATTCTCTTAATACATTAAAAATAGCTTCGTCTTTTTTAAAATTTTTATCTTCAATAAGTACGTCTACTTCCTTTTTAAACTCTTTAAGTTGTTTAGCTACAATGGTATTAAGCACCATCATTGGATTGCCACAATTCTCCATGGAACCTACAGCTCTAAATTCAAATTTATTACCTGTAAATGCAAAAGGTGATGTTCTATTTCTATCGGTATTATCCAAAAGTACATCGGGTATTTTACCAACTACATTTAGTTTTAAATCGGTTTTTTCTTTTGGGGATAATTTTCCTTTTGTAACACCTTCTAATTCTTGTAACACCTTTGTAAGTTGTTCTCCTATAAATATTGAAATTATTGCTGGTGGTGCTTCATTTGCCCCTAAACGATGATCGTTACTTGCAGATGCTATTGATGATCTTAGTAACTCTTCGTTTTCATACACCGCCATTATCGTGTTAATAAAGAAGGTTAAAAACTGTAGGTTACTCATTGGTGTTTTACCTGGTTTTAATAGGTTAATTCCTGTATTTGTTGATAACGACCAATTATTGTGTTTTCCAGAACCATTAATATTAGCAAACGGTTTTTCGTGTAAAAGCACTTTAAAATTATGACGCGAAGCTACGCGCCCCATAACATCCATAAGTAATGAATTATGATCTACTGCTAAATTTGCTTCTTCATGAATTGGTGCTATTTCAAATTGGTTCGGTGCCACTTCGTTATGGCGTGTTTTTACAGGTATACCTAAAAGCATGCATTGATTTTCTAAGTCGCGCATAAAATTTAGGGCACGATTTGGAATGGATCCAAAATAATGATCGTCTAACTGCTGACCTTTTGCAGATGAATGTCCTAGTAATGTGCGCCCAGTTAAAGTAATATCTGGTCTGCTTGCTGCAAGATTTTTATCAACTAAAAAATACTCTTGCTCCCACCCCATAGACGAGGTTACTTTTTTTACATTTTTATCAAAATACTTACATATAGCTGTTGCAGCATCATCTACGGCGTGTAATGCTCTTAATAAAGGGGTTTTAAAATCTAAAGCCTCACCTGTGTAAGCCACAAAAATGGTAGGAATACACAAGGTAGTTTCATATATAAATGCTGGTGAGGTAGGATCCCAAGCGGTGTAGCCTCTGGCCTCAAACGTATTACGAATACCACCACTAGGAAAACTAGAAGCATCAGGTTCTTGTTGTACTAATTGATTACCACCAAATTTTTCAATAGCGTTTCCATTTTCTAGTGTCTCAAAAAAAGCATCGTGTTTCTCTGCTGTAGCACCTGTTAAGGGCTGAAACCAATGTGTATAATGTGTAACACCTTTAGATAGCGCCCAATCTTTCATAGAAGACGCGACTTGATCTGCTACAGTTCTATTAATTTTTTTTCCATCTTCAACAGCACTCATTACACCTAAAAAAGCATCTTTTGTAAGATACTGGCGCATTGTATTTACATTAAACACATTTAATCCAAAGTTTTCTGATCGTTTACCGTCTTCAAGAAACGTAGTAGATTTATAATTTATAGAAGCCTTAAGCGCATGAAATCGTAAAATTGCCATGATTTAAATTGGTTTATTTTTTGTAATATTTTGCTACAAAAATAGTGGATAATGGTAAACAAACACCCCAAAATAATATTTATTATAATTAAAGATATTTCAATATATGCATAATTTACTATACTTTTTTTAAAATAAACCATAAAAAAATAGGGTATAAATAAAAACAACATTGCTTTTTATGAAAACCACCCCTAAAATTTAAAGTATCTTGATAAAAATATATATTTGTGTTTATTACAATAAGATATTCATTATAAAATATTAATTATGGCAAAAATTAAATTAGAGTATATTTGGCTAGATGGTTACTTTCCAACACAAAACTTGAGAAGTAAAACTAAGGTTGAAGAACATGAAAACTTTAAAGGAACATTAGATGAGCTAGGAAACTGGTCTTTTGATGGATCGTCAACAAGACAAGCAGAAGGAGGATCTTCTGATTGTTTATTAAAACCTGTGGCTATTTATCCTGATCCAGATAGAATAAATGGCTATTTAGTAATGACAGAAGTTTTAAATGCTGACGGAACACCTCATGTATCTAATGGTAGAGCTACTATTGATGATGATGATAATGATTTTTGGTTTGGTTTCGAGCAAGAGTATTTTATTATGGATACTAAAACGCAATTGCCTTTAGGATTTCCTGTAGGTGGTTATCCTGCTCCTCAAGGAATGTATTACTGTTCTGTAGGAGGAAGAAATACCCACGGTAGAGGTTTAGTTGAAGAACATGCAAATTTATGTATCGATGCAGGTTTAAACTTTGAAGGTATTAACCAAGAAGTTGCTTCTGGACAGTGGGAATTTCAATTGTTTGCAAAAGGAGCTAAAAAAGCGGGTGATGAAATTTGGATTGCAAGATATTTATTAGATCGTTTAACCGAAAAGTATGGTTATTATATTGATTACCATCCAAAACCATTAGGTAAAGATATGGACTGGAATGGTTCTGGTATGCATGCAAACTTCTCAAATGAGGTTTTAAGAACATGTGGGTCTAAAGAAACTTACGAAGCTATTTGTGAAGCGTTCCGTCCTGTTGTAAAAGAACACATTGCTGTTTACGGAGAGTTTAACGACCAACGTTTAACAGGAGATCACGAAACTGCAGCTATTACAGATTTCTCTTATGGAATTTCAGATAGAGGAGCTTCAATCCGTATTCCAATTATTACTGTAGAGAAAGGTTGGAAAGGATGGTTAGAAGATAGAAGACCAGCATCTAACGGAGATCCATACAAAATTGCAGGTAGAATCATAAAAACAGTTAAATCTGCTAAGATTTAAATTTTAATAAATAGTTAAATCTAAAAAAACGCTTCAAAAATTATTTTGGAGCGTTTTTTGTTGCTTCATACTTATACTATAATATTATCGTTATTTTTGTTATAAATTATTTTTAACTTGAAAACACCTATCACTTCTTACCTGTTTTTTTTATTTATATTTTATGGAGTTTCTGTACTCTATTCTCAACAAAAAATCGAAATTAAATACTCTGGTTTTTTAAATAAAGACGAAAACAAACACCCTGGCGCACAAATTTTAACCCGTGACGACTCTGAGCAGGTTCATATTTTTCATAGTGGAACAGATATGTGGTGCGACAAGGCCTATTATTTTGGTAAAGAAAATTTTATTGAAGCATATGGAAATGTAAAAATGATACAAGGTGATACTATTAATATGACGTCTAAGTATGTTGAATATAATGGCGCTACACAGTTAGCATTTGCTAGTGGTAACGTGGTTTTAACAGACCCTAGTTCTACAATTAGTTCAGACACTTTATATTTTGACAGAGAACGCCAACAAGCTTTTTACAGAAGTAATGGTACTGTTGTGAAAGATTCTTCTGGTACCATTACTAGCAAAATTGGCAGATACTATATGCAACAAAAAAAGTACAGATTTGTTGAAAACGTTGTACTTACAAATCCTGATGCAGAAATAGTAACAGATTATTTTGATTTTTATTCTGATACTGGAAATGCTTATTTATTTGGACCATCAACAATAACCACAACAGAAAGTGTAACCTATTGCGAAAAAGGTTTTTATGATACTAAGGCAAAAATTGGTTATGCCATGAAAAACGCTAAGATTGATTATGATGGTAAAGAAATAGTGGGTGATAGTTTATATTTTGATCAAAATACAAACTTCTCCTCTGCCACAAATAATATTAAAATTACTGATACCCTAAATAATAGCGTTGTAAAAGGACATTACGCTGAAGTGTTTAAAGCAAAAGATTCTATATTTATAACAAAACGTGCTTATGCTATTACAGTACAAGATAAAGACTCCGTATATATACATGGGGATACCCTTATGCTTACTGGTAAGCCAGAGAAGCGTATAACACGTATATTTAGAAATGTAAAGCTTTATAAATCTGATATGAGTGGTAAATCAGATTCTATTCATGTTAATCATGAAACTGGATTAACACAGCTTATTAACATAAACGACTCAAAAACTGGTACCGCATTTTCTACAGCAAGAAAACCAATTTTATGGAATTTAGGTAACCAAATGACTGGAGATACCATTCATTTACAATCGGATACTGAAAATGATAAACTAGATTCGCTCATTGTATTTAATAATGCATTTTTAATTAGTAAAGACTCTCTTGGTAACGGCCATAACCAAATTAATGGAAAAAAACTTGTAGGTTTATTTAATGATGAAAATGAACTATATAATGTTGATATTATTAAAAATGCGCAATCCATTTATTACATGAGAAATGATAATGGTGAGTTAGTAGGTATTGATAAATCTAAATCTGGTTTAATTAAGATCCTATTATATGATAATGCTATTGACGAAGTTAGAAAAATCAATCAAGTAGATGGTAAAGTGTATCCAGAAGAAGATTTTCCAAAAAAAGAACGTATTTTAAAAGGTTTTGATTGGAGAGAAGAAGAGAAGCCTAATAGTGTTGAAGATTTATTTAAGGATGATCCTCCACTAGAATTACCTATAATTAAAGGACTTGATGATTATATTCCTGAAGACGATTTTTTTGATGAAGCACCTTTAAAAAACACTAAAAAGCAGCTAAATAAGGTACCAACTATAAACACAAAAAAGGCTAAAAAGATTAAAAGCAAACCCTTAATAGAAAAAAAAGTTACTAAAACCTCATTGCCAAAACCTCTCATATCTAAAGATAAAAATTAGCCATAATGAAGGAAGACTTCTTCAAACACCAAGCACAAACCACACCGCACCCGTTGGCAATGGAAGTTTCGCATGCTACTGGTAGCTATATTTATGACACAAACCAGACACCCTATCTAGATTTTGTTGCAGGAGTATCTGCCTGCCCTTTAGGCCACAATCATCCAAAAATAAATCAAGCTATAACATCGCAATTAAATAAATACCTTCATGTTATGGTTTATGGTGAGTATATTCAAAAACCAGCAGTAGATCTTACAAGACTATTAGCTAAACATTTACCTGAAACGTTACAAAAAACCTATTTAACTAATTCTGGGACAGAAGCCATAGAAGGTGCTTTAAAACTTGCAAGACGAGCTACAGGAAGAAGCGAAATAATTTCAGCTAAAAAAGCGTACCACGGTAACACCATGGGAGCTTTAAGCGTTATGGGTTACGAAGAAAGAAAAAAAGCATTTAGACCATTATTACCTGATGTTAAATTTATTGAGTTTAATAATGAAGCTGATCTAAAACATATCACTACAAAAACAGCTTGTGTTATTCTAGAGACCATACAAGGTGGTGCAGGATTTATTGAGCCTAAAAATAACTACTTAAAAAAAGTACGTGAGAGATGCAATGATACTGGTGCACTACTTATCTTAGATGAAATACAACCAGGAATAGGAAGAACAGGAAAACTATTTGGTTTTGAACACTACAATTGTATTCCTGATATTTTAGTTACGGGAAAAGGTCTCGGGGGTGGTTTACCTATTGGTGCATTTACAGCTTCAACAGAGGTAATGGATCTTTTAATGGATAACCCTAAACTCGGACATATTACAACATTTGGTGGACATCCATTAATTGCTGCATCGGCTTTAGCTACATTAAAAGAAATCACAGAAAGCAACTTAATCTCTCAAACTATTGAAAAGGAAAAATTATTCAAAAATCGTCTTAAACATTCTTTAATCAAAGAAATTAGAGGCAAAGGGTTAATGCTAGCCCTTATACTTCCAACAGCAGATATTGCAAATACACTTGTACTAGAAAGTCAACATAAAGGTTTAATACTTTTTTGGTTATTATTTGAGCCAAGAGCGGTTAGAATAACACCACCTTTAACCATTTCTAAAGATGAAATTATTAAAGGATGCTCTATAATCTGTAATATTCTAGATAAAATAGCAACAAAAGAGAACAATTAACCCTCTGATTTTTAACTAAAAACAAACGCTTAATGCTAATTATGTATTAAACTGTTCATTACTTTGTTAAAAACATTTAATATAAAATTCCTAAAAACCTGTAATAGAACGCTACTTTTATAAAAGTTGAACAGTACACTCAAACGTGTTTATGGAGTTTAGTCAAAGCGACAACAACAATTTACCTCTTACAAAATTTGAATCTATGTTAAAAACAAACCATGTTTTGTTTTTTGATTCAGAAGAGTTTGAAAATATAATCCACCATTACCTTAACCAAGGTAAAATAGCTTTAGCTAAAAAAGCTATTAAACTTGGGCTGCAACAACACCCTTCATCAATAAACTTAAAACTGTTTAAAGTTGAAATATTTATTTTTGAGAATAATCTTGATGATGCTAATGCGCTTTTAAATAAGCTGTATCAACTAGAGCCACATAATGAAGAAATTTTTATTCAAAAGGCAAACATACTATCCAAACAAGATAAGCACGAAAAAGCCATAGATGTACTTAAACATACATTAAGCTTAACAGCTGATGTTTCAGATATTTATTCCCTCATTGGAATGGAATATTTATTTATAGATGCTTTTGAAGATGCCAAGACTAATTTTATGAAATGTCTTGAACAAGATATTGATGATTATTCGGCTCTATATAATGTCATATATTGTTTTGACTATTTAGAGCAGCATAATGAGGCTATAGAGTATCTGAATATATTTTTAGATAAAAACCCCTATTGCGAAATTGCATGGCACCAATTAGGAAAACAGTACATTACATCAAAAAAATATAAAAAAGCATTAGCAGCTTTTGATTTTGCTATAATTTCAGATGATACTTTTGTTGGCGCTTATCTAGAACGCGGAAAGGTTTTAGAAAAGCAACGCAATTATACAGAAGCCATTGAAAATTATACTATTACCTTAACATTAGATGATCCTACATCTTTTGCGCTACTAAGAATTGGGCATTGCTACGAAAAACTTAAAAATTTAGATTTAGCCTTACAATATTACTATAAAACAGTTCATGAAGATCCTTTGCTGGATAAGGGTTGGATAGCTATAACTAAGTTCTATAAAAAGCAAAAAAACTTTCAAAAAGCACTTTATTATATTAATAAAGCAATTAATATAGATTCTGAAAATGTAAACTATTGGAAGTTATATGCACAAATAAATCATCGCTTAAATTTCTTTGAAGAAGCAGAATGTGGCTACAAAAGAGCTTTAGAACTAGGTAATTTTGAAATAGATACTTGGATTGCTAGAGGTGATTTATTATTAAAATTAGGAGAACTAAAAGCAGCTATTTTTAATTTTGAACAAGCTACTGAATTCTATCCAGAACATGCTGAGATTGAATATCGTTTAAGTGGTTTGTTTTTTACAATACTTGAAATTGATAAAGGCATATTTCATTTAAAAAACGGCTTAAAATACAATAGAGAGTATAGCTTTATATTAGATGAATTATTCCCTAAACTATTAGATAATATTCAAGTACAACGCTTGTTAAATTCTAAGTCGTAAATTACTTCAAATTATATACCTTTGATATTTAAAACTTAAGGTATGCAACGACGATTTATTGATTACTTAATTATTTCTTTAAAAGGTGTAGCTATGGGTGCTGCTGATGCTGTACCTGGAGTATCTGGAGGTACTATAGCTTTTATCTCTGGAATATATGAAGAACTAATATCTACTATAAGTAATATCAATCTACCTTTATTTAAAACACTTTTTCAAAAAGGTATTGTACAATTTTGGAAAGATCTTAACGGTAATTTTTTAGTAGCACTTCTTACGGGTATCGTTGTAAGTTTTGTATCATTTATGAAATTAGCAAAATACCTTTTAGAACATCACCCCATACTAATTTGGTCATTTTTCTTTGGACTCATTATTGCCAGTATCTATTTTGTAGGCAAACAAATTACAAAATGGAATATTGCAACCATAATTGCTCTAGGTATTGGTGCAATTCTAGCATACTTTATTTCCACACTCCCATCAATGGAGAATAGTGATAATGAGTATTTTCTATTTATAGCTGGCGCTATAGCTATTTGTGCTATGATATTACCTGGTATATCTGGTTCGTTTATACTTATAATTCTAGGTTCTTACAAAACCCTTAGTGATGCTATACACGATGTAGATATTAAAAAAATAATACTTTTTATAACAGGTGCTATTATTGGTTTATTAAGTTTTAGTCATGTATTAAAATGGTTATTTAAGCACTATCATAATATCACACTTGCGTTATTAACAGGTTTTATTTTTGGATCATTAAATAAAGTTTGGCCATGGAAAGAAACACTATCTTGGTATACAAACTCTAAAGGCGCAGAGTTACCACTTATTCAACAAAGTATTTCTCCTTTAAATTTTAATGGAGACAATCATCTTATACCCTCCATAGTATTGATGATTTTAGGCTTTTTAACTATTTTAACTCTTGAAAAAATAGGCAGTAAAAAACAATAATGGAAAACACCAAAACCGTTAATGATAAAATTTTTCTAGTGCTTAAAGGGCTAGCCATGGGTGCTGCTAATAAAGTACCTGGAGTTTCTGGTGGTGTTGTTGCATTTGTTGCAGGCTTTTATGAAGAATTTATCTACTCATTAAAAAAGGTAAACAGAAAAGCTTTTAAATTACTTATAAATGGCAGATTTAAAAGCTTTTTTAATTATATAAATGGTAAGTTTTTAGGGTTATTGTTTTTTGGTATGGTTGTAAGTTACTTTAGTGTTTCTAAAGTATTAGACTATCTCATTTTACATTACGAATTATACGTTTGGAGTGTTTTTTTTGGGATGATTGTTGGCTCTATATATTATATTAATAAAGATTTTAAAGATTGGAACAATAAAACACTATTATCCTTAGCTTTAGGCATTGCACTAGGTTTAGGTATTAGTTTTTTAAACCCTGCTAAAGAAAATGATAACCTCTTGTTTGTTTTTTTTTGTGGTATTATTAGCGTATCAGGTATGACACTACCTGGGTTTTCTGGTTCGTTTATATTAATTTTATTAGGTAACTATGTGTTGTTACTAGTTGATTCTGTTAATGCACTTTATGATACTATATCTGAGATATTCAGTGGGAATTTCAATTTTATTTACAATGAAACCCGTATGAGAATGCTTGAGGTTTTAGCGGTTTTTACATTGGGTTCTGTTACTGGTCTCGTCACCTTTTCTCATCTACTAAGCTATATTTTAAAACATTATAAAAGCATTACTACTGCATCAATAATAGGATTTATAGTCGGATCGCTAGGTGTGGTATGGCCTTGGAAAAAAACAATTTATAAGTATACCGATAACGGCTCGTTTTTATTAGATTCTAGAGGAGAAAAAATTATAGAAAACTACAAACGCTACATTCCAGAATTAACCGCAGAAACTTACTTTGCCATTGGTTTTATACTACTGGGTTTTGCAATAGTAATAGGTTTAGAAATATACGGTCAAAAAAGAAAAAAACATGCATAAATTAGGACTTTTAGGTAAAAATATATCATACTCATTTTCAAGAAATTATTTTAAAACTAAGTTTGAAAAAGAAAATATTACAGATGTTAGCTATCAAAATTTTGATATTGAAGACATAACTACATTTCCGAAAATCATACGAGAAACAACGAACTTAAAAGGTTTAAACGTTACTATTCCTTATAAAGAAGACGTAATACCCTATTTAGACAAACTCAATAAAAAGGCGGAAGCTATCGGTGCTGTAAACACTATAAAGTTAACTAAAAAAGGTAAGCTTGTTGGCTATAATACAGATTGTTATGGATTTATAAATTCATTAAAACCATTACTAACCAAACGACACAAAAAAGCTTTAATTTTAGGTACTGGTGGTGCCAGTAAAGCAATATTGTATTCGTTAAAGGAAGAAAACGGAATTAAATGCCACTATGTATCAAGAACCGCTTCTAAAAAAGTAAAATATACGTATGAGGACTTAACTGAGGCTATTATTTCTAAATATCAAATCATAATAAATTGTACCCCTTTAGGTACGTTTCCTAATATAGAAGAGTGCCCAAAAATTCCCTACAATGGTATTTCAGAAAACCATATTCTTTTTGATTTAGTGTATAACCCAGAAGAAACACTATTTTTAAGACTAGGTAAAGCACAAGGTGCTAAAACAATGAATGGTCTTAAAATGCTAAAATTACAAGCAGAAAAAGCTTGGTCTATTTGGGATATAGTTAGATAAAGTAAATACATTAAAACAGCTTCCCTTTTTTTGTAAATACTTTAGTTGTTAGTATCTTTAAACAATACAAATACTAAACATTTATTAAAATGTCTGAGCTAGATAACCTGCAAAATGCAGATGGAAAAAAAGAAAATATAGAAACATCAGAACCTAAAACTGATGATACATCTATAAATACTCCCGAAGAAAATAGTGATACACCTGATGGAGCAGATTCTTCAGAAAAATTATCAACTACTACTGAAGATGATGGTTTAAATGAAATAGAAAAATCTAACGCTGAAGATGCTGAAGACGAAGGCAATAAAGAGCGACATACTATAGCATTTGGAGAGTACGATAAAATGTCTTTAGAAGCTCTAACTATAGAACTTGAAAAACTTTTAAAAAATGAAAAAGTTCAGGCTATAAAAAGTCATATTGATACCATAAAAAATGAATTCAACACAAAATTTAATGCTTTAGTTGATGAGAAAAAAGCAGATTTTATAAATGATGGTGGTAATGAAATAGACTTCTACTACTCAAGTCCTGTACAAAAACGATTTAAAACTGCATACAGAGACTATAGAAATAAACTTAATGACCACTACAAAAATATTGAGCAAAATCTTAAACAAAATCTTAAAGATAAGCTTGAAATTATTGAAGAGTTAAAAGGCCTAATTAATGTTGAAGAGAATATAAACTCAACCTATAAACACTTTAAGGAACTACAAGAACGTTGGAGAAATACAGGACCAATACCACGGGATAGATATAATAACGCTTGGAATAGCTACCACCATCACGTAGAAATATTCTATGATTTTTTACATTTGAATAGAGACCTACGCGATTTAGATTTTAAGCACAACTTAGAGAAAAAAACTAAGATTATTGAACGTGCTGAAGAGCTTGCTAAAGATGACGATACCATGCGAGCTTTTAGAGAGTTACAGGAGCTTCATAAAATGTGGAAGGAAGAACTGGGTCCAGTTGGTAAAGAGCATCGCGAAACAATTTGGGAACGTTTTAAAGTTGCAACCAAAGTAATTAATGAGAAAAAGCAACTTTATTTTAAAGAAATAGATAAGGTTTATGAAAAAAACCTTGAGAAAAAACATGAAATAATTGCCGCTATAGAGGCAGTAGCGGCAGACACATCAAAATCTCATAGTACGTGGCAAAAGAAGATTAAAGAAGTTGAAGCATTAAGAGAAAAATTTTTCAATGCCGGTAAAGTACCTATTAAAGTTAATGAAGCTACATGGGCAAAGTTTAAGGATGTAGTTAGAAGTTTTAATAGAAAAAAGAATGCGTTTTATAAAGATTTAAAGAAGGAACAGTACCAAAATCTTCAAAAGAAAATAGAATTAGTTAAAATAGCTGAAGACAATAAAGACAGTGATGATTTTGAAGTTACTACACCTTTAATGAAGAAAATTCAAAGCGATTGGAAAAAGATAGGTCATGTTCCAAGAAAGGATAGCGATAAAATATGGAAGCAATTTAAAGCAGCCTGTAACACTTACTTTGATAAAGTACATTCTAAAAGAAATGAAGCTAACAAAGAGTTTATTGAAGCATTTAATAAAAAACTAAAAGTGCTTGATGAGTTAAAAACACTAAAACTTACAAACGATAAGGATAAAGATTTAGCTACAATTAAAGCACATGTTAATACATGGAAAAATATTGGAAAAGTACCTAATGATAAACGCTTTGTTGAAGGTAAATTTAATAAAGCTATTGATGAAGTTTTCTCAAAACTAAAAATAGATAGAAACGAAGCTGAAATGATAAAGTTTGAAACCAAGCTTGAGACATTAAATAGCAATAACGATAATAATAGAAGCTTAGATAATGAGCGTTCTTTTATCCGTAAAAAAATTGATGAGGTTAAAGGACAAATTAATCAGTTAGAAAATAACTTACAATTTTTTACCAACGTTAATGACGACAACCCCTTAGTTAAAGATGTAAACGCTAATATTGCCAAACACAAAAAAGAGCTGGAACTTTGGAAGTCTAAACTTAATGAAATAAAAAAATTATACTAAAGTTTATAATTCATAAAAAAAGCATGATTTAAAATCATGCTTTTTTTATGAATTATTTATAGTAAGCCTAAAATATTTAGGCTAAACGTTTATGCAGGTTGACTATATATTCTTATTTCTTTCCTATTAAACGCTATTATATTATCTTCTTTTAATTCGTTTAATAATATATTTAAAGTTGGCCTAGAAGTACCAATTAAAGATGCTATATCTTTTTGTGTATAAGGATGTTGAATGATTTTATCTCCTGTTTTCTCGCAATCGTAACCATAATCAGTACACAATTCATGTAAAAACTCTTCCAAACGAGTTTTAGCGTCCTTGTACAATAAAAGCTGAAGTCGTCTTTCTAATCTTTTAAGTCTTAAACCAATAAATTTATAAACTTTTAAGCTAAATGTTTGATTATCACGCATTAAATCATGCATAGCGTCTACACCTATCGGGCAAATACTTGTCGTATTATCGATAGACATAGCAAACTCATCTCGTTTAACATCACCAAAAATTGCAGTTTCACCAAATAATTCTCCACGACTAAGTATAGCCTTAACTACTTCGGTACCTTGCTGATTGTAGTATCCTATTTTTACCTTACCTTTTTCTATAAGGTAAACTTTATTAGCTGAATCTTGCTCAAAATAAATATAATCCTGCTTTTTATAAGCATCAAAATTATGGCATTCCTTGTAAGCTTTGAATTTGTGCGGACATAAAATTTTGAAAAGGTTAGTGTCTTCAAAAAACCAAAGGGACTTCATAGTTTACGATTTTATAATTTATATTGTCGTAAACAATTGGCACTACTTACATAAATATTGCAAAAAAATACCAGAAGGATAATTATTTACTCTTCTTCTTCTTGAGATGAATTATCATCAAGTAAACTAAGCATGTCATGTTGCTGTAATAAATTATACCATTGTACTATCTTTTTTATGTCGCTAACATATACCCTATCTTCGTCATAATCAGGTAAAACATCAAAAAAATATTCCTCTAATTTATCTTTACTATCCTTAGGCTTAACACTACATAGTTTGCTATTTTCTTTATCGCGTATTTTATCTAATACCTTGTATAAAGGCACTTCTTCTGTTAATGTGTAAATAGCAATTTCACTTAAAACACTAACATTATTTTGTAGGCTAATAGATAAACGCTTGCCATCTATTAAAGATTCTGCAACAAACCCACCTCGTGTTTGAGTTACTAATTTATAAAGTCCTGGCTTTCCAGAAATGGATAATATTTTTTCTAAGCCCATAGTAATTTTTTATTTTTTTAGAGGTGCTAATATCATATTTTTAAGATGCATCACAAAATTATCGCTTCTTTTTTTGATTTGGAAAACGCATTCTATAATCTACATTAATCTTCCCTTTTGAAATATTTAATAGCTTCCCTTTGATGAGTCTTTTTTTGAAACTTGACAATTTTTCAGTAAACAAAACACCTTCAATATGATCATATTCATGCTGTATTACTCTAGCTATCAAACCATCAAATGTTTCGGTATGCTTCTTAAAGTTCTCATCATAATACTCTATTGTAATTTTTGGAGCTCTAAAAACGTCTTCTCTTACATCTGGTATACTTAAACACCCTTCATTAAAAGCCCACTCGTCGCCTTCTTCTTCAATAATTTTAGCGTTTATAAATACACGCTTAAAATCTTTTAAAGCAGCTCTTTCATCTTCTGACAATACATCATCTTCTGCAAATGGAGATGTATCTACTAAAAATAATCTAATGGGTATCCCAATTTGAGGTGCCGCCAAACCAACACCCATGGCATTGTACATCGTTTCAAACATGTTCTCTAGCAAGGTATCTAATTTAGGATACTCTTTTGTTATATCTTCTCCAACCTTTTTTAAAACTGGATCGCCATATGCCACAATTGGTAAAATCATTTATTAGGATTATTTTTTGCAAAAATACAATTCTTGTAGTGTAAATTAATCTATTGGAGAAAAAATCTATTGAGAATATAGATAGCTTTGAAGTATTAATGTGGCACTAATTTCATCTACTAGTGCTTTATTTTTTCGTTGTTTCTTTTTTAAACCACTGTCTATCATAGTTTGAAACGCCATTTTAGATGTAAAGCGCTCGTCAACTCTAGTTACAGGCATTTTAGGAAAAACTTTTGAAAGCTTTTTTAGAAAGGCAATAATCAATACTTCGCTTTCAGATGGCGAATTATCCATTTGTTTGGGTTCTCCAACTAAAAATAATTCAACACGTTCTTTTGAAGTGTACTCTTTTAAAAAGGAAATTAAATCGCTTGTTGCTACAGTTGTTAACCCAGAAGCAATTATCTGCAATTCGTCAGTTACTGCAATTCCTGTTCTAATCTTACCATAATCTATTGCTAAAATTCTGGGCATTACTTTTTTTTGTACAAAAGTAGTTTATTAAACTAAAAAAAGACTGCCCTAACAGACAGTCTTTTTTATTTAACCTTATAATTAAATTTGAATACTTTTAAAATTTATGATAATTTTCTACTGTTAAGTTTAGGAAATACTAATTTGATGTTATCAACTTTTCTTTCTCTATTTAAGAAAATTCTAATATCACTACTACTTTTAGCAATAGTCTCTTTTATTGTTACGGTATCTATAATTACTTTAGCCTCTTTAACTTCAGAAACAGTAATTTTAGCGTCTACACCATCAGTCTTAATCTCATTTTGAGCGCCTATGGCCGAAAAAGAAAGTAATAAGATAAATAAGATGTAAAAATTTGTTTTCATGATTTGTGTTGTTTCATTTGTTTCAACACTTCAAAGATACATGTGCTACATTGCTCAAATGCAATATATTAGTTGTACACTATTGAATTTTCGATTATTAGAAAAACGGTATAATTTTGACGATAAACAGTTTAAACGTAGTAATAAACGCTGTAATACAATAATCAACGTCAAAATACATAGCAAATACAGTTCATCAGTATTTTTAGAAGTACTAACACATAAAACATACCCTAAAAATTTAAAATTCTAATAGTATTTCACTATAACATTTAAAATATTTCAAGATAAAACACACCACTATTTTAGCTATTACATAGTATATTTGCCCAAAATATTGATACTAATGACAGAATTACAACAAATTATAGAAAGTGCTTGGGATAACCGAGACCTTTTACAGGAAACCAAAACAACTGATGCTATTAGACATGTAGTAGATCTATTAGATAAAGGTGAATTACGAGTTGCTCAACCTATTGAAGGTGGTTGGCAAGTAAACGAATGGGTAAAAAAAGCTGTAGTTTTATATTTCCCTATTCAAAAAATGGAAACTTTAGAGGCTGGTATTTTTGAGTACCATGATAAAATTCCATTAAAACGCAATTTTGCTGAAAGAGGTATTCGTGTTGTACCTAATGCTGTAGCAAGACATGGTGCTTACATTTCTCCAGGTACTATCTTAATGCCAAGTTATGTAAATATTGGCGCATATGTAGATGAAGGTACAATGGTTGATACTTGGGCTACTGTTGGTAGTTGTGCGCAAATTGGTAAAAATGTGCATTTATCTGGCGGTGTTGGTATAGGCGGTGTTTTAGAACCTTTACAAGCAGCACCTGTTATTATAGAAGATAATGCTTTTATTGGGTCGCGTTGTATTGTTGTTGAAGGTGTAAAAGTAGAAACTGAAGCTGTTTTAGGCGCTGGAGTTGTACTAACTATGAGTACTAAAATTATTGATGTTACTGGAAACAAACCTAAAGAGTATAAAGGTATTGTACCTGCAAGATCAGTAGTAATTCCTGGTAGTTATGCAAAACAATTTCCTTCTGGAAGTTACAACGTACCTTGTGCACTTATTATAGGAAAACGTAAAGAAAGTACAAATAAGAAAACTTCGCTTAACGATGCGCTTAGAGAGCATAGTGTAGCAGTATAAATTAAATAACGATAATTAAATTCCAAATTCCAAAAACATTTTAATTGGAATTTGGAATTTTTTGTTTGTATTTTGAAGCTTATGAAGATTTTAGTCATTCAGCAAAAGATGATTGGTGATGTATTAACATCTACCATTATTTTTTCTGCTTTAAGAAAAAATTATCCTGATGATGAGCTTCACTATTTAGTTAATACTCCTACTTTACCTATTATAAAACACTATCCTAATATTGACAAGGTTATACACATTACGCCTACTATAGATAAAAACCCACTACAGTTTTATAATTTTTTAAAAACCATTAAAAACGAAAAATATGATATTGTAATTGATGTGTATGGAAAATGGTCGAGTAATTTTATAACACTGTTTTCAAAAGCTAAAACACGTATTGGCTATTATAAATGGTATACACAACAGTTTTACTCTCATCCTGTTAAACGTCATAAAATTTCAAAAAACAATCAAGGTTTAGCTATTGAAAATAGATTACAACTGTTAGAACCTATTTGCAAAACCATTCCTAACGTTAAGCCTAAAATTTACCTTACTCCAGAGGAAATAAAAAACGCTAAAAACTTATTAATTAATTTTGAATTAAACACTTCTAAACCATTATATATGATTAGTGTTTTAGGTAGTGGTGATACCAAAACATACCCTTTTAAATATATGGCATCGGTAATAGATACTATTGTTACATCAACCGGTGGTAATATTTTATTTAATTACATCCCTAAACAGATAGAGCAAGCTACAGCTATTTACAACCTTTGTAAACCAGATACTCAAAAACACATTCACTTAAATATTTTTGGAAAAAGCTTGAGAGAGTTTATTGCTATTACCTATCACTGTACAGCACTTATAGGAAACGAAGGGGGTGCTATAAATATGGCTAAAGCAATAAACATACCAACGTTTGCAATATTTTCGCCTTGGATTGATAAAAACACGTGGAAAATTTTTGAAGATGAAACCAAAAATATATCAGTTCATTTAAATGAATTTAAGCCTGAAATTTTTGAAAATACATCTATAAAGAATATAAAACATAATATTGAAAATTATTATTCTCAATTTAGTCCTAATTTATTTTCAAAAAAACTAAAAACATTTTTAGCTAATCTACACCAAGATGTCTAAAGCCTTTTTAACAGCAGTTTCTACAAAATAACCACTCATTACTTTAGTTTGAATGTCTGCTACATTTTGTTTCATGTCTTTGTATGCTGTATCACTTAAATTATCTAAAATAGTATTTAAATCTTTTAAATTAGAAACAGTTATACCAATGTTATTCTCTTTTACAAAACCAGCTAATGCTGCTTTATCCCAAATTATAATTGGCAAACCACATAATAAATACAACGATGTTTTGTGTGGGTTATTAAACTTTAAATAAGCACCATAATTTCCGCTACAAGTTTCTGTAGAAATACCATCCCAAACCAGTCCAAAATCCGATTCAATCTTATACGCTACTTCATCAGATTTAAAAACACCTTCGTAATATACTACAGATGCCTCCTCCTCTACTTTACGCTTGTTAGGATCAAATCCTATACCGTACAATCGTAAATTATAGTTACTATTTTCAAGCGTATCAAAATCAAAAATATATGAATTTTTACCATCACCAAAACCACCAGCATAAGCAATATCATAGGTGTTATTTAAAATTCTATTGGAGTTTTGCATTGGTTTTTTCTCAGAAACATAATCAAAAATTTCTAAAACGATAATAGGTATCACTACACCTTGCTCTAAAAACCATTGTTTCATAGAAGGGTTATGCACTATAATAACATCTGATGTTATAATTTGATTAAGTTCTGCCTCAACATCTTTTGTTCTTCCTTTTAAAATCCTAACATCGTGCACTAAGGTTATTATTTTACACCTTTTCATCTTTGAAAAAAATAAAATCATACCTCTAAATTTATTATTAGGGTATTGCGTTACAATAGTACTTTTTTTAGGCAACCTTAACAAAGCCATAAAAATTCCAAAGAAATTTTTAATAGTGCCAATAGCTGAATTAGGTATGGAAGACTGTTTAAAGCCTAAGTTTTTAAAGCCTAATTTCTCAAAAACAAACTCACAATCTGTTTTTGCTTTTCCAGCAGCATTAAACAATGACTTATAATTTCTAGAAATGTAATACATTGAAATGAAATCTTTTTTTTAGCTAAATATATACCTAGCTTTGTTGAAAATATAAATGTATGCAAAAGTATGATTATTTAGTTGTTGGTGCCGGATTATTTGGTGCTGTATTTGCACACGAAGCCACAAAAAAAGGCAAAACATGCTTAGTAATTGACAGAAGAGCGCACTTAGGCGGTAATGTGTATTGCGAAAATGTAGATGGTATCAATGTACATAAATACGGTGCACATATTTTTCATACTAATGATAAAGCTATTTGGGAGTATGTAAACCAATTTACAACATTTAATAATTATATTAATTCTCCGCTATCTTTATCTAAAGGTAAGCTTTATAATTTACCTTTTAATATGAATACGTTTCATCAACTATGGGGCGTACAAACTCCTAAAGCTGCCAAAGATATTATTGAAGGACAAATTGAAAAATACGGATTTAAAAACCCAAAAAATCTTGAAGAACAAGCTCTATCGCTTATTGGTAAAGATATTTATGAAACGTTAATTAAAGAATATACCGAAAAACAATGGGGCAAAAAGGCTACTGAACTGCCTGCTTTTATTATAAAACGGCTTCCTGTAAGATATACTTTTGATAATAATTATTTTAACGATACATACCAGGGTATTCCCAATGGCGGTTACAACACTATAACAAAGGGGCTACTTGATGGTATTGAAACTAAAACTGGTGTAGATTTTTTGAAAAACAAAAGAGAACTTGAAGCTTTAGTAAAAACTGTAGTGTATACAGGAAATATTGATGAGTATTACAACTATAAATTTGGTAAGTTAGAATATCGCTCCTTACGTTTTGAGCATGAAGTTTTAGAGATTGATAATTATCAAGGAAATGCTGTGGTTAATTATAATGATGCGAATGTACCATATACAAGAATTTTAGAACACAAGCATTTTGAATTTGGTAAGCAAAAGCATACAGTTGTTACCAAAGAATATCCCGAAACTTGGACACCAGAGAAAGAGGCGTATTACCCAGTAAACAATACTGAAAACCAACAGAAATACCAACAATATAAACAACTGTCTTTAACTGAAAATAATGTGATTTTTGGAGGTAGACTAGCAGAATATAAATACTATGATATGCATCAAGTTATAGCATCTGCACTTGCTAAAACAAAAAAAGAGTTTACCCCTTAGGTTTTACAATACCATATTTTGTAAATGTAGATTTTAACTTTTTTGTTGTAGCTCGTATAGCTTTGTTTTTTTTAAAAGCATCATCATTTTTATAAGGCCTATCATGATATAAATGCAAACAAATGGCACTGTAGCGTACTTGTTTAAATTTAATATTGTTATTCATCAAACGCTCCCCTAGTTCCCTATCTTCTCCTCCATATTGCATACGTTCATCAAAACCATTCACTTTTATAACGTCTTCTTTCCAAACAGATACATTCATGCCATCAAAAGTTGCTTTGGTGGTTGTAAATGTATTTAAAAACCTTGTTCTTAATTTTGATGTACTTAATTTATTCATTTTAAAACTTTTTGGTTGCCCATGTTGCAGTAACCAATTGGTGTTAAAACAATTTTGTGACGAAATAATAGCAATAGTTATAATATTAGAAACACTATTAGTCAATTTAAAATAACCTCCAGATAATGCAAAACCTTTAGCTCTCAAACTCATATGTGTTGCAACAAAATCTGCTCTTGCAATGCAATCGCCATCTGTATAAATTAAATAATCAGCTTTAGCTGCTACAGTGGCTTTATTTAAAATTTTTGTTTTTTGAAAACCTGCATCGGGCTGCCACACATGGGTAATATTGTAATTAAGTTTAAGACTTATCGCTTCTATCAATATTCTAGTATCATCCGTAGAACCGTCGTCGGCAATTATAACTTCAAAGTTTTTAAATGTTTGAAATTGGTAACTCCATAATACTTTCTCAAGCCATTCGGGCATATTATAGGTACTTATAATTACTGAAATGTCAATTGCGCTCATTGCTTCAAAAATAACTATTTTTATCAAAATTTAATGATATATATGATTAAACTGTCTGGTGTTATCATAACATTTAACGAGGAAAGAAACATTGAAGCATGCCTTAAATCTTTGGTAAATGTGGTTGATGAAATAGTGGTGGTAGATTCGTTTTCAACAGACCAAACAAAAGCTATTTGTAGCAAATACAAGGTTACCTTTATTGAACAATCATTTTTAGGCTATATAGAACAAAAGAATTTTGCCTTAAAACAAGCTAAACATAACTACATTGTTTCTTTAGATGGTGATGAAGCACTTTCTGAAACGCTACAAAAATCTATAATTACGTTGAAATCGAATTGGGAGTTTGATGGCTATTTTTGCAACAGATTTAATAATTTTTGTGGGCAATGGATCAAACATTCGGATTGGTACCCCAATAAAAAGCTGAGAGTTTTTGATAGAAGAAAAGCAGAATGGAAAGGTATTAACCCTCATGATAATGTGCTTTTAAAAGATTCTAAATCAAAAACTGGACATTTACAAGGTGATATTTTACATTGGACGTATCAAACCTATTCTGAGTTTAACAATAAAACCGAATATTTTTCTACAATTGCCGCCAAGGCCTATTTTGATAAAGGTAAAACAGCCTCATTTATTAAAATAGTAGGTAACCCAACTTGGGCGTTTTTTAAAGCTTATGTTTTAAGGTTAGGTTTTTTAGATGGTATTAACGGCTTTGTAATATGTGCGCAAACTGCAAATATTACGTTTTTAAAATATACTAAATTATTAGAGCTACAGCGGCAACATCAACCTAAAAAATAACCATCTATAGTTTTTGAGCAGTTTTCCCAAGTATAAGGCATTACGTATTGCCGTGTATCAATTGTATTTTTAAATGCTTTTTCAATTAATGGCATAACATCCTTATAAGTAGCATCAAGGTCAAACAAATACCCGTTTTTTTCATGTTGAATTAAATCTGGTGCAAAACCAGTTTTTGAAGCAACTGGCACACAATTAGACATCATTGCTTCAAGAATAGGCACAGGACCGCCTTCTAAAAGTGATGGAGAAATAAAAACATCTAATTTATTATATAAATCTGGATAAGACTCATAAGGTACATCATTATGGTATATAAAATTAGGCAAAACTTTTAGCTCATTATATCTATCGTAGTTTTCCCAATTTCTTCCAATTAAATGAAAATCTATATTTGGCATGTTTTTAATAATATCTAAAACTAAATCGGGGTTTTTACGTATCCCAAAATTAGAGCAAAAGCCAACATCGCCATTTCCGCGTTTATGACTATAAAATGTTTGTGATGACGTACCAATGTGTAGCACCTCAAGTATATCTCGTCTTACACCACATTCAATTAGATATTTTTTGACATCAGAATTTAAACAAATAATAGTATCAGCCTTATTTAAACACCAAACCACATGTGTTTTAGAGTATTTTTTAGACCAATTTGGGTGTGTAAACATTACAACATTCTTCTTTTTTAGTATACTAGGTGTACTTCTTATACATCTGCAAAAATAATTTTGATAAATAAAAAAATAACCATCGGCCTCGGGAAGGTTTCGCAGTTTATCATGATAATGTGTATCTGCATCTAAAGAAGAATATCGAGATAGCCGTCTTACTTTTGCACCAAAAATCCAATCTTTATCTTTTTCTCTAGCTACGTAAATCAATTTTTTAATAGACTCTGGCGAACTATAAAATTTTGATTTTAAAATCGCTATTACATATTTCCATTTATGGACTATTGCGAAGTAAAGTTGTTCTCCCATGTTTATTTAATTGGCGATTCTGAAACTCTATTCTTATATTTTTTCTTCCAAAAGAAAATACGCTTTTTAATTCTTATTTTTCTATAAAATTTATCCTGAAATGCTTTTGTGTAATTCCAAATAGCATTAAAAATTTTGTCCTCATCGTATCCTGTACATTTTGCATATTCGTTAGCCATAACTTTTATCATAGACTTATGAATAGTTAATTTTGAAAAATTCCTCATGCGTGTTTCAAAATTTAATACACCAAAATTCATTCGGTTTAAATCTACCAGATAAAAATTATAAGTATTTTCTTTTCTACATATTAATGTATTTCCAGGCGAGTGGTCTAAAAAATGAACACCTTTTTCATGTAAATCATACGTAAATCTGGTAAATGCGCGCAAAATAGCATCATAGTCTTCAATTTCAAAATCTGTAGTTAACTCTCTATAAGTCAAATCACAATCTACAAATTCACTAATATAAAAACTCCTTTTAAACGCAAAAGGCGTAGT
The DNA here is from genome assembly GCF_047345485.1 of Hyunsoonleella sp. 2307UL5-6. Classification (NCBI taxonomy): domain Bacteria; kingdom Pseudomonadati; phylum Bacteroidota; class Flavobacteriia; order Flavobacteriales; family Flavobacteriaceae; genus Hyunsoonleella; species Hyunsoonleella sp. 2307UL5-6. The sequence continues at coordinate 327,444 of NZ_JBLFEN010000004.1, read as the reverse complement.
TTGCTTTTGATATGCAATTGGTGCTGGTGTTTTAACTCCTAAATCCAATAATTTATTTGCATACATGTACGAGCGTTCTGCTTTAGACTTTCTAAAAAATTTGTAAGCTACTTTATTTATAAGATTCGGGATTTTAAACGATTTAATTGTATAAATTTCACCATTAATATCCACATTTTTAATCACATTACGTTCGGCATCTCCAAGCACTTTAGTGTAACTATCAAAGTTGATAATAGCATCGCTAACTTTATCTGTTAGTGGTTTTTTGTTAGGATGTACAACTAAGGTTGTTTTCATTTAAAACACATTTATATAGCGCAAGCTTATATGCAAATATATTTAAATAAAATGGAGTGAAATGGTGTGACATCATATTATATAATTTGTGTAATCAATATGCTTAATGTACTTTTGATTACATCGTTAATTGGACGATTAGAAAGAAAACTTAATGCATATTTTACACGTATCGGCAGTAACAAATTGGGGCGGTGGCGAATACCACATAGAAAATTTATGTAGTGAATTATTAACTTCTAATCCTGAAATAAAAAACACTGTTTTATGTGTTGAAGATTCACCTTTTAAGGAGCGTCTTTCTAAAACAAAAATACAATACATAACTGCACCGCTAAGAATAAAAATAGATTTACGATATGTATTTAAGCTTGGTAAAATATGTAAAAAACACCAGATAAGTTTAATTCATATTCACGACCCAAGCGCTCTACAATTAACAATAATAGCAGATAAAATATACAATTTACCGCCTTTTGTTTTAAGTAAAAAAACATCGTTCCCTATTAAGGATAGAAAAAAAACATTATTTAAATATAATTACTCAAAAATTAAAAAAATACTATGTGTTTCAAATGAAACTAAAAACGTTGCGAAAAAAGCTATTGTAGATAAAAACAAACTTCTTACGGTATACCATGGTACTAACTTAAAAACTAAAAGTACCAAAACACCTTTTTTAATTAGAAAAAAATATAATATACCAAACCATAAAACTATTGTTGGACACATAGGTAATCATATTAAAGCAAAACATTTAGAAACGTTTATTAATGTGGTGGATAGAATTATTAATATTGAAAAACACACCAATTTTATCTTTATACAAATAGGGACATTTAGCGAACGAACCGATGCATTAAAAGTAAAAGTTAACCAACTAAATTTACAAGAGCATCTTATTTTTATGGGATATACACCACAGGCCTCCAACTTTATTCCGCAATTTGATATAGCGTTAATGACCTCTCAAAGTGAAGGCTTACCACAATTTATTTATGAATCTATGTATCATAAAACACCTATTGTAAGTACAGATGTTGGTGGTATTTCAGAACTTATCACTCATGAAGTTAATGGTTTTTTAGCACCAATTCATGATGCTGATACGTTAACAGCACACCTTCTAAAACTTAATAATTCTACAAACCTTAAAGCACAATTTATTTCAAAAAGTTATAAGATACTTTTAGCGCAATTTACCACTGAAAATATGGCACGTGAAACCGTAAAAATTTATAAATCTGTTTTAAAAGATGCCTAATATACATGCTGAAGTAAAAAATGCAGTTACTACTCTAAAAAACGGAGGTCTTATTATACTACCTACAGATACGTATTGGAGTATCGCATGTGATGCCACTAATAACAAAGCTGTTGAAAAATTATTCGCAATAAAACAAAGTAAAAGCCAAAGAAATATTACGTGTTTTGTTGCCGATGATCGCATGTTAAATAAGTATGTAAAACAAATACCTTTAGCCGCTCAAAGCATATTAGAAATCACAGATATACCCACTACTTTAATTTATGAAGCTCCACAAAATTTAGCTACAAATTTAATAGCAAAAGATAATACCATAGCCATACGAATTCCTGATGATGACTTTTGCTACCAACTATCAAGACGATTAAACGGGGCTTTGGCAACAACGCTAGCTCATATTGAGGGAGAAACTATACCAAAATCCTTTAAAGAAATAGTGCCAGCTATTTTAAAAGATGTAGCGTATGTCGTAAATTTGCAAAAAGAAAAAATTTGCAAAATACATGCTGCAATAATTCAAATAAGCAACAGTAATATTGTGAAGATTTTACGAAAATAGATCGCTTAATTTTTATCAAGTTGCATTTTTATTTTTATTCATGAACTATAAAGAGGCTATAAAAAACAATATATTTAAAGTAATCTCTAAATCAGCAAATCAGCTTAATTTAGACAGCTATGTTATTGGCGGATTTGTTCGTGATTATTTATTAAAACGCGGTGATGCAAAAGATATTGATATTGTTGCCATTGGTAGTGGTATTGCATTAGCTAAACAGGTTGCTAAAAACTTACCTAACACACCAAAAGTACAAGTATTTAAAACTTACGGTACTGCAATGTTACGCCACAATGATATTGAAATTGAATTTGTGGGAGCAAGAAAAGAATCTTACGCAAAAGATAGTAGAAACCCAGTGGTTGAACATGGTACTTTGCAAGATGACCAAAACCGACGGGATTTTACTATAAATGCATTAGCTATTAATTTATCTGAAGCTAATTTTGGCGATATACTAGATCCATTTAACGGGATACAAGATTTAAAAGACAAAATAATTAGAACACCATTAGACCCTGATATTACTTATAGTGATGACCCTTTACGAATGATGCGTGCTATTAGGTTTGCAACACAATTAAATTTTAAAATTGAAACAGAAAGTTTAAACGCCATTACTAGGAATGCTGAACGCATTAAAATTATAACAAATGAGCGTATTGTTGTAGAGCTTCATAAAATACTAGAAAGCAAAACACCATCAATTGGCTTTTTACTATTAGAAAAAACAGGAGTATTAAAACACATTTTACCAGAATTAACAGCACTTAAAGGTATAGATGAAATTGAAGGACAACGCCATAAAGATAATTTTTACCACACCCTGGAAGTTGTAGATAATATTGCAAAACATACTGATGATTTATGGTTGCGTTGGGCTGCACTGTTACATGATATTGGTAAAGCACCAACCAAACGCTTTAGTAAAAAAGTAGGCTGGACGTTTCATGGGCATGAATTTGAAGGTTCTAAAATGGTATACCATTTATTTAAACGTTTAAAAATGCCATTGAATGATAAAATGAAATTTGTTCAAAAAATGGTGTTTATGAGTTCTCGCCCAATTGTTTTGGCCCAAGATATGGTAACAGATTCTGCTGTGAGACGCTTAGTATTTGATGCTGGCGATTATGTAGAAGATTTAATGACGCTTTGTGAGGCTGATATTACCACTAAAAACCCAAGAAAATTTAATAAATATCATAACAATTTTAAGATTGTTCGTGATAAAATAATTGAAGTTGAAGAGCGCGACCAAGTACGAAATTTTCAACCTCCTGTATCAGGAGCTGAAATTATGGAAACCTTCAATTTAAAACCATCACGAGAAATAGGTATCATAAAAGAAGCAATAAAAGAAGCCATTTTAGAAGGAGAAATACCTAATGAACATGCTGCTGCTTACAACTTGATGCTTAAAAAAGGAGAGCAGCTAGGGTTAAAGTTAAACGCTTAATATTAAGATTACTATGTGCAGATTCTAAAACTTAATCTTTGCCAATCTAGTATTTCATTTAAGTTACTCTTTAAAAAAGTATTAATGAAACCCATTGTGCATTTTGAGTTGAAATAAACAGTGCAATGTCAGTTCGAGTGATTTTTTTGATAAAAAAATAGTATCGAGAACCAATTCATATTAAAAATTCTTATTCTCGATACAAATTTCACTCATTTCAATCGTGAAATTCACTCGAATTGACAGAATTTTTCCAAATGCACAACGGGTTAATGAATTTTATTTAAATGATTACATTACATATATTTAAAAAAAGCTGTAAATTTTAAAGACTATAAATAATAGTATTTGTTTTGAAAAAAAATTGAATTATGAAAAAGGATAATAAACGTGTAATTTACTGGTTATTAACTGGATGTATCCTCATATTTATTATGGTGATTGTTGGTGGTATTACCCGATTAACGCATTCTGGTCTCTCAATTTCTAATTATAAATTAATCTCTGGCACCATTCCACCTATGAACGATTTAGAATGGCAAGAAGCTTTTGATTTGTATAAGGAGTACCCTGAATACCAAAAGCTAAACAATCATTTTAGTTTAGAAGATTTTAAAGACATCTACTTCTGGGAGTGGTTTCATCGTGTTTTAGGACGACTAATTGGTTTGGTATTTATAATTCCGTTTTTATATTTTTTAATTACTAAACAACTCTCTAAACCTACGATTAAAAAATCCTTTACCCTATTAATAATGGGTAGTTTTCAAGGATTTTTAGGATGGTATATGGTAAAAAGCGGATTGGTAGACAGACCAGATGTAAGTCATTTCAGGCTAGCTGCACACTTAACCACAGCATTCTTAACTTTTGCTTATACCTTTTGGGTAGCATTAGACTTGATTTATCCTAAAAAGAAAGATATCTCAAAAAGTTTTAGAAATTTAGTTCGGGTTGGCTTAGTGGTATTACTAATTCAAATTATATATGGTGCTTTTGTTGCTGGCTTAGATGCTGGGTGGATACACAACCACTGGCCTATGATGAGTGAAGGCAAATTTATGCACGAAACTGTATATATTGAACAAACGCCTATTTATAAAAACTTTATTGAAGGTAAAAGTGGCGTACAGTTTGTGCATAGAATTTTAGCGTACGTTGTTGTACTCATGGTTATTATTATTTGGAGAAAAAGCAAACAACTTATACTCACTAAAAATCAAGTTATAGGTATTGCTGTACTTTTAGGCATGGTATTTATACAATTTCTATTAGGTGTACTTACTATAATATTACAAGTTCCTGTTTGGCTAGGTGTTGCACATCAAGTTGGTGCATTTATATTACTTTCAGCAATGGTATTTACGTTACATAGATTTAGTAAGTAAAATGAAAACACACTTTATATTATTAAGTTTAGTTCTATTTATTCTGGCTTGCAATAACAATGTATCTAGTAAAAAAATAGTTTCTATCGATACTACAGAGAATACAAGCGTAAATGAGACATCACTTATAGTTCTAGGAACCACACAAGATGCTGGTGCTCCTCAAATTGGTTGTAAAAAAAAATGCTGCATTGGTTTATTTAATAATTCAACCGTAAACAGAAATGTAGTTTCGTTAGGCCTTATCGATGCTAAAAATCATAAAACCTATTTATTTGAGGCTACGCCTGATATTGGTTCTCAAATAAAAACACTTACCCAACTTGATAATCAGAATACAAATCAATTAGTAGACGGTATTTTTTTAACACATGCACATATAGGGCATTACACAGGTTTGATGTATTTAGGTAAAGAAGCTACAAATGCAACTAAAATTTTAGTGTATGGCATGCCTAAAATGAATGTGTTTCTTGAAAATAATGCACCTTGGAATTTGCTAGTAAAAAACAAAAACATTGTACTAAATACACTTAAAAACGAAGAGCAAATAGTACTATCTAATACTATTACAGTAATTCCAGTTTTAGTACCTCATAGAGATGAGTTGTCTGAAACTGTTGGTTACAAAATTGAAGGGCCAAATAAAAGTGCTTTATTTATTCCAGATATTGACAAATGGGAAAAATGGAATAAAAATATTCTAGAAGAAATAAAAAAAGTAGACTATGCTTTTTTGGATGCGACGTTTTACAATAACGAAGAAATTAACAATAGAGACATTAGTGAAATTCCACATCCATTTGTTATAGAAAGTATTGAAAAATTCAAAACGCTAAGAAAAGAAGAGAAAAACAAAGTGATTTTCATTCATTTTAATCATACTAATCCATTACTAAATCCTGAAAGTAAAGAAACTAAACATATTTTAGATGAAGGATTTAGAATCGCCAGAAAAAATGATATCTTTAAACTATAACATTATTTAGGAAAATTAAAATATATGCTATAAAAAAACCACTCCTAAAGAGTGGTTTTTTTATAGTATTTGTAAATTATAATTTACTATAATGCTTGAATGTGTTTCGCTAAACCAGATTTTACATTTGCAGCTTTATTAGCATGTATAATATTCTTTTTAGCTAATTTATCTAACATAGAAACGATTGAAGGAAACATAGCTTCTGCTTCTTTCTTATCAGATAGTTCACGTAATTTTTTTATAGCGTTACGAGTTGTTTTGTGTTGGTACTTATTTAACACACGTCTTTTCTCGTTACTTCTTATTCTTTTTAAAGCTGACTTATGATTTGCCATTTTGTTTTTTTCTTATTAAAAATTGTAGCCCGTAGGGGAATCGAACCCCTCTTACCAGGATGAAAACCTGGCGTCCTAGCCGATAGACGAACGGGCCATTTGGTTATTTTATTATTTAAATGAACCTACAACGTTTCCATTGCGGATGCAAAAATACAACTATTTTTAAATGTTGCAACTGTAGATTAAACTTTTTTAAAAAAAAATTAATCTAATATGCTTTTGCAAATAAAACACGCTTGCTAGAGGGCTTTCCCGAATACACACAAACACCTTCTTCTTCTCTAGCATCCAACGGTATACAGCGTATTGTAGCTTTTGTTAACTCTTTTATTTTATCTTCTGTCTCAATAGTGCCATCCCAATGTGCAGAGATAAATCCGCCCTTACGCTCTAACGTATCTTTAAATGTATCAAACGTATCTACAGGTGTAATATGTTCTTCTCTAAAACTAAGCGCCTTTTTATATAGTGATGTTTGTATATCTTTTAGCAAGTTTTCTATTACAACACTCACTCTATCTAAAATTACTACTTCTTTACTTAATGTATCTCTTCTAGCTACTTCAACAGTTTCATTTTCTAAATCTTTTGGTCCAATTGCAATTCTCACGGGTACTCCTTGTAATTCGTGTTGTGCAAATTTTGCACCAGGTCTCAATGTGTCACGTTTATCAAATTTTACAGAAATATTTCTATCTCTTAAATCACCTATAATATCATTAGCTACTTTACTAATAGCCTCAAACTGCTCATCATTCTTATATATAGGTACAATAACTACTTGGTATGGTGCCAAATTTGGCGGTAATACTAAACCATTATCATCACTATGTGTCATTATTAATGCACCCATCAAACGTGTGGAAACGCCCCAAGAAGTTGCCCAAACATAATCTTGCTTCCCTTCTTTATTAGCATATTTAACATCAAATGCTTTTGCAAAATTCTGACCTAAAAAATGAGATGTTCCGGCCTGTAATGCCTTACCGTCTTGCATTAATGCTTCAATACAATAAGTATCTTCAGCACCTGCAAAACGCTCGCTTTCAGATTTCACACCTTGTATAACAGGTATAGCCATAAAATTCTCCACAAATTTTGCATATATACCATTCATTAATTTAGTCTCTTCAATAGCTTCTGCTTTTGTAGCATGTGCTGTGTGGCCTTCTTGCCACAAAAATTCAGCTGTACGTAAAAATAAGCGAGTACGCATTTCCCAACGCACAACATTTGCCCATTGATTAATTAATATGGGTAAATCTCTGTAAGATTGAATCCATTTTCTATATGTGTTCCAAATAATAGCTTCACTTGTAGGTCTAACAACTAATTCTTCTTCTAGTTTTGCTTCGGGATCTACACGTAATTTACCCGCTCTATCAGGATCAGACTGCAACCTATAATGTGTAACAACTGCACACTCTTTTGCAAATCCTTCAGCATTTTTTTCTTCAGCTTCAAACAGACTTTTAGGAACAAACAGTGGAAAATATGCATTTTGATGTCCTGTTTCTTTAAACATTTTATCTAATTCTGCTTGCATTTTCTCCCATATCGCATACCCATAGGGTTTAATTACCATACAACCTCTTACTGCAGAGTTCTCTGCTAAATCTGCCTTGACAACCAGTTCGTTATACCATTTTGAATAATCTTCTGCCCTACTAGTAAGTTTTTTGCTCATATTGCTTTTTTGGCACAAATATTGTGACTATGTTAAATAAAAAAATAGTTGCGCAAAACTAACTATTTTTGTTATGTTCAACAATTAAATTATAGAGATATGCAAATTATTAACTACTTAAAATCGAAAATGCAATTCGCAGCAATCTTTGGATTGTTCTTTGGATTAGCATCTTGTGGTTCGTACCAATATGTTGGTGTTGACAATGATGGTATTTATGGTGGTACTAACACTACGCCTCAAAACCAACAAAATGTTGTTAATGCTAACAAAGATGCTCAAGGTAATGATTATTACGAGAATTACTTTAAAAACAAAGCACAAGAGTATGAAGTTGCTACCGACAATGGCGCTATTTTTACAGATATAGATAATTACAGTAGTGAAGATAATATTGCTACAGATGATAATTTAAATAACGATTATCAAGGTAATGCAGGTTGGGGACAAGTTAATGATAATGTTACAATAAACTATATTGACAACGGATGGAACAACTGGGGATGGAATCCTTGGTTAAATGGCGGCTTTGGCTTTGGCTTTGGCGGAGGCTTTGGTTGGAATAATTGGGGATGGAATAGATGGAACCGCTGGGGCGGTGGATGGAACAATCCATGGTTTAATGGTGGCTTTGGCTTTGGCGGAGGCTTCGGTTGGGGCGGTGGCTTCGGTTGGAACAGATGGGGATATCCTGGGTTTTACGGTAATGGATTTATAGCTGGAAACGGGTTTAATAGGTTTGGAAACAGGTTTGCATACAATAATACAAGAAGAAGTTCTGCTACTTTTGGTAGAAATTCTACAAATAATTCTTTAAGACGAAGTAGTGTGGCTAATAACAGACGCTTATCTACAAATGATAGAAGTAACACAACCGCTAGAAGGTATAATAGTACCTCTAGAAGAACAAGTGTTGCACGCAGCAATAGTCCTTCTTCAAGATATAGCACCGCAAGACGCAATAGTAACAGTGTGGTAAGAAATAACGGTACGTCCGCTAGAAGAGTGGTTAGATCTGGTAATTCTAGTTCTATAAATAGAAACTCAACGGTAAGACGAAGCAGCTCAAGGCAACCTTTGTATTCACGTAATAATAGATCATCTTCCTCTAACAGTAGATACTCTACACCTATTAGAAGAAGTTCTTCATCAAATTATTCTAGAGGAGGAAATTCTAACTATAGCAGAAGTTCTTCAAGATCTAGTTCTAGTAGAAGTAGCGGGTCATATTCAAGATCATCGTCTTCAAGAAGTTCAGGGTCTGTATCTAGATCATCAGGAGGTTCTAGAAGTTCAGGAAGTTCTAGAGGTTCATCTGGAGGCAGAAGACGTTAATAGTTAAATCAATAAAAAAATATGGTATTCCTATGATGTTTAAAATAATCAAAATGTATAAAACGCAATGATTATTTTAAACATCCTTGGACTACTAATGCCCATTAAAATAAAACATATGAAAAAGCTCCAATTATTATGCATAGGCTTACTATCTGTGTCTACACTATATAGTCAAGATATAAGTGACGCTTTAAGATACTCTCAAGATAATATTCAAGGAACTGCAAGATTTAGAGCCTTAAGTGGTGCCTTTGGTGCCTTAGGTGGTGATATGAGTGCCGTAAACGTTAACCCCGCAGGTGCCGCAGTATTTAGTCAAAGTCATGCTTCTTTTTCTTTAGGAAATCAAGAAATTAATACTAATACACGGTATTTTAATGGTACTGTTAGTACAAACGATTCTAATTTTGATTTAACACAAGGTGGCGCTTCTTTTGTGTTTAAAAATACCAGCAACTCGCCTTGGAGAAAGTTTACAATTGGTGTGGCTTACGATAGAACTAATAATTTTGATGACAGTTGGTCTGCCTTTGGTACAAATACTAATAGCAACAACTTTAATAACACAATTGGAAGTTACTTCTTTGATTTGGCTCAAGGACTACGTTTAGATGAAATTTCAGCTTTCCCAAATGAAACATTAGATGACGCCTACGTTAATATTGGGAACGATTTAGGATTTGCTCATCAACAAGCATTTTTGGGTTTTGAGTCTTTTATATTAGATCCAGAAAATAATGAAGATGATAACACCAACTATCTATTAAACGTTGGAGAAGGTAACTTTAACCACGATTACACGTTTGTATCTACTGGCTATAACGGTAAAATTGCAGTAAACTTTGCCACACAATATGGAGATGATTTATATTTAGGTGTTAATTTGAATTCTCATTTTATTGATTACGATCGTTCTACCCTATTGTTTGAAGACAATAATAATACAGGATCTATAGTAACAGATGTTGAATTTGAAAATAACTTATCTACTAGAGGTTCTGGATTTTCATTTCAATTAGGTGGTATTTTAAAACTCACGAATGCGTTTAGAGTAGGCTTAACATACGATTCGCCTACTTGGTACACGATACAAGAAGAAACCTCTCAATTTTTAGGTACAGCTGGTAATGATGGAGAGCCTTTTAATATAAACATCAACCCGCAAATTACTAATGTATTTCCGTCTTACAGATTACAAACACCATCAAAAATAACTGGTAGTGCAGCATATATTTTTGGACAAAAAGGCTTATTGAGTTTTGATTATTCTACTAAAAATTATGGCACTACAGAATTTAGACCTGAAAATGATTTTACAGATTTGAATGCTGATATTAGTAATATACTAACTACTGCCGCAACATACAGATTGGGTGGTGAATACAAGCATAAACAATTTAGCTTTAGAGGTGGTTACAGGTTTGAAGAAAGCCCATATGTAGATGGCGTAACCGTAGGTGATTTAACTGGATTTTCTTTAGGCTTTGGTTATAATTTTGGAAACACAAGGCTAGATCTTACTTATGATAAATGGGAAAGAACAGATGAAACGCCTTTATTTAACGTGGGTTTAATTGATACTGTAACAATAGACAGACAAAACTCGAATATTACGCTAACATTAGGTTTTAATATTTAAACCCTGTTACAATTATATATTATATATACAAAGCTTGAATTTTCAATAAATTCAAGCTTTTTTAGGTTAACAAAAATTCTTTAAACAAAGAATATAATGTAAAATAGACCAATTAAGTTGCCTTTGAGATTGAGCGATTGTAGGAGTTCCTCTTAGAGAATGACTCGTAAAATATTTATATTTAATATTTTATTAATTTGAAATAAAAATTAATGAATAAAGCCCGACATAACCTACCTGCAATACCACTGATAGGCAGGCTCCCAAAAAATATGAATTGCATAATAACGCTTTAAGCTGCATTATTAACACAGCTTTAATCGCTAAAATTGAGAAATGTTTATCTTTGCAAATTAAATTTTGAGTAGATATTTATGAAATTTGATAATTTAGAGGAGTTTGATGCTTTAGGTGATGATCATGTTGGTACTTCGGAAGACACACCAATGCGTAGTGATGCGTTTAAACTTACTGATAATGAGAAGATAGAGGTTATAAAAGACGATGTACGCCATATTATGGAAACACTTGGTCTGGATTTAACTGACGATAGTTTAAAAGGCACACCAAACCGAGTGGCTAAAATGTTTGTAAATGAAATTTTTGGTGGTTTAAATCCTAAAAAGAAACCAAAAGCCTCTACGTTTGATAATAAGTACAAGTATGGAGAAATGCTTGTTGAAAAAAATATTACAGTATATTCTACCTGCGAACACCACTTATTACCAATTGTTGGTAGAGCACATGTTGCCTACATATCTAACGGAACTGTAGTAGGTTTGTCTAAAATGAATCGTATTGTAGATTATTACGCTAAACGCCCACAGGTGCAAGAACGCTTAACCATACAAATTGTTAAAGAGCTACAAAAAGTTTTAAACACTAAAGATGTGGCTTGTGTTATTGATGCTAAACATTTATGTGTGAATTCTAGAGGTATTCGAGATATTGAAAGTAGCACGGTAACTTCAGAATTTGGAGGTAAATTTAAAGATATAGATACGCGTCGTGAGTTTTTAGATTATATTAAACTCGATACTCAGTTTTAACATAAATTAATCCAAAAATTAGATACTAACGTTTTAGCGCAGCAACATGCAACTATACCAATCCAACCACATCAAAATATACAATTCGCTAAGCGGAAAAAAGGAAGATTTTAAACCTATAAACGAGGGCTATATTGGTATGTATGTTTGTGGGCCAACCGTTTACAGCTATGTACATTTAGGAAACGTAAGAACCTTTATGTCTTTTGATATGGTGTTTCGGTACTTAAAGCATTTAGGCTATAAAGTACGCTATGTTAGAAACATTACCGATGCTGGACACTTAGAGAACGATGCCGATGTTGGTGAAGATAAAATCACTAAAAAAGCGCGTTTAGAGCAAATAGAACCTATGGAAGTTGTACAGCGCTATACGGTAGATTTTCACAATATTCTAAATACGTTTAATTTTTTACCACCAAGTATAGAACCTACTGCCACAGGACATATTATAGAGCAAATTGAATTAATAAGTAAAATTATTGAAAACGGATTTGCGTACGAAGTAAATGGCTCTGTATATTTTGATGTTCATAAGTTTGATGAAACCAATGACTACGGTAAATTAAGCAAGCGTAAGCTAGAAGATTTAATACATAATACACGTGCTTTAGACGGGCAAAGCGATAAAAAAAATCCGCAAGATTTTGCACTTTGGAAAAAAGCCGAACCGGAGCATATTATGCGTTGGCCTTCGCCTTGGAGTGATGGTTTCCCGGGGTGGCACTTAGAGTGTACAGCAATGAGCACTAAATATTTGGGCGAACAATTTGATATACATGGCGGTGGTATGGATTTAAAATTTCCGCACCATGAATGTGAGATTGCTCAAAATGAGGCTGCACTAGGAAAATCTCCCGTAAATTACTGGATGCATGCCAACATGCTAGAGTTAAACGGGCAACGCATGTCTAAAACTACTGGCAATATCATAAACCCAAACGAGTTACTATCTGGAGATAACGATAAAATGAGTAAAGCCTACTCCCCTAGCGTTATTCGTTTTTTTATGGCACAATCCTCCTATAGAAGTGTTTTAGATTTAACGGATGATGGATTATTAGCCAGCGAAAAAGGCTTTTATAGACTAATGGATGGTATGCAGTTACTAAAAAGCATATCAGCAACTGGAACTTCTAGTATTGATGTCTCAGCATGGAAACAACACTGTTATGATGCGATGAATGATGATTTTAACTCGCCCATACTTATTGCACATTTGTTTGAAGCCATAAAATTCATAAATCAGATAAAAGATAAAAAAGCCAGTATTTCTGCTGAAGATTTACAGGTATTAAAACAGACAATGCATGCTTTTGTGTTTGACGTTTTAGGCTTAGAAAATGTAGCCGAAGCAAATTCTGGAAGCGATAAATTAGCTGGTGCTGTAGATGTATTAATTAAACTAAGGCAAGACGCCAGAGCAAATAAAGACTTTGCAATGTCTGATAAAATTAGAGATGAGTTGGCTAAAGTTGGCATACAACTAAAAGATGGTAAAGACGGTACTTCGTTTTCTGTAAATTAGTTTAGGGTATTCTCATTTTATTTTAACATCGCCTCTTAATATAAGTATCCTAAACAAGTTAGGGTTTACAATTTAAAAACAAGATAGATATTCTCTTTTATGGGAATTATAAATAATGTTGAAAAAACTACTTATAGCACCATTTTTATTTTTGATAAAAGTGTACCAAACGCTTATATCGCCACTTACTCCAGCTACGTGTAGATACCAACCCACATGTTCGCATTACTCCAAAGAAGCTTTACAAAAACATGGGTTATTAAAAGGTGGTTGGTTGGCTATAAAACGTATTTTTAGTTGTCATCCTTGGGGTGGTTCTGGGTATGACCCTGTGCCTAATAAGGATAAAAAGTGACTGTAGATACTCAGTATTTGTAAGAAAAATAACTAACTTAGTTTAATAATTGATAAAGTTCATTTAAATGGAACTTTATCTTTTATTATGCATAAGCTCTGAAAATCCAACCGTACAGTCAAGCTCTTTTGATTTTGCTCGGACTTCACAAAATAATAAGAACTTACCCTCCGCATCCGACTGAATTGAATATCCCGAAAATCTAAATAATCATCCTATTTATATATATTTGTGTCAAACATTTATAAAGATTACAGAAGAACCTTATTTAATTGCTTTAGCAATCGATAGTGAACCTGCTGAAGTTTTAGAAGAAGTTTGCAAACATTTAAAATTAGAAATTAATAATGGCTAAGGTTGCTTTCAAAGTTTCCGCAAGAGCGGGAAAGTTGTTGGGTAGAGAGAATTTCTCTAACCCAGAAGGAGCTATTATAGAATTAGTCAAAAACTCTTATGATGCTGATGCAAAAAATTGCCTAGTACTTTTTGACATTCCAACAAAAAAGGTAAAAGACAGCGATGGAAAAGAAATTGAAATTCCTGTAAGAGAAAAAAGCATTTTATATATTATTGACAATGGTGAAGGAATGACTGAAAAAGTTATTAAAGACCATTGGATGCAAATTGGAACAGGCAATAAGGAGAAAGATTATGTATCTGACGACAAAAGAACTAAAACAGGTGCAAAAGGAATTGGACGTTTTGCATTAGACAGACTTGGATTTGAAACTGAAATGTGGACCCTTTCTAAAAATGCAAAAGATGGTATTGGCTCTTTTTGGAAAATGGACTGGAATCAATTTGATAATGCGGACAAAGCTATTTCACAAATTGAAGCAGAATTAGAGTCTGCTAAAATTGACTTTAAGGGTAAAATTAAAAGCCTTACGAATAACAATGTGCTTATAGAAAAAGTTATAATGGATTTAAACTTTGATAGAGGTACAATCATTAAAATAGCAAACTTAAAAGATGATTGGTTTAATGAAGAAACATCTTCTGTCTTCAAAAGTTTAGAAGCACTAATTCCACCAAAAGAACTTAATATCCCTTTTGAAGTTTTCTTTAAACATTTTCAGCAACCCAAAGAGTTTGGTAAAGTTGAAACAGCATTTTTTAACGATTTTGATTACAAATTAAAGGCAAGTTATAATGCCAAGACTCTAAACGTTGAATTTGAAATAACAAGAAACGAGATTGACATTAAATCTTTAAAAAAGAAATATCCAAATGTTTATAAATCAAAAAAACACCCTTATGACCTAAAAACCCTAGAAAGCAAAACATTTACATATAACAAGTCTATTGACAAAGTTTTAAGTTGGAAACTAAATGATTCGAACAAGAAATTACTTAAAGATGTAGGTAGTTTCGATTTGACTTTTTATTACTTGAAGTTTTCAAATTCTATCAAAGAAGGGTATCCTTTTAAGACGGTTATTGCTCGAGAGAGAAAATCAACTCTAGAACGTTTTGGTGGTGTTAAAATTTATAGAGATTCTTTTAGAGTCAGACCTTATGGTGACCCAACCAATGATTGGCTTAAATTAGGAGCAAGAGTAGCTCAAAGTCCTGCTGGTGGAGGTCAAAGAATTGGAGATTGGAGAGTAAGACCTGAACAAACTGCTGGTATAATTACAATTTCAAGAAAAAGCAACCCGCTTCTTATCGACAAATCCGATAGAGGAGCATTACAAGAAAATGATGCTTTCGACACCTTTAAAACTATTATAGTAGCAGTAATTCACGAATTTGAGTTTGACAGAACAAAAATGTTGAATCCTTTATTCCTTGAAAACAAAAAAGCAAAAGAGCTAAAAAGAGAAAAGGAGATTCAGAAACGAGCAGAAGAACTTGCGGACAAAATAGTTGAAAAAAGGAAAAAAGTAGAAGAGTCCATTTACGGCAAAAAGGGGAAAGTAGATTTATTCCAAGAAAAAAAGGAAGAGGAAGAAAAAAAGACTTATGAAGAAGCTTTCAAGGATACTTTCAAAGCTATTGATGATGAAAAGGCAGAACAAGAAAACCAAGAAATTGTTCAAGTCAGGTCATTAGCAAGTTTAGGACTAGTAGTTTCTTCCTTTGCTCACGAATTAAAGGAAATTAAGGATAACGCTATTGAAGTAAAAGAACTTGAAGGAATATTCAAATCTATTGTTCCAAAAGAAAATAAAAATTCTGATGAATATAAAGATGGTATTGATATAATTGAATTATTAGATGAAAATTCTGATAAAATAATTCATTGGGTCGACTATGCGTTAACAGCAATTAAAAAAGACAAAAGAACTAGAGGCAAATTTAAATTCTCAGGCTTCTTAAAATCTTTAAAGACATCTTGGAGTAGAATATTTAAAAAGAAGGACATCTCATTAAATATTGATGATAAAACAAAAAATGTAACATACGATTTTAGAGCATTCGAAATGGATATGTCAACTATTTTTACCAATCTAATTAACAATTCAATTGATTCATTTAATAATCTAATTGAAATACAAGAAAGAGTCATAGACATTTCAGTTTGTCTTAAAGGTGATTATATTGAAATTACATATTCAGATAACGGTATTGGTTTAGATAAAGTTTTTGAGGATAAAGAAGAAATATTCTTACCATTTAAAACTGCAAAAAGAGATAGGAAAGGAAAAGAAATAGGAACAGGTCTAGGTATGTATCTAGTAAAGTCTGTAATTGATGACAACAACGGAACAATAGATATTTTGGAAGTAGAAAAGGGGTTTTCTGTTTTAATGTCTTTTCCAATTAGAAAATAAAAGATTATGGAAGCTAAATACAGAATTGGCTATGTTGACGAAGATGTTAAACAAGTCAGAAAATATCAACGAAGATTTAGAAAATTTGGATTTGAAGTTATTGGTTATGATTTTACTCATGGAATGACTATTGACGATTTAATGGAACAGGTTTATAATTCTAATATTGACTTGCTAATGATAGATTACAAATTAGATGAGTCTAATTTGGTGGTCTTTAATGGAGAAGCTGTTGAAAGTGCTATTTATGATGCCAAACCTCTATTTCCTCATATTATTTTCACAAATAAAAAGGATGACGCTGAACCACACGTAGAAGATTGGAAAATTATTTTTGATAAAGATAAAATCTTTAGAGAAGGTGAAGATGATGATAAAAAAGTACAACATTTTATAACAACTCTTGAAAGAAGTATTGAACAATATAGAAAACACATTCAACGAAGAAAAAATAAAATTTCTAATTTATTAGAAAAGGGTAAGATTCAAAAATTGAACCCAGATGAAAAGCACAATCTTTTAAAATTACAAAAGGAGCTAAAAGTACTTGATCCTTCAAATAAAATAGAGGTGCCTGAATATTTATTGCTATCCGAAAATTTGTCTGATGTGGAAGATTTAAAAAATGAAGCGGAAGAGTTCTTAAAAAATCTTATTGATAAAAAGAAGAAGCAATGAGTGTAAGAGAAATATTTCCTGAAAGAAGAATCAATCCTTCAAAGTCGGAAGGAGGAAAAAATTATCAAAAACACAAACCTGATTTAGAAGAGGATTTTAATCATTGCTGTGGATATTGTGGTGCTTTTGATGGGTTTGGATATACACTAACGTATTTTGAAATCGATCATTTTGTACCAAAAGATTTTATATTAAATTCTGGAAGTCTAATAGGATTATCTAAATATTCAAATCTTGTTTATTCTTGTAGATTTTGTAACAACAATAAATCAAAACATTGGCCATCTCAACGAGATGATGTTTATCATAATGGTAATGAAGGTTTCATTGAACCTTGTGATCCAGATTATGACAATCACTTATATAGAACTAATGATGGAGAAATAATGTGGCATACGCCAGTTGGTAAATGGATGGCGACAACTGCATTCAAGTTTGACCAAAGAATGGAAGAAATAAAATTGTTGTGGAAATATAATAAAACAAGAATAGCAATTGAGAAAATAATTGAAGAGTTAATTAGTTACCCAGAAGATAGTAACGAATATAAAGAGATAGAAAACAAACTTAATCCAATTTGTAAAAAACATTATTTTTTACAGAAAGAATTAGCGTCATTTTATAATGAATAAAAAAAGTACAGGTTCCTATTATTCGCCTGCATATTTAGCAAGCTTTATTTCTAAAAGAGTATTATCTTATTTTGGAAACAGAACTCGTATATCAATATTGGAACCAAGTGTTGGTGATGGATCTTTTATTTCAGAATTAGAGAAAGAGAAAAACATAAACA
Source organism: Hyunsoonleella sp. 2307UL5-6 (assembly GCF_047345485.1). Taxonomy (NCBI): domain Bacteria; kingdom Pseudomonadati; phylum Bacteroidota; class Flavobacteriia; order Flavobacteriales; family Flavobacteriaceae; genus Hyunsoonleella; species Hyunsoonleella sp. 2307UL5-6. The sequence continues at coordinate 309,307 of NZ_JBLFEN010000004.1, read as the reverse complement.
TCAATTTAACAGCATTAGACATTAACAAAGTTGAATTAAAAACAGCTTCAAATAAATGGACGAGAAAAACAGCTTCATTTGTAGAAACGGACTTCTTAGAATTTTCAACAAATAGACAATATTCAGCTGTAATTGGTAATCCTCCATATGTCAAAAAAAATATTCTTACTTCAAAACAAATTGAATTAAGTAAAGAAGTACATTCTAATGAAAATTTGACAGAAGCATCAGTTAAAAATATTTGGACAACATTTTTAGTGAAATCAAATACATTGTTGGCTAAAAATGGAGTTTTGGCATTTGTCTTACCATCAGAATTATTGCAAGTTAAATTTGCAGAAGAGATTAGAGAATATTTAAAAGCTCAATTTGAAAGAATTGAAATATTTACTTTCAATAATCTGATGTTTGAATGCAAAGGGCAAGATACAATCGTACTTTTCGCTTATAAAAAATCTAATAATAAAGGCGAGTTTTTTACTAATATTTCTTCAAAAGAAACACTAGTAAATAACAGCTTCGTTTTAAGGAATAACGAATTGCTAGTTTCATCAAAAGTAAAATGGACACATCATTTTTTGACTTCTGATGAATTAACATTTATAGATAATCTAAAGAAAGAGCTTAAAACTGTAAATGATTATTCTGTCTCAAGACCTGGTATCGTAACGGCTGCAAACAAGTTTTTCATAATTGATAAAGAAACTGAAAACAAATACGGTTTATCAAAATACACAAAACCAATTATCCAAAAAGGACTCTATGTAAATGGAAGTGTGGTTTTTAACGATGAAAATATTAAAGAACTTGAAAAAGATAATCGTCCGACAAGGCTTTTACAACTAAATGACAATGATAAGATTTCAAAAAAATTACGAGAGTATTTAAAACTTGGTGAATTAGAAGAAATTCCTGATAGGTATAAGTGTAGAATCAGAAACAATTGGTATGTGATTCCTAATATTTCAGAAAGTCCAGATGCTTTCTTTTTTAAAAGAAGTCACTTATACCCAAAGCTTTTAAAGAACAATTCAGATGCTTTTGTGACTGATTCTGCTTACAAAGTTGATATGAAAAATGGATTTGACTTGAATAGTTTTATTTATTCATTCTACAATACGCTTACCTTACTTCTTTCAGAATTAGATGGCAGATATTATGGTGGTGGAGTTTTAGAATTGATTCCAAGTGAATTTAAAAAGTTACCCATTCCATACGTTGAGATTACCCAAATTCAATTTGAAAAATTCATAACTGATTTTGAAAATAAATCAAATATTGAACAAATATTAAATCAAAATGATTTTAACATACTTAACTCAACTTTGGGGATTAATAATGAGAATCTACAAAAACTGACAGAAATTAGAAATAAATTAAAAAAGAAAAGATTACGTGAATATGCCAATGCCTAAAGCCATACAAATTTGCAATTCGCTACAGCCTAAACACAATACAAAATTTCAAAAAAGTATATCTTTGATAACGCTAGAAAGTTTTCGGAAAGAAAAGCTGGTGTACAACAATATATAAAAAAATTATAGCGATTTAATCGCTAAACAAAACCAAAACCTAACCCTTCGGTATAGCCTTCAAAATCTCCAAAACAAACTTCCAATATTTTTGTACTGATGAGATTTGGGCACGTTCATCTGGAGAGTGTGCGCCTTTAATATTTGGCCCAAAACTTATCATATCCATCTCTGGATAATTTTGTCCGAGTATACCACATTCTAAACCCGCATGACATGCTGCTACATGTGGTTTTTCACCATTTAAATCTTCGTAAAGTTTTGCCATGACTTTTAAAATAGCAGAATCCATATTAGGTGTCCACCCAGGATAATCTCCTGAGAATTCTACTTCGCAGCCTGTAAGTTCAAAGGTAGCACGTAGTGCATTGGCTAAATCCATTTTAGAAGTCTCTACGGATGAGCGCGTTAAGCAACCCACTGTAATCTTACCTTTTTTTACAATAACTCTGGCAATATTATTTGAGGTTTCTACCAAATCAGGAATATCAGCACTCATACGGTACACACCATTTAGCGCCGCATACAAGGCTCTTGTAAATCCTTCTTGTACGCCTAAATCCATTATTTTTTCTAGAACTTCGGTTTTAGAAAGTGTAATATCTAAGTCGGGTTCCATAGTTTTTAATTCTTTTTTTATGGTAGTTGTAAGTTGGGCTAGTTCAAACAAAAAAGCATCCTCATGTACAGCATCAATAGCAACAATAGCTTTACTTTCTCTGGGGATGGCGTTTCGTAAACTTCCACCATCAATCTCTGAAATTCGTAATCCGAAGTTTTCAAAACCATCAAATAACAAACGGTTCATAATTTTATTGGCATTCCCTAAACCTTCATGAATTTGCATGCCTGAGTGCCCGCCTTGGAGGCCTTTTACCTGTATTTCAAATCCTATTTTAAATTCTGGGGTTTCCTCTTCTTCATAAGTTCTAGTTGCAGTTACATCTATACCGCCTGCGCACCCCACACCAATTTCATCATCTTCTTCAGTATCTAAATTTAATAAAATACCACCAGATAATAAACCGCCTTTTAAGCCCATAGCTCCCGTCATTCCTGTTTCTTCATCTATAGTAAATAGTGCTTCTATGGCTGGGTGCGGTATATCGGTACTTTCTAAAACAGCCATAATGGTGGCTACACCTAAACCATTATCTGCGCCAAGGGTTGTGCCTTTGGCTTTTACCCAATCGCCTTCAACTATCATCTCGATACCTTGGGTATCAAAATCGAAAATGGTATCGCTATTTTTTTGATGCACCATATCTAAATGCGATTGCATTACCACGGTAGTTCTGTTTTCCATTCCTGGTGTTGCTGGCTTTTTTATGATAACATTACCTACTTCATCCTCAATAGTTTCTAACCCTAGAGTTTTACCAAAATGTTTCATAAAAGCAATAACACGTTCTTCTTTTTTTGAAGGGCGTGGTACAGCGTTTAAATCGGCAAATTTATTCCAAAGTTGTTTAGGTTCTAGTTGTCTTATCTCTTTACTCATAGTTTTCTTTATAACGCATATCAAAGATAGCAAAAATGCAACGACATTGGCAGCTACTCCTGATTGAAACGGCATCCTTTTTGCTACTTATTTGTAAGGATTTAACTTAGCAAATAGAAACTAAACTTTATGAGATTCCAAAACAAGTTTGGGACTGCTTCGCAAAAAGATACAGTGGAAAGCAGGAAGAAACCTTAGCTAATAGTAAACGACGACTGGGTACAAATTTTTAGTATTTTTGAGGTATGTTGAAAAATAAAAAATTGCTACTTGGGTTGTGTTTGATTCCTCAGGTTTTGTTAGTAAAATTATTGGCTAAGAACCCTGAGTTTGTTGAGCATTATTACAGTGAGGGCGTGTACCGCTATGTGTCGCAACTTTTTAGGTTTGTGTTGGGATGGTTACCGTTTTCGTTTGGTGATTTGGTGTATGGGCTTGGTGGTATTTATATGCTGTGGTGGTTTGTAAACAACCGAAAACGGGTGCGTAAAGATTTTAGAAATTGGGTAGTGGATATTGTTGCGGCGGTTTCCTTATTATATTTTGCGTTTCATTTATTTTGGGGGTTAAATTACTACCGTTTGCCGCTACATAAAAATTTAGATTTAGAGGCGACTTACAGTACTGAAGAGTTAGTGCGCGTTACAGAGAAGTTGATTGCGGCGTCTAACGAATTGCACGTAAATATCATGAAAAATGATACTTTGGCTGTGGTTGTACCTTATGATAAAACTACTGTTTTTGAGTTAATTGCGAGTGGTTACAAAAATTTGGAAGACCGATTTCCGAATTTGGAATATGTACCGCGCAGTACCAAACAATCGTTATTTAGTTATCCGTTAACATATATGGGTTTTAGTGGTTATTTAAACCCACTAACTAATGAGGCGCAAGTGAATGGGCGGATACCTATGTACAAATTCCCCACAACGAGTGCTCATGAAATTGCGCACCAATTGGGTTATGCTGCAGAAAACGAGGCTAATTTTATTGGCTTTATGTCGGCTTCCAATAACGACGATATCTATATAAAATATTGTGGATTTACCTTTGGATTACGGTTTTGTTTAAATGAAATTTATAGGCGGGACGAATGCTTATTTGAAGATGTTTTAGCTGATGTTAATTTGGGTATTAGAAAAAACTACGAAGCGTCGCGCTTATTTTGGAAAGCTCATGAAAATCCGCTTGAGCCTTTTTTTAAAGTATTTTATAGTGGCTTTTTAAAGGCTAATAATCAATCTAAAGGGATGGAGAGTTATAGCTATGTTGTGGCGCTTTTGGTAAATTATTTGGATAAAGAGGACGTGTGATGTTTTATTTAGAACTTATGTTTTAAATACAAAGTTAAACTCTTTTTTTTCTTGCTAAGATGAAATGGCGCAGGTTATTTTAAGCTATAAAACACAAAAAGGTTGTTTTTTAAAACACGTTTAGTTCTAATAATCCCGATACATATCGAGACTATTAAAACTAATTAATGTGTTCTTTTATGTTATTTATTCTACTATTGTAGCGCCTTCTGGAGCTTTAAAAATAGAAGCGTCCAGTTTTTCTTTTGAAAGTTTTATGTTGGTAAATGGTAAGTCATTTCGCTTTTCTGTAGGTAAGTTATTTTCGTAGTTGTACCATGTAAGCGTTTTTGGTAATACGATGTTTTCTACTGTTTGCCAATCGCTATATTTTATAAAATGAAATTCTGCACTTTTTTCTTTTGAAAAGAAAGTAACAGTATAACCTAACCATTCCATTTGGTAAGTTTCTGGGTTGTAGTACAAAATATATTCATCTTCTGGGGACTCTCCTACGCCTGCTTCGTAAGCAATTTTTATTCCTGGATAGGTTTTCCCTTCAAAAACTAAAGGGTCTGTATTTTCATAAATAATACCGTCGTCTGCCAAAATAAAGGGCATTGCATAAAAGTAAAACATTAAATTATAATAAAACTTTGCATTGCCTTTATACTGTGTGGTGTCCTTATGTTTTAGCCAAACATCTTCACCATTAAAGCCAATAGTATGTTTTGGCATTTCTATAAGCGATTTTCTGTTTTTTAAATCTGTAGTTGTTACTTCGTCACCATCTGGTTTTTCCATGGTAAATACTAAAGATTGCATCTTGTTCCAAGCATCTAAGCCTCCATGTGCAGCAAAAACTTTAGAGATATTTTCTGGATAAACACTAGTGGTTACATCTAGTTTTTCTTCGGAATAATCAACAGTTGGTATTGTTTTGTTTTTACAAGAAATTATTGAAATAGCTAAGACTAAAAGAAATATTTTTTTCATTATGTATTTGGTTTATAGTTTTATACTTAGACGAAGTTAATGGTATAAAATTACATGAAAACGATTACTTTTGTTTAACTTTTTATGAAAACGATTTACAGCACGCAAAATAGTTTTATTAAGCAACTTGTTTCACTTAGAGATAAGTCTCGCGAACGCCGAAAAACAGAAACTTTTTTAATTGAGGGTAAACGCGAAATTGCTTTAGCTTTAAAAGGTGGTTATGCATTGAAAACCGTTTTATTTTATGCTGATTTAGTTTCAATTGAACACATAAACAACTTAACAAATCAACATACAGAAGTCATTGAGATTTCTAAAGAAGTTTACCAAAAACTAGCTTACAGGGACACTACAGAAGGTGTTTTAGCCGTGGCAAAATCTAAACATAATAATTTAGATGATATTACTTTTGAAACAAAAAATCCACTAATTTTAGTTGCAGAAGCACCCGAAAAACCAGGAAATATTGGGGCGCTTTTAAGAACTGCCGATGCGGCTAATGTGGATGCCGTAATTATTGCGAACCCTAAAACCGATGTATACAATCCTAATATCATTCGCTCTAGTGTGGGTTGTGTTTTTACCAATACTATTGCCACAGGAACGACGTCTGAAATTATTGACTTTTTAAAGGCAAATAACATTACTATTTTTTGTGCTGCTTTACAAGCCTCAGTAGAATATCATACCCAAGATTTTACCCAACCAACCGCTATAGTAGTTGGTACAGAAGCCACTGGCCTAAGTAACGATTGGTTAAAACACTCTACAAAAAATATCATTATACCAATGCAAGGAGAAATAGATTCTATGAATGTATCTGTTGCTGCTGGAATTCTTATTTTTGAGGCGAAAAGACAACGGAATTTCAAATAATGCAAAAATGACATCAACAACTTTATTTTACATCATTATAACTATTATTGTAATCAATTTTATAATTGATAAAGTTTTAGATGCCCTAAATGCTAAACATTTTAATGACACACTTCATGAAGATTTACGAGATGTTTATGATGATGTAGAATATAAAAAATCTCAAAACTATAAGGCTACTACTTATAAATTCGGAGTATTAACTTCAACCTTTTCTTTGGTTTTAACACTTTGTTTTTTATGGTTTGATGGTTTTGAGTTTGTAGATACTATTGCAAGAAACTACAGCGACAACCCTATTATAGTAGCGCTTATTTTCTTTGGTATTATTATGATTGGTAGCGATATTTTAACCACACCGTTCTCATATTACAGCACGTTTATTATTGAAGAAAAATTTGGTTTTAATAAAACTACAGTGAGTACTTTTTTCTTAGATAAAATAAAAGGTTGGTTGATGATGGCTTTAGTAGGTGGCGGTATTTTAGCACTAATCATTTGGTTTTACGAAGTTACAGGTCGATATTTTTGGTTGTATGCTTGGGCTTTAGTAGCTGCATTTACATTATTTATGAATATGTATTATTCTAAATTGATTGTACCTCTTTTTAATAAACAAACGCCTTTAGAGGAAGGTACGCTGCGTGATAAAATTTCGGCTTATGCCAAAACAGTTGGGTTTAAATTAGATAAGATTTTTGTGATTGATGGCTCTAAACGCAGCACAAAAGCCAATGCTTATTTTTCTGGATTTGGTAGCGAAAAACGTGTAACGTTATATGATACGTTGATTAATGATTTAGAAGATGAAGAAATTGTTGCTGTTTTGGCGCATGAAGTTGGGCATTACAAAAAAAAGCATATTATTTTTAATTTATTTGCTTCTATAATATTGACAGGGTTTACACTTTTTATTTTATCCTTATTTATTTCAAATCCGTTGTTATCTCAAGCTTTGGGAGTTGAAATACCTAGTTTCCATATTGGATTGATTGCTTTTGGACTACTCTACTCTCCTATTTCTGAAATTACAGGGTTGATTATGAATCTATTTTCTAGAAAGTTTGAATACCAAGCGGACGATTATGCTAAAAACACGTATAAAGGCGAGCCACTTATTACTTCGCTAAAAAAACTATCTAAAAATAGTTTAAGTAATTTAACACCGCATCCCGCGTATGTATTTATGCATTATTCGCATCCTACACTTTTGCAACGGATTGGGAATTTGAGGAAGTAAGATTATATAAAAATCATCTTATAATTTCGTATAATTATTAGATGTCACTAAAATATCTAGTACCAAAATATCTCCAACAATGCAAAAACTTATTAATCATATACAATCAAAAATCTCTCTAACTCCTAATGAGATTAAATTAACTAAAACTTATTTTGTTTCTAAAAAAAAACCAGCTCAAACACAGCTTTTAAAAGCAGGAGATACAGAGCGTTACATTTATTTTTTAGAAACGGGAATTGTTAAAGGTTATCAAAATATTGATGGAAAAATTGTAATACAGCACCTTGTTGAAACTAGTGACTTTTTTACTTCTTTAGATAGTTTTATGAGCGAAACACCATCGTTGGATTATTTTGAAACCGTTACAGATTGTAATCTTATAAGAATATCAAAACCAGATTTTGAGCGTTTACAAAAAGAAACAAACTTCGCCGCTATTCTTGCAAATGAGATAACCAAATCACATTTAAGCTGTAAATCAGAACGTGTAAAAGATTTTCAAATTTTAACTGCTAAAGAGCGTTACCTGAAATTTATAAATCAACATCCAGAATTAGCTTTAAATGTATCTATTGATAATATTGCTTCATATTTAGGCATGGAACCACAATCCTTAAGTCGTATTCGAAAGCAAATCGTTTTCTAACAAATGTTATTTCTTATGGTTAAAAAACTCTAGAAATTTGCTCGATTAAGATTTAAAAAATGAGCGAAGAAATTTCATTAGTTACAGGAGGCAATGGACATTTAGGTAACAACTTAGTAAGGTTATTACTTTCTAAAAACCATAAAGTAAAAACAACGGTTAGAGACATAAATAATACTACACCATTTGAAACGTTAGATTGCGAAGTATTACAAGCCGATTTAACCGATAAAACAGCTCTATTAAAAGCATTTAAGGGCGTAACTAACGTTTATGCAGTAGCTGCAAATTTTAATATGTGGGCAAAACACCCAAAACGAGAAATTTATGATGTAAATATGCAAGGCACTCAAAATGTTTTTGATGCTGCAAAAATTTGTGGTGTTAAGAATATTGTATATGTTAGTTCTGTAGCTAGTTTAGATTTCACAAAACTGCCAGCCGATGTAAATAATGGGTATAATTTAGACCGAAGAAATTGGTATTACAATTCTAAAAACGATTCAGACAAACTAGCTATAGAATTAGGGAAAACATATGGTATTAGAACTGTTGTGGTTTTACCTTCTGCCATGATAGGTTCTAAAGCTTATAAACTAAGCTATTCTAACAAGCTATTATTGCAAATTTTAAATGGAGAAATACCTCTGGATACTAATATAACTTTAAATTGGGTAGATGTTAAAGATGTTGCCATGGGAACGTATAACGCTATGATAAAAGGTCGAAATAGCGAAAGGTATATTTTATCTAACCCAAAGCACACCTCATTACAAGAAAGCGTAAAAATAGCTGCCAAATTATATCCTGAGTTAAAATTAAAAACGCCTAAAAAAGCACCAAAATGGATTTTATATGGTATTGCAGGACTGTTAGAATTTGGTAGTAAACTTACTGGTAAAGAGCCGCTTTTACAACGCCACTATTTAGATATGTTTTATGGTTTAAAACAAGATTATAACATTACTACATCAAAAGAAGAGCTAAACTTTAATCCTAAATCTTCAAAAAAAGCTTTGGAGGATGCTTTTAAGTTTTTAAAAACTCATAATCATAAAATCTTAGCATAAACACAGGAAAGATGTCATTATAAGACTATCAAGTATCTAAAGCGATTAATAACTTTTTAAGTAAAGTAGAAAGCATTGTTTTATCAGAATAGCTAAGGCTTTTAATTGATGTACTAGCCTCATTAAATCGAGTTTCAATTGCTTTATCTATTACTTTTACACCTTGTTTTGTTAACCCAACCAACTTTATTCTACCATCATCCAAATTTGCAGCCCGATATATTAAATCTAATTTCTCAAGCCTTTTTAATAAAGCCGTCATAGCACCAGAAGTGATTAAAACAGATTGCATTAATTTAGACGGTGTTAATTGGTATGGTTTACCAGAGCGCCTAATGGTTGCCAAAACATCTAAATCAGTATAGTGTATATTATAATCAGACAGCGCTTTACTTGCCGTTTTTTCAAGAATTTTACTCAATTTTAATATACGCCCAACAACTGCCATAGCAGAACTATCTAGCTCTGGCTTTTCTTGTTTCCATTCTAATATTAAGGCATCAATTAAGTCATTTTCTTTCATTATTACTATTTTGAATTTGTCTCAAATATACAATTTACCTTTATATAAAGATAAATTGTATATTTGCAAAGTATCTTCATATAAAGATAATATAAAACATGATAACAACACCAACGCTGTTTATAGATAAGATAAAATGCAAAGAAAATATTAACAACATGTTGTCTAAAGCAAATAGACATAATGTAGAGTTGCGACCGCATTTTAAAACCCACCAATCTTTAGAAATTGGATCATGGTTTAAAGACGTTGGTGTAAAAAAAATTACAGTTTCTTCTGTAACAATGGCAGAGTATTTCTCTAACCAATGGAATGATATTACTATTGCTTTTCCTACTAATATTTTAGAGATTGATCCTATCAATCAATTAGCTAAAAAGATTACGCTTAACCTTTCTATTGAAAATGAAGAAAGCATTTTATTTCTATGCAAACATTTAAAATTTAAAATTAACGTTTTTCTTAAAATTGATGTTGGTTACCACCGTACAGGAATAGCTCCAACAAACTTTAATTTAATTGATAACATATTAAATAAAATAAAAGATAATGCATTAATACATTTTGCTGGTTTTTTGGGTCATGCGGGGCATACTTACACATGCAGAAGCAAACATGATATTATTAAAATACATAAGGATAGTTTAGATATAATGAACACCTTAAAACAAAAATATAGAGCTAAATATCCTAATGTTATAGTCTCATTAGGCGATACACCAAGTTGTAGTGTTGCAGAAACGTTTTCTGGAGTTAACGAAATAAGACCGGGTAATTTTGTGTTTTACGACTTAACTCAAAACCTTATAGGTTCTAACTTAATATCTCAAATAGCAGTAGCTGTAGCGTGTCCTATAGTTGCTATACATGAAAACCGATCAGAAATAGTTATTTATGGTGGTGGTGTACATCTCTCTAAAGATAGAATAAATGATAAAGATGGCTTAGTTTTTGGGCGGTTAGCTAAAAGATTAGAACGAGGCTGGGGTGATGTAATACCAAATACATATATAAAAAGTTTATCACAAGAACATGGCATAATTACAGCACCTAAAGGTGAAATTAAAAACTACAAAATAGGAGATTATGTTATAATTCTTCCTGTACATTCTTGTATGACGAGTAACTTAATGAAAAGCTATTTTACCTTTGATGGACAAGAGATATCAAGACTATAGAATATATCAGTATATCTGCAAAATATAGATTATTTATTTTCTTAAATGGCTGATATTAAGAGATAGTAAATACATTAGATAATAATTTACTAAGTATTGAGTTTTAGTTGAATCTATAAAAATTTCCAACTAGTTTCTTATACTATACACAAGAAATGCATTCAATAATAGCTTAAACCAAACTTAAAAAAAAGCCTATATACCATTTCACAAATAAAAATTAAGCAGATTACCACAATCGTACCTCTAAAACAATGACATTTACCGATAAACCCTGCGGAAAGGATTGTAGTGGACCTATCTACCTACCTACTGGCAGGAAGGCACCCAATTATTATAAAAACCTTACTATTTTTAAAAAGATTCCATACTTTGAAGGAATGCCAATAAATTAGCTATCTTTGGCGCTTGAAACAAATAGGTTGAGACTCTGAAACAAGTTCGGAGTTAGTTCAACTAACAAATCTGAGTTCGCTTATACTAGCTTCTCAAATTTGAGTTTCACTAAATTCCTCAGGGTGAGGATGTGTTACTAGAAGTTTAAGTTAAGTATGTCGATCGCTTCTTTATGTAACACCACATAATAAATCGCATACAATACATTAAATGAGCACATTCCAAGATTTAGGTCTTAATAACGACCTATTACAAGCAATTACAGATTTAGGGTTTGAAAAACCTAGTGAAGTTCAAGAAAAAGCAATCCCAATTTTATTAAATTCTGAAACCGATTTAGTGGCTTTAGCCCAAACCGGAACAGGTAAAACTGCGGCATTTGGTTTCCCAATGTTAGAAAAAATTGATGTAGCTAGTAGAACGACACAGGGTTTAATTTTATCGCCTACCAGAGAGCTTTGTTTGCAAATTACCAACGAAATGAAATTGTATGGCAAATACTGTAAAGGCCTTAACGTTGTGGCTATTTATGGTGGTTCTAGCATTACAGACCAAGCACGTGAGATTAAACGTGGGGCACAAATTATTGTGGCCACTCCAGGACGTATGAAGGATATGATTAACAGACGTTTGGTTGATATTTCTAAAATACAATACTCGGTTTTAGATGAAGCTGATGAAATGTTAAACATGGGCTTTAAAGAGGATATCACTGACATTTTATCACATACACCAGAGGATAAAAACACATGGTTATTTTCGGCTACAATGCCTCGTGAAGTTTCTAGAATTGCTAAAAATTTTATGTATAACCCGCAGGAAATTACTGTTGGTAATAAAAATGAAAGTACAAGTAACGTATCCCACGAGTATTATTTAGTAAATGCTAGAGATAGATACCAAGCCTTAAAACGTTTAAGTGATGCTAATCCTGATATTTTTTCGGTTATATTTTGTCGCACAAAACGCGATACACAAAAGGTTGCAGAACGCCTAATTGAAGATGGGTATAGCGCTGGAGCGTTACACGGTGATTTAAGCCAGAACCAACGGGATATCGTCATGAAACAGTTTAGAAATAAACAAATACAAATGCTTGTAGCGACTGATGTAGCCGCGCGTGGTATTGATGTGGATGATATTACACACGTTATAAATTACCAATTACCAGACGAGATTGAAACCTATACACATCGTTCTGGTAGAACTGGGCGTGCTGGTAAAACAGGAGTCTCTATGGTAATTGTCTCAAAAAGTGAGGTGCGTAAAATTAAAAGTATTGAGCGTATCATTAAACGTGAGTTTGAGAAAAAAGAGATACCTAATGGTATGCAAATTTGTGAGGTACAGTTGATGTCTTTAGCTAAAAAGGTACATAATACAGAGGTTAACCACGACATAGATCCTTACTTAGGCGATATTAATACCTTATTTGAAGATACGAGTAAAGATGAATTAATTAAGAAATTTTTCTCGGTTGAGTTTACTAGATTCTACAATTATTATCAAAAATCTTTAGATTTAAATATATCTGCTTCTAACGACGATCATAGAGACGGTGGTAACTCTACACGCTATTTTATTAATGTTGGTAAAAAAGACGGTTTTGATTGGATGAGCTTAAAAGACTTCTTAAAAGAAGTGTTAGGACTTGGGCAGGATGATGTGTTTAAAGTTGAAGCAAAAGATACATTTTCGTTTTTTAATACAGAAAACAGCTTAAAAGAGAAAGTTTTAGGATTTTTTACAGACTATAAATATAACGGACGCTTTGTTAATGTAGAAGTCTCTGAAAATAGAAAACGTAGTGGCGGACGACGTGATAGAAATCGCGGTGGTAAGCGACGCGATGATAGAAGAAGTAATTCTGGTTCTGGTAATAATGGCGGACGCAGAAGCGACAATAAATCTAAATCGAGACGTTCTAATAAATCAGGCGATTTTGCAAGTTCTAGACCAAGACGTTCTAGACGCTAAGTATAACACTATAATCAACAAAAATATTGTAGGTACTAATTTAAGGTATGCTTTTTGTTAATTTTTAGTCAAATTAAAACAGTTACGTTAACATGTTACTGTTTTGTTTAGTATTTTTATAATCTAATAATTTTGATACAAACACCCATGAAACGCTTTTTAAGCATCTTTGTTTTTCTTTTTGTCTCTGCTCTTGCAATGGCACAAAACGATGATGCTAAAGCTATTGGTGTTGTTGTAGATGCTGCAAACGATAATACTTTAGAGAGTGTAAATATCGTTAACCTAAACCAGGTTAAAGGTACCACAACTAATAGTAAAGGTGAATTTGCTATTACTGCTAAAGCTAATGATACGCTAATTTTTTCGTACTTAGGTTTTAAAAGTATTAAAGTTAGAGTAACTAATGACTGGTTAAAATTTGGTAGCTCTAAAATTGAATTGACTGAATTAGCCTTAGCCTTAGAAAAGGTTGTAGTAAATCAACTAAAACTCACAGGTTATTTAGAGGTTGACATTAAACAAGTACCACAAATAAATGATAATTACAGGTATCAAATTGCTGGTTTATCAAAAGGTTACGAGGCTGGAAAAAAATCTGGATTAACTAAAGTTATTGGTTCTATTTTTAATCCTGCTGATTTTTTACATCGTATGTTTGGGAAAAAACCTAATGAACTACGAAAGTTAAAACAGATGAAAAAAGATGACGAAATTAGAAATCTTTTAGCATCTCGTTTTGATAGAGAAATGTTAACCGCACTTTTAAAGGTTGAACGTGTAGATTTAGATGAAATCGTGAGTCAATGTAACTACTCTAAAGGTTTCATTCAAACCGCTAACGACCTACAAATACTTGATGCCATAAGTGAATGTTATGAGGAGTACAAATTGTTAAGTAACAGAAGAAAAGATCGTATTTAGCATATAAATTAACTTTTTTTGTTTGTGTAAAATCTCTGTTCAATATCACCATAACTTTTAATTGTTTTTCTACACCAATCTAGTCGTTTTTCTAATTGTTCAGCGTCTGATAATTGCCAATTTATTGCGGTTGCTTTTAATTTACTTGTAACATGCTGTAAAATAATCGCAGCAGATACTGATATATTTAAACTCTCTGTAAATCCCACCATAGGAATTTTTAAAAAACAATCTGCTGAGTTTAAAACCTCTTTAGATAAGCCTTCTGTTTCTCTTCCGAAGAAAAAACAAGATTTTTTAGTCACATCAAAATCATCCAAATTACAATCTGTTTTATGAGGAGTTGTTGCTACAATTTGATAGCCTTGTTGTTTTAAATTATTGATACAAGATTTTACAGTATGATACCGATTTAGGTCTACCCATTTTTGAGCGCCCATAGCTATTTCTCTATCAATACGTTTGCTGTTATGCTCTTCTACAATACTTACTTCTTGTATCCCAAACACATCACAACTACGTATTACTGCACTTGTATTGTGTAATTGATATACATCTTCTGTAGCTACTGTAAAATGCTTAGTGCGTTGTGCTATAACCTTCGCAAACTTTTCTCTACGTTGCGTAGTTAAAAAAGATTCTAGATGTTTTAATAATACAATATCCATAGAGGCTAAAAATACTAAAGTTTAACTATTAGGGTACAATTAAATGTTATTATATTTATAAAATGAAAAAGCATATAGTTGTACTTACAGGCGCTGGCATAAGCGCAGAAAGTGGTGTAAAAACATTTAGAGATGCTGATGGTTTGTGGGAAGGCCACGATGTTATGGCAGTAGCCACACCACAAGGATTCACAAAAAATCCCGAGCTTGTTTTAGATTTTTACAACCAAAGACGACTACAATTATTTAAAGTAACACCAAACCAAGCGCATATAGATTTAGCTAAATTAGAAACGACATATAACGTATCTATAATCACTCAAAATGTTGATGATTTACACGAACGCGCCGGAAGCACAAATGTATTACATCTGCATGGTGAATTATTAAAAGTAAGGAGTACCTATGATGAAAATGACATACAAAATTGGAAAACCGATTTAGTTTTAGGTGATGTTTGTAAAAAAGGACATCAATTACGCCCACATATTGTTTGGTTTGGAGAAGATGTTCCGCTTATAGAAAAAGCAGCACAACTATGTGAAACTGCTGATATTTTATTAATTATAGGCACTTCTATGCAAGTATATCCTGCTGCTAGCTTAATGCACTATGCTCCTACTAAAACTCCAATATATTTTATTGACCCTAAACCAAACATTGAAAATAAAACAGACGTTACTATAATTGCAGAACCTGCTACAATTGGGGTAGATAAGGCTATAAAACTATTTTCCTCATAATAGTATGTGATGCTCATCTTTTTTGAGCACCACATAACTATAATTAGAGAATATATACTTATTAAATTCTAATAGAACCACCACCAAACAAAGGAATAGTCATTGAAAAGTTTTCTGTAAACGTAACTTTTTGTTCTTCCAGAATACTTATAGCAATCTGTTCGCCCATTAATATAGATTCATAATAATCAGTAAAATAATGAACTCCACCCCAATTTCTACCAATTGCAATGTTAGATGCTAACTTATTTAACTCTCCTTCTACTGTTAAATGAGCTTTATTACACTGTTGATCAAAAACAGGTACTTGTTTTAATTCTTTACCATTGTTTACAGATACGTATGCCATATCAGAGTCTTTTCCATTGGGTTTAAATGTTTTTTGACAATCAAAAAAAGCTTTTAAAACCGTTACGCAAGCTCCTGCAACTGTTGCATGACCTGCACCATAAGCGGGATGCATGGGAGAACCTTCACAAAACGCCATAGGTAATAAATAATTTTTTGATAATGGATGATTTATAATTTTGTCCGTATCAGCATCATTTTGTGCTTTATTATGTAAATCAACATGTTTTAAAATATCTTTTAAATGGTCTCGAACATCTTTTAATTCAGGCGCCATTTCTTTAAGCGTATCAGTTTTTGTAATTCTAGCTGCTAAAACTTCTGGGCGACATCTTCTATGAACATTATACTTTTGAAAACGTACAGCTTTTAAAGCTCTTGTAGCAACCTCTGTCACTAAAGATAAAATATGTGGTCCACCAAAGTGAGCGAAACCTTGTTGATGATCGCGGTTATCATCTTCTTGAAAAGGAATTCCTGGATCTAAAGGACAACCAGAACTTAAAAGAATAAGACATGCATTTAAATAAGCTTCATATAACGCATCATAGTGAACATAAGTTGCTAAATCTCTGGGTGTATGAATAAAGCGTCGAGAATTAGAATCACTTTTTGGTAAATACGTTTCTAGTCCTCCAAGACTTGCTGCATGCTGAACATCTAGCCATTCTTCCCAAGTAGTCATATAATCTCTCTCTGGGGTTGCTGTTCTTACGCGCTGATCTATATTAATAGCACCATAAGTAATTAATCCATCTTTTGCTTCTCGCTCTGCATCATTACCATTAATTCCTGTGTTACCTATTAATAAAAACTGAGATAAATAAGGACCAATATCATCACCTTTTGTAATGCCTCTAAATGCGCTAGATGGCGTTGGGTGTATTCTTCCACAACGTCTGTCTGCTTCAGCTTGGTTTAATTTAATATCAGTATCATTAAACCAATCTAGTTCTTTTAAATGTTCGGTATATTTCAAATAGCTTTCTACAGCTTGCTTTTCAGCTCCTAAACTATCTAACTCAGCTTTATTTACAACACCATTTTTAGGTATTTTGTTATGCTTTTTTTCAATATACTGTTTTTCTATAACGCCAGCACTTAAACCGTTAAATGCTGTATCACGCAATAAAGCCTGTGCGTAAACCTCAGCCATTTCCGCAGTAAGTTCAGCACTTCCTAAACTAGGAGCTGGTGGCATTGTTACGGCTTGAGCATCGGCGCCTTCTAAATCAAAAGACAAACCAGCACTCTGGCTTTCCCATGCTCTTAAACCTACTGGGGTTTTGTTTTTTCCTCCTTTTTTCGCCTTAAATGAATGCCAATATTTCGCATCAATTTCTTTACAATTAACAAGATTTCCAATAAAGCCTTGAGGGCCTAAAGGCGTATCTCTAAAATCTCTAGGATCTCCACTATCTATACCTCTTACAAAATATTGATAATGAATAGGATTACTTAATAATCCAGTTTCTTTATTATGAGGCAAACCTTTAGTGAAACTCATTAAATACGACGGTTTTCCATCTAAGTTTATAGTTTCTAGCTTTTCCAAATGATGATGATCTTTTTCATGACACTCAGATATTTTAGAATCTTTTTTATGCCTGAATTTTTGTTCGTCTTCATTGGCGAAATGACGTGGATGTGGTCTTTGATTAGCGATTCTGTTGGCTTCATCCCTTTTTTTCCATGCGGAAATTCTTCTACTTGAATTCATTTTTATAGTTTTTGTGATTAAAAAAAAGTTATCTCTTAGGAAGAATTAAAGATGACCTACTTCAAAAAAATTGAAAATATATAAACACAACTATGCTTACCGAATTAGTTAAAAGGGAATAACTTACACCAAATAAATTGATGTTAAATAAATATTAAAGAAATTGATTTGCTTTTTGATTAACCATATTTTAATTTTAAATACAGCTATTAATTTGTAGGAGATTACAAATGTAATATTTTTATTGAAAGAATTTACAGTAAATATGTTAAATTATTAAAAATAGTATAAAATGTTAACAACTTATTGTTGAGCACACATTTATCTAATCAAACTAAAATGCCCTTTAAATACTTGTACTTTTCCAGTAGTATCAACTAAGTTTATGACATACCAAAAATCGTCTGCTGCCAGAAGTTGCCCGTTAAAAGTACCATTCCAACCACCACTAGATGCTATTAACTGATTTATGAGTTTACCATATCTATCATAAATAAAAACTGTTGTGTTTTGAAGAAACGCATTATCTAAACCTCTAATATTCCATGTATCGTTTTCACCATCACCATTGGGCGTAAAAAACTTAGGAAAGCCCATAATAAAAACGGGGATAGCAACTACACCGCAGCCATTTGTATCTCTTACATAAACTGTATGCTCGCCAGCTAATACATTACTAAATGTTGGTGTGTTTTGAAAAGGCCCAGATTCATTATCTAAAGCAAACTCATAATCTCCAATTCCTATATCTGAATTATCAATACTAATTGTATTGTTATTTGATACATCTTCAATAGTAATATCATCTGCAGTAATGTTTGATATTCCTGAGGCTTTAACTTCAAAAGTAACAGGTAAAGACACGCAGTTCTTATTAGATGTTGCTATTACAGAGTATATCCCTTCTTGGGATACGGTTGCAAATTCCATAGTACTAATGGTAATTCCGTTAGCATTTGTCCACTCATAACTATATATCCCATTAGGATTAAAAGTATTTAATATAATTGATCCTCCATTTAAACAAAACGTTTCAGATTGATCTACTTCAAACTCAGGTCTGGGATAAACGGTGAGTAGTACATTAGGTCCAATTCCAAAACAGGCACCATTGTCTTCACTTTCTATACGGACATAAAGTATTTCAGAAAAAGGAGTATCATTTACATAATTTGTAGGCGATATAATTTCATTTTGTACCAATTGTGCATCAGATAAACTTTTAAAATAATGTACTGTTAAATTCTGCCCTGTTGGAAATTGATCTATAAAATTTTGAGATAATGTAGTTAAATCGAACTCATGAAATCCGTCTGCAGTAGCATCATCATCACATACATCTATTTCTTGAACAAATGCAAGTGGTAACACCGTTGTAGAGACTTCTAAAGAGATTTCAGAAACATTAAAACAAGAGGTTATATTGTCTTCTATACGACCATATATAATATTTCCTATTTGAGTATTATATGGCAAAGGATTTAAAACATTATTACCTGTTTCAGCATCAGTCATAGATGAATGATAGGTGATTGTAATAGCACTCAAATTTTCATTTGTTATGATTTCATCTAACATATTCAAATTAAAGTCTGTAAATCCATCAGAAACACCATCTACATCACAATTTTCAAAAACTACTACAGGAGCTACTTCTGGAAGCGGATTTACTTTTATCATAAATTCTAAGTCTGTAACACAATTTATATTTAAATCATTTATGATGCTTACAAAAATAGGTTGCTGGTTTACTACGGTATTCTGAAAGTTCTCTGGCGTAGTAATTTCTTGTGTTCTAGCAGCATCGAAGTAATAGAATACATTGAATTCATCTGGACTACTACCATTCAATACATTTGGTTCTATAAGTGTTAAATCAAATTCTGTAAAACCATTTGTGTCATCCCCATCTTCATCAGAGTCGCATACTTCTAGTACATCTATTTCAGAAGGCAATAACGCAACTACTGTATCATAAATAAAAGCCTCAATTGATAATCTACTAGAACTTTCGCACCCATCAATGGTTTGTGAAGCATAAAACAATCCATTATCTGTTAAAATAGTACTACCCTCTAAAAGTGTACCTCCTGTATTTGAGGTATACCATTTAATGTTACTTCCTGTAACCAATACATCATCTAAAGTTGCCATATCAATATCACAAAATTCTTGAACTGTATTTCCTATTGGGGCTGGTGTTTTTAAAACCGTAACATTTACAGCTGTTCTTGTGCCTGTTGTACACCCATTATTAGTGGCGTCTACAAAATACGTAGTGCTGTTAGAAAGTGCTGGTGTGCTAAAAGATGTACCCGTAGCTATAATGGTACCACCTACTGGTACATTATACCAATTTATAATACCTGCAGAAGCTGTTGCACTAATTGTAGTTGCACCAAATTCGCAAATAGTTTGCTCCGTTATACTTTCTATAGTTGGAATTGGATTTACAGTTGCAGTAACTTGAGTACGCATGCCAAAAAGACATCCATTTACAGAAGCCATAGCATAATAATTTGTTGTTGCATTTATTACTGGAGTATTAAAAACATTGCCTATAAATAAGGGAGTTGTTGCAGTTGCACTATCAAACCAAGCAACATCACCATTAGAGGCGGTGGCTTGTAATGTAAAACGCGCTGGTCCACAACTGGCTATTGGAGTAGTAGTATTAGTAATTTGCGGAATAGTAATTCTAGTACTTGCAGAAATATTAAGAATAGGGTCTCCCGGTGTGCCACCATATTCTACAATATAACCTTGCGGATGAAATTCACTTGAAGGGTTTGCATCGCCTGTATTTGGTAAATCGTTCCAAGACCCTCTGTCCCCAATGTTTGGGCTTGTAACGTGCGCATAGTCCTCACCTGTCCCAAAATCATTAGGTTCATTTGCATTCCAATTGGCAAAATTAGGCGTAGTCCCATTGGCTAAACCATTCCAAAAAATAGTTCCTGCTTCGGGGCCAGTCATCCAACGCCAAACCCCCTCAGTTTGGGCATCACTACCTCCTATCCAACCTGCACCAGCTGCTTGTTCACCAGAAAGTTGTGCTTCTTCCTCCGAAGTAATTGTGGCTAAGTAGCCTTTTAATCCAAAAAATGTTCTAGCATCTGCGGCTGCTCTAGCATCAGTCCACGTAATTCCTAAAGCCGGAACGTATTCGTAATAGTGATCTGTAGACGGTAAATAATTTGCGCTTCCTATTGTAAATGAAAATAATTTTTCACCTGGATCAGTATCTAAAGTAGCCTCAAAAACCACATCATTTACTGCTGCTATCAAATCGGTGTAATCCATTGGAGCGCCTCCAACTCCAGTTAAACTTAATTTTCCTTGAGTTACATCCCAATCGGTTATAATATTTGGATGCGTTCCTGTTAAAATTAAAATATCTTCAGCTAAAGTATACCCTGTAGATATTTGAATAAAGAAAGCATCAATTTGTGTATCATCAGGATCATCAATATCAAACATTGTACTAATACCCAATTGCGTTGTAGGGCAATAGCTTTGATCTCCAGTAGCATTTAGTGTAGGTGGTATATTTTGAGACCAACAACATATTGAAATCAAACATAAAATACACCAAGCACTTTTTTTTAACATAAGTTAACCAAATAAAATAATAACTACTAAATTTAATGATATTCCATAAATGAACTCTTTTTTTTAGCCAGACAGCTGTCTTAATAGGTAAAACGTAAAACCTAAACTTAAATTTTATACTTTTTTATGCTTCTCCTCAATCCATTTACTCAAGTATTTTGTACTTTGAAGTGAATGATGCATTAACATTTGACCTGTAAAGTTTTGTTCTCGCCTTCTTATGAGGTGATCTGAAAGCGCAGCAATAGCGTTATTGAAAAGTTTATGATGTTTATCTATACTGAAGAAGTTGTTAAATAGGGATGGAATACTGTTAACTTTAGTATGCCATAACAACTCGTTTGTATACAAATCTATAGCATTTTGTGCGATTGTTTTGGGTGTATCAGAAATTAAGCCGCAAGCAGTAATAAGGCTACTCATCCCTTCTGCTGCTATAGAAGTTGTAGCAGCTGGTGTACCGTTTTGCATGGCATCTACTAATTTTCCTTTTAAGCCTGCTCCAAATCTTATAGGTGCTAAACAAACTCTAGCACTCTGCATCACTTCATTAACATCTTTTGCAAACCCTTTTATTAAGAAGCCTTGAGTTTCATTATGCAATTGTGTTACCTTTTCTGAGGCATAAGCACCATAAACATGTAATTGCGCTTTAGGCAATTGTTGTCGTATTAGTGGCCAAATAGTAGTTTTTAAATACAATACTGTATTATAATTGGGTTCATGTATAAAGTTGCCAATGGTTACAAAATGTTGTCTTTCATTAAATTTTGGCAGTCTTAAAAAATCAGTCTCATTAATTTCACTCAGCATAAAGGGCAGGTACAAAAGTAAGGCTGCATCAACTTTAAAATTATTTTTAAGAATTTCTAGCTCTACTTTAGAAATAATTAAACTTAAGTCGCACCTGTAAATACTTGCTATTTCTCGTTTAGCTATAGCGTTATTTAAATACTTATTATCAAAAGGATTGTTGTCTTTAAACGCTTGGTGTCGTCCTTTTCGTAAAAAATGTAAATCTTCAGTATCTAGAATCCTAATTGCAGAAGGACACTGTTCTGCAACGCGCCAACCAAATTGCTCTTCCATCATAAAACGGTCAAACACTACAACATTTGGGTTAAGGTCTTTTACAAAAACATCAAAACTAGTACTATTAAGTGCAATTTCAATTTGTATTACGCCAATACGTTTTAAATCAAAAGCATTATCTGTTTTAGCACAAGGTGTAGAAAAGGTAACTTTATAATTTTGAGAAATAAAAAAATTGATAAGCTGCAACATTCGGCTTCCTGCAGCAGAACTTTTAGGCTCTGGCCATACGTAACCAATAATCAATACTTTTTTATTTACCACTAATTCACAAATATTATTCTAATACTATTTATACTTTGGAAAGATATCTATCGACCTAAACACATGTATAGGTGATGTTTTTATTACGTCTCTAGAGAAAGATATTATAATATTGCTATTCTGGTTTAGGCTGTAATCCATAATTAGCTCTTACCAATTTAGCCCAATTAACTACTGATGTTATTTGTTCTGGGGTAAGTTTAGCGTCACCATGCGTCCAAGTATAAGAATTTAATGGCATTTCACCCTCCTCTACTTCTTCTATTAACTCATCAAATTTATGGTCTTTACGTTTTATAGAGTTAGCGGCCCAGTTAGAAACATTAAAGTGTTTTTTTCCATCTTTTATATGTCCTGCTAACCAATAATTTACTGGAGTAATAGCGTTGTACCAAGGGTAGTTTGTAACATCGCTATGGCAATCATAACAAGTGGTTTCTAAAATTTGCTTCACATCTACTGGTGGTTTTGTTTCTGCCTCAAAAGCTGCTACAGATGCTAAGTCTCCAGAATTTTTTTCTGGTTTAAAAAATTGAGCAATTACTAATGCTACTAAAAGTACTAAACCTATTTTTTTTATTATTTTCATCTCTGTTATTTTAAGATTTTAAAAATAAGAAAACCTTTTGACTACAACAGAACTTTATCAAGAATTAAATTACGTAAATCACTCGCGTGAAAAACGCTTGTATTATGCAAATTTAGTAATAAACAATCCAGAGTTAATTCCTAAGTTACTTGATATTTTGTTAATGGTAGATGATAAAATTTCACCTAGAGCCGCTTGGGTGCTAGAATTTATGTGCAGTAAAAATGTAGAGCACATTATACCGTATTTAGATACTTTTACTAAAAACATGCACAATGTACATTTAGATTCTGCAGTAAGACCCGTAGCCAAAATTTGCGAACTTTTAGCAAAAGCATACACCTCTAAAGAGGATACTAAAATAAAAGTAGTTTTAAACGCCACTCATAAAGAACGAATTATAGAAACTTGTTTTGATTATATGATTAATGACGAAAAAGTAGCGCCTAAAGCTTATGGTATGAGCGCACTTTTTTTATTTGGTAAAGAATACGACTGGGTATACCCAGAATTAGTTTTGATTTTAGAGCGGGATTTCTCTATACAAAGCGCTGCATTTAAAGCAAGAGCAAAACAAATATTAAAAAAAATTAAAAAAGATGCTAAACCATAGATTCGTAAAAAATCATAAATCGAATATCGTAAATCGTAAATCAAAAACGTATCTTTGCCTCTTTTAAAAAATCAAACAAAATGTCATTATCTCCTCTTAATGCTATCTCACCGATAGATGGACGCTACAGAACTAAAATTGATGCTTTAGGTGCATATTTTTCGGAAGAAGCTTTAATAAAATATCGTGTTTTAGTTGAAATTGAATACTTTATTGCGCTGTGTGAAATACCACTTCCACAATTAAAAGATATAAATCATGATGTTTTTGAAGACTTAAAAGCAATTTACACAAGTTTTTCTTCTGAAGACGCTATGGCGATTAAAAAGATAGAAAGTGTAACTAACCACGATGTAAAAGCTGTTGAGTACTTTATAAAAGAAAAATTTGATGCCTTGGGGCTTTCAGCATACAAAGAATTTATCCACTTTGGGCTAACGTCTCAAGATATAAACAATACTGCTATTCCTTTAAGTATCAAGGACGCTATGAATGATGTTTATGTTCCTGAATATTTTACTGTTTTAAACAAACTAAAAGAACTTGTAAAAGAATGGGCGCAAATTTCTATGTTGGCTAGAACACACGGACAGCCAGCATCTCCGACACGTTTAGGAAAAGAAATTGAAGTTTTTGTAGTGCGTCTTGAAGAGCAATTCAATCTATTAAACGATATACCAAGTGCTGCAAAATTTGGTGGTGCTACGGGTAATTTTAATGCACACCATGTGGCTTATCCTAATATTGACTGGAAAGCTTTTGGTGATACATTTGTACAGGAAAAATTAGGTTTACAACACTCCTTCCCTACAACTCAAATTGAGCATTACGACCATATGGCAGCATTATTTGATGCTTTAAAACGTATAAATACAATTTTAATAGATTTAGATAGAGATGTTTGGACTTATGTTTCTATGGAGTACTTTAAACAAAAAATTAAAGCGGGAGAAGTTGGGAGTTCTGCAATGCCACATAAAGTTAACCCTATAGATTTTGAAAATTCTGAAGGAAACCTAGGTATAGCCAACGCTATTTTTGAGCATCTATCCGCAAAATTACCAATCTCTAGATTACAGCGCGATTTAACAGACAGTACCGTTTTAAGAAATGTTGGTGTACCTTTTGGGCATACCATTATTGCTTTTAAAGCTACCTTAAAAGGGTTAAACAAGTTATTGCTTAACGAAAGTAAGTTTGCCGAAGATTTAGAAAATAATTGGGCTGTAGTAGCAGAAGCTATTCAAACGATACTGAGACGAGAAGGCTATCCAAACCCTTATGAAGCTTTAAAAGGCTTAACTAGGACAAATGAAAAAATTAATCAAAATTCCATTTCAAATTTTATTGATACCTTAGAGGTCTCGAAGGATATTAAAAACGAATTAAAACAAATAACACCAGGTAACTATACTGGTATATAAGTCTCTCAACATGTTAAGCAATAAACAATCTATAGCGCTTACTGGTTTTATGGTATTTGGTATTTTTGTATTTGGTATTCTAGATATTTTAGATCACTTTATAGTTCTTACCCTATTAACACTCGTGTTTTTTTCTATAGTTGTAAACTTATTCTATGTTAAGTATACTTCTAGAAAAGAAAACCACTCTAGTATTACAAAAACAAAACTTTGATATAACACATCATAAAAAAGGATTTCAAAAAACTGAAATCCTTTTTTTATGCTACAGTATGGTGTAAATGATAATCTTTAATACTGAAACTTTAATTGTAGATATATTATAGTTTCAAATTCATAGCAACATGCTTTTCAAATTATTTACTTAAAAACGTGAGCATCTCTTTTAGTTGTGTTTCGTCAACATTAGCCTTATTTAAAACTTCGGCCAAAGTCATCATTTTTTCAGGACTCATATCATCACCTAAAATTCTAACTACAGCAAACCCCATATTTCCAGCACTTCCAAAAACTACAACTTCTTCGGCTTCTTCTTCATCACCAATATACTTAACCAAAATTTTTCTGCCTTTATCACTAAACTCCATTAAGTCTTTGTATTGCTCCTGCTTTAAAATAGAACGTACATTAGATAGTTCAGCTTCATAATTTACAGTATTGGTATCATCAACATTAAATCCTAAAAAATTTAAACGTCTAACAGATTTAAAAGCTTCTTGCTGTGCTTCTGTAAATTCTGTTTTATCTATCTCAACCATAGATATTGGCAAGTCTTGTGCTATAAAACCAGGCTGTTCTTGATGATCTACAAAATACCGCTGTAAACTTGGTTCACTATTACAACTTATAAAAACTAAGTTTAAAAATAGGGCGAGACTTAAAACTATAACTGTTCGTTTCATGAGTAATGATGATTGATTTTTGATTGATTTTTTTATTGATGTGTGTGTATTAATAATTGTTAAGACTTCTTTTTATCTAAATGATCGCCACCTGGAATATTCATTTGTTGTGTTAATTTAGAGATTTCGTTTAAATCAATATCTCCCGTCATAGAGACTACCACAGTTTCTATCTTGCGCTGTTTGCCGTTAATCTCTATTTTATCGTCCATCTTTTTATCAATACCTGTTACAAATATTAATAACTCTTTTACGTGGTCTACATCTTTACCTTCTTGTATATAAAATTTTACTTCGGTACCATCATCTTTAACTTCCATTAACTCTTCTAAGTTACTAGAACGTGATTTTACCCATTTGGCAATATCAACAGATATTGAAGAATTATCTGTAACAATCGTTTTAAAACTGGTAATGCTCTTTACCATATCCATATAAGCTTGCGCTTCTGGATCATCAACATTAACATTTAATTTAGCTAACATTTGGAACATCCTAGGCTTAATATTTACATAGGTAACATTAGGATCATCACCATACTTTTCAAAAACGTCTTTTTGTGCCATACCTGTTAAGGGCAATAACATAACTGCCATTACAAATACTATTAATTTATGTGTCATTTTATTTGTGTTTAAAGTTTTCATTATATTCTTTTTTACTTATTCGTTTTAAAAATTATACTTGTTGTGTTTTCAATTTCATTCAAATAATTTAAGGTTGCTGCACCTTTGTTTACCTCGTCTAGGTAATTTACAGCAGATGTTCCTTTATTAAAATGACTAGAAATCATTGCTAATTGTTTAGAAACCTCGTTAAAAGCTTCTTCTGGTTCACAAAACGTACCTACTAGATTTTGCTCGCAATCTGCAGCGCCACCAAAAGGATTTGCAACGTAAACCCCCAACATTATAACTGCTACTGCTGCAACCGATACCCACTTGTAATTAAACGTCTTTTTAGTGTTTAGTGGTAGGGCTTTCGTATACTGTTCCTGTTGGTTTCCCAAAAAATACGCAAACATAGATTTGTAATGTTCTAAATGAGGTGCAATAGTATCCTGAGCAAAATAGTTTTTTAACACCTGCTCCTCTTTTAGGCTTGTTTCTCCGTTCTCGTACTTTTCTAGTAATTTTTCTATATTATTTAATACCATAATTATGTGTATTCGTCAATCGTTCTCTTATTGTTTTTCTAGCTCTAGATAAGGCTACTCGTACCGCAGTGTTGTTCATATCTAGCATTTTAGCAATCTCATCAAAATCATATTCCTCTATATCTCTTAGTTGCACAATCATGCGTTGTTGTTCGGGCAGTTCTTGTATAATACGCTCTACCCAACTTACACTATCATTTAGCTCAACTTGTTTTTGCAAAGGTGTATTCTTCTCTTCATAATTACTATGTACAATTTTTAAATTTTGTGCTTGTTTAGATTTTAATTTGTCAAAACAAAAATTCTTAGTCATCGTCATAGAAAACGCCTCTACATTATTGTAGGTACCTATTTTACCTTTATTACGCCATAACTTTAATAACACCTCTTGTGTAGCATCTTCAGCTTCCTCGGTTGATACAAGCAGTCGTTTCGCTAAACGAAATACTTTATCCTTAAAAGGCATTACAATATTTAAAAACTCATTCTGAGTCATTTTGGTTGTGGTTTATCCCTATCGTCTTCCATACATTTTCCACAAAGGAAAAACTCTAGGTATATTAGTTAAAAACAGCTTAGTTACGGCTATTTACAATTACGACGAAACACTATTTATTTTGTTACACTACTATTTAAAAAAAATAAAAATTTGGGCGTAACCCTATCGGGTCGGGCTTTCACTAGTCGCTCCTCCTTAGGTCGGGAGCTCCAACATGCCGTTCAATCCCTTACGCGGGGCATATTTGCTAGCGTTACTTCCTAAAAAATAGCTTATTTAATTATTTATTCATCTTTGTTTAGTCGTTAATCGTTTATCACAATTCATCGATAAATTTTTTATTACACAATAATGTCAGTAAATTTAAGGTTTAAAAGATGAGACAAATAAAAATTGCTAAAATGAAAAAAATTAAAATCCAAATAACACTTTGCCTTACTGCCCTAGTGCTAACAAGTTGTTTTGAAGATAGAGATGATAATATTGTACAATCCAGTAGCATAAAGGATTTTGTATGGAAGGCTATGAATTTCACATATTTGTATAAAAGTGAGATATCCGATTTAGCCGATGATAGATTTGCAAACAACGCAGAATATGCAAATTATTTAGAAAGCTTCACTTCTCCAGAAATATTGTTCGAAAGTTTAATTTTCCAAAGACAAACTGTAGATAGATTCAGCATTATAGTTGATGATTATATTGCATTAGAGCAAAGGCAACAAGGTATTTTTATAACCAACGGTATGGAAGTAATACCTTATGCATTAGGAAGCAGTGATACAGATGTGTTTTATTTAGTAACCTTAGTTTTACCAAATGGAGACGCTGCCGCAAAAGGCGTAAAGAGAGGCGATATATTTGGTCAGGTAAACGGCACAACAATTACTAGAACCAATTTTAGAGATGTATTAAGTCCAGATAGCTATACTATTAATTTAGGAACATATAATGATAATGGCACACCTGAAACTTCAGATGATACAATACAACCAAATGGTACCGACATTACATTAGATAAATTTCAATTAACCGAAAACCCTATTTTTATAAATGATGTGTTAGAAGTTGGAGGCCAAAACGTGGGGTATTTAATGTATAACGGATTTACAGGAGGATCAGAAAACGCTCTAAATGATGTTTTTGGTAATTTTGTATCTAATAACGTGCAGCAGCTGGTTTTAGATTTACGCTACAATCCTGGAGGTTCTGTGAGAACTACAACCTTTTTAGCAAGTATGATTACTGGTCAATTTACAGGAGAAGTATTTGAGAAATTAGTGTATAACGAAAATTTACAAAGCCTAAATTTCGACTATCTATTCGCAAACAATATAGATGGTACTACACTTAACAGTCTAAATCTAAATAAAATATATGTATTAACTACAGGTAGATCTGCATCAGCAAGCGAAGGTCTTATTAATGGGTTAGCACCTTATATAGAAGTTGTACAAATTGGTACAAATACTACAGGAAAAACCCAAGCATCAAGAGTATTTTACGATTCCGAAAATTTTGGAAGGCAAGGTGCAAATCCTTCACATACTTATGCTTTACAACCTTTAATTGCTAACGGTATCAATAAAAATCTTGAATCTGTTCCTGGAACTGGATTAGTACCATCTATTGGTTTTGAATATGAAGAGAGAATCCTAAATCTAGGAATTCTTGGTGATGAAAACGAACCTATGCTTGCATTAGCTTTAGCAGATATTGAAAACTCCACTGCGAAGAGAGGAAATATTAAAGCCCAACCAAAACTTGTTTTAGATAAAATGGCAGAGGACTTTAACGCTCTACCTTTTGAAGAAGGTGGTATGATAGCAGATTAATTACAACGTTTTGAAACCACATAAAACCTATTTTAACTGGAGCTCTGGTAAAGATTCTGCCATAGCACTATATCACCTATTACACGATAAACACTATACTGTTGATGAAGTAATAACAACTGTAAATAGCCATTATAATCGTGTTTCTATGCATGGTTTAAGACAAGAGTTACTAGTTGCTCAAACTAACGCTATCAATATACCTGCGAGTGTAATAGAACTCCCAGAAATGCCAAGTATGGCGGTTTACGAACAAAAAATGGAGGCCACTGTTCTAAGGTTAAAAAGCAAGGGTTTTACACATTGTGCATTTGGCGATATTTTTCTTGAAGATTTAAGAGCGTATCGAGACATACAACTGTCAAAACAAAATATAAAAGCTGTATATCCTTTGTGGAAACGAAACACAAAAGAATTGTTAAATGAATTTCTAAATTTAGGTTTTAAAACCATAATTGTTTGTGCAAATTCTAAATACTTTAATGAAGACTTTGTTGGCACAATAATCGATAAACACTTTATAAATAATTTACCCGAAGGTGTTGACCCTTGTGGCGAAAATGGAGAATTTCATACCTTTTGTTTTGATGGCCCTATTTTTAAAACACCGATAGAATTTGAAATTGGCGAGAAAGTCTATCGAGAATACGACACTCCAAAAACCGACGACTCTGTTTGCACATCAAACGCCTATGGCGTTTGGTATTGTGATTTAATACCTAAATAAAAAAAGACCTCACAGGTTTAAAAAACCTGTGAGGTCTCAATATTTTTACTCTACTATTTAATTAAAATAAACCTCTCCAGGAATAATATCAACGGTAGCAGAATTAATTTCTGTATTGGTAGATAAATCGAATGAAGTAAGTGTACCATTACTTTGAAAATCTTTAGCATCTAATCCATATAATATGCCATTTCTTACAGTCATATCATATAAATTTACGTTTTCTATTTCGGCAGTTGTTGGCAACATACTATCAGTCTCAGCCATTGCAAATACAAAACCCGAGGCATATAGATACAAATTACCACTATCAAAATTTAAATTAGATGGCGCAGTTATAGAAGCGTTTAATGGAATTGTTCTAGACACTTCGTTTGTGGTTGTATTTACTTCTATAAGGTTTTCAGAAGACAGCACCCATAAATCGCCGTCGTCATCAATTTGAAGTGAATTTGGAGAATTCCCCACACTAACATTTTCAACTAAAGTATCAGTAGTTGCATCAATTACATCAATAGTGTTTCCATTACCAAATACACCAGTTGCAACATAAATTGTATTGCCCTGTGCAATAATTTCCTCTGGCAAATAACTTGTACTAATGGTATTTATAATTGTATTTGATGTTAAATCTACAACAGCTAAATAATCATCATCACTAGGAGTAAAATCTCCCCAGTTTGTAACATAACCCTTTCCATTAGCAATGGCCATAAAACGTGGGTTACTCAAGCCTGTATTTATTGTAGCAACAGATTCAAACGTAAATCTATTTACAATTTCTATGGTATTTGAGACATTTAAAATAATATAAGCCAAATCTCCATTAAAAGCAATACTCTGTGCTGTGTCTCCTAATAGTTGGGAATTCACATTGTTAAATATATTATTTTCTACTGTATTTAAATCAAAAGACACAAAAGAGACCGAAGCATTACCTTGTCCAAAATTCCCTTCATGAGAAATTAAAATTCCGTTTTCATAATCACCTCTTGGTACAACAGGTGAATCGTCGTCATCGGTAGAACACGATGTAAAAAATAAACCTATTGAAAGGGCTAAAAGTGATAGTTTGTTAAGTTTCATTGTTTAAAATTTAAGTGTTGTTAATATTTGATAGTTTCTATTCGGCATTGGTCTTAATGCCACATTTTGATAGTTTTTATTGTATAAATTGTGTATTCTGAAGTTGATATCATATCTCACTTTTCCGGCTTTATTAAGTAAATATCCAAACCCAATATTTGCTACGTTAAATCCTTCTAAGTCATCTCCTATAATAAAAACTTCACCAGTAAATTGATGTTGATAAAACATAGAAAAAGACTCATGCTGGTATGCAACAGACACATTTCCTTTATGAAAAGGCACATAAATAAGTTGCTTATTTGTTTCTAAATTTTCTGAAACCGTATAAGAATAATGACCACTAAAATCAAACTGATTATGTTTTAATTTAATTTTGGAATGTGCTTCTAATTCCGCACCATAACTTTGAGATTCTGCTACATTAATAGGTTGCCAAACACCTGTATTATCAGGCCGCCACTGTATTAAATCTTTAGTTTTTATGTAATAAGTGTTTAGTTTTAAATTTATATGTTTAAAATTAAGGTTGTGCCCTAAATCAAATTGATAAGAGGCTTCAGGATTTAAATCTAAATTCCCTCCTGGTTGCCAATACAAATCATTAAATGTTGGAATTCTAAAGTTCTTGGAAGCATTAAATAAAATAGAATATACTTGTGAAGCTTTAAAAATTCCATCAACAGAAAACAAAAAAGGATTTTCAAAATCTGAAGTAACGTCTTGTCTGAGGTTAATGTTATATTCAAAAGCAGTTGTAGGCTTATGATTCATTAAAACCGTTGCTGAAAACGCATTGCGTTTAGGGTCTCCAAAACTACTACCGTCACCATCAAAATTGCTGTATTCTAAAATACTTCTAAACTGTAATTTATCAGATACGCGATAATTAAAATTATGATTTAGTAAAAATGTATTCACTTCCCCAAATGAAAAAAAAGCATTGTCTTTATTTTCAAAAAACTTAAACCGTTCTTTAAGATGTACCGCTTTCAATTTAGAAGTAATAGTGCCAGAAATACGCGTCCATTCCAACATAGTTCTGTAATTTTCATCTTCAAACTTACTATTAGATGGCGCTACTAAGGTGCCAGAAAATTGACGTTCTCCATTATAATTTTGATGATACAACTTTAAAACATCAGTTTCAGATATAAAATAACCCAAATTCAAATTTAGATTCAGATTATTAAAAGCACCATTTTCATTCACGCTACCTGTTCCTAAATATTTATAGTCATTATCAGAATCCACATAAGCTACACCTATATTAGCAGTAAATTTAGAATTCCCGTATGACGATGATATATTTGTCATTTTAGTATTAAAACTGCCGTAAGCAAGCCTCACATTTGTATCAAAATGAGAGTTAAATTTTAGATGATTATTTAAATGGATACTACCACCAATGGCACCACTACCATACTGCACGCTACCACCACCGCTTCTAATCTCAATAGCATCAAAATTTGTGGTATTTATGGTATTAAAATCGGTTTGACCATTTAATTGAGAATTGATGTTTATACCATTCCATACCACAGCTGTTTGTGATGCATTCGTACCTCTAAATGATGGTGAAGACACCATACCAAAACCATTTTCTTTAAAGTATAAATTGGAATTAAAAGCTAGTAAACCTGTAAGCGAAACTTGGTTTCTATCAATAATAGAATCATTAAGCGTTTCCACTTTAATTCCCGAAGTGTACTTTACGAGTTTACTATCACTTAAAAAGACTTCATCTAACTTTTGGATAGAGTCTAGCTGTGCTTGAGCAAAATTGCAAAAACCTGTAGTATATAAAAATAGTATAAGAATACGTCGTTTCATAATCTGTAAAACCCTTTACCCGAGAGTTTATATTAGATGATGAATATGGCAGGTCTCCTGACTTATTTAATTTTGTTGTAACCTTCCCAGTGAAAACCAGTGGTATTGTAGTAAACAAAACCCTCTTTTTATGAGGTACTGAACCAAATTCAGCATAAACTTACAGTTGCGGGAACAGTTCTGGCCTTGATAAATATCGCACCAGATTCCCTTTTAATTGATACGTTGGATTTTTAACATGTTTAAAAACCAAATTCGTATCAAACCAAATTCTCTGCAAAAGTAAACATTATGTTTAATCTTTATCTTAAAACTTTAAATAATATTACTTTTGAAATAATTAAAAATTGAATTTTGAGAAAACTCATTTTATTAATTGTTTTGGCTTCAATGGTTTCCTGCAAAAGCGAACCAGCAAAAAAGATAAAAGAAAGAGTTGAAGGTGTTTCATTCAATATTAAATATGCAAAAGGTTTTACCATAAAGCAATATGCAACCTATAAAATTATTGAAATACATAAACCTTGGCCTGAAGCAAAACGAATCTACCGATATGCTTTATTGGAAGATAATTACAAAGCTGATTATTGGATCTATGAGAGACAACGCTTTAATAATACTTTAGAAATACCGATACAAAAAATAGTAGTAACATCAACAACCCATCTTCCCGCTTTAGAATTGTTAGGAGTTGAACAAACTTTAGTTGGTTTCCCCGGAACAGACTATATCTCTTCTGAAAAAATTAGAGAACAATTAGATAAAGGCAATATTAGAGAATTAGGTAAAAATGAAAGTTTAAACACTGAAGTTTTGTTAGAACTAAAACCTGATATCGTAGTTGGTTTTGGAATTGATGGTGGTAATCGAAGTTTAGAAACCTTAAAAAACGCTGGAATACCTGTTATTTTTAATGGGGATTGGGTTGAAAATTCGCCTTTAGCCAAAGCAGAATGGATAAAATTTTTTGGTGCGCTTTACAATAAAGAAAAAGTAGCAGATTCAATTTTTAATCACATTGAAACAAATTATTTAGAAGCTAAACAACTCGCTATAAATGCAACCTTAAAACCAACTGTTTTAAGCGGTGCCATGCATAGTGATATCTGGTATTTACCAAACGGCACAAGTACAGAAGGACAACTTTTAAAAGATGCTAATGTTAATTATTTGTGGAGCGACACAAAAGGAGCTGGTAGTTTAAAACTTAATTTTGAATCGGTTTTTGTAAAAGCTAAAAATGCTGATATTTGGTTAAATCCATCAAATTACTCTAGCTACAAAAGTCTTCAAAATGGTAATGAAAACCACACGCTTTTTGAGGCTTATCAAAATAAAAACATCTATACATTTACAAATACAACTGGTGCAACTGGTGGTGTGTTGTATTATGAACTAGGTATGACTAGACCAGATTTGGTATTAAAGGATATCATCAAAATTTGTCACCCAGAACTTTTAGAGAATTACAAACCTTTTTTCTTTAAACCGTTAGAATAATTGCAACGTCAAAACACATATAAACTACCATTTACTATACTTTTAGTTTTACTATTAGTATGTTTTTTTGTGAATATCAGTTTGGGGTCTGTATCAATTCCCATTAAAGCTATTTTTAGTAGTTTAATTGGACAAACACCTCAGCAAGAAACGTGGCAAGATATAATTTTTATTTACCGCTTACCTAAAGCTATAACCGCTATTATTGTGGGTTCTGGTTTGGGTATTTCTGGTCTATTAATGCAAACTTTATTCAGAAACCCATTAGCTGGTCCTTTTGTGTTAGGTATTAGTTCTGGTGCTAGTTTAGGTGTAGCTTTGGTGCTATTAGGTTCTGGTATTTTTGGCGGTGTTTTAGCATCGCTTTTAGTATCTAAATGGGGTATTGTAATTGCTGCGAGTGTAGGTAGTTTTTTAGTACTACTTGCTGTTTTAGCAGTATCGCTAAAAGTTAGAGATACTATGGCTATTTTAATCATTGGGCTCATGTTTGCAAGTATTACGGCTGCCATAGTAAGTGTACTCTCTTACTTTGGCTCTGCAGAACAATTGCAACAATACATCTTTTGGGGTTTTGGGAGCTTAGGAAACTTATCTTGGGAAGATATTGTCGTGTTGTTCTTCGTTTATTTCACTGGTCTTTTATTAGCTATCTCATCCATAAAAGCACTCAACACATTACTTCTTGGTGAAAATTATGCAAAAAGTTTAGGACTAAACATTAAAAAAAGTCGCTTTATAATTATTATCTCTACGAGTTTATTAGCAGGTACCATAACTGCATTTACAGGGCCAATTGCATTTATTGGTTTAGCTATTCCGCATATTACAAGGCAAGTATTTAACACCTCAAACCATAAAATATTATTACCAGCAGTATTTTTATTTGGAGCTATAGTAATGCTTATTTGCGATAGTATTGCGCAATTGCCTAACAGCGATTATACATTACCTATTAATGCGATAACCGCCTTAGTTGGCGCACCCGTTGTGATTTGGTTATTAATTAGAAAACAAAACATGGTATTTTAATATGGAAAATACAGGTAAAAACATCATATTAAAAACTGAAAACCTTACAATAGGCTACACATCAAAAAAGAAAGAAACACGTGTTGCTTCAAACATTAATATTCAATTACAACAAGGTACATTAGTTGGTCTTGTTGGTGCCAACGGTATAGGAAAATCAACACTTTTAAGAACACTTACTAAAGTTCAAAATATTCTAGAAGGTCATGTTTATATTAATGATGCTTCACTTAAAGATTATGCTTCGATAGATTTAGCCAAAGTAATGAGCGTAGTACTAACCGAACCTGTAGCCTCTAAAAACGTATCGGTTTTTGAGCTTGTGGCTTTAGGCAGGCAACCTTATACAAATTGGGTTGGTAACCTATCGAAAGAAGATATTAAAGTAACAAACCAAGCCATTTTACAAGTAAATATTGAAACACTTAAGGATAAAAAATGTTTTGAGTTAAGCGATGGACAACTTCAAAAGGTAATGATAGCACGTGCTTTAGCACAAGATACTGATTTGATTATTTTAGATGAACCTACCACACATCTAGATATGTATCATAAAGCTTATATTTTAAAACTGCTAAAACAACTCACCAAAGACACAGGAAAAACCATTCTGTTCTCTTCTCACGAAATAGATTTGGCTATTCAACTCTGTGATACTTTAATTGTAATGACGAATGAAGGCGTCGTTACAGACCAACCCTGTAATTTAATTGCTAATGGTACTTTTAATACATTATTTCCAAAAGATTTAATTGCATTTGATGAGAAAACGGGGAGTTTTAGGGTGAAGAAATAGTTTTAAGTCTTGGTTGCAGAGTTTAGCGCTGCTAAAATATAACCTTGCTACTTTTTGGAATTTGGTTTTTGTTATTTGATATTTGTTGTATGAACGACAACATCATCATAATTCTTGCAGCTGTAATTTTTGCAGCAATCGGTTTTTTCTTAGGCAATTACTTTTCAAAACTAAAAACAAAAAGCGAACAAAGTACTCTAGAAGAGCGCCAAAATCAATTGCAATTAACTATTGAAGACTTAAAGCAAAACCTGAACAAAATTGAAAGCGAACGCGAGGAGATTCGTCGTGAAAAAGAGTTTTTAAATACGGAGTTGGCTCGAAAAAATTCAGAATACGAAAATTTACAAGAACAAAACCTAAAACGCGATAAAGAGCTAGAAACCCGCCAAGAGCAATTACGCAAAGACTTTGAGTTATTGGCGAATAAAATATTAGAAGAAAAATCGAATAAATTTACGGAACAGAATAAGGAGAATATTAAAAATATTTTGAGTCCGCTACAAGAAAAAATACAAGGGTTTGAGAAAAAGGTAGAAGCGTCTCAAAAGGAAAGCATCAGCATGCATTCGGCATTAAAAGAGCAACTTTTAGGACTAAAAGATCTTAACCAACAAATGACTAAAGAGGCCACCAATTTAACTAGAGCCTTAAAAGGCGACAGTAAAATGCAAGGTAATTGGGGCGAGTTAGTTTTAGAACGTGTTTTAGAAAAATCAGGCTTAGAAAAAGACCGTGAGTATTTTGTACAGCAAAGTTTTACACGTGATGATAACTCCCGTGTGATGCCTGATGTGGTGTTACACTTACCTGACGGAAAGAAGATGATAATTGACTCTAAAGTATCATTAACCGATTATGAACGTTTGGTAAATGCCGATGATGACCAAAAAATAACATTTTTAAAAGCACATGTAAGTTCAATAAAAAGGCATGTAGACCAACTCTCTGAAAAGAATTACCAAGATTTATATGATATAGAATCGCCTGATTTTGTATTAATGTTTATACCCATTGAACCTGCTTTTGCGGTTGCAATTAACGAGGACAATACCATTTACAATAAAGCTTTTGAAAAGAATATTGTAATTGTAACACCATCTACCCTATTGGCAACGTTGCGAACCATTGATACCATGTGGAACAATGAGAAACAACAACGTAATGCCATAGAAATTGCGCGACAAGCTGGTGCACTTTATGATAAGTTTGAAGGTTTAGTAAAAGATTTAACAGGTGTTGGTAAAAAAATTGATGCTGCAAAGACTGACTATTCTTCGGCCATGAATAAACTTGTTGATGGTAGAGGCAATCTAATTACTAGTGTTGAAAAGCTTAAAAAAATGGGAGCTAAGGCTAAAAAATCGCTACCTGAAGCTATTATAAAACGTGCAGAAGAAGATAACTAATTTGCATATCTTACAAAAACATGATATATTTGATTATTCCCTAATAAAGGAATAATTTAATTTATTCCCTTAAAAAGGAATAATTTAAGTTATGCTTTTTAAAAGGAATATGAAAAATGTGTGTTTATGACTAGTATTATAACTGGAGATATTATAAAATCTAGAAGCTTAAAACATCCAGAACTTTGGATGACTGCTCTAAAAGCCGCTTTAGGATATCTAAACTCTGATACATCGCAGTGGGAAGTGTACCGTGGTGATAGTTTTCAGATTGAAATTAGTAACATTTCGAAAAGTTTTATTAGTGCTGTTTACATTAAAGCTTATGTTAAAATGATACATGGTTTAGATGTAAGACTAGCCATAGGTATTGGTAAAAAAACGTACCAAGGTGATACGATAAGCGAATCTAACGGAGAGGCGTTTATATTTTCTGGAGCAACCTTAGAATCTTTAAAAAAAGAAAAGGTGAACTTAAAAATAAAAACAACTAACGAACAGCTTAATGAAGAATTAAATCTTTATTTAAAACTAGCCACTACGTTTATGGATCGTTGGACAGTAAGTTCTGCAGAAATTGTAAAATTAAGTATAGAACAACCAGAAGCATTACAACAAGATTTAGCAGAAATAATAGGTACAAAACAAGATGCTATAAGTAAACGCCAAAAACGTGCTGAACTAGATCTTATATGGGAACTAGATGCTATGTTTCAACAAAAAATAGAAGTATTATCATGATTTTAGTCAAACTTATATTAGCACATCTTATCGGTGACTTCTTTTTACAACCTCAACGTTGGGTTAAAGAAAAGGAAAAGAAAAAATTAAAATCGCCTAAACTCTATTTTCATATACTAATTCATGTTATTGCCACTACTTTATTATTATGGAATGTAGCGCTGTGGCCTGTAATTTTAACTATTGGGGTGTCTCATTTTATAATTGATGGGTTAAAACTTTTATTTCAAACTAAAAAAAACAAGAGACTGCTATTCTTTATAGATCAGTTGGCTCACATACTAGTTATCGTTTTTATTTACTTATCGCAATCAAAAAACGCTGTTAATTTAAGTATCGATCTTGTAGAACAAAATATTCCATTAATTACCTGTTTATTGTTTTTAACGGTTCCTGTATCTATAATTATGAAAACCATTTTTTTAAAGTGGAATATTTCAGAACTCACTAAAAATAGTAAATCACTTACTGATGCTGGTAAATATATTGGTATTTTAGAGCGCGTTTTAGTGTTTATATTTATCATATCAAACCATTGGGAAGCTGTTGGATTTCTTATCACCGCTAAATCGGTATTTCGATTTGGTGATTTAAAAGAATCTAAAACTCGCCAACTCACAGAATATGTACTTATTGGCACCTTAATAAGTTTTGGCATTGCCACAATAACAGGCATAATTTACACCGTTTTAACCTAAAAAAGTATGTTTAAGCATCCTAAAGAATCTCGAGTTTCTATAACAGAATTAATGTTGCCTTCGCACTCTAATTTTAGCGGAAAAATACATGGCGGCCATATCTTAAATTTAATGGATCAAATTGCTTTTGCGTGTGCGTCTAAACATTCACAACACTATTGTGTAACCGCATCTGTAAATCGTGTAGATTTTTTAAACCCTATTGAAGTTGGCGAGCTAGTTACCTTAAAGGCATCTATAAATTATACAGGGAGAACCTCTATGGTTGTTGGTTTACGTGTAGAATCTGAAAACATTCAAACTGGTAAAATTAAGCATTGTAATTCGTCATACTTTACAATGGTTGCCAAAGATAAAGCGGGTAATAATGTAGCTGTACCGGGGATTATTTTAGATAACGAACAGGCTGTAAGACGTTTTGCGAGAAGTATTGCTAGACAGCAACAAACGAGACACCGTTCTTCTAAATTTAATGCTTCAGAATTTAAAATTGAAGAGCATTTAGAAAGCATTAAACAGCAGAATGCTAAAATTGAATTATAAGACGTTAAGTTAAAACTCATATTCTAAAAGCTCCTCTTTAAGTATTTAGCCTAATATTAGTTAGAGTCTTTTTCTACTATTAATTTGGATAAAAAACAAAGCATCAGCAATTAGTTATTTTCAAAATTAATATCCGAAAATAAAAATATCTATCATTTTTTTGTAAGTAATCTTTATTAGTACTACTAACTAATAAATTTTTATGAAAAAAATCATTTTTCTGTTAGGCATTATAGTTATTGCGTTTTTAGCGTATAATTATATCTACAAGAGTCATAGAGATATCAAAACAGAAAAAGTAGCCTTTTCAATAACCTCTAAAGCGTTGTTTGATGAATTTAGTAGTAACCCAAAAGCTTCTCAAACAAAATACCTAAATAAAACTATTAAGGTATCAGGTAGCGTTATAGAAACCAATACAAATACAATTACACTAAATCAGAACGTATTTTGCATTTTTGAAGCGCCTATCTCAAAAGCAGCTGATAATTCTAGAATAACAATCAAAGGCCGATTAATTGGTTACGACGATTTATTAGAAGAAATTAAACTAGACCAATGTTATATCATATCTAACCAATAACACTTAAAACAAATGAAACATTTTTTACTCTTTATTTTTTGCTTACCACTTCTATTACATGCACAAGATGATTTATTAAATGAAATTGATACAGATTCTACAATTAATCAATATGCCGATGCAGCATTTAAGGGGCTTCAAATTGTAAACTTTCAATCTACTAAACTAGTTGCTGATGATACTTTTGTGTTAGTTGTAGCACATAGGTTTGGTAATTTAAAAAATGGTATTGATACGTTTTTTGGTCTAGACGAAGCTGTAACTCGGTTAAATTTTATTTATGGGATATCTGACAACTTAAATATTGGTATCTCTAGAAGTTCTTTCCAGAAAATTTATGAAGGCTCTATAAAATACAGAATTGTTAAACAATCATCAAATGGATTTCCATTAACCATCGTAGGTTTTAATGCTGTTTTAGTAAATACCTCTTTTGAAAAAGAAAGTTTTCCTTTAATTGAATTTAGTGATAGATTGGGATACACATCACAAATACTAATTTCTAGAAAGGTAAACACTAATTTATCTTTAGAATTTGCACCTACATTGTTTCACGAAGGGTTAGTTAGTGTTAATGAACAAGACAACACACAATTTGCTCTTGGTTTTGGCGGACGTTACAAATTAACCAAACGCTGGTCTTTAAATATAGACTACGGATTACATTTAAATAGAGCAGAAAATTCGCCTTTTAAAAATCCACTATCTATCGGTTTTGATTTAGAAACTGGTGGACACGTTTTTCAACTTCATTTTACAAATGCACAAGGCATGAATACAAATTCTTTTTTAGGACAAACCACAGGAGATTGGACAGATGGTGATGTATTTTTTGGCTTTAACCTAAGTAGAACATTTTAACTCAAATAAAATTATTATGAAATCAAAACAATTTATTTACGTCATCATGATTAGTATCGGCTTATTTAGTTGCTCAACAAACAGTACAGAAGATGTTATGGCTGAAGAAGAAACTATAGAAGACCCTCAAGACACTGGAAACATTACCTATAATGAGGATATAAGCGCCTTAATGACGACACACTGCACAAGATGCCACGGACAACCATTAGCTAATGGCGCACCTTTTCCATTACTTGATTTTTCGCAAACTAGTAGTAGAGTAAACCGTATTATATCAAGAACAAATAACGTTAACAACCCAATGCCACCTAGCGGATTAATACCTGTAGCTGATAGAGCATTAATACAGCAATGGCTAGACGACGGATTACTTGAAAATTAAATAAGCTCATGAAAAAAATAATAATTTTAATAATATTCTTTTGTGTAGGTATAACTTACGGACAGAAAAGACTTATTACAAAAACTGGAACAGTAGCTTTTGAAGCTTCGGTAGCTTCTTTTGAAGAAGTAAAAGCAAAAACTGAAAGTACGACAGCTATAATTAATACAGATAATGGTGAATTTGCTGCCCTTATTTTAGTTAAAGGATTTAGATTTAAAAATGCACTTATGGAAGAGCATTTTAATGAGAATTATGCGGAGTCTCATGAATATCCTAAAGCAACATTTAAGGGAAAGTTAGTAGATTTTGATATTGATAATATTAAAAAAAACTATAAAATTAATGGTTCATTAACATTTCATGGAACAACTAAAGTATTAGAAAATATAAGATGTAATGTTACTGAAACTGAAAACGGACTTATAATTTCGGGAGATTTTATGACTTTAGCCTCAGACTATGGTATTAAAATTCCAAAAATTGTAAGCAAAAAAATAGCTGAAAACATTATGGTTTCATTTAATTTTCACTTAAAATAACCTAGTTCTTTAAGTACTAAAAATAATTAAATTAAGAAGGCCGCTTAAAGCGGCCTTCTTGATTATAAAAATAAATATTCTATTTACTTAAATACATTTTTCGGCGAGAGTATAAATCATAAAACTCATCATCTTTTAAGCTGTCTATAAACAAGATACTTTCTCCTGTACTCTTCATCTCTGGCCCTAATGTTTTATCTACATTCGGGAATTTATTAAATGAAAATACGGGTTGCTTAATAGCATAACCTTCTAATTGAGGCTTAAAATTAAAGTCCTTAACTTTTTTCTCACCAAGCATCAGTTTAGTTGCATAATTAACGTATGGTTCTCCGTAAGCTTTAGCAATAAATGGTACGGTTCTAGAGGCTCTCGGGTTTGCTTCTATAATATAAACCATATCATCTTTTACGGCAAATTGTATGTTTATAAGGCCAACAGTATTTAGTGCTAATGCAATCTTTTTAGTATGATCTTTTATTTGCTGCATTACAAATTCACCTAAATTAAACGGTGGCAATGTAGAGTTACTATCACCAGAGTGGATACCACAAGGCTCAATATGCTCCATAATACCAATGATGTAAACTTCTTCACCATCACAAATTGCATCAGCTTCGGCTT
This sequence comes from Hyunsoonleella sp. 2307UL5-6, assembly GCF_047345485.1. Taxonomy (NCBI): domain Bacteria; kingdom Pseudomonadati; phylum Bacteroidota; class Flavobacteriia; order Flavobacteriales; family Flavobacteriaceae; genus Hyunsoonleella; species Hyunsoonleella sp. 2307UL5-6. The sequence continues at coordinate 266,325 of NZ_JBLFEN010000004.1, read as the reverse complement.
CAATAGCACCTTCTAAATAATGGTCTAATAATAATTTATTATTCGGAATTTTATTTAAGAGACTAACTACGTGCTCTTCTAATTCTTTTTCGTTAATTACAATCTTCATACCTTGTCCTCCAAGTACATAAGATGGTCGTACTAAAATTGGAAAGTCTAATTCCTTTGCTACAGCTAAGGCCTCATCGGCAGTTTCAGCAGTATCAAATTGCGGATAAGGAATATTATTTTCTTTCAATAATGTTGAAAAACTTCCTCTATCCTCAGCTAAATCTAAAGACTCAAAACTAGTACCTATAATTTTAACACCATAGCGCGACAGTTTTTCTGCTAATTTTAAAGCTGTTTGTCCGCCTAATTGTACAATAACACCTTCTGGTTTTTCATGCTTAATGATATCGTAAATATGCTCCCAAAATACAGGTTCGAAATACAATTTATCAGCTGTATCAAAATCTGTTGAAACCGTTTCAGGGTTACAGTTTATCATAATAGTTTCGTAACCACATTCTTGTGCGGCATACACCCCATGTACACAACAATAATCAAACTCAATACCTTGTCCTATTCTATTTGGACCAGAGCCTAATACAATAATTTTCTTTTTATCAGTAACAATACTTTCATTATCTGCATAACGCTTACCATCGGCAGTTTGCATATCACTTTCAAACGTTGAGTAGTAATAAGGCGTTTTAGCTTCAAACTCTGCTGCACAGGTATCAACCAACTTGTAAACACGGTTAATGCCCATTTCTTCGCGTTTGCTGTATACTTGACTTTCTAAACAACCCAGCATATGCGCTATTTGTCTATCGCCATACCCTTTTTGCTTTGCTTCTAATAATAATTCTCTATCTATAGAATCAATATTAAAGGTTGAAATCTCTTTTTCTAAAAAGTACAATTCTTCATATTGTTTTAAAAACCACATATCAATTTTTGTGATTTCAAAAATTCTACTTAAAGGAATTCCCATTTTAATAGCATCATATATTGTAAATACACGATCCCAAGAGGCATGAGTTAACTTATCTATTACCTCATCGTAATTAGTATTTTCTTTACCATCTGCTCCTAAGCCATTACGCTTAATTTCTAGAGATTGTGTGGCTTTATGTAATGCTTCTTGAAACGATCGCCCAATACCCATTACCTCACCAACGGCTTTCATTTGAAGTCCTAATGTTCTATCAGACCCTTCAAATTTATCAAAGTTCCAACGTGGTATTTTTACAATTACATAATCTAAAGTTGGCTCAAATAACGCCGATGTAGATTTTGTAATTTGATTACTTAATTCATCTAAGTGATAACCTAGCGCTAATTTAGCTGCAATTTTTGCAATTGGATATCCTGTGGCTTTACTTGCCAATGCTGAAGAACGAGATACACGCGGGTTAATTTCAATAGCAATAATTTCTTCTCTTTCATCTGGAGACACTGCAAATTGCACATTACAACCTCCAGCAAAATCGCCTATACTACGCATCATATGTATCGCCATATCACGCATTTTTTGGTAGGTGCTGTCACTTAATGTCATAGCTGGTGCTACGGTGATAGAATCTCCAGTATGTATCCCCATTGGATCCATATTTTCGATTGAACAAATAATCACAACATTTCCGTTAGAATCTCTAAGTAATTCTAATTCATATTCTTTCCATCCTAAAAGTGCTTTATCAATCATTACCTCATGGATAGGAGAAATTTCTAATCCGTGGCGCAATAATTTATCAAAATCTTTTTCATCATAAACAATAGCAGCACCAGCCCCTCCTAGGGTAAAAGAAGAACGAATACATAAAGGAAACCCGAATTCTTGCGCTATTTCTTTTCCTTTTAAGAACGAAGATGCTGTGGCTTGAGGCGCCATTCCAACCCCAATTTTCCCCATAAGTTCTCTAAACTGTTCTCTATCTTCTGTTACATTTATAGCATCAATATTAACACCAATCATATCAACTCCAAAATCTTCCCAAATGCCTTTTTCGTCTGCTTCAATAGCAAGGTTTAGAGCGGTTTGCCCACCCATTGTTGGCAAAACTGCATCAATTTGTGGATGTTCTTTAAGAATCTTAATAATTGATTTTGTATTCAAAGGCAATAAATATACATGATCTGCCATAGAAGGATCAGTCATGATAGTTGCTGGATTTGAATTAATTAAAATCGTCTCAATTCCATCTTCTCTTAATGATCGAAGCGCTTGAGAACCTGAATAATCGAACTCACATGCTTGCCCTATAATAATGGGCCCCGAACCAATAAGTAAAATAGATTTTAATTTAGGATTTTTTGGCATTTTTCTAAGTATTCGTGTTTAAAATTAATTTGCGTGCTAAATTAGTAATTACTAAACATAAAAAAAGGCGTTACACCTAAGTAACACCTTTTATATATCAACAATTGTTAATCATTATTTCTTATGTCTTGTTTCAGATGATACAGACAATTTTTTTCTTCCTTTTGCTCTTCTTCTAGCAAGTACTTTTCTGCCATTAGCAGAAGCCATTCTATCTCTAAAACCGTGTTTGTTTCTTCTTTTTCTTTTAGATGGCTGAAACGTTCTTTTACTCATCGTCTTGTATCTTTAAAATCTGAATTGTATTGTTTGAATTTTTTTTGACCCTTAGCCAAAACTGAGCGCAAATATACAAAGCTTTTTTATTTCACAAACCTATTTTAAAAATATTTTTTACATAAAAAATTTAGTTTCTTTGCATTTTGAAATAAAAATGAGTGTTTACCTGATATCAAATACTTAAAACTATATTAAAAACAATATATAATGTTTAATAAAATTATAAAATTAATTATTGCTGCGGGAATTATAGCGTATGCTGTGTATCAATTTACAGAAGGGAATATAGGTAATGGCATCTCTCTTATTTTATTAGCTGGTGTTTTTATATTTCTTTATTTTAAAAATGAATTTATTTTACTTTCGTTTTTAAAACTTCGAAAGCAAGATTTTGATGGTGCTAAAAAATGGCTAGATAAAATAAAGAATCCTGAAACTGCTTTAGTAAAAAAACAACAAGGCTATTATAGTTATTTACATGGAATTATGACGATGCAGGATAATATGAATGAATCTGAAAAGCATTTTAAAAAAGCAGTAACGTTAGGCTTATCTATGAAGCATGATTTGGCTATGGCCAAACTAAACCTTGCTGGTATTGCTTTTTCTAAGCGCAGAAAACGTGAAGCACAACAGTTATTAACTGAAGCGCAAAAACTAGACAAACATGGTATGCTAGCTGATCAAATAAAAATGATGAAGCAAAATATGAAACAAGCTGTGGGCCCGAATCAACATTTTGGTGCAGGAGGTTCTTTAAGATCTCAAAAGCGCAAGAGCAGATAACTCTCTATTTTAATTTAGCATCTACTAAAATTCTTGGGTTAACCTCCAATACATTCTTTATAAAATCACTTTTACATTTAGGAGATATTATAATAGTATCAAACTTGTTGTAACTTAATTCTATTCTATCAGTTATAGAAGCTGCCGGTGATGATAATAAAGAGTTTGTTTTTTCAATCTTAGTAATGCTATCTATTGCTATTGTTTTATCAAAGAATACACTACATTTTATTTTTAGAACTTTATTTTGAATAATATACTTTATACTTACAAACATATATACTAAAAATAAAAGTGTGACACTATGTATAATGGATACAATAACTAAACTTGATGTAGTTGCATTATTATTAAAAAACTGGTAAATAAAAATACCAAAAAACAACAAAAATATAGTTACTAAAACACCATAACTAATTTTGGATTTATATACTTTATTCTGCAATGTTTAAATCTATTAATTATAGTACCCTTCTTTGGGAATGTCTATATAATATTTTTTTCTAGATTTATTATTTAAATGAGGCTCTCTTAACCAAGGATTATGCAGCTTTAGTATTTTATAATTTATACCAAAGCGTTCAGCAAATTTTGTAAAATCAGTGACTGCTGTATCTACTTCCATTCTAAAAGTAGGAACATTAGAGTACAAATCTTTAGCCCGAAAATTAAAACCATATGTATCAGGGTTGGATAGTATTTCTTTAAGTGCTACAATTCTAAACAGGTAACGCCCCGTTTCTTCACCTAAAAGTAAATCGTAATAATCAGAAACTCCTTGCTCTTTAAGCCTTCTTGATACTCCAGCGTTTCCTGCATTATAGGCAGCAGCAGCTAAAGTCCAAGATCCTAATTCTGCTTTTGCTCTTAACAAGTATTTACAAGCTACCTCTGTAGATTTTTCTAGATGGTAACGTTCATCTACATTATCATTAACCTCTAACCCATTCTCGCGCCCCGTAGCCTTCATAATTTGCCAAACACCTCTAGCACCTGCAGGAGAAACAGCATTTGTTAATCCACTTTCTATAACTGCTAAATATTTAAAATCGTCTGGCACGCCATATTTAGCCAAAATAGGCTCTATAATAGGAAAGTATTTTTGTGAACGTTTAAACATTAACAATCCGTTAGATTGCCAATAAGTATTCACTAACAACTCTCTATCCATACGTTCTAATATATCTGGATTGTGTAATGGTACAAGCTCTCCTGCAAAAGATAAATCTTCTGGAACTTGTAAAGCATACACATTATAATCGTTAATTAATTTCTTTTCGAAATTTTCATCAGTAGGGGCGTCTTGAAGGGCATATGTAAACAATAAACATAAACTTAATAATCCCACAAGCGCTAAAATTCGTTCAATCCTCTTCATCTATAATAAGTTTTCAATAAAGGTAAAATAATTTTTAGTTATCTAAAATTATACGTGGTAAATTCTCGTTAAACCATTTGTATTTATAGATTATCATAGCATGAGTACCTTTTTTAATAGTGATACAATTAGTTATATTTTTAATTGGGAAAACACTATCATTATCACCATGTATATGAATAACACTTGGTGTACATTCGGCACCATCCCAATGTAGCATTTTATCTATAGCCCAATCTAAGTAAGTTCTATCACTTACCGACAAATACATTTTATAAAGATTAATGCGTTTTTTTATTTTATCACCGTAAGCATATTTAGCTAATAGATCTACCCTACTTGCTAATCCTGTTGGTAATAATTTATAAGCTTTTGTAGATTTTGCAATATGCATGCGCTTTGGCAGTTCTTCTTTAGATTTTACTGTAGATACAATAATGAGCTTTCTAAGCGTAACAAATTTACTCATTTCTTGTACTAAAACACCACCAAAAGAAACACCTAATAAAACACTATTATCATGCTTAATTTTTTTTGTCATTCTATGTGCATAATCACTTAGTGCTTCGTTTTTTTCTGGCAGTAACCACTCCAAATAATGCAATTTAAATTGATGGGATGGTAGTTTAATATTTTCAAAAATTAACGGACTAGCAGCCATTCCTGGCATTAAATACACGTGTATTATCTCTTGACTCATAAGGTTTTAACAATGCTATATATTTAATCTCTCAATTTTTTTTCGTACTTTTGCACAAAGTTATATAAATAGTATCTACTATTTAACGCATTACTTCTTTAAATTAAATAGAAAACACTTATGGTTGAAACTGCTGAACAATTAGTTGACAATGATTTTTTACGTCAATTTGAAATCAAAATGAATGGACATTTAGCAAAAATTGAATACTCTTTACAAGAACGCAAGATTTTTTTAACCAAATTAATAGTTCCAGAAGAAATAGACGATGCTAGCTTTAAAAAAGAATTCATGGCAGCTGTTTTTGAAGAAATACAAGATAGAAATTTAAGCGTGATGCCTACGTGTCCTGCAATTGCAAAGTTTGTAAGAAGTAATAGAAAGTACAAAAGAATGTTGCCTGTAGGTGTTAGAATTTAACAGGACAACTTTTTAATAAACTAAAAAACCGAAACAATTATGTTTCGGTTTTTTTTATGAAATTAATTCTATATAACTTCAAATCGTACTAAACCATCATCATCAATTTTAGTAAGTGCTACGTTTTGTAACGTATTTACCAATTCTGGATTCCAAGGTGCTTTGACTTTTACATAGTTTTCTGTAAAACCATGGATATACCCTTCTTTATTTTCACTCTCAAATAATACAGTTCTTTTAGTTTTTAATTGACTTTCATAAAAGGCACGTCGCATTTTAACCGAAAGACCTCTTAACATTTTACTGCGTTTTGTTCTAATAGTTTTAGGCACTACCCCATCCATTGTTGCTGCTTCTGTATTATCTCTTTCGGAATAGGTAAATACATGTAAATATGAAATATCTAATGCACTCAAAAAATTATACGTTTCTAAAAAATGTGCTTCTGTCTCCCCTGGAAAACCTACAATAACATCAACACCAATACAGGCATGTGGCATTACTTCTTTTATTTTTAAAACTCTATCTACATAAAGCTCTCGCATATAGCGCCTTTTCATCAATTTTAAAATAGCATTACTACCTGATTGAAGTGGGATATGAAAATGAGGTACAAATGCTCTTGATTTAGACACTAAATCAATAGTTTCATTCTTCAATAAATTAGGTTCAATAGATGAAATTCTTAAACGCTCAATACCTTTTACCTTATCCAACTCAGAAACTAAATCTAAAAAGGTATGCTCATGGGTTTTATTACCAAATTCACCTTTACCATAATCACCAATATTTACTCCAGTAAGTACTATTTCTTTTATATTTTGTTTTGCTATTTCAATGGCATTTTTCAAAACATTATCCATCGTATCACTACGAGAAATACCACGAGCTAAAGGAATTGTGCAGTATGTGCATTTATAATCACAGCCATCTTGTACTTTCAAAAAAGCTCTAGTTCTATCGCCTATAGAATAAGAACCTACATAAAAATCGGCATCTTCTATCTCGCAAGAATGTACTTCTCCAAAATCATTTTTGGTAAGATCATTTAAATAATCGGTAATTTTAAATTTTTCAGTAGCGCCTAATACTAAATCTACACCATTAACATCTGCTAGTTCTTGCGGTTTTAACTGTGCATAACAGCCAACCGCAGCTACAAACGCATCAGGATTAGATTTTTGAGCTTGCTTAACAATTGTTTTAAAACGCTTATCTGCATTTTCAGTAACTGAGCATGTGTTAATCACATAAATATCAGCCTTTTCAGAAAAATCTACACGATTAAAACCTTCATTTACAAAACGTCTTGCAATGGTAGAGGTCTCTGAAAAATTCAGTTTACAACCTAAGGTATAAAATGCGACTTTTTTGTTATTCACTTTAATTAACCCAAACTTGTTTCAGGGAATTTTAAAATTTATCTTTACGGCTAAAGGATTGCAAATTTACAACTAATAAGTTATATGATAAAACGCGTTTGGTATCAAATAATTAGCTATTTATCAGTTAGTTGCCTGGTTTTATCTTTTTTTTCCTGTGGAAAAAGTAGTGAAACAAATAAAGATCACCTTGTTTTTCGTTACAACGAATTTGCAAATATTAATACTTTAGATCCTGCTTTTTCAAGAACACTACAAGATAATTCTGTCTGCAACCAATTATTCAATGGTTTAGTCCAGTTGGATGATAAACTTAATATTTTACCGTGTATTGCTAAACGTTGGGTTATTTCTGATGATGGAAAAACCTACACATTCTATTTACGAAATGATGTTTATTTTCATAAGCACAAACGTTTTGGTAAAGATTCTACTAGAACAGTTGTAGCAAACGATTTTACTTATAGCTTAAATAGACTAAGAGATGAAAAATTAGCAGCTCCTGGTAGTTGGGTTTTAAATAAAGTTGATGACTTTAAAGCAGTTAATGATACTGTTTTTAAAATCTCTCTAAAGCAACCTTTTCCTGCGTTTATTGGATTACTCACCATGAAATATTGCTCTGTTGTACCTAAAGAAATTGTAGACTATTATGGCACAGAGTTTCGCGCAAACCCTATTGGTACTGGCCCTTTTAAATTTAAGCGTTGGGAAGAAAATATAAAATTAGTATTTAGAAAAAACGAAAACTATTTTGAAACTGATAAATACGGTAATTCACTCCCATATTTAGAAGCTATTGCTCTAACATTTTTACCAGATAAACAAAGTGAGTTTTTACAATTCGCCCAAGGTAATATTGATTATCTGCAAGGTTTAGATGCTTCGTATAAGGATGAATTATTAACAGCTGATGGTAAACTTAGAGACAGTTATACCAATACAGTAAATATGGCAACTGGCCCCTATTTAAATTCTGAATACCTAGGATTCTATTTAGATTCTGAAACTCCTGAAATACAATCTAAACTGATAAGAAAAGCTGTAAATTATGGATTTGACAGAAAGAAAATGATGATTTATCTACGCAATGGTATTGGTAATCCTGCAAATGGTGGCTTTATCCCTTTAGGTCTTTCTGGATATAACAAATCTATAGGTTTTACATACCAACCTGAAAAAGCAAAAGCCCTTATTAATCAATTTAAAGAAGAAAGTGGTATTACTAATCCTGAAATAACTTTAGTAACTTCAAGCAATTATTTGAGTTTTTGCGAATTTATACAACGTGAATTAGAAAAAGCAGGTTTAAAAATAAATGTTGATGTAATGCCAGAAGCTACGTTACGATCGGCACGTACCGAAGGTAAAGTAGATATGTTTAGAAGCTCATGGGTGGCAGATTATATGGATGCTGAGAATTATTTATCTATTTTTTATAGTGAAAACTTTACCCCAAAAGGCTCTAACTACTTTCATTTTAAAAATAAAACAGTGGATAGTCTGTATAATGTAGCCTTTAATATTTCTGATATTGATAAGCGAAAACATTTGTATACTACTATAGATTCCATAGCCATGGAAAATGCTATTATGGTACCATTATTTTATGATGAAGTAGTAAGATTTACTAGAAAAAATGTAAAAGGTTTAGGAATTAATCCTATAAATATGTTAGATTTTAGGTATGTTTACAAAGAACAATAAGATTATTTATTCTTTTCCTATATCATTTATTTCTTCTCCAATATGTACTTTAGTTTTTTTCCATATTACTTCTAATAAGTAATGAATTAAACAAGCTAATGCTATTCCAAAAGGCATTTTTAATATTCCTAAATGCGGTATACTGAATAAAATATCACTTCCTGAAAACATATAATGACCGAACCACAGATAATATATTACTCCACCAAATATTACACTACCTAGGTAAAAGCAAACCAATCCTAATATAACACTTAAAAAAGCATTTTTGTTATACGCTATAGCTAATCTGTAAAAATACTTTCCAATTAAGTAAATACAGATGATACCTATCATTATTTTTTTAAAGTTAAATAATAAATATCATCATCACCTTCACCTCCTTTTCGTTTAGATACAATAAATCCTGTTTTATTATTTGTAAACATCACAAGAGACAAATCATCTTCTTTACTATTTATAGGCTTTGGTAATTTTTCTGCCTTTTTGTAAGTACCATCTTCTTTTATTTTACACTGATATAAATCGTAACCACCTAAACCATTAGGCCTATTTGAAGCAAAATAAAGTGTACCATCTGCACTAACCGTAGGAAACATTTCTCTACTATACGAGTTTACTTTTGAGCCTAAATTTTTAATATCACCAAAAGTAGTATTATCTAAAATATCAACCTTAAAAATATCCGAAGCACCTTTTGTGGTTTCTCTTCCTCCTCTAAAATTTGCGGTAAAGTATAATGTTTTACCATCAGCACTTAAAGCTGGGTGCGCATAAGAAAATTTAGGTTTACAAAATGGTAACACCTTAAAATTAGTAAAACCAATTCCTGCTTTATATTCTCCAATTTCTATATGAAAATTAGCCTTGTTATAGGAGCCTTTAGGTCTGTTTTTATTTGTGTAAGTAGTTGTAATATATATTTTATTGCCGTTGGGTGATACTGTGGCGCTTATTATATTTTCTAAACCAGATTTTGGATCAATTATAATATCTTCAATACTTTGAATGTTACCATCAGTAGTAACAGTGCCTTTATAAATCATTAATATGCCTTGACCATCAAATGCCTGTTTTACTTTGCCCTTTTTATTTAATTTGTATGATGTGAACAAGATTTGATTAGCTCCAAATAAACTAACCCCAAAATGAGGATACTTTGTATTAAGTTCTAAGTTTTTAACTTTATATACTTTAGACTGATTGTAACCTAAAGAACTTAAAAGCATAAAAAAGAATAGTAATGATTTTTTTATCATATTAAAACATTTACACACTAACAAATATACAAATGTTTCGTTTTAAGACTATTGCTAAGATTATTCTCGTCTGTATGTTTTAGTGCTTTCAAAAACATGCTCTAGTATAGCTTGGTCTTGTTCTGAAAATTCTATGCTTCGTCTAGCCATCACAACCTTAGCTACTTCAAATGCTTTTTTAGTTAAGTACGTTGTAAAACCACTATTACCGCCCCAACTAAAACTTGGCACAAAATTCCTTGGAAAACCACTACCAAAAATATTAGCGCTTACACCAACTACAGTGCCGGTATTAAACATCGTATTTATACCACATTTACTGTGATCTCCCATCATTAATCCGCAAAATTGCAAACCTGTTTTAGCAAAACCTTCAGTTTGATAATCCCATAGGCGTACCTCGGCATAGTTATTCTTTAAATTAGAGTTATTTGTATCTGCACCTAAATTACACCATTCTCCCAAAACAGAATTTCCTAAAAATCCATCATGTCCTTTATTAGAATATCCAAAAATTACAGAGTTATTTACCTCCCCACCTACTTTACTGTGCGGGCCTACTGTAGTTGGTCCGTATATTTTTGCACTTAATTTAATAGTTGCATTATCACATAGCGCCAAAGGGCCTCTAACTACTGCTCCTTCCATTATCTCAGCATTTTTACCAATATAAATTGGACCTTTACTTGCATTAAGTGTTGCGAATTCTAATGTTGCGCCCTCTTCAATAAATATATTTTCGGGAGCAATTGTATTATTACTTGCAGGTATGGGTTGAGACATTTTGTTTTTAGTTAAAAGCGTAAAATCTTCTTGAATAGCTTCTCCGTTTTTAGAAAAAATATCCCAAGTATGTTCTATTTTAATATAATCTCCACTAAAATCAGTCCCATCATAAGCATCAAAATCGATATTTTCCTGACCTTCTGTAGCATGAAACGCGACAACATCTTCACCCACAAAAATAGCTTCATTTGCTTTTAAAGAAGTTATCATTTCAACTAATTGAAGGTTTGGTAAAAATGAAGCGTTTATCATTATATTCTCCTCCATTTCAACCATAGGAAATTTTTCAGATAAATAATCTTCAGTAACTGTTGTAGTTGTAGCACCTAGGTAGGCTTCCCATTTTTTTCTTATTGTTAAAATACCAACACGAATATCCGCAACTGGTCTTGTAAAAGTAAATGGTAATAAATTATGTCTTGAAGGCCCATCGAAAAGAATGTAATTCATACTAAGTTTAAATTTAAAATTTGAAATTTGAAGCTTTCGCTCAAACTAATCACTAAAACTTGATCTAAAAAAAATAATACGTAAAAATAAAAAAAGCCTTTCAATAGTAGAAAGGCTTTTTAAAATATATGTTTTAGGCTAGTTTATTTTTTAAACTTAGCATATTTGTTTTTGAATTTATCGATACGTCCAGCAGTATCAACTAACTTAGACTTACCAGTGTAATATGGATGTGATGTTCTTGAAATTTCCATTTTTACTAGTGGGTACTCAACACCATCTACATCTAAAGTTTCGTTTGTTGTAGCAGTAGATTTTGTTAAAAACACATCATCATTAGACATATCTTTAAATGCTACTATTCTATAATTTTCTGGATGTATACCTTTTTTCATCGCTTTGCGCTTTAAATCTTATTTTTCGAGGTGCAAATTTAAGTATTTTTTACAAATGAACAACTCTTTTTAATATTTTTTATTTTATTAAATGTGTAACGTTTTGCTATCTTTGTTTACTAACAATCCATATAACCAAAAACAAAAATTATGGAAACCAAACAAATCACTCCAGGAAAATTCTCAATTAATTATGGTCTCATTTTAGGTATCATAATGGTGCTAATTGCAGTTACTATGTATGCTACTGGAATGATGCTTGAAGGGAAGCAATGGCCAATGTACCTTTATTACATAATTTTTCCTGCTTTTATTATCTATACGATCAGCCAATATAAAAAGCATAATTCTGGGTTTCTCACGTTATCTGATGCTTTAAAAACTGGCGTAGCCACTGCAGCCATTAGCGCATTAGTTTACGCAATCTATAATATTTTATTCAATTATGTTATAGACCCTGAATTTATGGGGAAAATGATGGAAATAACAAGAGAAAAACTCTATGAAAATCCTAACATGACTGAAGATATGGTAGATAATAGCGTAGAAATGATGGAAAAATTCTCAAATCCTATTCTAGGATCTGCAATTTGGATAGGGCTTAGCGCTATATTTGGTTTAATTTACGCCTTAGTTGGAGGTTTAGTCATGAAAAAAGAGGCTTAATTAATGAATATATCCGTAGTTATACCACTACTTAACGAAGAAGAGTCTTTAAACGAATTACATGATTGGATAGCTCGCATAATGCAATCCAATCATTTTTCTTATGAAATTATTTTTATTGATGATGGCAGCACTGATAATTCTTGGAATGTAATCGCTAAACTTTCTACAATCAACACTTCGGTTAAAGGCATTCGGTTTTTAAGAAATTTTGGCAAATCTCAAGCATTACATGCTGGTTTTGAAAAAGCTGAAGGTGATGTTATCATAACTATGGATGCAGATTTGCAAGACAGTCCAGACGAAATTCCGGAGTTATACAACATGATTACCTCTGAAGGCTATGATTTGGTATCTGGCTGGAAAAAGAAACGTTATGATGCTGTAATTACAAAAAATTTACCTTCAAAATTATTTAATTGGGCCGCTAGAAAAACATCTGGTGTAAAGTTGCATGATTTTAACTGCGGCTTAAAATCATATAAAAAAAACGTAGTAAAGCATATTGATGTTAATGGTGAGATGCATCGTTATATCCCTGTTTTAGCAAAAAATGCTGGTTTTAGTAACATTGGCGAGAAAATTGTAAAACACCAAGCAAGAAAATATGGCGAAACCAAATTTGGTATTGACAGATTTATTCACGGTTTTTTAGATTTAATTACTATTTGGTTTTTATCGCGGTTTGGTAAACGCCCTATGCATTTATTTGGTGCCTTAGGTGTTATTATGTTTAGTATTGGTTTTGGCTTTGCTTTTTATTTGGGTATTGATAAATTGTTTATTCATAAAACAGGTCGTTTAATAACACAACGCCCCCAATTCTTTATAGCATTAGTAACCATGATTATAGGTACACAATTTTTTGTAGCCGGATTTTTAGGAGAACTTATTTTAAGAAATAGAACCGATAAAAAACGGTATTTGGTAAAAAGCGAACTAAATTTTTAATACTGTTTTCGTAAATGTTTAGTTAAAAGGCTTTATTATAAAGTCATATTATTCAATCAAATGTTTACTTTTGTTTTAGCATAAAAAACTATACCACTATGATTCATATTGAACCAAAAATTTTAAATAGAATAAACTCTTGGTTAACACCAACTTTTGATACCGAAACGCAAACAATTATAAAAGATAGTATTGCAAATAATCCTAAAGATATACAGGAAAGTTTTTATAAAGATTTAGAATTTGGTACTGGTGGTATGCGAGGTATAATGGGTGTTGGCACAAACCGTATTAACAAATACACCCTTGGAAAAAGTACACAAGGTTTAAGTAATTATCTACACCAACAGTTTCCGAATGAAACACCAAAAGCTGTAATTGCTTTTGATTGTAGACACAATAGTCAAACACTGGCAAAAGTAGTAGCTGATGTATTTTCTGCAAATGGTATTGAAGTATTTTTATTTGAAGACTTAAGAGCAACCCCAGAGTTATCTTTCGCTGTAAAACATTTAAATTGCCATTGTGGTATCGTTTTAACAGCATCTCACAACCCTCCTGAATACAACGGCTATAAAGTATACTGGCAAGATGGTGGACAATTAGTACCACCACATGATGCTGCCTTAATTAATGTAATAAACAAAGTAGACTATGCAAATATTAAGTTTGAAGCTAATGATAACTTGATAAAATATATTGGAAAAGATGTTGATGATGTATTTATTGATGCCTCTGTTGAGAATGGAAAAGTAGGTGCAACTCAAGACGCTAAAGATAATTTAAAGATTGTTTTTACATCACTTCATGGTACTTCTATTACTGCTGTTCCTGAAACTTTAAAACGTGCAGGGTATAAAAATGTACATATTGTTGAGGAACAACGCAAACCGGATGGCGGGTTTCCAACCGTTACATCTCCAAACCCAGAAGAACCTGCTGCTTTAAAAATGGCTTTAGAGCTGGCTGATGAAGTTGGTGCTGATATTGTTATAGGTACAGATCCTGATTGTGACAGATTGGGCGTTGCTGTTCGAAATTCTGAAAACAAACTACAATTACTAAATGGTAACCAAACCATGGTGATGATGGTAGATTTCCTTTTGAAAAAATGGAAAGCTGAAGGCAACATAAAAGGAAAAGAATTTATAGCCACAACCATTGTTTCTACTCCAATGTTGAACAAATTGGCCGATGCTTATAGCGTAGATAATAAAATAGTTCTTACCGGTTTTAAGTGGATTGCTAAATTAATTAAGGATTTTCCAGAATTAGATTTTATTGGTGGTGGCGAAGAAAGTTTCGGTTTTATGGTTGGCGATTTTGTGCGTGATAAAGATGCTGTAACTTCTACCCTTTTAGCATGTGAAATTGCAGCCATAACAAAAGCGAATGGCAGTTCGTTCTTTGAAGAACTAATTAAGCTTTATGTAGAACACGGGTGTTTTAAAGAAAAATTAATATCCCTTACTAAAAAAGGCATTGAAGGTGCAGAAGAAATTAAACAAATGATGGTTGATGCGCGCCAAAACCCTCTAACGGTAATAAACGGCTCTAAAGTTGTTAAAATTGAAGATTACGAATCTGCTACTTCTAAAAATTTAGTAACAGGAGAAACCACTTCAATAGATATTCCAAAATCAAACGTGATTATTTATTATACTGAAGATGGAAGTCAAGTTGCATTAAGACCAAGTGGTACAGAACCAAAAATTAAGTTTTATGTGAGTGTAAATGCTACATTGGATACTACAGAAGATTTTAAAACCTTAGAAGCAGACTTAGACACCAAAACAGAAACTATTTTAAAAGACATGAATCTTATTTAATTAATGAGTCATTTTACAAATATTTTAAGGTACGCAAAGCCTTATAAAAATTATGCCGCTGGACACATTATTTCTAATGTGTTTTTTGCGTTATTTGGGACACTATCGTTTGTAGCTTTAAAGCCAATGTTGGACGTTATTTTTGATAAAGAAAAAACGATTCCAACTGAAAAACCTGTTTATACAAGTTTAAACAAATTAGCAGATTTTGCAGGCGATTACCTCAACTACGAAATGTATCAATTTACTGGAGGCAATAAAGGGAGAGCGCTAATGTTTACTATCGGGTTGATAGTGGTTATGTTTTTGCTTAAAAATCTTTTTGGGTATTTAGCAAATTACTTCCTTGTGTTTTTAAGAAACGGTGTTATAAGAGATATAAGAAATAGAGTATATAAAAAAACAATAGAGTTACCGCTTTCTTACCTATCCGATCAAAGAAAAGGCGATATTTTAGCTCGTGTTACTGGCGATGTTCAAGATTTACAATATTCATTTTTATCAGTTTTAGAGCTTATTGTTAGAGAGCCGCTAACCATTCTATTCACCATAATAGCAATGGTATATATTAGCCCGCAACTTACATTATTCGTGTTTATTTTTATTCCTATTATGGGTTTTGTAATCTCTAAAATTGGAAAGAGTTTAAAACGAAAATCAGATCGGGTTCAAAAAGAACAAGGTATGTTTTTATCTACCTTAGAAGAAACATTAACTGGTTTAAGAATTATTAAGGGCTTTAGTGCAGAAAAAAAATTTAATGATAAATTTCAAGAATCTACGAATAGGTTTTATCAGTTTTCAAATAAACTCTTAAACCGTCAAAATTTGGCGTCACCTGCAAGTGAATTTTTGGGTATCTGTATGATATCAGTAATTTTATGGTATGGTGGTAATCTTGTATTAAATAATGATACAACTTTAGCTTTAGATGGTGGTAGCTTTCTTATTTACATGGGTTTAGCTTATAATATATTAACACCAGCCAAGGCCATTTCACGAGGTTTGTACAACATTAAAAAAGGAGGTGCTGCCGCAGAGCGTATCCAAGAAATTATTGATACACCAAACCCATTAAAAGATACACCAAATGCTATTGTAAAAGATGCATTTACTTCTGAAATAAAATTCGATAATATCTCGTTTAAATATAAGGACGACTATGTTCTTAAAAACTTCAGTTTAACTATTCCAAAAGGAAAAACTGTGGCACTGGTTGGACAATCAGGAAGTGGAAAATCTACCGTGGCTAACCTCATTACAAGGTTTTATGATGTAAATAAAGGAGATATCTTAATTGATGGCACAAACATAAAAGACTTATCTACTAGTTCACTTCGCAAACAATTAGGTATTGTAACGCAAGATGCTATTCTATTTAATGATAGTATTAAAAACAACTTAAAATTAGGTAATGAAAACGCCACAGACGAAGACGTCATTGAAGCACTTAAAGTGGCTAATGCCTGGGAATTTGTAAAAGACTTAAAAGGTGTTCTTGAATACAATATTGGAGATGCTGGTGGTAAACTTTCTGGTGGCCAAAAACAACGTTTAAGTATTGCAAGAGCCGTTTTAAAGAGTCCGCCAATTATGATTCTAGACGAGGCTACATCAGCTTTAGATACTGAAAGTGAGCGCATTGTACAAAAAGCCTTAGATAATATGATGAAAAACAGAACTTCTATCGTTATAGCACATAGACTTTCAACCATACAAAATGCAGATGAAATTGTAGTTTTTAGTAAAGGCGAAATCGTAGAACAAGGTAAACACAAAGCACTTATGGATAAAAAAGGTGCTTACCATAAACTTGTTGAAATGCAAAGTTTTGAATAAGTTTCGTTAAGAGTTTTTATAAAAAATAAAAAAGGATAGTGATTTGGGCAACTATCCTTTTTTTTGGTTTATGTTAGACTTGGGGACGACTAACATTATAAGTAGGTTTCTGATACAAATTTATAGTAAATAAACATACAAACCAAAAAAAAGTGTTTTTTATCGTGTTTATTTACACTTCATCGATATATTTATTTATAACTGTATGATTATTAACTCATTAAATACTTTTTGATATATTAAAAATATCAAATTAAACTTTCTTTATATTTAACAGTCTAACTACCAAACCAATTTTGTGACTGACGAAGCGCAATTAATACAGCAATTACAATCAGATACTAAAAAAGAGCAAGCCTTTAGAGCTCTTATGTCGCTTTACAAAGAGCGCCTATATTGGCATATACGAAATATTGTAAAATCTCATGATGATGCTGATGATGTACTTCAAAATACATTTATTAAAATTTATAGAAACATCCATAATTTTAAAGGCGATAGTAAATTATTTTCATGGATGTATCGCATTGCTACAAATGAATCCATAACTCTAATTAATAAAAATGTTAAACGTTTACAAATTACTAGTGAAGAAGTACTACAACTTGCTATAAATAATCTAACCTCTGATGTGTATTTTGAAGGGGATGCTATTCAACTAAAATTACAAAAAGCTATTGCTACACTTCCACAAAAACAACAATTGGTATTTAATATGAAGTATTTTGAAGATATAAAATATAAAGATATGTCTGAAATTTTAGAAACTAGCGAAGGCGCACTTAAAGCATCGTATCACATAGCGGTAAAAAAAATTGAAGCGTATTTAATTGGGAATTAAACCTTTTGTACAAAAACAAGTCAAAAGACTAAGATATAGAAAATGAAAAAAGAACATTTAAAACATATAAAATCATCCGGATTTAACACTCCTAATGATTATTTTGATGCTTTCGATGATAAGCTTCTAAAGAAAATAAATACTGAACAAAACATCATAAGCACAAAATCTACAGGTTTTAAAACTCCAGAAGGTTATTTTAATACTGTTGATACTAGTATTTTAAATACACTTTCTGAAACAAAAGAAACTAAAGTTATTTCTTTGTTTAATAGAAAAACAATCGTTTATATATCGGGTATTGCAGCTGCCGCTTTGATATTTTTTAATATTTCTATTTTTAATACTAATATGTCTATTGAAGATATAGAGTTGGCAACGGTTGAAAATTATATATTAGAAGATGATATTAGCTCTTATGAGATAGCATCTTTATTAACAGAAGAAGAATTAAACGAAAACAATATTATAGAGTATAGTTTTGAAGATGAAAATATTGAAGAATACTTATTAAATAATGCTGATATAGAGGCACTAATACTAGAACAATAAAAGCTATGAAAAAATTACTATGTATTATAGTTGTGATGATTTCCATGAGTGCACTAGCTCAAAGAGGCGACAAAAGAGAACGTATTAAAGCACTAAAAGTAGCTTTCATTACCGAACAATTAGATTTAACAACAGAAGAATCTCAAGTGTTTTGGCCAATTTATAATACGTTTGAAAAAGAAACTAACACTATTAGGTTTAAAGAAATTAAAGATATTAGAAAAGAAATTAGAGATAATCTGGATACTATGACTGATACTGATGCAAGTACTCTTATAAAAAGACTTAATAAAGCTGAAAACCGTATGCATGAGTTACGCTTAGGACTATCAGATAAACTAAAAAACGTTATTCCAGCTAAAAAAATAATTAGGCTTAAAATTGCTGAAGATGACTTTAGGCGAAAAATACTCAATGAATTTAAAAGACGAAAAAGAGAGCGACCATAATGCGCTCTTTTTTATTCTCTAAAAGTAAGTTTAGAAATTCTACCCTTACCAGCAGCATAGGCTACAGAATCATTTAAAAACCGAATGGTATAAAAGCCTTCATCACTCAAATGTTTCCAAGTGCTTCCTGAATCATTACTATAATCTATACCTTTAAAACCAATAGCAACTAGCTCTTTTCCTGCTCTATTAGGAATATATTGCACACAACTTCTGTAACCAGGATTTTCATTTTTAGCTACAAGTTCCCAAGTTTTACCGCCATCTTTTGTTCTTATTTTGTTTGCCGCATTATCATCTGGTTTGGTATAATCACCTCCAATCGCAAATCCGTTTAATTCATCGTAAAAATCGATAGAGTAAATGCCTTCAGTATCTTTTGCTTTAACTATTGGTGTATCAAAAACACTCCAAGTATTACCTTTATCTGATGAATAATACACACGACCAGCAGTAGTAGCTACCCAAGTATTATCGCCTACAATAGCAATATTGGTATCACTTGCTGCAAAAGCACCTTCGTTTTCAATACCTTTTGGTAAATCATTACAGGATAATTTATTCCAGGTTTCTCCGCCATCTCGGGTGATAATCACACTTAAACAACCATCGGTGGAGTCTCCAATGGCAATACCTTCATTATCATTCCAAAATTCCATTGAATCGTAAAAAGCTTTGGGGTGGTTTTCTTGGTAGACAATATTTTGTGAAGCAATGTATGCATTGTGCTTCTTGCTTTTTTCATAACTATATAGTAATGCAGGACTTTCAATACTCATTATAAAAAGTTTATTTTTTGTATGAGTTATTGATCTAAATGACGGAAATAATGTATCAAATTTCACATTATCAATAACTTTAGATCCATTTTCTAATACTATGCCATATCTCCCATCATTGCAAGCATAGTATATATTTTCATCAATTAAATCAATCGCTCTGATACTCCTTAAAGAATCTACCATAATGTCTCTAATCCAAATCTTTGAAAGATTCCGACCAAAGCTTTTATTCTGATTTTTGCATGATAAGAAGATAGTTATAGTCATGACTATTAAGAAGTACCTCATAAAATATTTTCCCTAAAAATAAAAAAGCTCCCAGAATAAACCCAAAACTTTTCATTTAATTAATTGCATCCTATCAAATTTCTCGTTTCATTAAATATTACTCCTCTTATTCCTCCTTTATTTCGTTTTCTATAACACTATAACTACTACAATCACAAAGCATAAAATATAATGTTATAACCCGTTGTACATTTTGAAAAAATTCTGTCAATTCGAGTGAATTTCACGATTGTAATGAGTGAAATTTGTCTCGAGAATAAGAATTTTAATAGGAATTGGTTCTCGATACGATTTTTTTATCAAAAACATCACTCGAACTCACATTACACTGTTTATTTCAACTCAAAATGCACAACGGATTCTTATAATTAAATTTTAATTATAAATAAAACACAAACAGTTTAATTAAAATTTATGTTTTGGCGTTTCCCTGTCGGGTCAGGCTTTCACTACTCAATCCCTCCTACGTCGGGGATTTCAAACATGCCGTTCAATCCTTAACGCACCCATCTGCCAAAGTAAGGTGCAATAACCAAACGTATAAGCTACCTGCAAAAACCCTCCTAAAAAATAAGACAACCAGTGCTAAAACACCTACTATCAAATCAATTCAAAACACAAAAACCTAGGGCTTCTCTTAACTATATAAACAAAACAACAATTAAAATCTTTCTCCCACTAACCTCTTAAAAGAGAAGAAAACAAACTCATAAATCAACCTAAAACGGCACCCACTTATAAACACATAAACAAATCAACATTTAAACAATTATAATGTACCTTTGCGGTCAAATTTTTAACCAGTTCAATTTTAGTTTGCCAACGCACAACAAACTGCCACTGAACACTGAGTACTAATAAAATGCGTTTACACAGAAACCTTTGCTTTGCAGTAATAGACGGCTTAACTAAAATCTTCAATGAAGGAGAATATGCTGATAAAGTTATACAGCAACTCCTAAAACGTGATAAACGTTGGGGCTCAAGAGATAGAGGTTTTGTTGCAGAAACCACTTATGATATTGTACGTTGGAAACGCTTATATGCAGAAATAGCAGAAGTAAAAGAACCGTTTGATAGAGACAACCTGTGGCGCATGTTTGCCGTTTGGACAACTCTAAAAGGCATAAAGCTACCAGATTGGAAATACTTTGAAAACACACCAACTCGAAAAATAAAAGGGAAGTTTGATGAACTCTCAAAAGTTAGAAAACTAAGAGAATCTATTCCAGATTGGATGGACGAGATTGGTGTAGCCGAATTAGGTGAAGCCAAATGGACTAAAGAAATAGCAATGCAAAACGAAAAAGCAGATGTTATTTTAAGAACAAACACCTTAAAAATTACAAAAGAAAAATTACAAAATATTCTTTCTGATTCAGATATAGAAACCGAATTTATAAAAGGTTACGATTCTGCATTAAAACTTACAGAACGCGCAAATGTTTTTGTAACAGATGCTTTTAAAAAAGGCTATTTTGAAGTGCAAGATGCATCCTCTCAACTTGTAGCCGATTTTTTAGATGTTGCTCCAGGTATGAAAGTGGTAGACACCTGTGCAGGCGCTGGTGGCAAAACGTTACACATTGCATCTTTAATGCAAAATAAAGGGCAAATTGTAGCTATGGATATCTATGAAAGTAAGCTTAAAAAACTTAAAATAAGAGCAAGAAGAAACGGTGTGCACAATGTAGATTTAAAAGTAATTGACTCTACAAAACCCATCAAAAAATTATACAATAAAGCCGATCGTGTTTTAATAGATGC
Organism: Hyunsoonleella sp. 2307UL5-6; assembly: GCF_047345485.1. Lineage (NCBI taxonomy): Bacteria > Pseudomonadati > Bacteroidota > Flavobacteriia > Flavobacteriales > Flavobacteriaceae > Hyunsoonleella > Hyunsoonleella sp. 2307UL5-6. Next base: position 244,511 of record NZ_JBLFEN010000004.1, on the reverse strand, counting down.
ACCATGTTCTGGATTAGGCGTACTTAGAAGAAACCCAGATGCCAAATGGAAATTAGAACCTGAGTTTTTAGACCGTATTAGAGGTGTACAACAAGACGTTTTGCAACAATACTCTAAAATGGTAAAAGCAGGTGGTAAACTAGTGTATGCTACATGTTCTGTATTACCCTCTGAAAACCAAAATCAAGTAAATGCCTTTTTAAAATCGGAAGCTGGTGAAAATTTCGAATTACTAAAAGACAAAAAAATACTGGCGCACGAAAAAGGATTTGACGGTTTTTACATGGCACTTTTAGAGCGCAAAGCTTAATTTATAACTTAATTTTTTTTCTATCTAAAAACTAAACCTTTTATAAGAAATTGTTTAGATGCTATTTAGTAAAATTACATCTCATTTAAATATAAATACTTTTACTTAGCAGTAGTAAAACACTATTACTTTAATTCAATTTTAAGAATAGTTTTGGTGGTTTTAGTCACTTTAAAACGCTCATCTGCTCTTCTGTTTATCACCCAAATAACGTCATTATCAGAACATAACAACCATACATTTTCTTTATCTAACAACGATAATTTTTCGTCTTTAAAATATTTACTTAGTTTCTTTTTACCTTTCATCCCTAATGGATAAAAAATATCGCCTTCTTGTTTTTTTCTGAGTTGTAAAGGATATTTTAATTTATCCTTATCTATATAAATGATATTTTTTTTAGATTTTGTAATGGCATCGGCTTCGTCAAAAAACAAGATTCCGAATGGGGTTTCTTTTTTTATTTCGTTTTCTGAAATACTAATTTCATTTGGAACGTCTTTAGTTTTAAATGGACTTAGTAATAGTTGATCTCGGTTTTTAATAAGGCGATGTGTGTTTGATAACACTTGTTTCCCCGTTTCGGCATCCAATAAATCTACCATATCATTCCATTCTGTAAATCCGAAACTTTTAAATACCTCGAACATGTAAGCTTTTGGATTATTTACTTTTTTAAATTCTGAAATTTTAAAAGTAATATAATGCTCATTCATGGTTTCAATAGCACGCTTTAGTACTGCGTTGGTACTTTCTTCTACTATGTCTGCTGTATCGTTTAAATTCTCTAAAGTCGTTTGAAAACTTTGTAATAAACTTGGATTGATTTCCTTTAGAATGGGTACAACTTCGTGTCGCAATTTATTACGGAGATATTTTACGGATTTGTTACTACTATCATCTCGCCATTTGATGTTTTGTTCTTTGGCAAACGCCCCAATGTCTTCACTTGAAAATGGTAATAACGGACGTACAAATTTGTCATTGACTTCTGGAATACCCGTTAAACCTTCTAACCCTGTTCCTCTTGTTAAATTGATTAGGAACGTTTCTAAATTATCATCGGCATGGTGCGCGGTTAAAATATAGTCGAAGTCTAATTGCTCTGATAATTCCCCGAACCAATTATAGCGAAGTTCCCTTGCCGCCATTTGGATAGACAACTTCTTATCTTTAGCATAAGCCTCGGTATCAAAACGTTGCGTAAATACTTCAATATTTAAATCTTCGGCTAGGTCTACAACAAAATCTTCGTCAGCATCACTTTCGTCTCCTCTCAAATTAAAATTACAATGTGCTAGTGCAATATTAAGCTCTAGTTTATGGCATAAATGTGTTAGTACTACACTATCGATGCCTCCTGAAATGGCAATTAGCAGTTTGCGTTCTTTTATAAAAAAGAAGTTGTTTTCTATATGTGTTTTGAGTTTTTTTAGCACATGTAAATTTACGGTTTATTTTAATCTCGCAAAATGGCAAAGTCACAAAGTTTTTTGGCTAGATGTAGTGTTGTATTGAAAACGACGTTGGCTGATAAGTGCGCAAGGGATTGAACGGCCTGTTGGAGCTCCTCGCAGAGAGCGACTAGTGAAAGCCCGACCCATTGGGTTGCGCCCTGAAAAATTAATTCTCTAAAACCTCTCGCATGGCTTTGGCTTTTACCAAACATTCCTCGTATTCTTTTAACGGGTCGCTTTTTGATGTAATGGCACCACCAACGGAATATGAGATATATTGTTTGGTTTCATTATAAAGAATACTGCGGATAACAACGTTGAAATCGAAATCTCCAGTGGGCGTAAAATAACCAATACCGCCAGAATAGACACCGCGTTTAGTTTCTTCTAAATCTTCTATAATATGCATTGCAGAAATTTTTGGCGCACCCGTCATACTTCCCATGGGGAAAGTTGTTTTAATAATGTCTACAGGATGTGTTTCTGCGCTTACTTTTGAAGTGACTGTAGAAATCATTTGGTGCACTTGATCGAAGGTATAAATTTTGCACAATTCCTCTACGTTTACACTACCTTTTAGAGCAGTTTTAGAGAGATCATTACGTACCAGATCTACAATCATGATGTTTTCGCTACGCTCTTTTTCGTCTTGCTCTAGAGCTATTTTTAGCCTTTTATCTTCTTCTTGATTATTAGATCGTTTTGCAGTCCCTTTTATGGGTTGCGAAATAATGGTTTCTTCCTCCTTTTTAATGTAACGTTCAGGTGAAGCGCACAAGATATACTTATCATAAAGTTTAACAAAAGATGCAAATGGTGGGTTTGAAATTGCATTTAGATTTTGATAGGTTTCCAAAGGATGAATGCAGGTATTTTCGGCATAAAACTCTTGACAAAAATTAACTTCATAAATATCACCACGATGGATGTGTTCTAGAATTTTATTGACTTTAGAGAAGTAGTCGTCTTTATGGATGCGGAGTTTTATCTTTACATCACTACAAAGATTGCCACGTCGTACCTCCTCGCAATGACTAATGGTTTTTAAATCTACCTCCAATTCATCGTCAACACAATTTAAATATTGAATTTCTACCAGATTATCTTTTATGAGAAAGAGTTTTTTAGGTTGAAAAAAAAATAAATCTGGAAAACCTAAACCATCTTTGTTTCTAGAATTTAAGGCTTCAATATCATTTTTTAAATCATAAGTAAGATATCCAAAAACCCAGTCTTTCGTGATGGTTTGATATTCTTTAAGCTTCTCAAAACCTTGATGGTAATCTGTTTTTATACTTGTAAACGCATCAACAGCCAAAACAGCATCATAACTTGTAAACTTCTGCTCGTAATTGTTGGAATCTAACCAAACTATATCATCATATTGCTGCGCCCAAATCAGTAATTGATTTTTAAATTTTGCAGGATCTTTTAGAGTATGCGTTTGTGTTGTCCTCAAGTAAAAATTATGATGAATTTTAAGCAAAGTTACTTAGAATACTTAAAAAATTAAGACTTTTGTATAAAATACCATATCGTATGTTTTCAATACAAAATGATAAATTAAAAATAGCAGTACAAGATGCTGGTGCTGAGTTATGTAAAATAGTGTCTATAAAACACAACACCAATTTTATGTGGGATGCTAACCCTAAAATTTGGGAAAGTTATGCCCCAAACCTATTCCCAATTATTGGCGCTTTAAAAGCGGATACTTATAGTTTTGAAGATGAAACCTATAAATTACCAAAACATGGTTTTGTAAGGCATAACAAGGATATTGTATTGCATAATAAAACCGAAAACAGCTTAAGCTTTAAGTTAACATCAAATGATGCTTTGTTAAAAATATATCCTTTTAAGTTTGAATTCTACATCACATATACATTAGAAGATAATCGTATTGCCATAAAGCATACCATAAAAAATTGTGACACAAAAACCATGTATTTCTCAGTTGGTGGGCATCCCGCTTTTAAATGTCCTGTTTTTGAAAATGAGAATTATGAGGATTATTATTTAGAGTTTGAACATGCTGAAACTTCTAAAAGACATTTAATAAATATGGAAAATGGGTTGATATCTTCTGAAACTAAATCCGTTTTTGATGATAGTAATATTTTGCCTTTAACACATGAGTTATTTAATGAAGACGCCTTAATTTTTAAAGATTTAAAATCTAGAAACGTTACTTTAAAGAGTAAACAAAAAGGGAATATACTGTCTGTTAGTTATGAAGATTTCGAGTATTTGGGCATTTGGGCAAAACCAAATGGCAATTATGTATGTATTGAGCCTTGGCTGGGTATTGCGGACCATGAAAACACCGACAAAAACCTGAAAACAAAAGACGGTATTTTAGAATTACCCAAAGGTGAAATCTTTAAAGCAAGTTATACTATTGAAATAGCCCAAGCGCATTTAATTTAAACTAAATAATAAGCTTAACTTTGTTGGCTAAATAGCTCGATTGTGATTTTTCAAGACCTCAATTTAAACACACCACTTTATAACGCCTTAGACGATTTAGGGTTTACAACCCCTACGCCTATTCAAGCCGAAGCATTTAATATTGTGGCTTCTGGTAGAGATGTTGTAGGTATTGCACAAACAGGTACTGGTAAAACCTTTGCATATATGTTGCCTATTCTTCGGAATTTAAAATTCTCGAAGCAAGACAACCCGCGTGTTTTGGTTTTGGTACCAACGCGCGAATTGGTTGTACAAGTGGTTGAGGAAATTGAAAAGCTTTCTAAATACATTAATAACCGTGTTTTAGGGGTTTATGGTGGCACCAATATCAACACCCAAAAACAAGCTGTTGCACAAGGTTTAGATATTATTGTGGCAACGCCAGGGCGTTTATATGATTTAGCAGTGAGCAGAACGTTACAACTAAAATCCATTCAAAAATTGGTGATTGATGAAGTTGATGTGATGCTCGATTTAGGGTTTAGACACCAACTAATTAATATTTTTGATATACTGCCTCCTCGTAGACAAAACATTATGTTTTCGGCTACTATGACAGAAGATGTAGATGCCTTAATTACCGATTTCTTTAAAAGTCCACAACGTGTTTCTATAGCCGTTTCTGGTACACCTTTAGATAATATTGCGCAATATCGTTATAATGCACCTAACTTTTACACCAAACTCAATCTATTGGTACATCTATTGCAAGACGAAGCCCGCTTTAACAAAGTGCTTATTTTTGTTGCTTTTAAACGTATGGCAGATCGCCTTTTTGAAAAACTAGACGATTATTTTACAGAAGAAGTATGCGTGATACACTCTAACAAAACACAAAATTATCGCCTACGCAGCATAGAACAATTTCGTGAAGGAAAACATAGAATTTTAATTGCTACTGATGTTATGGCGCGTGGTTTAGATATTGATAATATCTCGCATGTTATCAATTTTGATACACCGCAATACCCAGAAAATTACATGCACCGTATTGGTAGAACAGGGCGTGCAGAACGCGAAGGTGAAGCCTTGTTGTTTTCAACCGACAAAGAACAAGACGCTGTTGAAAATATTGAAACTTTAATGACTATGGAAGTTCCTGTTTTGGAATTGCCAGAAACTATTGAAATTTCTACAGAACTTATTGAAGAAGAACGTCCACAAATAAGAGAACGCAACAACCCCACAAAACGAAAAGACGAAGATGCGCCAGGACCAGCGTTTCATGAAAAGTCTGAAAAAAATTCTAAAGAAAATTTAGGCGGGAGCTATAAATTTAAAATTGCTGCAAAATATAAAAAGCCTAAAACCCGCGGGGATAAAAATTATAATAAGCGGAATAAGAAACGGAAGTAGGTTTTGAGAAGTTACGGTTATCGTTAAATATATGGCATGTTGGGCAATAAATAAACGATTATTTTCGGTTTAGCCACAAGCCAAATCTTTTTATTTTGTTTTAATTTTTCTTCTTTAATACCAAATCAAAAGATTTGGCGACTTTGCAAATAGACAACAACCTTTGGCTTAAAGACTAATCGCCCAATTTGCTATATATAGTGTTAACAAGAGCAAGAGTAACTCATCTCTGCAATGAGCTTTCCACATCATCAGTTAACTTAACCATGATTTTTTGAACATCAGCCTTACTGCATGAAATTAAGGGTTCATTTGGGTCGTTTACCGCTTGAAAATCTTTTAAATTTTTGTCTTTAGTGAATCTGCAATAGCCAACTACTAAAGGCAATATAATTGTACCATCTTCTTCAGCTTTTTTTAGTAATGGAGGAAGTTCATTATTTTGGATAAAGTCAGAAGCTAAAAAATCTGTAGATATAAATAATATTGCAATTTTGCATTCACTTAATGCTTTTTCTATTTCTTTTTTCCATTTTGCTCCTGAATGTATTTTAGTATCATCCCAAACATCAAAATCGACGTCTTGGTAACTTAAAACTTTTAAATTCGTTTTTACTTCCTTTAACCAGCCAGAATCCTGATGAGAATAGCTAATGAATATTTTCTTTTTTTCAGTTTGGGTTTTATTATTTTTAATCATAGTTGCTTTTTTCTCTTGAGGCTCTCGATTAAGTTGAGAATTTAATTTTATTAATTCAGAGAATGAATTTCCTTTAATTTTAGATAGGTGAACATAATTAGGATGAATTAATTCTGAATCTAATATTTGTCCAAAACAATAAATTGCATTTAAATCTTTGAAATTTGCCAAAATTAAATTTGTTGGAAATGTTTTTAATTTTAAATTATTCAACCAAATCGTTTTTAAATCTTTGATTTCAAATAAGCTTTCAGGGAATGACTCAAATTGATTTTTTGAAAAATTGATTTTCAATAATTTATTTAATTCCGAAATTTCATCTGGAAAAGAAAGAAGGTAATTGTTTGCGATACTAAAGACTCTTAATTCAACTAAATGTTTTATTTGTTTTGGAATAGTTTTTATTGAGTTATTATTTAAGTTTAAAACTTGTAGTTTAGGTAAGTGACAAATTTTGGCATAAAAATTTGAGATTTTATTATTTGAAATATCTAATTTTTTAAGTTGTTTGAGCTTTAATATATCCGATGGTATTGTGGAAATTTTATTATTACTTAAATCGAGTGATTTTAAATTTTTAAGTGAGAAAATTTCTGTCGGAATCTTAGTTAAGTTTTGGTTGGATAAGTCCAATTTTGAAACGTTAATAGAAGGTATTATTATTTTTGACATAGTTAAAAATCGAATGACAATTTACGTTTAAAATTTGTATTTTTACCATGTCCCAAGGAGGATTGGGGATTAATAAATAAAGTAAAGGCTTTTCGTTGCCAAGAAAAAGGCGGATAGTATCTTAGAAAAAACTTTACTGCTTCGGCACCCTCACGAAAAAACACCATGGTACCCGAGCCGGTTCGTCCACTCGGGTTTTTTTATTTTTGCTAATGATTTAGATATAGTTCCGTTTCAATGAACTATATTGTTCGATAAGCGAAGTTAGATTTTTCCTGCTAAAGAATCAATACGTAATTGTACGTATTTATACTAGCTGTAAAAGAAAAGACTACAAAAGTTATTTAAAACATAGAATACCCAAGTATTATTGAATTAGAACCATATTTAGAACCATCACTAATATTTCCTGCTAAAATTTCTCTTTACGTTGGGTGTCTAAATTCCACACTAAATGTATCGTTCCATTTATAACCAACACCAAATCCCCAATTGTTTATTCCTTTTGTTTCAACTTATAAAGGCTTTAAATCAAAACCATCTGCTCTAATGTATTCAGTTGATGAATTAAAGGTGTAGTCTTGTATATATAAAACATTAACTAATACTTTTGATGCTTCATTTAAAAAGAAATAGTGGCGTAAACCTACTGGAAGCTAAATTGAACTATAATTAACTTTTAAGGCTAATTCTCCGCCAAAAAAACACCTATGTCTTTAGTTTTTTCATTCTTATAATTTTGATATGTTGACTCAATTATAATGGTCCACTTATTTTTATTGGATGATAAAATAAATACTGTTATGAACAAAAAAACCGTCTTCAAATGGATGAAAAAGAGGTATTAAAAAATTTTAGGGAAATTCTAATTAAATATGCCTGTTTTGGCTTTTAAGATATTTGGTGTCCAAACTTTAATATCATCAAATTTTCCGGTATCATCAAAAGAGCCAAAACCTAAGTTGCCAGATTTAAAATGCATATCTGTTGCTTTCATTATAGGAGTTGTCATATCATCGAAATAAATTTCAATAAGGCCTTCTTTAACTTTTCTCACTATTCTTACGGTATGCCAGTCATCAACAGCACCCCAATTTGTGCCTTTTGTTCTATCTGAAGCTATACTTTTTCTAGGTTCATCATTCACTATAAAAATAGAATTTGCATGTGCATCAGCTTTCGAAGCGATATGTGTGTAATAAAAATTAGAGGCGTTAGTTATCCCAAACATCAAACATAAATCGCGATGCCCGTATTCTCTTCCATTCTGATTTAATCTGATTTCAAACACAAAATCACCAACGAGCACATCTTTTATTATAGCTATATTGAATGGCGATCTTACTTCTGGTTTATAATTGCTTTTTTCAAAAAGCTCCATACAGTTACCATTATCGCCTTTAGAAATGCGCCATACTTTAGGGTCAGTCGTTTCGAAATCGTTAATCGCTTGTGGTGATTCAAAATCTTGAGTGTAAACTAATTTATAATCTTCTGGAATTGTGGCTTGAGAAAACAACACACTACAAAACGTAAAAATTATTATAATAGAATAGTATATTTTCATCTTTTAAAAATTTAAACACTCTAAAGTATCAATTTTAATTTATATTACTAAAAAATCCCTTTTCAATACATTAAAAAGGGATTTTTATACACTAATTTACTATTACTTTTTTACAGTACTTGTAAAATATCTTGAGGGTTGGCTCTTTCGGTATAATCTTCTGAGACAAACGCATATGTTATTGTTCCTTTTGTATTTACTACATAGGTTGCTGCCATAGGTAACTCATAATCTTTATTACCATTATGCTTAGCAACATCTAAATTAAACGCGCTGTACACATCTTTTAGCGCTTCTGGCATTTTAAAAACTAAACCCATGTTTTTAGCTACTTTATTATCAATATCACTCAAAACTGAAAACTCTAATTTATTTTTTTCAGAAGTACTCAAAGAATTATCTGGAGTTTCAGGAGATATCGCTAATAAAGACGCTCCTTTTTCTTTTATTTCTGGAAGTACAGCTTGTAGTGCTTTAAGCTCTAAATTACAGTATGGGCACCATCCACCTCTATAGAATGAAATAACTACTGCGCCTTTATCTAAATAACTATTTAAGCTTTCTTTTTCATTATTTATGTTAGGTAATTCAAAATTAGCTATAGTGTCTCCTACATTCAGGGCATTATTTGACAAATGTTGATTAATAAGTTGTTGTGTACTGTTTAACATAACATCTAACTTATCTTTAGGTATGTTTGCAGCAGATTGTTCCTTTTTTTCTTTTAATTGTTCTGTTAAATTCATTTTAAGTTATTTATTTTCTAAGTCTAATTTTTGTTATAAACCTAACGTTTTAATTACTTAAATACTTAAAATATTCATTTACTAAAAAATCCCTTTTCAAATTAATGAAAAGGGATTATAAATTTTAGAGAGCCATTTCGGTACTCAGGAAAAGTAACCAACCAAATTTTAACCCTAACTTAAAATCGTCCTAAATACTTACTTGACTCTCTAATGCTTTAAGAAGCACTTAAAAATTGTTTATTTTCAACACATGTTGTAGAATTGTATATGTGTGAAAATCGCTCCTTCGCTCTTTTAATTCTCATTTTAACTGCGCTTGTGCTTATATTGAGTTGCGCTTTAATATCTTTAATAGTTAAATTCTCATCATATTTTAATAGTAAAATAGATTTATCAAGAGGTGATAAATTGTCTAAAACATAATGTAATTTCTTGTTAGTAATATCTTTTTTTAATATTTCTAATTCAAAATCTTCCGTAAAAACAGGAATTTCAAAGAAATCTAATATGGGAGTTTCATGTTTTTTTACAGGACATCTATTTACATAATTTATACAATGGTTGTAAACTAAACTATATACCCAAGTAGAAAACTTAGATGTACCATTAAATTTATCTACGCTAACATAAATTTTTAAGAAAATATCATGTGTTAAATCTTTAGCTTCATCTTCATTTTTCACAAAGCTGTAGCATTTGTTATAGATTCTTTGAGAGAATCTATCATAGATAATTCCAAAAAGTTCTGTATTACCGTTTTGTTTTATCTTTTCTATAATCTGTTCGTCGGTCAAAATTTTGAGAGTTTTGGTTACTTCTACAATGATATGAGATAGCTAATAGTTTCTCTTTTATTTTATGTTTTTGACAAAAAAATAGTTTAAACTACTAAAAAATACGATGAAATATTTTATTTGTAGGATTTGTAATAAAAAAATACTTTGTGGAATAAAAAAATCCCTTTTCAAATTAATGAAAAGGGATGATAACATGTAGAGAGTTTTTCGTTACACAGAAAAGTAACCAACCAAATTTTAACCCTAACTTAAAGTTAATCCTGAATACTTACTTGACTCTCTACAATATCTTTAATAGGTACTATTAATTTACCGTCTTTTGTTTTTAATGTTATTGATATACTGTTAATAGATTCTATTTCTCCTTGTACACCATTAAACGTAATGGTTTTACCAACCTCATATAATTTTCTTGTATAGAAGGTATTTAAAACTTTTTCTATAACGTTACGTGCCCCTAAACCAAATGCTAAAGCAAATGCTAATAAAAACGCAGCAAGTATCATTTTTATGTTACTTGTAATAATTTCAGTATTAATTTCTGCTTGGTTTAAAGCAGTTATACTTATTAATACCATTAGTAATATAAATACTAGCTGACTTATTAATTTACCTCCTGATAATTCTACAGATTCAAATAAATTCTGCAACGTTTTTTTAACAAAAGTTGCAAATAGTAAGCCCAATGTTATAATAACTAATGCAGTAAAGAGTTTTGGTAAATAACCAATAAAACTTTTTAAACCTTCTGAGACGGTAGTTAATTCCAGTACATCTGCTACTATTGTAATTAATATGATGTAAAGCAACCATTTTACTGTTTTTACTAATACGTTTACTAAGTTGATATTTAAACTTTTACCTTCTGATAGTTCGATTTCGTTAAGTTTATCGCCTAATTTGTTAACGTTTGCCTTAACAAGTACCTTTTTAAGTACGCTTGTTATAATTTTGGTTATTATTAGAAAGATAATAATTAGAGCCAGCACGCGTAATACCTTTGGTGCGGATGCTGCAATATCTATCCAAATATTTTGTAATGATCCTTTTAATTGTTCTAAAAAATTCATAATCAATGGGTTATAATTGGTTATTCGTTTTGGTTTTTCTTATCTCTTTTACTGACAACTGATTCTATAACGTGACTGAAGTTATATGAAAACAAAGCTGCCAAATCCATAATGAGTTTCGCCATAGCAATATCACTCATTACTTTCGATTTTAATTCTGGAGGAACTTCTCGAATGGGTTGGTTTATATGTTTAAATGGATTATCCATTAATTTTTATTTTCGTTATATACGGTTAATAGCTTGTCTTTAGCGCGTTTAATTCTCATTTTAACTGCACTCTGTCCAATACCCAAGGCTTCTTCTATTTCTTTAATAGTTAAGAAATCTTGGTATTTCATTAATATTATCATCTTCTCTTCTGGAGAAATTAAATCTAATGCTATTTTTAATTTATCAACTTTCATACTTAGAAAGCTGTTATCATCTTCTTCTTCTTCAGAAAGATTCTCTATATCTTTATAATCAACTGATTGTTTTTCAAATTTTTTGGCGGTATTTCTTGTAACATAGTTAACGCAATGGTTATAAGTAAATGAATATAGCCATGTTGAAAATTTTGATTTTCCTTTAAAACTAGCCAATTTTACGAATAACTTCAGAAAAACATCTTGAGTTAAATCCTTGGCTTCATCTTCATCTCTAGCAAAACCAAAACATTTATTGTATACTACCGTTGCGTACCTGTCGTAAAGTACCTCAAAAAGCAATGTGTTGTTATTTTCCACAATTGCTTTTACCAGATCCTCGTCTGACGTATTCTTAATGTTTTCTAGGGTTTTCAAATGTAGCGTTTGCTAATTGATAATAGTTGATATGTTTTAAGACACATCATTTAACACAAAGTCACATAGAATTTAAAAAAACTATTATGTGATATAACCTACAACACATATAGTTAATTAAATATTACATTTTTTAATTAAATAGCAGGAGATTTAAAATATAATAAACGTGTTATGTACCTATTGAAATACGTAAGTAACATTAATAACTTGAACTAGCCTAAAATATCCAAAAGCATAATTATCTGGATTTGTTGAATTTACAACATTACCTTTTAACCGCGCTGGTACTGTACCAAAAGGATTTTGAGCATTTTCATATTGATCTATAAGTATGTCTAAATAATTAAAATATTGTTTTGATACACCATAAAACTTAATAAAAGCTACGTCTCCAGATTCAAACTCAGCTGTACCAATATCATCATCACTTTCTTTTTCAAAAAACACATTCATTCTATTACCATCGGTAAACTCATCAGGGATTGCCAATAATTCTGGCAGTAAATCACCTTCTTCTTCAAATCTAAAAAAATAGAAATTTTCTTCGTTTGGAGGGTCGTTAAAAAATAGGCTAACCTCTAGAGCTTCGTCATCAAATCCTCCTGTTCTAGCTTGACTTATTTCATCAATATCCACGACAGGTGTCATCGTTTCTTCTGCTATGTAAGTTTCTCCTTGATAATTTATTTCTAAAGTATAAGACTGATTTAAAACCGGCGAGAAATTAGAGGTGCTATAAATACCTTCTCCCTGATCTGAAAACTCAAATACTTCGTTAGTTGTAGTGTTAGTAATTATGACTGAAGCTCCTGATACGGCAGTATTAGTTAAATTGTCAAAAAATGGTGTTGACATTGATAATTTTATAAACTGCTCGTTACCTTGAGTTTCTTTTTCCCAATCAATAGAAGCTTCTACCACCAATCTTGGAGCCGCTTCTGGCACATCTACATTTACCACATCTGTACAAGACACACTTATAAGTGCAATAAAAACGATAGTTATATATAAATACTGTTTCATGATTTAAAATTTAAAATTATAAGATACTGATGGTACTATACCAAAAATGGCAGTTCGCGTAGCTTCATTAGCACCAGTTTCTCTGTTTTGTCCAAAAGATATTGATGCCGCATTTCTACGATTATACAAATTATAAATACCGAATACCCATTCGCCTTTCCAGCGTTTATCTGGTTTTCTATTGGGTCGGTAAGTCGCCGAAACATCAATACGATGATAATCGGTTAACCTACTTGCATTTCTATCAGAGAAATTTGCAATATTTAAATCTTCGTAAGTGTATTGCCCATCAGGATAGGTAACAGGTCGCCCTGTTTGATAAATTAAATTAGCGCCAAAATTCCATTTATTATTTAATTTATAGCTACCTGTGAGTGATATGTCATGTGTTCTATCTTGTGCAGCGTAATACCAGTCGCCATTGTTAATACCTGGTCCGCCAGCAGCACCTCCTGGAGTTCGCTGTTCTGCTTTTGATAATGTGTAGGCTAGCCATCCCGTAAAATCGCCTTTTGTTTTTCTGAATAAAAACTCTAAACCATAAGCTCTTAATTCTCCATCTAAAATTTCGGTTTCTATAGTGTTTTGACCAATTAATTCTGAACCATCTACATAATCAATTCTATTATCTACAGTTTTATAATATGCTTCAACTTCTAGAGCATAACTTTTATTATTAAAGTTTCTAAAATACCCTATAGCATATTGGTCTGATAGTTGCGGTTTTATAAAACTGCCACTAGGTGCCCAAACATCTAATGGTGTAACCGATAAGGTATTTGACAATAAATGAATGTATTGTGCTGTATGGCTATATCCTGCTTTTATTGAAGCATTGTCGTTTAGTTGTAATGCTAATGCTAAACGTGGTTCTAAATTTCCATAGGTTTTTATAGTTTGGTTTTTTGCAAAATTTGTTACGCCTACAACATTACCCTCCTCATATACGCCAAGTGTTTCGTTATACACTATTGGTAGTCCATTTTCATATTCTGTTATAGGTTGCCCACCTCGTCTTATAAAATAACTATATCTCAAACCTACTGTAGCGGTTAATTTTTCTGAAAACTTATATTCTGCACTAGCATATATCCCGTTTTCGAAAGCACGTTTTTGATCTAATAGTAATGGATTAATTGAAGATGTTTCGGTAGTTGGATTAATATCTCCAGGATTGAAATCATAATATATGGCGTTAAAACCAAAATCTAATTGAAGTTTATTACTTTGAAAATAACTTAAATCATACTTGATATTATAATTGGTTATTTCTGAAATCCAATCAAAATCAAAAGACTTAAAATCTAAAATATAATCATAATCACTGTAGATAAATGATAGATTTGAAAATACACGATCGCTAAAAATATGATTCCATCTTAAGTTTCCAGAAGCATTGCCATAGCCACTATTAAAGTTTGCACCAAAATTAAATACATCTCTACCAAAATAACCTGACAAATACAGCTTATTATTTTTATCTATATTATAGTTTGTTTTTAGGTTTAAATCATAAAAAGAAGCGCTATTTTCTCCTCCGGTAGCCTGTAAAAATAAATGTGCATAAGACCCACGACCTGCAACTAAAAAAGAGCCTTTATCTTTAAACAAAGGACCTTCGGCAGAAAGCCTGCTTGATATGATACCAATACCACCATTTAACTCAAAATTCTTACTATTACCGTCTTTTTGGCGTACATCTAAAACCGATGATACCCTACCCCCAAAACGTGCAGGAATACCGCCTTTATATAATTTAACATCTTTAATAGCATCTGCATTAAATACAGAGAAAAACCCAAATAAATGAGATGTATTATAAATGATAGCTTCGTCAAGAAGTACTAAATTTTGATCTGCAGCACCACCTCTAACATTAAAACCTCCAGAACCTTCGCCTCCATTTGTAACTCCAGGTAAAAGCTGTATAGATTTAATAATATCAACTTCTCCCAGAACTACTGGCATATTTTTAATTGTATTTAATTTTAACTTTGAAACACTCATTTGCGGACTCTTAATATTGAGCCTTTCGGTTTCCTCTGAAACTATTAAAACTTCATCTAGTTGGGTGTTTTGTTCAGAAAGCTCAAAATCTATTTTTAAATTACCATCAAGTGTTACTTTTCTCCATTTGCTAGCATAACCAATGTATGACACAGCTACTTTATAATCGCCTTCTTGTGCTGTAATAGAGTAAAAACCATACTCGTTTGTTATGGCTCCAATTGTAGTACCTTCCAAAAAAACTGATGCTCCAAAAACAGTTTCTCCGTTTGATGCATCAGTAATTGTACCGCTAATAGTATATTTATTTTGGGCTGAAACTAATACTGAACATAGTAAAAGCAGTGAAATAAATAATAGTTTTGGGTGTATCATAAAAGCAAGTTATAAACTGTAAAATTACATAATTTCATTTATTTTGTTTAAATTAAATGTTAATTTATTAAACACAAAAAAGCGAACTAAATTGTTAGTTCGCTTTAAAAATTATTTGAATATTAATTAAATATGTAACGCTCTATCTTCAGTAGCAGCAAGTGCTGCTTCTTTAATAGCTTCTGTAAATGTTGGGTGCGCATGAGACATACGTGATACATCTTCTGCGCTGGCACGATATTCCATAGCTACTACAGCTTCTGCAATAAGGTCTGCTGCTCTTGCACCAATCATGTGTACACCTAAAATTTCGTCGGTTGTTTTATCTGCTAAAATTTTTACAAATCCGTCCAAATCCATACTGGCTCTACTTCTACCTAAAGCACGCATTGGGAATTGCCCTGTTTTATATTCAATTCCTGCCTCTTTAAGTTGTGCTTCGGTTTTACCAACTGCTGCAACTTCTGGCCATGTATACACTACGCCTGGAATTAAATTATAATCTATATGTGGTTTTTGTCCTGCCATCGTTTCTGCGACAAATACCCCTTCTTCTTCGGCTTTGTGTGCTAACATAGCTCCTTTTACAACATCGCCAATAGCATAAATATTTGATGCACTAGTCTGTAAATGGCCATTAACCTCTACTCTACCACTCTCGTCTAGCTTTACGCCTGCAGCTTCTGCATTTAAACCAGCAGTATATGCACGACGCCCTACAGATACCAGACAGTAATCGCCTTTAAACTCAACTTCGTCCCCTTTTTTATTATCTGCTTTTACGATAACCTCATCGCCTTTGCGTACTACAGATTTTACTTTGTGAGACACTTGCATTTTAAATTTAGCCTTTTTAAATACCTTATTTAATTCTTTTGATAAGCCAGCATCCATAGTTGGAATAATACGATCCATATACTCTAGCACAGTAACCTCAGCACCTAAGCGTCTGTAAACTTGCCCCAACTCTAAACCAATAACACCACCACCAATAATAATTAAGTGCTTTGGTATTTCTTTGAGTTTTAAAGCCTCGGTTGATGTAATGATGCGCTCTTTATCTAATTCTATAAATGGTAGGTTTCCAGGTTTACTTCCTGTAGCAATTATGGTTTTTTTTGCTTCTATCTCGGTTGGTGCATCTCCCTCTATTTTTATGTGTGTTGCATCTTTAAAACTTCCTAAACCGTGGTATACATCAATATTATTCTTTTTCATTAAGAAATCGATACCACCTGTGGTTTGATCTACAACGGCTTGCTTGCGCGCAATCATTTTTTCTAAATTCACTTTAATATCACCAGGGATTTCAATACCATGTGTTTCAAAATGTTTTACTGCATCATCGTAATGGTGAGAGGAATCTAAAAGTGCTTTACTTGGTATACAACCTACATTTAAACAGGTGCCGCCAAGGGTGTTATACTTTTCTATTATTGCAGTTTTCATGCCTAATTGCGCACAACGTATTGCGGCAACATAACCTCCAGGACCCGAACCGATAACGGCTACATCGTATGATTTCATAGTGTGATTTTGAATTTTATAAAATGAAAATCAAAAATACGAATGTTTTGTGGGAAGACCATAAAAAAATATGCCTTAAAATTGGGCTATACTGGTTTTAGCAAGCGTACCCGCGTTAAGGATTGAACGGCATGTTTGAAATCCCCGACGAAGGAGGGATTGAGTAGTGAAAGCCTGACCCGATAGGGTAACGCCCTAATGTTTTTAATTCATATTGTTTTTAATGTCACTTAAAATCCAATTTAATTCTGGGTCCTTTTGCTGCAATACGTCTGCTACGGTTGGTACAATTTTAACATCAGGCTTTATGCCATAACCATCGGGTTGTTGCTTGTAAGGCGCCTCTATTTGCATAAGTCCAATTCTAGTTACTAATTTGGAATTTGGTAATTGGTATAGCTTGTAAAACCCTGCCACAGTACCGTTATAGGCACCTCCGGTTTCTTCGCCAACAAAAGTAGCACGCTTGGTAGCATGTAAATTTGTGGAAATTATGGACGATGCGGAAAATGAATTACCATTAATAAGGACGTATATTTTACCTTTGAAATTAAGGGGATTTGGTGCTTCTGGTTTGGCATATTTAAAGTTGTAATACAATTTACCGTCTTTCTTTTTAACCCTGAGTAGATTTTGAACTATTAGAATGGGGGATAAAATACCTGATAGTATTTTGAGGCTTGTTGGGGTGGTATTACTCATAATTGATTTAAGAATAGGCACTCTACTATTTACCTCACTTTCGGTGATAAATTGAAATTCTTTATCTACTAAATAGGAATATAAATGCTCTATTTCGGCAATACGTCCGCCACCATTATCACGTAAATCTAAAACGAAGTGTTTGGCTTTTGCTGAGTCTATTTTTTTAAAACTTGCCTCGTAAAACTTTTTGTAATTACCATTTGAGAACCCTCGTATTTTCATGTAAGCTACGGTACTATCTTCGCCTATAAAATTAAAATTTCTTGTATATTCTTTAGTTCTGGCAATATACCCGTGTTTTTTTCTGAATTTTTTTCGCTTTTTTGATGCTAATTTCAGGCTATCTTTTTGTTGTTTGCTTAGTTTTTTGGGTTTTGGTTTTTTGATACTATCATTTTTTGTAGCGGTAGAATCTTTTATTTTCTTTTCTTTTTTAGGTACGCGTTTAAATAATTTAGAAAACGTAGAATCTTTAGTTTTAAATGTAACTTCTAAACTATCTAAAAACCCTTTATCTCTTATATAAAACGCTCTAAAACCCTTACCTACAAATCTATCAAACAAAGTGGTATTAAAACCATCTGATGCAAATCGTGTTTTGTAGGTTTCGGCTAAATCTGTTGGCGACTCTCCTGCAATATCAATAACCTCTGCTCCTACAAAAGAGGAATCTTTACCTATAGTGCGTTTTACAAAAAGTTTATTATCTCTGTAATCAAAATCTAAATCGTAAAATTCAAATTTTTTCTTTAATAGCACTTTGCGTTCTTTTCTTTTAAATTGTTTGCCTTGTGGACGTATAGACACGTGTCCTTGCCTTACAGTGGTGAGTACTGGCGCTACTTTTTTGTAAAAGTCTCTAGAATTTAAGGGTACTCTTATGGTTTGTTTTAAGCTATCAAACCTAGATTCCATAAAGGCTTGCGATGTATATTGATACAATTTAGGGTGATGCCTTTTTAGTTGGGTATATAAATTATCTACATCTTCTTTTAAATCATTTATTGGGTGAAGTTTGGTTATTTGGGCATTATGTTTTTCTACAGTTGCACAAGATGAAACTATTGTGGCAATAAGGATGACGAGTAAAGATTTCTTCATATTAAGTAAAAGCTATATGGCTAAAGTAGTAGCATTTATACAAATTTAAAAATCGATTAGTTTTTATTTAACGTTTTTTAATTACCATACAACAGCTGTTTTATTTTTTTTAATTTGAAAGCACCTATTTGAATTCCTACTTTATCGGAATTTATGTAGTTTTGCTCTTATGCAAAAAACCATTAACATACAGAATAAAAAGGCGCGCTTTCAATATGAAATATTAGATAAGTACACGGCTGGTATTGTGTTAACGGGTACCGAAATAAAATCTATAAGAAGCAGTAAAGCCTCTATTGCAGAAAGTTTTTGTGAGTTTAGTGAAAACGGAGAGCTTTTTGTGGTGAATATGACCATACAAGAGTACGCTTTTGGTAACTACTACAACCATAAACCTAAAGCGACTAGAAAGTTACTTTTAAATAAAAAGGAGCTTAAAAAGTTAAATAAAGAAGTACAGAATACAGGACTAACTATTATACCGTTGCGTTTATTTATAAATGATAAAGGCTATGCAAAACTTAATATAGCCTTGGCAAAAGGTAAAAAATTATACGATAAGCGCGAAAGTATTAAGGATAGAGATAATAAGCGTAATCTAGATAGGATTAAAAAGATTTACAAGTAGTGTAATGTTAATTTGAGTGAATTTATCGTTTTAAATTAAGCTAAATTTATATCGACAACAACAGGTTTTAATAGTCTGTAAATATAATTTTCATACCTTGAAATCCTGCAAACCGACGTCTAATAATTTATGATGCTCTTAACCATTTATGGCTTAGTAATTTATTATTTTGCATTTTATTTTGTATCAATTTAAAAAATGAAAAAAATAGTAATTCTCTTTCTCTTGTGCTGTTTCACAATATCTATACAAGCACAAAAAAAAGCTAAAGAAAAAAAGAACACCGAAAAGCAAGAATTTGTTATTGATAGTTCTAAAGTGCTTACACTTCATAAAACTGTAAAAGCACTATACGAAGTTATTTCTGCTGAAAAAGAAGAAGATCGTAATTGGAAACAGTTTAAATTTCTATTTTACCCAAATGCTAAATTAATTCCAACGGGAATAAATGAAGATTTTGTTTATAAAGCAAAATATATAACGCCAGATGAGTATATAAAAAACTCTGATAAATGGTTAAAAATGAATGGGTTTATTGAAAAAGAGATAAACAGAGAAGTCAATATTTTTGGGAATATTGCTCACGTATTCACTACTTACCAGTGTTTTCATAGTAAAGACGATAAAAAACCCTTTATGCGTGGTATAAATAGTATTCAACTTATAAATGATGAAAACCGTTGGTGGATTGTTAACTTACTTTGGGCACAAGAAACAGAAGAGCAACCTATTCCTAAAAGATACTTACCACGAAAAAAAATAAATTAGATGAAGACAAATATTAAACACCGATTTTTGCTACTTGCATTGTTAACGTTTTTGGGCGCAACAGCGCAAGAACAAACCACGCCCATTTTTAAAGATGGTGAAGCACAAATAGTTGATGCTTTTAATACGCCAAAAAAATGGATAAGACACGATTTGTTTGTAGAAACAGAATTTGATTCTGATGGCGATGGTAAGTTAGATAGAATGCACGTTGCTGTAACACGACCTTACCAAACAGACACCGAAGGCTTAAAACTACCTGTAATTTATGAATCTAGCCCATATTATGCCGGTGTTGCGCCAGATGTAGATGGTGTATTTTGGGATGTAAAACATGAATTAGGAGACATCGGTCCAGAACGCGCACATCCAGAAGTAACGCGTCGTGGCGAACGCCCTATAATTTCTAATTCTCAAATTAAAACATGGGTGCCACGTGGTTATATTGTTGTACATTCTTCATCTCCTGGTACAGGTTTATCTCAAGGGAGTCCAACTGTTGGTGGCGATAACGAATCTTTAGCACCTAAAGCAGTAATAAATTGGTTAAACGGACGAGCAAAAGGATATACTGAGCCTTATGGTGATGAAGAAGTAAACGCTTATTGGAGCACAGGTAAAGTAGGTATGACAGGAACTTCATATAACGGTACAATACCGCTTGCCGCTGCAACTACTGGTGTTGATGGTTTAGAAGTTATTATTCCTGTAGCGCCAAATACATCGTATTATCACTATTATAGAAGTAATGGATTGGTACGCTCTCCTGGAGGCTATTTAGGTGAAGATATTGATGTGTTATACGATTATATCCATAGTGGAGATGAAACCAAACGTGCCGCTAATAATAAAAGAGTTAGAGATACCGAAATGAAAAATGGTATGGACAGAAAAACTGGTGATTATAATGATTTTTGGGCTGGTAGAGATTATTTAAATGACATGAAACCCATGAAAGCTGCCATGTTAATGTCTCATGGATTTAATGATTGGAACGTTATGCCAGAGCATAGTTACAGGATATACAAAAAAGCGAAAGCAATGGGATTGGAAACCGCCATTTATTACCATCAATTTGGGCATGGTGGCCCGCCACCAGTATCTATGATGAACAAATGGTTTACACATTATTTACATGACATAGATAATGGTATTGAAAATGAGCAACACAAAGCATTTATTGTTCGTGAAGGTGATGATATGAAAAACCCAACATCTTATGCAGATTATCCGAATCCGACTGCTGAGAATGTTACATTCCATCTTACTTCGGGAGCGCCTAAAACTGGAAGTTTAGCACTTTTAAAACCAGAATCTCAAGATACCGAAACACTTATTGATAATTATTCTTTTAACGGTGAAGCATTGGCAAGAGCAGAAATAACAAAACACAGACTGTTATATGTTACACCAAAGCTAAGTAAAGACATTCATATTTCTGGAGTACCAAAAATTACAGTAACATTAGCAAGTAATACACCTGCCGCTAACTTATCTGTTTGGTTGGTATCGTTACCATGGAATGAAGGCAGACGCATTAAAACAACTGATAATATTATTACACGTGGATGGGCAGACCCGCAAAACTATAAATCGTTAACTGAGAGCAAACCCCTAAAACCTGGTAAATTTTATGAAGTTACGTTTGATTTGCAACCAGATGATCAAATTATAAAAGCAGGACAACAAATCGGATTAATGATTTTTTCAAGTGATAAAGATTACACATTACATCCAGAACCTGGAACAGAACTTACTGTAGATTTAGATAAAACACAACTTACTTTACCTGTAGTTGGTGGACTTAAATCTTTCTAAAAAAACCACTTCAATAAAACATAAGTAAAACATGGCAAACTTTTTTAATGAGATAACACCAAAACTTAAAACCTTTATTGAATCTCAAAAGGTGTTTTTCGTAGCAACCGCTACTGCTAAGGGTAGAATAAATCTTTCGCCAAAAGGGTTAGCAGACACATTTAAGATCACCGATAAAAACACAGTGCTTTGGCTTAATTTAACAGGAAGTGGTAATGAAACTGCTGCACATGTGTTGCAAAATAATAGAATGACGATTATGTTTTGCTCTTTTGAAGGTAAACCACTTATATTAAGGCTATACGGTACAGCTAAAGTGTATCATGAAAGAGATGAAGCATTTCAAGAAAACAAACACCATTTCCCTGAAATTCCTGGCACTAGACAAATTGTTGAGATGCATGTAGAAAGTATACAAACATCTTGTGGTTTTGCAGTACCTTTTATGGATTTTAAAGAAGAACGCCATCAATTAAATTCATGGGCTGAAAAACAAGGAAAAGAGCGTATTGAAACCTACTGGAAAGAAAAGAATACGAAGAGTATTGATGGGTTGGACACTAAAATTTTTGGAGAATAAATGTCTGAAACAGAAAACTACTGGTCTAAACGCTACGAAGCACAAAATACTGGATGGGACATAGGCGCACCTTCTACGCCATTGAAAACATATATAGATCAATTAGAAAACAAAGCATTACAAATTTTAGTTCCTGGTGCTGGTAATGGTTATGAAGCTGAATACCTATTTAATTCAGGGTTTAAGAATATTTATATTTTAGATATTGCAAAAGCACCTTTAGATGCGTTCCAAAAAAGAAATCCTGATTTTCCTTCGGAACAGATTATTCATAATGATTTTTTTAACCATGAAAACAATTACGATTTAATTTTAGAACAAACATTTTTTTGCTCTTTTCCTCCGCTACCTGAAACAAGAAAAGCGTATGCCAAAAAGATGTTTAGCTTATTAAAACCTAGCGGAAAACTAGTTGGACTTTGGTTCAATTTTCCCTTAACAGATGATATGGAAAAGCGTCCGTTTGGGGGCTCCAAAAAAGAATACTTAAATTATTTTAAACCGTATTTTGAGGTTAACATTTTTGAAAAATGCCGAAATTCTATAGCACCTAGAATGGGTAAGGAATTGTTTGGGGTTTTTGAAAAGCGACATATAAAATAAATAACTATCAACAACATTGGCAATAAGTAGTTTCGTGGTTTAGCTCTAAACTTTACGATTACTCATCTAGTTATAAATTCTAAAAGAATTTTAAATATAGTAGAGCTCAAACAATTCCTTATAACAATAGTTGTAGTGTATTTTTATAATTTTATTTTGTTAGGATTTTGTCTGTTTGAGAAAAAGGAAAGAATCTCCACATAACCTTTCTTTTCTCGGTAGTATATTGTATTATACTTCTTTACTATGGCTCTGTGAATCCCACGTGACTCCGACAATGGAAACAAACTTGGATTTTGTGCTATTAACCGTAAAGTCTTATCAATTTCAGCCGAAAGTTGTTTCAATTCACGCTCAGTAAAATTTACTACAAGATATTCATAAGTATCAGCCAATTCAATTAATGCGTGGTCAGTCCAAAGAATTTTATAACCACTTACCATATATCTTTTCAGCCTCAGAGTTAGGTTTTAATTTTCCGTTATCTGCATCTAAAATTCCTTCTTTAATAGACTTCTTTTCTGCATTAGATATTTCATTCCACCAATCTTTGCTCTCGCTTTTCCTTAAATCCATAATTTTTTGAATTAAGGAACTATCTTCCAAAGTTGTTAACCATTGGATGAGTTCAATTTTTGCGTTTTGAATATTGATTTCCATATCTCAAAGTTAACTTATTTCTCTTGAGTTCACAAATGCAATAAAACTAATAACTATTATATTAATTCCTATCCTCCAACAGAGGCACAAACCTAAACTCGCCCAATTCATGCTGTTCAAATTCCTTAGGCCCTTTTCTAATGAATAAAGTCATTATTTGTACCTCATCTCCTACTGGAATTACTAAGCGCCCACCATCTTCTTTCAACTGTCTCAATAATGGTTTTGGCACAAACGGTGCTCCTGCTGTTACAATAATACTATCAAAAGGTGCTTCTTCTGGTAAGCCTTTATAGCCATCTCCAAAAATTAATTTTTTAGCTCTGTAGCCTAATTTTGGTAAAAACTTGCTGGTTTTTTTAAACAATTCTTGTTGGCGTTCAATACTGTATACTTTTGCTCCTAACAAGCACAACACTGCTGTTTGGTAACCACTTCCTGTACCAATTTCTAGCACCTTGTCTTCTGCAGAAATTTGCATTAACTCCGTTTGAAACGCCACAGTATAAGGCTGCGAAATAGTTTGATCTGCCGCAATAGGAAACGCTTTATCTTGATAGGCATGGTCTAAAAAACCAGAATCCATAAAGAGATGCCTAGGAATTTTGCTAATGGCATCTAGTACCTTTTCGTTTGTTATACCTTTTGCTTTTACTGTAGCAACTAATTGTTGTCGTAAGCCTTTATGCTTAAATGTATCTTTCAAATTATCGGGAGGTTATTTTAGCACAATTTACTCAAACATTTTTAACCTAAAAACAATTTTTACAGAATTTAAATTTAGTATCTTTAAGCTGTGAAATTGATGTCATTTTTTCTTTGAATTTTGATATGATTTCACAATTAAAAAATTCAAAACAAACAGGTAAAAATACATATAAAATATGCTAAAAGCAGGCGTTCTAGGTGCTGGTCATCTTGGGAAAATTCATTTACGACTTCTAAATCAATCTGAAAAATACGATCTTGTTGGGTTTTATGATGCCGACACTGCAAACGCTGAAAAAGTTGCTAAAGAATTTGGATATACACTATTTGATTCTATTGACGCCTTAATAAATGCTGTTGACGTTGTAGATATTGTAACACCAACACTTTCGCATCATGAGTGCGCGATAAAAGCAATTACGAAAGGTAAGCACATTTTTATTGAAAAACCCATTACAAATACAGTTGCTGAGGCTGAAGATATTAGAGCTCTTGTGGCACTACATAAAGTAAAAGGACAAGTGGGCCATGTGGAGCGTTTTAACCCTGCATTTCTTGCGGTTGAAGCTGATATTAAATCGCCTATGTTTATTGAAACGCATCGTTTGGCTGAGTTTAACCCAAGAGGAACAGATGTACCTGTAGTACTGGATTTAATGATTCATGATATTGATATTATTTTGAGTATTGTAAAATCTGAAGTGAAACATATTTCGGCAAGTGGTGTTGCTGTAATTAGCGATACGCCAGATATTGCCAATGCTAGAATAGAATTTAAAAACGGTTGTGTTGCCAATTTAACGGCAAGTAGAATTTCATTAAAGAAAATGCGTAAAGGTAGATTTTTTCAAAAGGATGCTTATATCTCAGTTGACTTTTTAGAGAAAAAATGTGAAGTTGTTAAAATGAAAGATGCCCCTGAAACTCCTGGCGATTTTGATATGATTTTACAAAATGCTGAAGGAGTGAAAAAACAAATTTATTTTGACAATCCTAACATACCAGAGGTAAATTCAATTTTAATGGAACTAGAAGCTTTTGCTGATGCTATAAATAATGATACCACACCTGTTGTAACATTGCATGATGGCACTGAAGCTTTACGTGTGGCTAATATGATTATTAATCAGTTTTAAAAAACCCTTCTTCCCGATGACCATCGGGACTTCCTTAAGGAGAAGGATTTCACTCTTGCGCTAAAACGCAATGTGAAATTAAAATACAGAATGATATGAAAAACATAGCAGTAATAGGTGCAGGCACTATGGGCAATGGTATTGCTCATGTTTTTGCACAAAACGGATTTAAAGTAAACTTAATAGATATAAACAAAGATGCTTTAGAAAAAGGTATACAAACCATTACGAAAAATTTAGAGCGTATGGTTGTAAAGGATAAAATAACCAACGCCGACAAAAAAACTACTTTAAATAATATATCAAGCTACACATCAATAAAAGAAGGTGTTGTTAATACCGAATTAGTAGTTGAAGCAGCTACTGAAAACCTTGACTTAAAACTTAAAATTTTTAAAATGTTAGATGAAACATGTGCAGCATCTACAATTTTAGCCACAAATACCTCATCTATTTCCATTACTCAAATTGCTGCTGTAACATCAAGACCAAAACAAGTTATTGGTATGCATTTTATGAACCCAGTACCTATAATGACATTGGTAGAAATTATAAGAGGTTATAATACTAGTGATGCTGTTACCAATACCATCATGAAACTTTCTACAACTTTAGGTAAAACACCTGTTGAAGTACATGATTATCCAGGTTTTGTTGCAAATAGAATTTTAATGCCGATGTTGAATGAATCTATAGAAACGTTGTATAACGGTGTTGCAGGAGTTAGCGAAATTGATACAGTTATGAAATTAGGAATGGCACACCCCATGGGCCCTTTACAATTAGCCGATTTTATTGGCTTAGATGTTTGTTTATCCATATTAAACGTGATGTATGATGGTTTTAAAAACCCAAAATACGCACCATGCCCGTTATTAGTTAATATGGTAAACGCTGGTAAATTAGGCTTAAAATCAGGAGAAGGTTTTTATGATTATTCTGAAACCAGAAAAGCAGAAAGGGTATCCAAGCAATTTCTTAAGTAAAAAGCAACAAAATTGGCAATACTAAAACCATTTAAAGCTGTACGACCAACCAGAGCTATTGTTGGTTTAGTAGCTGCACGTCCTTACCAAAGTTACACGGTAGAAGAACGTGAATCTCGAATGGATTATAACCCATTCAGCTTTCTTCATATTATAAACCCTGGCTATAAGTATGACCAAGTAATTACGGGTGAAGAGCGTTATCAACTTGTGCGAAATAGATACCTTGAATTTAAGGAAGATGGTGTGTTTATTCAAGATAAAAAACCTGCGCTATATGTTTATAAAATTATTAATAGAGACGGTGAAGAATTCAATGGTATAATTGCAGCAACTAGTGCTGAAGATTATGAAAAAAATATTATTAGAAAACATGAAGACACCTTAGCTAAACGCGAACAAACTTTTAAAACCTACCTTAAAACTGTGGGTTTTAATGCAGAACCTGTACTACTCACCTACCCTGATAATACTTCACTTTTAGAAATCATAAAAGAGACTCAAAAAAAGCATGCAGAATTTGAGTTTACTATGACTTACAGAGACACCCATTATTTATGGAAAATAGATGATGATGCTACTGTAGCAAAAATTCAAAATGAATTTAAAAACATGAAAACCATTTATATTGCCGATGGTCATCATAGGTCTGCTTCATCCTATTTGCTTTATAAAGATGAAAAAGAACATAATGCAGCATACGATGAAAATGCGTCTTATAACTTTTTTATGTCTTATTTGATTCCTGAATCAGACTTGGTTGTTCATGAATTCAATAGACTTGTTAAAGATTTAAATGGTTTATCAAAAGAAGAATTTTTAATTCGTTTAGATTCTTCTTATCGTATTGAAAACAAAGGGAATTTAACGTATAAACCCACTAAAACACATCATTTTAGTATGTATTTAGATGGAGAATTTTATTCTTTATATCTCAGAAAAGCTAGGTATAAAACACTTACAGCTTTGGATGATCTTGATGCCGAGGTATTATATAAAACCGTACTTAAACCCATTTTAGGAATAGATAATTTACGTGATAATGAACGTATTTCATATATTAATGGTAAACATGAAATGATTTCCATAAAAAGTAGCGTAGATAGTAACGAATTTAAGGTTGGCTTTGGTATGTGTCCTGCAACGATTAATCAAATAAAACGTATTGCAGACGAAGGACTTAAAATGCCACCAAAAAGCACTTATATTTTGCCAAAATTAAGAAGTGGAATTACTATTTATGAATTTTAAATTTATAGCATAAAAAATTACCTTAAATCTCATAATAACAAAATGTCTGTACAATCAAATTTAAATAACATAGCTTCTCAAATACCAAAACACGTTACCCTTGTAGCGGTTTCAAAAACAAAACCTATTAGTGACATTATGGAAGCTTATAATGCAGGACATCGTGTTTTTGGAGAAAACAAAGTACAAGAGATGGCTGAAAAGCATGAGCAAATGCCAAAAGATATTGAGTGGCACATGATTGGGCACCTACAACGTAATAAGGTTAAATACATGGCTAGTTTTGTGAATTTAATTCATGGTGTAGATAGTTTTAAATTATTAAAAGAAATAAACAAACAAGCCACAAAACACGATAGAATTATCAACTGCTTACTTCAAATTAAAATTGCTGAAGAAGATTCTAAATTTGGGATGAAAGCTGAAGACACGTCCAATATTTTATCTTCAAAAGAGTTTTCAGAATTAAAAAACATCAATATTACTGGTGTGATGGGTATGGCTACTTTTACTGATGATACTAATCAAATTAAAAAAGAGTTTTCATTTTTAAAACACACGTTTGATACCTTAAAACCACTTAAATCCTTCAACTTTAAACCAGAAGTAATAAGTATGGGTATGAGTGGCGATTTTAAACTAGCTATAGATTGCGGTAGTACAATGGTTCGCGTAGGAAGTAGTATATTTGGTTCAAGAAATTATTCAAATTAAAACAACACTATTTACGCAGTATTAGACATAGAAACTACGGGTGGCAAGTACAATGAAGAAGGTATTACCGAAATTGCTATCTATAAATTTGATGGTCATAATGTTGTAGACCAGTTTATCAGTTTGGTTAATCCAGAAAGAGACATTCAGCCTTTCGTAGTAAATCTTACAGGTATAAACAGTAATATGCTACGCAATGCGCCTAAATTTTACGAAATTGCAAAACGTATTGTTGAAATTACCGATGGCTGCATTTTGGTAGCACATAATGCCAAATTTGATTATCGAATTTTATCTACAGAGTTTAGACGTTTAGGATTTGAATATGAGCGCGAATCGCTTTGTACGGTAGAGCTTTCTAAAGATCTAATTCCTGACCAACCTTCTTATAGTTTAGGGAAGTTGGTACGCTCTTTAGGTATTCCTGTGGCAGACAGACATCGTGCCTCTGGTGATGCCCAAGCTACCGTAAAACTATTTAAACTACTACTAGATAAAGACACCGAAAAGAACATTATAAAAGATGCAGTACGCTTAAACCCAAGGCGAGAACTAGAACCCAAACATTTAGATATCATATCTGGCTTGCCCACTATTACAGGTGTATATTATATACATAAGGACGATGGAGAAATTATCTATATTGGTAAGAGTAATAATATAAAAAAACGCATTAATCAGCACTTTACAAATACAAACCCTAAGTCAAAAAAAATTCAATCTTTAGTTTCTTCGGTAAGTTATCAAGCTACTGGTAGTGAACTTGTAGCGTTATTAAAAGAAAACGAAGAAATAAAACGCAATAAACCTATTTTTAATCGCGCATTAAAACGCAATATATTTACCCATGCACTATATAGTTTTATAGACGATAATAAGTATATAAATTTAAGTATTGCAAAAATAGATAATAGAAAAAAGCCAATAACTACATTTAGTAATTTGCAAAGTGCCAAAAGTTTTATTGGTAAAGCGATTAATGATTACAACTTATGCCAAAAATTAACTGGCTCCTATAAAACTAAAACAAGCTGTTTTAATTATGGCATTAAAGCATGTAATGGTGCATGTGTAAAGCAAGAGCCTTTTGAAGATTATAATGAGCGTATTTCTCAATTAATAGATAAAAATAGTTATGCCAATAAAGATATGGTGATTGTGGATAAAGGCAGAGATATTGATGAACGAAGTGCCATATTGATAAAAAATGGTGTTTTTCATGGACTTGGATTCTTTAGTTTAAACTACCAAATAACCAATATTGAAGTTTTAGAGTCTATCATCACACCAATGGAAAATAATAGAGATACGCAGCATATTATACAAAGTTATCTCCGTAAACATAAAAAAATTAAACAAATTATTCTTTAAGAAATGAAACATCTTCTACTTCTTTTCACGGTACTACTAAGCTTTTCATCTATTGCACAGTCTGAAAAAAAAGATCCCGTTTTTAGAGTCTCATTGAGTGATTTAAAAATGAAAAGTTATGAAAAAGATTCTACAGCAAATGCATTGGTGCTATATGAATATGGCAAAAGTTATGTTGATAGAAATGACTTTGATTTAGTGACTAAGGAGAATCATAAAATTAAAATTTTTAATAAAGAAGGTTTTGATAATGCCAATGTGGTATTATACATATACAAGAGTAATAGTAGTAATTATGAAAGTATTAAAAATATTTTAGCAACTACGTATAATTTAGAAGGCGATAAAGTAACCAAAACACAACTAGATCCGGAAAACATTTATGAGGAAAAATATAATGATAATTTTACAATGATAAAATTTACACTTCCTAATATTAAGGAAGGTTCTGTTATTACCTACAGCTATACAATGCGCTCTCCCTTTATGCAAAAATATCATGGGTGGGAATTTCAAGGAGATATTCCAAAAGTATATAGTGAATACAATGCTAGTATACCTGGAAATTGGTTATACCATATAAAACTAGTTGGTGGAAAAAAACTAAGTACTAATACTCAAGATTTAGAGAAAAACTGTCTAGAAATGTATAGCGGCGCTAGTGCAGATTGCTCTATCGCAAAATATGTGATGAAAGATGTACCTGCTTTTATTGAGGAAGACTACATGACTACAAAAAGTAATTACCTTGCTAGAATTGAATACGAGCTAGAAACCTTTAGAGGTATGAATGGGCTAGTGAAACACTATACCAAAAAATGGAAAGATGTTGATAAAGAACTTAAAACAGAAAAAGATATTGGGCGCCAATTAAAAAAAACAGTTAATGTAGAAGCACTTTTAAGTAACGATATATTAAACATGGTAAACCCGCTAGATAAAGCTAAAGCCATATACAAATATGTACAAAAGGAATATACTTGGAACAAAGAGTATCATATATTTAAAGATGTATCTGTAAAAAAACTTATAGAAAATAAATCGGGTAATATTTCATCCATAAACATATTACTTCATAATCTTTTAAGAGATAGCGGTATAGATGTTAAACCTGTTTTACTTTCTACTAGAGGTAATGGATTTGCCACAACAATATTTCCTGTACTTACAGATTTTAACTACATGTTAGTTGAAGCTTCTATAGACAATAAAACTTATGTATTAGATGCTACAGATAGTTTTTTAAGCTTCGGACAAATTCCTTTTAGATGTTTAAACAGATATGGTAGGCGCATTGATTTTGAGGAAGGAAGTAAATGGATAGATATTAAACCTAATAGCAAATCTTTTGTTTTATGTGCGGTTGATTTAAAATTTGATGACGCTCAAAACCTAATTGGTTCAGTTAAAGGTAGAACAACAGGATATCATGCATTGAATTCTAGAAAGGCATATTTTTCTAATACAACAAACTACGTAGATAAGTTACAAAACAAATCTGTAGACATAGAAATATCAAATCACACTGTAAAAACGCCTAATAAAACATCACCCATTTTTAATGAAGCCTACGATATCGAATATACAGTAGAAGATATTAGTGAAACTATTTACCTTAATCCGTTTCTATTCCCCTTTTTTAAAGAAAACCCATTTAAACTACAAGAACGCACCTACCCAATAGATTTTGGTTATAAAGACCAATACACCTATATGTTAAAACTAGACTTAGGAGATAAATATACAATTAGCGAAAAACCAGAAAACGTAAAGCTAACACTACCCAACAACGCTGGATATATAAGTTTCTCAAATAATATTATCGGTAATACATTTAATTTGGTATTTAGCATTAACTTTAATGAAGCTGCTTATCCTCCTGATTATTACCCCTATTTAAAACAATTAATGAATAAAGTTGTTACCATACAAACCAACTCCCTAATTGTTCTAAAAAAGAAGTAACAAATCTTTTATTACATTTGAAATGTATGAAAACTAAAGAAGACAGATATTGGCGTAGAAAATTTCATGATATCATTTATGAGGCTGATACGCCTGCGGGTAAAACCTTTGATGTTATTCTCTTTATTACCATAATAGCTAGTATTATTCTAGTAATGTTAGAAAGCATAAAAAGCTTTGACGAAAAATATCATGATTTTCTAAACATATCAGAGTGGGTCATCACCATCTTATTCAGTTTAGAGTATATAGCACGAATTATTACCGTAAAAAAACCCTTCAAGTATATATTTAGTTTTTATGGTATTATAGATTTTTTATCCACCATCCCAAAATATATATCCCTACTGTTTGGTGGTATTCACGCACTTGCAGCACTACGCGCACTAAGGCTACTACGCATTTTTAGAATACTAAAATTAGCACGATATCTTGGTGCTTCCAACCTACTAGCTACTGCCCTAAAAGCAAGTCGTGCTAAAATCTCGGTGTTCTTATTTGCAGTACTTATATTATGTATTATTTCAGGCACACTAATGTATCTTATAGAAGGCGAAGAAAGCGGTTTTAAAAGTATACCCGTAAGCGTTTACTGGTGTATTGTAACACTTACCACTGTTGGGTTTGGCGATATTGCACCAGTAACACCTCTTGGTCAGTTTATCGCAGCGCTTATCATGATTTTGGGGTATGGTATCATAGCAGTACCTACGGGAATTGTTTCTGCCGAATATTCTGCACAGGGTAAAAAAGAACCTATTAAACCAGAAAACAAAATAAGACTTAACTCACAATCTTGCGAAAACTGTTTAGCTGAAGACCATAGGGATAAAGCAGACTTTTGTTATAACTGTGGCGAAAAATTACATATTTAAAATTTGGGCGCATACCTACCTGCGGTATAGCATGCAGGTTATTCTAAAGGGTCACGGCGCTTTCCTTTGCAAGTCATTGCTCCAGTGACGTTGTAGGCTTTACACAACCATCCCTAACGCAGCGTATATGCTAAGACTATTTTAAAACCTATAACTTGGTCTACTTTGTTTTTCATAGTACCTTTACTTTCTCTAAAAATAGAACAAATAAAAACACCAAATACATATCTTATTTCTATTGTTGGGCCAACAGCAATTGGTAAAACTGCGCTAAGTATTAAATTAGCGCAACACTTTAATGCCGAAATAATATCTGCAGACTCACGACAGTTTTTTAAAGAAATGCAAATAGGCACAGCAGCACCTACCAAAGAAGAACTTGCACAAGCAAAACATCATTTTATTCATCACAAATCAATAAAAGATAATTTTAGTGTTGGCGATTTTGAAAAAGATGCTTTAGCACAACTAGAAATTTTATTTAAAAAACATAATATTGTAGTTATGGTGGGAGGTTCAGGGCTTTACGTAAATGCTGCTACTGATGGTCTAGATTATTTTCCTAACATTAAGCCATCTATCAGAGCGCAATTAAACACCGACTTAGAAGAAAAAGGATTATCGCATTTACAAGCACAATTAAAAATATTGGACGAGCAAAGTTTTAATACCATCGCAATTGATAATCCACACCGCGTTATACGTGCCTTAGAAGTTTGCATTGGTTCAGGACAACCCTATTCTTCCTTCTTAAATAAAAAAAAACAACACCGAAATTTTAAAACTATAAGCATTGGATTAAGTGCAGATAGAGCTATTATATATAATCGTATCAATCAGCGTGTAGATATTATGCTTAAGGAAGGACTAGTAGACGAAGCAAAAGCATTACTATTACATAAAGATTTAAATGCTCTAAATACAGTTGGATACAAAGAACTCTTTAACTATTTTAATGGTGAGTGGACTTTAGAATTTGCCATTGCAGAAATAAAAAAAAACACACGACGTTTTGCAAAACGCCAAAATACTTGGTTTAAGAAAAACGAAAACACGTTGTGGTTTAACTATCAATACGATATTTCTAGCATCATAGAAACTATAGAAGACAAACTTATATGACTACAGAAACCATACTTTCTAAATTAGTAGCATTCCCAGTTTTAGGAGGAGAATCAAACCTATCTATTATTAACTGGATAAAAGATTATATTGAAGGATTTGGCATTAAGTGCACCTTGGTGCCCAATTCAGAAGGTACAAAAGCATCTTTACATTGTCGTATTGGTCCATCGGTTGACGGTGGCATTATTCTTTCTGGTCATACAGATGTTGTACCTGTAAAAGGGCAAGAATGGGACACAGACCCTTTTGTTTTAACAGACAAAGGCGATGGAAAACTATACGGTCGTGGCACCTGCGATATGAAAGGATTTATAGCATGTTGCCTAAACATACTTTCAAATATTGATATATCACAACTAAAAAAACCCATCTACTTTGCCTTTTCGTACGATGAAGAAATTGGGTGTTTATCTGCACCAGAATTAGTAGCGCATTTAAAACAACATTATCCAGAAACACCTAAGTACGCTGTTATTGGCGAACCATCGCTGCTACAACCTATTATTGGACATAAAGGTATCTGTATATACACAACAACGGTGAACGGTTCTGCAGGTCATAGCAGTAGGATAAAACAAGAGGTAAGTGCCATTAACGAAGCTGCTAGATTGGTGTTGTGGTTAGAAAATAAAATGAATGCACTGATAGACTCAGGCAATTTAGATAAGCGTTTTACACCACCGCACTCCACATTACACACAGGTGTTATTAATGGCGGTATTGCAGCTAATGTTATAGCAGATAAGGTGTCTTTTTCTTGGGATGCTAGAGTAATACCAAGTGATAATTTACCAGAAATACTTAAGGAGTTTAAACTACACTGTAAAAATAGAATGGATGCACTACAACCTGTATTTTCAGATTTTAAGATAGAAACTGAAGAAATTCATCCACCAGTAACACCCTTTGATAGTAAAGCAGATAGTGCTGTTGTAACACTATTATCAAAAATAAATAATGATAATAATATTGGTACAGTTGCTTATGCCTCAGAAGCAGGACAATTTAATGAAGCTGGGTTACAAAGTATCATTTGCGGCCCCGGATCTATCAATCAAGCACATAGAGCCAATGAATTTGTAGCCAAAGCTGAGTTAATAAAGTATTCTGAAATGCTGCATAAATTAATTCAACTTTTTTCTTCAAAAGACATCGTAGAATTTTAATTTTAAAGTTTTATTTCTGCTAGTACTGGCTCATGGTCTGATAATTTGATATCAAAATTTTCATGATTTACCACCTCAAAAGCTGCATCAACTAAAATATGATCTAGCTTAATCGGATAGTTAAACAACTTAAACGTAGTACCTAAACCATTACCAGCTTCGGTAAAAGTATCTTTTCTATCCACTTTTAAAATCCTATATATTGAAGAATATTGAGTACTATTAAAGTCTCCAGCTAGTATCACTTTACCTTTAAAATTATTTACATGGTTCCTAACTAATATTGCCTGTGCTTTACGTGAAGCTTCTGTTCTAAAAACTCTTGTAGTTATAAATTTATGATGCCTCAGTTTATTTAATTGATTTTTTGAATCAATCCTGAAAGATTCCAAGTGTAAATTATATATTCGTATTATATCACCGTTTATTTCTACATCAACAAACATGGCATTATTGATAGAATTATCAAATTTAATATACCCATTATCAACTATAGGAAACTTAGAAAAAACTGCTAAAACTGATTTTAAAGGCATATCTATATTGCTTTTTATCCAATAAGGATATGTTTTTACATATCTTTTAAATTCTATAGCTGAGAACTCTTGAAAACAAACAATATCCACATCCTTTTGATGTACAAACCTTGATACTTCAACTTTATGCTCTTCTTTAAGTTTAAGCTTGGAGGTATACCCTTGTAAATTATAGGTTAAAATAGAAACAGTTTGTTCCTGTAAATCAGAAGTAGGATTATATTGGTAAAAAGAATCAAAATATAAAAAAAATAAAACTATAGCACCTATACTATAAAATGCTGTTTTATTTCGTTTTAGTAATAAATACAAAAACTGAATTATATTAAAAACTACTAGGAATGGTAATATTATAGAAGAAACAAATGATACAATAAGTGCTCCAGAACATATAGACAATACACCAATAATTAATGCTAAAGGTAATACAAAAACTAATAGTTGTTTTATTGTTTTGGTAAACCGTCTCAACCTCATTTAAAACAAAGTTGTCTGCCCCTCATCGTCATCTTCACTTTCACCTTCACTATTTAAAGATTCTTTGCTATTAGTTTCAGTGGTAGCTTCAGAAATTTGCTTTTCATCTACCACTTCTAAATCGTCTGCATGAACTTCTTCAGGAGCTTCATGAGGTAATGGATCTAATAAGTTTATTTGGTTTATTTTATCTTTAGTCAGTTGATTACCTTGAGCAGAAATGCCTTTAATATCGATAAACTCTTCAAGATTAACTTCTAAGTTATCTTTTCTATCTTTGCCTCTTTCTTTAGCAAATACAACCTCAGCCATAGGTT
Organism: Hyunsoonleella sp. 2307UL5-6; assembly: GCF_047345485.1. Classification (NCBI taxonomy): domain Bacteria; kingdom Pseudomonadati; phylum Bacteroidota; class Flavobacteriia; order Flavobacteriales; family Flavobacteriaceae; genus Hyunsoonleella; species Hyunsoonleella sp. 2307UL5-6. The sequence goes on along the minus strand of NZ_JBLFEN010000004.1, from coordinate 208,152 downwards.
TCCAATCTGTTGATACTATTTCTAACTGAGAATTAGGATGTTCTGAAATAAAAGACTCTTCACGACCTTCCTGTTCAATTAAAAAACGCTTTACATAATAAAGTTCCTTTTCACCATGAAAATAAATTGCTGAAATTGGCTTTTTTGGTACCCATTTTTCCATTATAATCATATCGCTACCAAAATGCATAGTAACTTCTGGTGTTACAGTTTTTAACATACCAGATTGATTGATAATAAGTAACTTATCTTCACCTCTAAACTCACCTATTAATTCTCCTCTTCCGTCTACATTTAAGCGTTGTACTGTATCGTCAAACCAAATTTTACGAGGTTTTAAAGTAGATACCCCTTTTTCTTTAAGATCTATACGTTTTATAGGATATTTAGTGACCAAATTTCCTTTTGATGTGCGGCCTTTAATTAAAATATCAGCAAAATCGATATCCCATTTTAGCTTTTTAATACTACCGGCTTGTCGTAAATTTATGGTAACCACTTCGGCTTCACCATTGGGGTTTGCAGAAAAATACAAACTAACAGACCCTTTATTACCATTTGTTAAATCATATTCTCTATCGCGTGTCATACTAGTTACAGCAAAACGCTTGATATATGAAGGGCCTTTTTTACCATCTCGATAAATCAGGTTATAAATAGTCCGTTTATCTTTCTTTTTAAATACTGCTACGTGAATAATATCTTTACCAATAAAGGTTTTAGAGTCTACCTTTGTTACCATCATTTTACCTTCTTTGGTAAAAACAATAATATCATCAATATCACTACAATCACATACATATTCGTTTCTACGAAGTGATGTCCCAATAAAACCTTCTTCTCTATTTACATAAAGTTTTGTATTTCTAATCACTACTTTAGTGGCATCTACATCATCAAAAGTTCTAATTTCTGTTTTACGCTCACGCCCTGCACCATAAGTTTTTTTAAGTCTCGTAAAGTAGGCAATAGTATAATCTATCAAATGTGCAAGATGATGTTTTACTTCTGCAATTTGTTCCTCTAGTGCATCAATTTTTTGTTGTGCCTTATCTATGTCAAATTTCGAAATGCGTTTGATCCTAATTTCAGTTAGGCGCACGATATCATCTTCAGTAACGGCCCGTTTTAAATGCTTAATATGTGGTTGCAACCCTTTATCAATTGCAGTAATAACACCTTCCCAAGTTTCTTGCTCTTCAATATCTCTATAAATTCTATTTTCAATAAAAATACGTTCTAAAGATGCAAAATGCCATTGTTCTTCGAGTTCGCCAAGTTTAATTTCTAACTCTTGTTTTAAAAGTTGAACCGTGTTATCTGTAGAACGTCTCAACATTTCTGAAACACCAATAAACAAAGGCTTGTTATCTTCAATAACGCAACCTAATGGTGAAATAGAAGATTCACAACTTGTAAATGCATACAATGCATCTATAGTTTTATCTGGGGATAAGCCTGATGGCAAATGCACTAAAATTTCAACCTCTGCGGCAGTGTTATCCTCTATTTTCTTAACTTTTATTTTACCTTTATCATTAGCTTTTAAGATAGAATCTATAAGAGAGGATGTTGTGGTACCAAAAGGCAACTCATTAATTACAAGCGTATTTTTATCTAGTTGAGAAATTTTTGCTCTTACACGAACTTTACCTCCTCTATTACCATCGTTATAATTAGAAAAATCTGCAATTCCAGCAGTTGGAAAATCTGGTAAAATAGTAAAACGCTTTCCTTGTAAGTGTTTTACAGAAGCATCGATTAATTCAATAAAATTATGTGGTAAAATTTTAGTAGACAACCCCACAGCAATACCCTCGCCACCCTGTGCTAATAGTAACGGAAACATTACTGGTAAATTTACAGGCTCTTTTCTTCTACCATCATAACTGGCTTGCCATTCTGTTATTTTAGGATTAAAAACAACATCTAAACCAAACTTAGAGATGCGTGCTTCAATATATCTTGATGCTGCTGCTCTATCACCCGTTAGTATATTTCCCCAGTTTCCTTGAGTATCAATTAATAAATCTTTTTGACCAATTTGTACCATGGCATCTGCAATACTCGCATCACCATGCGGATGGTACTGCATGGTATGCCCAACAATATTAGCTACTTTGTTGTAGCGTCCATCGTCAAGATCTTTCATAGAATGCATAATACGGCGCTGTACAGGTTTAAAACCGTCTTCTATGGCTGGTACTGCACGCTCTAAAATAACATAAGATGCGTAATCTAAAAACCAGTCTTTGTACATGCCTGTTATGCGCGTAATGGTTTCTTTAGGCTCTTCGTTATGGTCGTTAGTTAAATCGTCGTTTTGGTCTTCTATCATACTAAATATTTCTGCAAAGGCAGAAATTGTATTTTTTTATCTTGAACTTTATACAGTGTATAAAATTACAGTTTAATCTTTTATTTTTCTTCTATCAAATCTAGCTCAACCTTCAAATTATCAATAATAAATTCTTGTCGTGTTGGTGTATTTTTACCCATGTAAAATGATAATAATTCTTCAATAGACATATTATCGTCTAGCATAACAGGATCAAGTCGAATATCTTCACCTATAAAATGTTTAAACTCGTCTGGTGATATTTCTCCTAACCCCTTAAAACGGGTTATTTCAGGTTTAGGTTTTAGTTTTTCTATAGCGTCTCTTCGTTCTTCTTCAGAATAACAATAAATGGTTTCTTTTTTATTTCTAACTCTAAATAATGGGGTTTGTAAAATATATAAGTGCCCTTCCTTAATTACTTCTGGAAAAAACTGTAAAAAGAATGTTATCAGTAATAGCCTAATGTGCATACCATCTACATCAGCATCTGTAGCTATAACAACATTATTATAACGCAAATCTTCTAGAGACTCTTCTATATTTAAAGCTGCTTGTAATAAATTAAATTCTTCGTTTTCGTAAACTATTTTTTTGGTAAGTCCGTAACAATTTAACGGCTTTCCTTTTAAACTAAAAACCGCTTGTGTATTTACATCTCTAGATTTTGTGATACTCCCAGAGGCAGAATCTCCTTCGGTAATAAACAGTGTAGTTTCTAAGTTACGCTCGTTTTTGGTATCGCCAAAATGCACACGACAATCTCGTAATTTTTTATTATGAAGACTCGCTTTTTTAGCACGGTCTTTCGCTAATTTTCTAATGCCCGATAATTCTTTACGTTCACGTTCTGCTTGTAAAATTTTACGTTGAATTTTTTCAGCAGTGTCTGTGTTTTTATGTAGGTAATTATCTAACTTGGTTTTTACAAAGTCATTAATATAAGTTCTTACGGTTGGATAATTACCACCCATATCTGTTGAGCCTAACTTTGTTTTTGTTTGACTTTCAAAAACTGGCTCCATTACTTTAATAGCAATGGCACTTACTACAGATTTTCTAATATCTGATGCATCGTAGTTTTTACCGTAATACTCACGAATAGTTTTTACAATAGCTTCTCTAAATGCATTTAAGTGCGTACCACCTTGTGTCGTATTTTGTCCGTTTACAAAACTATTATACTCTTCGCTATATTGCGTTTTACTGTGCGTTAAGGCTATTTCTATATCGTCACCACGTAAATGAATTATAGGATACAACAAATCAGTTTCAGCAATTTTTTCGGCCAATAAGTCTTTTAATCCGTTTTCGCTATAATATTTTTCACCATTAAAAACTATGGTCAACCCCGGGTTAAGGTAAACATAGTTTTTCAACATCTTTACAACATATTCACTTCGGTATTTATAGTTTTTAAAAATAGTTTCATCTGGAATAAATGATACTTTAGTCCCTTTTCTACGGGTAGTATCATCTAGCATTTCTTGATTGGTAAGATTACCTTGTTCAAATTCTGCCGAAGCCGATTTACCATCTCGGTTAGATTCAACCCTAAAATAATTTGACAGTGCATTTACTGCCTTTGTACCTACGCCATTTAAACCTACCGATTTTTTAAATGCTTTAGAGTCGTACTTACCACCAGTATTCATTTTAGATACTACATCTACCACTTTGCCTAATGGTATACCACGCCCATAATCACGCACAATAACTTTTGTGCCTTGTATAGATATTTCTATGGTTTTACCAGCACCCATTACGTATTCATCTATAGAGTTATCTAAAACCTCTTTTAATAAAATATAGATACCATCGTCTGGAGAAGACCCATCACCGAGTTTACCAATATACATTCCTGGACGCATACGGATATGCTCTTTCCAATCTAATGAACGTATATTATCTTCGGTATACTTGGTTTGTTCTGCCATAAAAGAGAGTGTGAATTACGTGATAGTACGCTAATATAGCATAACATATCAAAATATAAAATAGCTAACAAACAAAGTAATTAACAAAAAAAGTAATTATTGTTGAGAACGTTATACTACGGTTTATTTTGTCTTTTTAGTGAAACAAATAAAATACCAACTATAACTACCAAAGCACCAAATAGTTGCATTAAAGTTAATCTTTCATTTAGAAATATAGCAGCTAATATTATTGTTGAAATAGGCCCAACACCTGATATGACTGCAAAATTTGATGAACTAATCATTTTAATTGATGTTGACACTAAAAATGAAGGTATTACTGTTGCAAAAACAGCAATTAAAAATCCAAGAAGATAGACTTCCCATGAGAAACTTAATAGATTAGTTTCGTTTATAAAAGCATAATGAACAAACACACAAACACATGAAGTAAGCATTGCATATGCCGTAAATTTTACAACCCCAAATTTTGGAATTAACCAACCGCTACCTACCAAGTAAGACGCATAGGTTAAGGCACTTAACAAAATAAAAACGCCCCCTAAAATTGTTTTATCTCCAGAAATTTGCACCTCATCTCTAAATGCTATTACTATCCCTAAATACGTAAACGCAATGGCTATAGATTGAATTTTGGTGATTTTTTGCTTTAAAAAAAGTCTATTTAGCAATAGCACCATTGTAGGGTATAGAAATAGAATTATTCTTTCTAAACTTGCTTTGATATAAGTTAAGCCCACAAAATCGAAATAACTAGCTAAATAATAACCAATAAAACCAAAAAACAGTAACCAAAACCAATCCTTAGAGCTATTTTTATTAGTATTAGTTTTTCTGTTAACACATGCAATTACTATGTAAAACGGAAAAGAAAACAACATGCGAAGTAATAATATACTTATAGCATCTACATTATATTGATAAGCTATTTTTACCATTACTGCCTTTGAAGAAAAAAGCACTACGCCCAAAACTCCAATAGCAATACCATACCAAAACCGTTTTTTTACTTCCATGACACAAAAGTATCATACTAGTTTTGGCAATATTTTATTTTATCAGGAAATTACGACATTCAACACACGTGTTTTTGGAACTATTTAAGTGGAATATTGTATTTATTATGGTTTTATAATTCTACCATTTCATTTATATAAAGTGACTTTACATTACCCTTATTACAGCAAACATCTTCTGCTTTTTGCTTTAACAATTCATTTCTTTTCTTTAAAAGTTTAGTCATGTAGCGTTTAAGAAATAAGGCGTTAGCTACTTGCCCCAAAGCCCCTAAAGGAGATTCGAAATAAAACTTATCCACCATTAACGTTCCGTTTTTTGTTTTATCAAAAATATGTTCGTGCCTAAACGATTTAAAAGCACCAAAAACCATTTCGTCTACAAAATAATGTGGACTTTTCATTTCAGTAATTTTTGAAGTTAAATGCTGTACAAAACCAAAATGCTTAGCTTCCCAACTTACCCACTCTCCTAACTCGATTAGTCCTGTAGTTTTTCCAGCAACGGGAATTTCATCTGTATGCTTTAAAGATTCAGTATGCACATCAATGTTTCTAGCGAGATCAAAACATGTTTTAGTATCACAATGTATTTCAGTTTCAATTTCTATTAACGGCATTGTATTTTGTTTGGTTTTATCTTAGTCAGCAAAAGTACTAAAATCTTACAAGTATACGAGAAATTACACCATCAATAATAAATATTTTAATTATAGGTTTATTTTTAAACTGATTTTACCCGACTAGTCTACTTAAACTTCACTAACAAGTCATACTTAATCATATTAAGAAAATCCTTTCATAAAGCTAAATTTTGATAAAAACAGACATGTACCGCAACTGATATCCCTAAACTCTGAAGAAGTATTTATACTAGTTTATTTTTAAAAAAACTAGTTGTATTAAACTATGTTAACCTGTTGTGCATTTTGAAAAAACTCTTTCAATTCGAGTGAATTTCACGATTGAAATGAGTGAAATTTGTATCGAGAATAAGAATTTTTAATATAAATTGGTTCTCGTTACGATTTTTTTATCAAAAAAATCACTCGAACTGACATTACACTGTTTATTTCAACTCAAAATTCACAACTGGTTATATTATTTTTTATGATTATCGCTACATAAAAAACAAATTTCACCTCATAATAAAAGACGTAATTATTTCAAAAACTCATTTTACTTAGTACTTCTATTTTTTGTTTTGCTGCTATTTGTTCCGCTTTTATTTTTAAAGCTTTATTTCTCGTTATAATAAGCTTACGCATGTATCGTTTTAAAATAATTTCGTCTACAATTTTACCTATAATACCATAAGGAGACTTAAAATAAAACCTATCTGTCATTATAGTTCCATTTTTATTATTCTTGAATATATGTTCGTGTCTGTAAGATTTAAAGTCACCTTTTACCATTTCGTCTACAAACAAAACGGGATTAATAAACTCGGAAACTTTTAACACCAAGAGTTGTGTAAATACAAGGTGATTCGTTTCCCAAGTTACGTAATCTCCTTTTTCAATTAATCCTGATATTTTACCTGCAATAGGTATTTCTATTGTTTTTTTTAAAGATTTTTGATAAAATCCAACGTCTCGTGCTAAATCAAAGCATGTTTGTATGTCTGCGTTAATCTCGGTTTGCACTTCAATTAAGGGCATATTTTTTTTAAGTGTTATGGTATGAAGTTAAAGTGATGTATCTATTACGACACTACCTAAACTGTTTTGTCACTTATATACTTAGAATATTTATACATTAAACAGAAAATGCATAACATCACCATCCTTAACAATGTAATTTTTACCTTCTACTCTCATTTTACCTGCTTCTTTTACTTTGGCTTCACTACCAAATGACACATAATCATTGTAAGCAATAACCTCTGCACGAATAAAACCTTTTTCAAAATCGGTATGTATTACACCTGCGGCTTGTGGCGCACTAGCACCAACATCTACAGTCCAAGCGCGTACCTCTTTTACACCAGCAGTAAAATAGGTTTGTTGGTTTAATAATTTATAAGCGCTTCTAATTAATTTTGCAGAACCTGGTTCTTCTAAACCTATATCTTGTAAAAACATTTGGCGCTCTTCGTAATCATCTAATTCATTAATATCTGCTTCTGTACCTACTGCTAAAACTAAAACTTCTGCATTTTCGTCTTTTACAGCAGTTTTTACTTTATCTACATAAGCGTTACCAGAAACTGCTGCACCTTCATCTACATTACATACATACATTACAGGTTTATCAGTTATAAATTGTAATGGTATTACAAACTCATCACGATCATCTTCACTAAAATCTATAGCTCTAACTGATGTACCTGCCTCTAAACCTTCTTTAATTTTTAAGAGAATAGCCTCTTCTTTTTGGGCATCTTTATTTCCTGTTTTTGCAGCACGCTTTACCTTATCTAGTTTTTTCTCGGCAGTTTCTAAATCTTTTAACTGCAGTTCCATATCAATAGTTTCTTTATCTCTAATTGGGTCTACACTACCATCTACATGTACAATATTATCATTATCAAAACAGCGTAACACATGTAAAATAGCGTCTGTTTCTCTTATGTTTCCTAAAAATTGGTTACCTAAACCTTCACCCTTACTTGCGCCTTTTACTAAACCTGCAATATCTACAATTTCAACTGTTGCTGGCATTACACGCTCAGGATTTACTAGTGATTCTAATTTTTCTAAACGTGGATCTGGAACATTTACCACACCAATATTAGGCTCTATGGTACAAAATGGAAAGTTTGCACTTTGCGCTTTTGCATTTGATAAACAATTAAATAAAGTCGATTTTCCAACGTTTGGTAATCCTACAATTCCAGCTTTCATAATAAAGATTTTTGCGAGTGCAAATGTAGACAATAAAAAAGAAAAATTTATCCAAGTGTTTTTAAGATTGTTTTGGCAAAAACCATTAATTAAAAGTTAAATACTTTTTAAAATATCCGTTTAGACTGCAACATTATTTAATTTGCCTTGTGCAACATCATATAGCATCAATCAAAAAATCAAAATGAAATTTAAAATCACACTCCTTTTACTTTTAGTAAGTTTTTCAATACTATCTCAAAATATAACAGCAAAACTTATTGATACATCAACAAAACAAACTATACCCTATGCTAATATAAAAACAGGAGCATATGCTGGTGTTATCTCTAACGATGAAGGTTTTTTCACTGTTGCTTATAAAAAAGACACCAAACTTATAAGTATTTCGTGTATGGGCTACGAAAATAAAACCCTTACAATAGCAGCTATAAAAAAATTGAATTTTATTATAGAACTACAACAAGCCATAAATAAACTAGACGAAGTATTTATTAGCACCACAGCACCAAACGCCAATACAATAATTGCTAAAGTAAAGGCTAAGATTGTAGATAATTATAATTTAGATTTACAATACTATAATGTATTTAAGCGTAGTAAATACAATGCGGATTTTAAAAATTTAGAGTTTGAAATTGATAAGGCATCAGATGTTAAAAAAAAGCAATTGGAAGGTGTAAATAGTAGTTTACACACACTTGTAAATCATGTAAAAAACAGTAATATGGTGCAATTTGTTGATTTTAAAGGTGCTGTATATATTTTGAATAAAGATAGTATTAAGTTAAAAATTGAAAAAGCTACTGAACTTTTAGACCATAAAAATGACTTTTCTATTGATAACATACAAGAAAAAATGCAAAACATCATTCTAAAATATTTAGACACCACTAAAACATACAAGTTGAAAACTGGGTTGTTTAAAATTGAAGATTCTTTAGCTTTAAATGATGACGACTTTAAAGATAATGTTAAAAATGAGTTTACCGTTTCTTATTTAAATGATGAAACAAAATACATATTAAATCGTGCACAATTTTATGAAAATTCTTTTCTAAATAAAATTTTAGATACTGATTTGTATGATTACAAATTTGAGGATATGGCTTATAATAATGGTGTACTTACTTATATTTTAACGTTTTATCCAAGAAAGGGAAAAGCTAAATACACAGGACAACTATATATTGCTGATGATACTTACGCCATAACTAGAGTTAATTATAATTATTATAAAGACAGGCATGGACAAAAGGTTAATTTACGCCTACTACTAGGTGTAAAATATATTGAGAATAAGAGTAAAGGCACTATTATTTTTGAAAAAGATAGCAGCCAAAGATACTACCCAAAATATATTAAAAGCAGTACTGGAAATTATTTTTATGTAAGTCGTCCCTTAAAATTTATAGAAAATAGTAGCACTAAAAATAAAGTGAGTTTTGATTTTACAATTGAAGGCGAAAACAAAAACGAGTTTGAACTTTTAGTTACAAGGCATAACACTCTTAGTATTGCAGATTTTGAAACTGAAATACAAGCTGAAAAAGCACCTTATATCAAATTAAGTAAATATGAAAAAAGCATTTGGGATAACGAAAGGATTTTAGAGCCTTCTTTGGAGATGAAAACTTTTGATGGTGAAAATAATTAGTAAGGATATCTTATTTAATATAAACAGTTTTTGTTATTGTAGCTCTTCCCCAATTAAAATTAGGTGGTACAGAATCCCACATGTTAAATCTATAATTATGAGAAGTACCAGATCGCAACTGCTCAATATATCCATTTAAAGTATATGTAAAGGTTCTATCAACTGTTGAAGCAGTAAGATTCTCTGTAAAAACGTTTGAAACAGTTACCATATTGGCAGTTTCTTCTTGATTATCACTATTATTCAATACGGAATATTTTCTTGATCCTGCAGGGGCTTCTGTACCATCTTTAAGGAATCTAATACCATAATAACCCACTGGTTCTGTAAATGAAGATATACCAATGGGCACTGAATAGTTTATAATTATTCTGGCTTCTACATTAGCTGGTATATTAACGGTTAAAGATAATCCTAAATCAATATTATCGATTATGGTTTGAGCACTAGTTGTTCTATTTATTGGGAGACTTGCTACTTGTGAGTCTACTTCCCATAGCACGAATGCTTGTGATTTTGAAATATTACCATCAGTATCTGCTGTTAAAACGCTTGTAGCTATATTATTTATAGGTAAAGTTCTAATTCGTAATTCTCCATTAATGTCTAAAGTTTTAGTAGGAGATGTAGTGTTAATTCCAATTTGGGAAAAACAAATATTACAAAAAAATAAAAACATCAATTTGCGTATCATAGTTTTGGGGTATAGTATTATGATTAAAAAAAAGTAATTTAATAACTACAAATTAACGTAAAGATGAGAGAATAATCTGTATTATTATATAACAATATATAAAAAAAAAAATGAATTAGTGATTTTTATTCGATTAAGTGTTCATTTTGTAATTATAACGAATCAGTAATTTTATTATATTGAAGAGTCTTGTAGGTTTATAATATAAATTCTTTTTTAAGAATTGTATTTGGATGGGGCATTAAAGCTTTTGACTATACTAACATTCTTTAAGTCTTGTTTTCATGATAAATTTTTTCTAATAGAGTAATATTTTCAGATGATCTTTTCTCCACTAATTATCTTAAATTCCATTTGCATATTTTTTCAAAGAATACTGTTCTCCATTCCCTAAGTTAGTATTAATATTGTTTAAAGACGTTACGTTTATTTAGATTATATCGACTATATTAAGATATATTTTTGTTTTAAAATACTATATCATTAACAAGCAGAATTTAGATGTTTTTATAAAAGAATAGTTTCAAATTAAAAGAAAACATAAAATAAAAAAAATCCCAAACTAAAAGTTCGGGATTTAATATTCTTTGGTGTTTTTTGTTTAATTAACCATCAGGATGCATAAACTTTTGCTTTGCTAATAGCTCCTCTTCTGTCTCTACAACATCTTCATCAGGCACACAACAATCTACAGGACATACTGCTGCACATTGTGGCTCATCATGAAACCCCTTACATTCTGTACATTTATCAGGTACAATATAGTAAAGCTCATCACTTACAGGCTCTTGTGCTTCATCAGCATCAACCTCTGTTCCATTAGTTAAAACAACTTTACCCTCTAAACTGGTTCCGTCTTTATAGCGCCAATCATCGGCACCTTCATATATTGCTGTATTTGGGCACTCTGGTTCGCAAGCACCGCAGTTTATACATTCGTCTGTTATAATAATTGCCATAGTGTTTTTTCTTTCTAACTTTGCAGTGCAAAAATAAAGCCAAAACCATTCATAACCAAATTAAAGGATGCAATTACAAGAAAGAATTAGTGCTTTTGTAAAACTAGGAGATTTTATCCGGCAATTTTCTGAAGAAACCATCCAAAAAGATGATAATATTGCGCATAATGCTATTTTTTTTGATGGTTTTAAACATCAACTAAAATTAGCACAAGAACATAACGGGTGGTTTACCGCAGAAAATATTCAATTTGCGCTCAACTCGTGGGCCAATGCCTTAACGTTTTCCAACATTTCTAAATGGTTAGCGCCTTATGATATAAAGGAAACAACACCTAAAACTATAGCTGTAATTATGGCGGGAAATATTCCGCTTGTTGGGTTTCACGATTTTTTGTCGGTACTTATTTCTGGACATCATGTATTAATAAAACAATCTTCTAATGACAAACAGTTATTACCCTATTTATCTAAATATCTAGAACACGTTGCACCACAATTTAAAGGGTGTATAAAATTTACCGAGGAGAAATTAGAAAATTTTGATGCAGTAATAGCCACCGGAAGTGATAATACCGCACGTTATTTTGAGTATTATTTTAAAGGCAAACCATCAATTATAAGACATAACAGAAATTCTGTTGCTGTATTAACGGGTAAAGAATCTACTAAAGACTTACAACATCTTTCTGAAGATATTTTTAGATATTACGGTTTAGGATGCAGAAATGTTTCGAAATTATTTGTACCAAAAAACTATGATTTTACAGCATTTTTTGAAGCCATATACCATTGGCACCCCATAATTAATAAAGCAAAATATGCCAATAATTACGACTATAATAAAGCAGTGTATTTAATGAGTGAATTTGATATGTTGGAGAATGGTTTTTTTATGATTAAGGAAGATAAAAGCTATAGTTCTCCTATTGCAACAGCATTTTATGAATATTATGATACGCTTGATAACCTTAAAAAGAAATTAGAGGCTGAATCTCATCAAATTCAATGTATTGTTTCAAAAGGTGTTGTAGAAAATGAAATAGTGTTTGGGCAAACTCAAAAACCTGAACTTTGGGATTATGCGGATAGTGTAGATTCTATTAAATTTTTATTATCAATTTGACGAAAAAATTATTGAATTTTTAATAAAAAATACTTAATTAATTATCAACTTTGCATCTTTAAATTTCACTAGAAAAAAAGATGAAAAAACATAATTTTAGCGCAGGACCAAGTATTTTACCACCAGAAGTATTATTAAAAGCGTCTCAGGGCGTTGTTGATTTAGATGGCAGTGGCTTATCTGTTTTAGAAATATCACATAGAAGTAAAGCCTTTGTTGATATTATGGAAAATGCAAGAGCATTAGCCTTAGAGCTACTTGGTTTAGAAGGTAAAGGTTACAAAGCTCTTTTTTTACAAGGTGGTGCTAGCACACAGTTTTTAATGGTAGCTCTTAACTTATTAGAAAAAAGAGCAGGATATTTAAACACAGGGTCTTGGTCTGCAAAAGCAATTAAAGAAGCTAAAATTTATGACGATGTTTACGAAGTAGGCTCCTCACAAAGTGCTAATTACAACTATATCCCAAAAGGTTTTGAAATACCAGAAAATTACGATTATTTTCACTGTACCTCAAACAATACAATTTACGGTACACAAATGAAAAAATTCCCTAACTCTCCTATTCCAATGATTTGTGATATGAGTAGTGATATCTTTTCTCGCGTAATAGATTTTTCAAAATTCGGAATTATATATGCTGGTGCTCAAAAAAATATGGGGCCAGCAGGTACAACTTTAGTTGTGGTTAAAGAAGACATTTTAGGTAAAGTATCTCGAAAAATTCCTTCTATGATGGATTATAAAATTCATATAGACAAAGGTAGTATGTTTAATACGCCTCCTGTTTTCGCAGTTTATACATCTATGCTAACTTTAGAGTGGCTAAAGGCTCAAGGTGGTGTAGCTGCTATTGAAAAAGAAAACGAAAAAAAGGCACGCTTAATGTATTCTGAAATTGATTTAAACCCACTTTTTAAAGGGTTTGCTGCTAAAGAAGATCGTTCTCAAATGAATGCTACATTCACTTTAGAAAACGAAAATTTAAAAGAAACCTTTGAAACTATGCTTAAAGAAGCTGGTATTAGTGCTGTAAACGGACACAGAAGTGTTGGCGGATACAGAGCATCTATGTACAATGCTTTGCCTATAGATAGCGTAAAAGCATTAGTAGAGGTTATGAGTGAACTAGAGAGTAAAGCGTAATTAAATTTTCTTTTTCATTTCCGCGAAGTTGGAAATCTCAAGAAACTAACCAAATAATTAACAAAAAGATTTCCACCTTCGTGGAAATAAAAAAAATAGAATTTGAATGAACATATTAGCAAACGACGGTATTTCACAAAGTGGAATTGATGCTTTAGAAAAAGCTGGTTACAACGTAAGTACAACTACCGTAGCTCAAGAGCAGTTAATTAATTATATCAACGAAAAAGATATTTCTGTACTTTTAGTACGAAGTGCAACCACTGTTCGCAAAGATTTAATTGATGCTTGCCCAGGACTTAAAATTATAGGTCGTGGTGGTGTAGGAATGGATAATATAGATGTAGAGTATGCTAGAGAAAAAGGATTACATGTTATTAACACGCCAGCTGCTTCATCACATTCTGTGGCAGAATTAGTGTTTGGTCATTTATATGGTTTAGCGCGTTTTATACATAACTCTAATAGAGAAATGCCGCTTGAAGGCGATAGCAACTTTAAAGGATTAAAGAAAGCCTATGCTAAAGGCACAGAATTAAAGGGTAAAACACTTGGAGTTTTAGGTTTTGGACGTATCGGTCAAGCAACTGCTAAAGTAGCTCTTGGCGCTGGCATGAAAGTCATTGCTTTTGATCCTTTCTTAGAAAAGGCAAATTTAGAATTAGATTTTTTTGATGGGCAAAAAGTAAACTTCAATATAGAAACTATTTCTAAAGAAGAGGTTTTAAAACAATCAGATTTTATAACACTTCATGTTCCTGCTCAAAAAGATTACGTAATTGATGAAGCAGAATTTAATATCATGAAAGATGGTGTAATTTTAGCCAATGCTGCGCGTGGTGGAGTGGTTAACGAAGTTGCATTAGTAAAAGCTATTGAAAGCGGTAAAGTATCTAGAGCGGCTCTTGATGTGTTTGAAAAAGAACCAAAACCAGAAATTCAATTATTAATGAATTCTGCATTATCATTAACACCGCATACAGGTGCTGCTACAAATGAAGCACAAGATAGAATTGGTACAGAACTAGCGTCACAAATTGTAAGTATCCTAGGCTAGGGTATTTAAAATGTGACCTATTTATGATATTTGAGTCCTAACTGTAGAAGTTGGGACTTTTTTTGTACATTGAAAATCCAATTTTATTTATTAATTAAAAAACAATATAAAAATGTCTGGAATTTTAGATTTATTAAACAGCGACCTTGGAAAAACAATTATAAGTGGTGTTTCAGGATCCACAGGAACCGATCAAAATAAAACAAGTAGTGTATTAACTATGGCACTACCTGTATTAATGAAAGCTATGCAACGTAATGCTGCAGCTTCACCACAAGGTGCTGAAGGATTAATGAATGCCTTAAACAACAAACACGATGGTAGTATCCTTGACAACCTTGGTGGTTTATTTGGTGGTGGTGTTGATGAAAATGTAAAGAATGATGGTGATAAAATTTTAGGACACGTTTTAGGACAAAAAAGACAAGGTGTAGAGCAGGTTCTTGGACAAAAATCTGGACTTGATGCAGGTTCTGTTGGTAATATTTTAAAAGTAGCTGCTCCAATATTAATGGGTGTACTAGGAAAACAAACTAGACAAAACAACGTAAGTTCTTCTAACGGTATAGGAGATTTACTTGGAGGATTACTTGGTGGTAATTCTGCAAAACAAGAACAAAGCTTTTTAGAATCTATACTTGATGCAGATGGTGACGGTAGTATTGTTGATGATGTAGCTGGTATGGTTTTAGGAGGTAGCAAAAGTAAGGGTGGCCTTGGTGGTTTATTAGGTGGCTTGTTTGGAGGTAAATAATCTCAAATCAACATAATTTAATAGAGCCAACTTTATGAGTTGGCTTTTTTTTTACCTTGTTATTATGTTTTTAGGTATAATTTTTGAGTTATTGAAAGTAAAAATATTTTAAAGAGAAACTAATGCTTAAAACAACTTTTATAATACTAGTGCTAACTTTAGTTTCTTTTTTTCCTTTATCATATAATCAACTTAATAATAAACTTATTGGATGTTGGAGATACAATAAAACCATGGATATATTTACTAAGGTTAATAAACTAAACACACAAGATTTTGGATATGAATTTTATAGCAATGGTATTATATTAAATACAATGAAATAGCTAATAGATGTGGAAACACTTCATATCGTAAAAAACAAAATCAAAAAACATTCTGGACTATATCTTCAGATTCAATTCTAACTTTCGCGTCATGTAATAATCATGATAAAAAACGCTATTTGATAACAAAATTGACAAATGGCTTTTTAAAAATAAAAGAAATAAAAATTGATTAATTTAGACAACGTAGTTTACTCATTAAAAGCGTGTGTTAACTCATTATAATTTTTAAGAGTGTTAGCTTAAATATACTTTTGAATTATAAAATAAAATAATAATGAAAAATACACTTTACATAGTACTTATTTGTAGTTTTATTCTAGCCTGTAACACCTCAAAAACTGTTAATACCAAAAACAATAAAGCACATCAAGAAACAAATCTTGCAGCAAATGACACTGTTAAAATAACTAGTGATAAAACGGAATATGAAATTATAATTATTGAACCAGGGTTTAACTTTTGGGTTAATGCATCAGCGCGTCCACGTAATTTTTATTCTCAACAATTTTTAGAAAATAGAAATAATTTTTATGTTATAGAATGGAATCAACGTGTTTTACAACCTCAACAATTTGATCCTAGTCTATACGAATTACAAATTAATTACCAATATGGTACAGACTACGGTTATGAAGTAAATTATCTACTTTATAATTACTTTATTTATTTTCAACTCACATATAACCAAAGATTAGGGCCATTTGTACCTAGAATTTGATATTATTTTAATATTTTTGCTCGCAAATTGCATGAGTGAAAAAGTTAAAAGAACGTTGGGGTATAGAATCCAATTTGCAAATCATTTTAATATTGATGGTTTTTGCAATTACAGGTTCTACAGCGTCTTACATTGGAAAACCAATACTTTCTTACTTTAATATTACACCTGAAACGTTTACCACAGTTGGATACTGGATAGTTAGAATTATTATCCTTTTTATAATGTACCAGTTTCTATTAGTGTTTTTTGGTTGGGCATTAGGGCAATTTAAATTCTTTTGGCAATTTGAAAAGAAGATGCTTGTAAGATTAGGTTTTAAAAGGTTCGCAGATTAAATATATTGAATATACCTCAAAAAAATATAGGCTTAAGAATACTATCTGCACTAATTGTAGTGACTCTACTAATGCCTATTGGTATTAAAATTGCTCATATATTTGAGCATGAAGATCATCCCCTATGTTCAAATCATGATACAGCTAATTTTCACGAATGTGAAACAGATTGTGTACTCTTAAAATACAACCTACAAAAACACGATTTTAAATCTGAAAATTGTAAATTTACTACACTTACAATTAATAATTTTGATATTGCGTCATTAACATATAGTTTTTTTTATGACTATAAAGCATTATCATTCTCTTTACGAGGCCCGCCTGCGCTAGTTTAAATTTTATTTAAACTAGAAAAATAATACAAAACATAACATAATGAAACACAATTTATTGATTGTGGTACTGTGCTTTATTGGTACAATCCACTCTCAAAATTGTAACCATACTTTTATTGGTGAAGTACTAGATTTTCACGATAGTACACCAATGTCTGGAGCTACAGTTCGTATAGAATCCTTAAACAGTTACACTACAGCAGATATTAATGGTAAATTTTCTATTAAAAATCTGTGTAATGGCAAGCTCATTTTAGTGATATCTCACGTTGGTTGCGAAACTAAACGCATTACTATTGTTATTGATGGTGATACATACAAGAAGATTAGTATGGAACATCATATAGAGGAGCTGCTTGAAGTAAAGCTTTCTGGAAATACCTTTAAGAAAACTACTAAAACGAAACAAGAGTCTGTTATTAGTCATAAAACCATTGAACGGTTTAGTAACTTAAATTTAGGAGATGCTTTAAAAGAAGTAGCTGGCGTATCTTCTATTAACACAGGAAACTCTATTGTAAAACCTGTAATTAATGGTATGCACAGTAGTAGGATTTTAATTTTGAGTAATAATGTAAGATTACAAGACCAAGAATGGGGTATTGAGCATGCACCAAGTATTGACATAAATTCAGCAGATCAAATTTCGGTAATCAAAGGTGCTGGTGCACTTGCTTATGGTGGCGATGCCGTAGGTGGTGTTATTGTTATAAAACCCTCTAGACCCATATTAAAAGACACGTTGTATGGTAAAACTATTCTTGGAGGTCAAACTAACGGCAAAGGATTTAATGTAAATACACAACTTAATAAAAATTATGAATCTGGGTGGTTTGCACAGTTACAAGCATCTTATAAGAAAAATGGTGATTTTAACGCACCAAATTATAACTTAAGCAATACAGGTTTAGAAGCTACAGGAATATCTGCCTTATTTGGTAAAAAGAAATTAGAATCTGGTTTCGAATTTTATTACAGCTATTTAGATAACGAAGTAGGTATTTTACGTACATCACATATTGGTAGTATTTTTGATTTAGCACGCTCTATAAATTCTAGACAGCCTATTTTTATAGAAGATTTTACTTATGATATTAATCCTCCAAAACAAGATATTACGCATCACTTAGCAAAAGCAAGTTATTACAAGCGTTTTTCAAACTTTGGAAAAATAACGGTACAATATGACTATCAAAATAATAAAAGACTAGAATTTGATAGAAGACGAGGCGAACTTAGAAATAGAGCTGCGGTAAACTTAGAACTAAAAACGCATACGCTTTTAGCAGATGTTGATTTAGATGCTAACCTAAATCGAAAAATAAATTTTGGCTTATTAGGACGTTACCAAAATAATTTTGCTAATCCTGCTACAGGTATAAGGCGTTTAATTCCTGATTATGATAAATATGATTTTGGCATTTATACAACTACCGAGTGGAAAATTAATGATGATTTGGTTATTGATGCAGGTATTAGGTATGATTTTAATAGAATAGATACTCAAAAGTTTTATCTGGTCTCACGATGGGTAGAGAGAAACTATAGCGATACCTTTAATGATATTATAACAGGCTCTGTATTTGGTAATGATATAGAGTTTGGAGTTATTGATTTTAGTGCAAATCAGTTTTTAACAAACCCTATATTTAACTATCATAATATATCTGCATCGGCAGGGTTAACATATAATTTAAATAATGAAAGCTCTATATTAACCAACTATGCACTAACTAGTAGACCTCCAAATGCCTCAGAGTTATTTAGCGACGGTTTGCATCATTCTGCAGCAAGATTTGAAATTGGAGATATCCGGTTTGATAAAGAAATATCAAATAGAGTTTCAGCATCTTATAACTATAACACCTCAAAATTAAATTTCACAACTGAAGTTTTTTATAATAACATTAAAAATTATATTTATTTAAGACCTTTTAATTTTTTGAGAACATCGAGAGGGCCATTTCCTATATGGGAATACCAACAAACCAATGCGCAATTTTTTGGTATTGATGTTACTACAAATTTTGATATTTCTAATACTATAGAATTACAAAATAAAACAGCTTTTATAAAAGGTTATGATGTTACTGCAAATATGCCTTTAATAGACATACCAGCTTTTAATACAATTAATAAAATTACATTTAAAAAAGAGGCATGGTACAATTTCTCAGCCAATTTACAGTCTGAATGGTCTTTTGAGCAAAACGAATTTCCAGATTTTAATTTTGAAGTGGAAGATGCACTAAATGACGAACGTATTCTGCTAGATATTAGCACACCACCGCCCGCTTATCATCTTTTGCATTTTTATACTGAAGCTACATTTCCATTAAGTTACAAAACTAAATTAAACATTGGATTTGGAATACATAATATTTTTGACACCTCTTACAGAAACTATTTAAACCGTCTACGCTTTTTTGCAGATGAAGTAGGAAGAAATATAACATTACAAATAAAACTTAATTATTAACATAAATAAATTCTAACATCTTTAAATTTTAAAACAATGAAATTCAATTTTTTAAATTCAAATCTTATGAAAACTAGTAAATTTTTTATCGGAGCTATATTCTGTTTAACACTTGTTACATCTTGTTCTGACGATGATGACACACCAGCACCAGTTATAGAAGAAGAGCAAATTACAAATGTAAGTTTAACCTTTACTAATGATGCTGATCCTTCGGATGTTGTAATTATGGCTGATGTTGCACCTGATGGTCAAAATGGAGCATCAACAAGCTCTGTTTCTGGAAGCTTTACTTCTGGAGCAACCTACTCTTTATCGCTTTCGTTACTTAATGCTGAAGAAGATCCTAATGATCCTGAAGATGTACTAAATGACGATATTATACCTGAAGCAGATGAGCACTTTTTTGTATATGCTGTAAGTGGTTTAGACTTAACCATGACTAGAGATAGTGATGATATTGAAGGTCCTGATGGAAGTAGTTTAGGTGTAAATACGACATGGGTTGCTGGTGCAGCTGGTAGTGGTAATCTTCAAATAGTATTAATTCATGAACCAACATCTGTTGATGTTTCTGATGAATTTGGTGCAGCTACTGGAGGATCAGAAGATATTAACCTCACTTTCCAGAATGTTGAAATTCAATAACAACGCAATGAAATACATTAAGGATAAGCGATTACCTTAAATAAAAATCCCTTTCAAAATTTGAAAGGGATTTTTTTTATTGCTTTATTCTGCGTCAACTTCAACAGTTACAGGTTTTTCTTCCTTTTGAAAAACATAAGTTAAAAACCACATTATTGTAAACGTAGGTATAATATCAAAACCTGGAATAATTTCTTCTATAAAAGATACAAAACCAGCTATTTTCCCTCTATTGCCTTTGTACATCTTACTCATAAAATATGCCGATGCAGGTGCCCAAATGATATCTATAAACGTTATCATACCAATAGCATCAAGTAAAATACTTAAGGCCAATTTTTTATATTTATTTAAATGTTCTAATTCCATAATTATTATTTTGTTATATATAAAGCAATAAACATACCAAACTTCTCCCCTCTAAATTGCATAAAGTATTTTAGCTTTTATGTCATAAAAATAGGTTTAAAAACTCTAAGGTAAAGCCTTATAATTTTCATACTCAAAACATATAAATATATTATCGTATTTAAAACACTAGTTTAAATCATAAAATTGCACACAAATAAATTAGTTAATAATATACTTAATATAGATATTGCCATAACAATACGTAAAATAGATATACAATTAACACCCATTTAATTAATTACATGACCGAGATTGATTTTGCGCTACAACAAGAAAATGATACCGACATAATAGAATTAGTTGGTATTGTACTTTGGAATAAAGCTAACAATACAGGCCATTTTACTAAATTATCGGAAGCCGAAAAAACTTTTGTATATATTGATATTTTTGAAAGCGAAATAAATAATAATGGGTTATTTGGTTTTTTCTATAACACATCGGGCGAGTATGCACATGAGGTTTTACAGGCTTTTACAAATATTAATGCAAGCGAGTCTGCTAACATCGTCGCTAATGCCATTCGAGTATTTAAAAACTTACCAATACCCAAAAATATTTTTGAAAGAAGACTAGAAGTAAAACAATTACATAAAGACGATTTAAAGGTATGGTCTCAACTTGAATTTAAACTTATAGAAAGTAAAGAAAACATTATTAAACTATTAATTGATTATATTGCAAGCCGAAAAACAGATTTTGAGTACTGATATATTTCTGCATAATATTATCTGTTTCGTTTTAAAAAATGTCCAAACTTCCTAAAGCTTACACATTCATTGATCTTTCTGATTATGGAAGACCAATAGCAAAAATTATTTCTAAATCACTTAAAAACACAAGTTTTACTGCCATACATGTTACTGTAGGTTTCGTAATTTCTGGTTTATTAGCTATAGTTTGTATTATTAAGGGCTATTACCTTTACGCGGCTTTCTTCATAATTTTAAAATCTATTTTAGATGCAGCCGACGGCGAATTGGCAAGATTAAAAAACACACCTTCATATACAGGCAGATATTTAGATTCTGTATCTGATATTATTTTAAATGCCTTGTTTTTATTAACGATATGGCACATTACAAACACTAATATTTGGTATACCATTATTGCATTTTTAGGGCTACAGTTACAAGGTACTTTATATAATTATTACTATGTTATTTTAAGAAACAAATATAATGGTGATACAACTAGCCGTATTTTTGAAAACAAAACACCCGTAGCGTTACCAGGAGAAAAACAAACCGATGTAAATATTTTGTTTAAACTCTATAAAATACTTTATGGTGGTTTTGATAAAGCAATTTATTTACTAGACAAAAATGCATCTACAGGAAAAACACTTCCCAATTGGTTAATGACAGTACTTTCAATATTTGGACTAGGATTTCAGTTACTCATAATTGCATTTTTATTGGTCATAGGCTTAAAGGCTTATATTATCCCCTACTTCATATGTACAACGATTTTTATTTTTGGGTTTGTAGCCATAAGAAAATCACTATAAATCCTCATAATTAGGCAACTGTAGGGCTTAAAAACACACCTAAACTTATTTTCCTATTAGCTTTAAAAACTCATTACGTGTTTCTATTTTTTCAAATTGCCCTCTAAATCCTGATGTTGTTGTTATAGAGTTTTGTTTTTGTACACCACGCATCATCATACACATATGCGATGCTTCTATAACCACCGCAACACCTTGAGGTTTTAGTGTATCATTAATACAATCTAAAATTTGTTCTGTTAAACGTTCCTGCACTTGTAAGCGTCTTGCAAACACATCAACTATACGTGGTAACTTACTTAAACCAACAATATAGCCGTTTGGTATGTAAGCTATGTGTACTTTTCCAAAAAATGGTAAAATATGGTGTTCGCATAACGAATAAAGCTCAATATCTTTTACAATCACCATTTCTTGATAAGACTCTTTAAACATGGCACCCGTTAAAATTTCAACAGGATCTTGGTCGTAACCTTGTGTCAAAAACTGCATTGCTTTTGCTGCACGCTCTGGTGTTTTAAGTAATCCTTCTCGTTTGGTGTCTTCACCTAAATCTTCAATAATACGTTTGTAGCGTTCCTTAACACCTTCAGTTACTTCAAGATTATATTCTTCTAAATTTTTATATGGCATTATTATAAATTTTCGCTTAGTATAAGTGGTTTATGCAATTTAGAGCATTAATGATTAAAATCATAAAAGAAATAAAACAAAATTGTGCAACACATTCTAAAATGGTAAATTCACACCTATTATTTTATAATTAAATGATTAAAGCAAAAAACATACATAAATATTACGATGATTTGCATGTATTAAAAGGTGTAAATATTGAAGTAAAAAAAAGCGAAATAGTATCTATAGTTGGTGCTTCTGGTGCTGGTAAAACAACATTATTACAAATTTTAGGCACCTTAGATAGAGCTTCTAAAACCGAAGATTTCAATCTGCAAATAAATGATATTGAAGTTAAGGGATTAAACGATAAAGCCCTCGCTAAATTTAGAAATGAGCATATTGGTTTTATTTTTCAGTTTCATCAATTATTACCAGAATTTACGGCTTTAGAAAATGTATGCTTACCAGCTTTTATAAAAGGCACATCAAAAATTGATACCGAAGTAAGAGCCAAAGAATTGTTAGATTTTTTAGGATTATCTCACCGTTACAACCATAAACCCAACGAATTATCTGGAGGAGAACAACAACGTGTAGCTGTAGCTAGGGCGCTAGTAAATAAACCTGATTTAATTTTTGCTGATGAACCTTCGGGGAATTTAGATAGCGAATCTGCCGAAAATCTTCATAATTTATTTTTTAAATTACGTGATGAATTTGGTCAAACCTTTGTTATAGTAACTCACAACGAAGAATTAGCAAATATGGCAGACAGGAAATTAGTGATGGTAGATGGCAATATTACAACCTAACACAAGACTTATAAAGCGCCAATAAACCTAAAATTGGCCCGATGGCTAACAGTATAAATAAACACCTTATTTCTAAAGTATGTTGAATACTATTTAGTAATTGAATACTAAATATAGTAGTAGCAAACCCAATAGAATTTACTATTGTTAATGCTGTTCCTTTTGTTGTATTGGGTACGTTTTGCGCCACTAATGTTGAAAATAGCGGAGAATCTGCAATAACCACCATACCCCAAAATACAAGAAAACTCAAAAAGACAAGTTCTGAGTTAATTACAAAAATTAAAGGCGATAACAAGCAACATAAGCATGATAATGTTAATGCCAGTGTCGCTACTTTTTTAGGCGTAAATTTTTGCGATAGATACCCAGATAACACACAACTTAACGCACCTGATGCAATGATGATAAAGCTATATAATGACACATTAAATTGTATACCGTCATGAAAATTTAAATACCCTTTTAAAATAACAGGTACAAAAGCCCAAAAAGCATACAACTCCCACATATGCCCAAAATAACCAAACGCTGCAGTTCTAAAATTCTTAATTTTAAATACGCTGTAGAAAACACTGATATCAAATTTTTCAAGTTTAGTTTTATAAGGTCCATCAGGAACAAAAATTACTATGGCTCCTCCACCAATTATCGCAATACAAGATGTAATATATACTACTACTTCCCAAGATATACTTTGGTTAAACACTTTTAAAATATGTGGAAAAGCAGTGCCCAAAACTAAAGCACCTACTAAAAAGCCGAGTGACTTGCCTAGTCCTGCTTTAAAATAATCTGATGCAATTTTCATTCCCACGGGATAAATACCTGCTAAAAAAAAACCAGTACCTAAGCGGATAAAAAACAAACTTTGTAAGGTGTTAATCTCAATAATAGTTAGAAGGTTTAACGATGCCGCTATTAAAGCACAAACAAAAAATACTTTTGATGGTGAAAACCTATCAGCAATAGTTAAAATAGCAAATATAAATGTACCGATGATAAATCCAAATTGAACAGCAGATGTAAGGTGCGCTAAAGCTGAAGACTCTAAATTGAATACTAGAATTAAATCTGTTATAATAGCATTGCCTGCAAACCATAATGATGTACAGCAAAATTGTGCAAAAACGATAATAGGTAAAATATGGTTTCTAACTTTCATATATCACATTTTTAAAGGTATCATAGTTATTAAAACGTTAAGTCCCCTTTTTGTTTAGCTAATTACAAGTATTTTTGCATGATTACGAAATTAATATGAAAAAACTACTAAAGGCTGAATTAAAAGATTTTTTAGACACCAAAGCAACAGAATACAATAACCCTAAATTTATTGAAAGTGATCCTATACAAATCCCGCATAATTTTTCTAAAAAAGAAGATATAGAAATTAGTGGGTTTTTAACGGCAACAATAGCTTGGGGTAACCGTAAAAGTATTATCAATAATGCTAAACGATTGATGGAATGGCTAGATAATGCTCCTTATGATTTTGTAATAAACCACACTAATGCAGATTTAGATAAGCTACAACACTTTGTACACCGAACATTTAATGGTGATGATTGTATGCAATTTATCAAATCACTACAACACATCTACATAAATCACAAGGGTTTAGAAACTCTATTTGCAGAACATGCAGAAACAAATTCTTTACAACACGCTATCTCTAAATTTAAAACTACCTTTTTTGAAATAGACCATTTAAAACGCACTGAAAAACACGTAAGTGATCCTTTAAAAAATTCTGCTGCAAAACGTATTAATATGTTTTTACGTTGGATGGTAAGAAACGATAACGCAGGTGTAGATTTTGGTATTTGGCAACAGCTCTCTCCAAGTCAATTATCTTGTCCCTTAGATGTACATTCTGGAAACGTTGCAAGAGCTTTAGGTTTATTAAAGCGAAAGCAAAATGATGGTAAAGCCTTAGCCGAACTCGACAAAAGTCTTAGGAAATTAAACACAAAAGACCCTGTTAAGTATGATTTTGCATTATTTGGCTTAGGTGTTTTTGAAGATTTTGGATAATCTTAACATCATAAGCTTAAAAAAATTATGATTTTTGCTGAATGATTAGTCCTGAATTTCCCGATAATGAATTAGATAGGTTAAATGCTGTAAAAAACTATGGCTTATTAGATACCTTACCAGAATCAGAACTTGATGACATTACACAACTAATAGCCCATATTTGCGAAGTCCCAATTTCGTTAATAACGATATTTAGACACTGAGAAAAATCTTTTAAAATCGCGCTATGGTTTAGATATTCATGAGTCGCCTCGTTCAATTTCATTTTGTGGTCATGCAATACTAAGCGATGAAGATATTTTTATAATTGAAGATGCTAGAAAAAGTGAAATTTTTCATGATAATCCTTTAGTAAAAGAATTTAAAGCAATCTTTTATGCTGGTGTTCCAATACGAGACTGTAAAGGCCACGCTTTAGGCACACTTTGCGTGTATGATCATAAACCTAGAGTACTCAATAAACACCAAATAAATAGCTTAAAAATAATTTCTAAACAAGTAATGAACTTATTTGATCTTAGAAAAAACAATAAAAAATTAGCATCTGCAACCAAACATCTTGAAACACAAAATAAATTTTTAGAGAAATTTTCTGGTCAAGTCTCTCATGATTTAAAATCGCCGTTAGCTAACATAAGTAGTTTAACCGATTTTTTAAAGTATGAAAATGAAGATAAATTAACAGAAGATTCTAAAGAATATTTAGACTTAATAAACGAATCTGCAACATCATTGAGACAATATATAGATGGCGCATTAAAGCATTACAAAGCTAGTAATTCAGTAGAAAATGTTAGTGAAGATGTTTCGTTAAAATCTATATATAATCATATTACAAGCATTCAAAATTTAAAAAAAAGGAATTTTGTTTTAGTTACTAACGCTAAATTGAAACAAGTAAAAAAATCAGCACTTACCCAAATTCTACATAATTTGGTGGACAACGCTTTTAAGTATAATAATAATAGAAACCCTAAAGTAGTATTAGATTTTGAAGAAACCACATCTCATTATCACTTTTCAGTAAACGATAATGGAATGGGTATTAAAGAAGAGGATATAAAAAAGATATTTGGTTTATTCAGCGTTTCTAATTTAAAAGATGTTTTTGGTAATAATGCCTCTGGTATTGGTCTTTTTACAGTAAAATCTATGGTAAAAGCATTAGGTGGCGATATTACATTAACTTCTCAAGTTAACGTAGGCAGTACTTTTAAGTTTTATATTAAAAAATAATTCCTAGTATTAAAAAAATAAATTTTACAAAGCTGAATTAGTACTTTTATAGATTTTCAAAAAAAATTAAAACCATCTGAACTTATAACAAAAAATAACCCAAAATCATCACATATAGTATTGGCAAATAAACCCCTAAACTATAGCGCAACAAAACCTACATGACTAAAATCTCTAATACTATTATGTGTTGAAGTATTGAGAACTTAAACTTTGCTTGTATATTCAACGCTACAATACTGTTCCCCAAAAAAAACCTGAATTCCCAATAAGCTAAAACTAGTAGTTGCTATATTATATGGATATTATATTGTATGGATTTTTTTATATATTATCTTTGCAGCCTATTTTTAATTTTATTTGATGATACAGATTACATTACCCGACGGGAGTGTGAAGGAGTTTGAGAAGAACTCTACACCAATAGATGTTGCTAAAAGCATTAGCGAAGGTTTGGCTAGAAACGTGATTTCGGCTAGTTTTAATGGTACGACTGTTGAAACGGTAACACCTTTGACCACCGATGGTGCTTTGGTTTTATATACTTGGAGAGATGATGAAGGGAAGCAGGCGTTTTGGCATTCTTCGGCACACGTTTTGGCCCAAGCACTTGAGGAATTGTATCCTGAGGCGAAACTAACTATTGGTCCTGCTATTGAAAATGGATTTTATTATGATGTTGATTTTGGAGAACATTCTGTTTCTGAAAAGGATTTTAAATCTATTGAAACTAAAATGTTAGAGATAGCACGGGGAAAACATGATTTTAAAATGCGAGCTGTTACTAAAGCAGATGCCCTTGATTTATATAAAGATAATGCGTTTAAAACTGAGTTGATAGAAAACCTTGAAGATGGTACAATTACGTTTTGTGACCATAGCACCTTTACCGATTTATGCCGTGGTGGACATATACCAAATACAGGTATTATAAAAGCTGTAAAAGTGATGAGTGCTGCTGGCGCTTACTGGCGCGGTGATGAAAACAAACCACAGCTAACACGTATTTACGGGGTTTCTTTTCCTAAACAAAAAGAACTTACTGAGTATTTACAGCTACTGGAAGAAGCAAAAAAACGTGACCATAGAAAGCTTGGAAAAGAATTAGAATTATTTACGTTTTCGCAAAAGGTGGGACAGGGTTTACCTTTATGGTTACCTAAGGGTGCTGCATTACGTGAACGTTTAGAAAATTTCTTGAAGGCTGCACAAAAAAAAGCAGGTTACGAAATGGTGGTAACGCCGCATATTGGACAGAAAGAATTATATGTAACTTCTGGCCACTACGCTAAGTATGGTGAAGATAGTTTTCAACCAATTACCACTCCTAAGGAAGATGAGGAATTTTTGCTGAAACCTATGAATTGTCCGCACCACTGTGAGGTTTACAATAATTTTCAATGGAGTTACAAAGATTTACCTGTACGTTATGCTGAATTTGGTACCGTATATAGATATGAACAAAGTGGTGAGTTACATGGATTAACGCGTGTAAGAGGCTTTACTCAAGATGATGCACATTTGTTTTGTACACCAGAACAGTTAGATGAAGAATTTAAAAATGTAATTGATTTAGTGCTTTATGTTTTTGGTTCTTTAGGTTTTGAAAATTTTACAGCTCAAGTTTCTGTAAGAGATCCTGAAAATCCTGATAAATATATAGGTGATGTTGCTAACTGGGAAAAAGCAGAACAAGCTATAATTAATGCTGCTGAAGATAAAGGCTTAGATTATGTTATAGAAACAGGTGAAGCGGCTTTTTACGGCCCTAAGCTAGATTTTATGGTAAAAGATGCTTTAGGAAGGCGTTGGCAATTAGGCACCATACAGGTAGATTATAACTTACCTGAGCGCTTTGAATTAACCTATAAAGGTAGTGATAACGAGCTACACCGACCTGTAATGATACACCGTGCGCCTTTTGGTAGTATGGAACGTTTTGTGGCATTATTATTGGAGCATACTGGTGGAAACTTCCCTCTTTGGTTAATGCCTGTGCAAGCTAAAATTTTATCTCTTAGCGAGAAATATGAAATATATTCTGAAAAAGTTTTAAATTTGCTTGAAAATCACGAAATTCGCGCTCTTGTAGATCACAGAAATGAAACAATAGGCAAAAAAATTAGGGAAGCCGAAATGCAAAAACACCCTTACATGCTTATCATAGGTGAACAAGAAGAAAAAGAAGGCAAAATAACTGTGCGTAAGCATGGAGGCGAAGACTTAGGAATGATTTCTATTGAAGCCTTTGCCGACATTATAAAAGAAGACATAAGAAAAACGTTAAAATCGTTCTAAATAAAAAGTTTAATTAAAAACATATATAGCCATAGCAATTAGAAGAAGAAGACAACCCAATAGAAGGGTTATCCAAGAAGACAAACACAAGATCAATTCAAAAATTACAGCGCAAAAATTGCGTTTAGTTGGAGATAACCTAGAGGTAGGTATTTATACGAAAGGTGATGCCCTAAGGCTAGCCGATGAATTAGGCCTAGACCTCGTTGAGATTTCACCAAAAGCAGATCCGCCTGTTTGTAAAGTTATGGACTATAAAAAGTTTCTTTACGAACAGAAGAAACGTGAAAAAGCTTTAAAAGCTAAAGCTTCTAAAGTTGTAGTTAAAGAAATTAGGTTTGGACCACAAACCGATGATCATGACTACGAGTTTAAAAAGAAACATGCAGAGAAGTTTTTAAAAGATGGTGCAAAGCTTAAAGCTTTTGTATTTTTTAAAGGTCGCTCCATTATATTTAAAGAGCAAGGACAAATATTATTATTACGTCTGGCTCAAGATTTAGAAGAACTTGGTAAAGTAGAACAAATGCCAAGACTAGAAGGAAAACGAATGACAATGTTTATTGCTCCTAAAAAGTAGTTTACATTTCAATAATAATACTGTATATACTGAAACAACATAAGTATAACAAACAATATTAAGCGCAATAATTAAAACCTAGGAAAAGAAATGCCTAAAATGAAAACAAAATCTAGTGCCAAAAAACGTTTTAAGTTAACGGGTACCGGTAAAATTAAAAGAAAGCACGCTTTTAAGAGTCACATCTTAACAAAGAAGTCTAAAAAGCGAAAGCTTAAGTTAACCCATGATGGTTTAGTACATAAAGCAGATGAGGATAACATTAAAACAATGTTACGTTTAAAGTAATATTATTTTAATAGGTTAAAACAATTTACAAACCCTGGAGTGTGGCCAATAAAAAGATTCTAAAATTAGTTTAGAACGCCCGCTACAAAACACATTAAAATTATGCCAAGATCAGTAAATTCTGTAGCTAAAAGAGCCAGAAGAAAAAAGGTGCTTAAACAAGCAAAAGGTTACTTTGGACGTCGTAAAAACGTTTGGACAGTAGCAAAAAATGCGGTTGATAAAGCGATGCAATACTCGTATAGAGACCGTAGAAACAAAAAAAGAACATTCCGCGCACTTTGGATTACGCGTATTAACGCAGGAGCTAGAGAACACGGTTTATCTTATTCTCAATTTATGGGGAAACTTAAAGCTAACAATATCGAATTGAACCGTAAAGTTCTTGCAGATTTAGCAATGAATAACCCTGAAGCTTTTAAAGCTGTTATTGATAAAGTAAAATAAGGCACTTTGCCTATTGTAAAACATATTATTCGCTTAATAAAAAATCCGATTCGTTTGAATCGGATTTTTTTATACGTTTTTTGGTATTAGTCTACTATCTTCCAGTCTAGCTTTCCTCAATATTTTTCTTTTGGTAAACTTATTTTTAGTATCTCATTAAATAAATAAAAAAATCAAAAATAGTCTGTTAAATAAAATTCAATCTATACATAAAAAGAATGGATTTTATCCTCAGCTTAGTTGAAAAGCTAAAATCTCTAACGAACTACCTGCCATCTTTATTATTTGCCCTTAACTTGCAGCACTTTATACACTGCTAGTTTCTCTTTTTTTCCTCGTAACTCTAAATCGCCTAATAAATTGGCTTTGTATTTTAATGTAATTAAGGAGCTATCCAAAAAAGGTTTAGACACCAATAATTCAGCATTAAACGTATTACACAAGCCTTGAATTCTAGATGCTGTATTTATAACATCACCATGATATGCCAGCTCTTTTTTAACCGTACCAACCTCAGCAATCATTAATTTACCAAAATGGAGACCAGCTTTAAATTGGGGCGTTATATTATATTCTTGTTCATAATGCCTTTGCCGTTTCATCAGTTTACGCTTAAATGCAAAAAACAAATTCACACAATTATTTTTACGAAAACCCTTTTTGGTTGTCCAGCTTAATACTGCCTCGTCACCAACGTATTGATATATATCTGCTTCATGTTTTTGTAATACACTATTTAGATCTGTAAAACAATCTTGAATAAATTTACTATACGTTTCATGGCCTAAACTTTCGGCAATTTTAGTAGAATCCTTCAAATCTAAAAACATCAAAATACGAGATTCTTCTTTAGGCTTTTTATACGTACCCAAAATCATATTTAAAAATACGCCTGGTCCAAACTTATCATTACCAATCTTAATTAAAGAAAAGATAATTGATGTGAGTATAAAATAAATAATTGTTGTCCAAAAGAAAGGATCTTGGTGCCACCACCCTATTTCGTTTGGTAAATCGATATCAATTTGTCTTTCAATAAAAAAAGAAAACACACTAAGTAAAACTATAATGAGTGCAAAGTATATGATAGACTTTACTATAATATTAACTCCTAAAATTAAATTTTCGCTAAAATATGTTTCAAAAAGAAATTCAATAATACCATAACACACACCTATAACAATACCAAGTAATATTCCGTATTCATAAAATGCTCGGATGGGAAGTTGTAAATCATCATCTGTATACACTTTTAGTTCTGCCTCAATACCATTATATTTAATAAAAATAAAAATAAGAAAGGCTAACATCCAGAATACTATTGATTTCAGAATGGAAAACAGAAACTTTCTAGTGAGCATTGTATAACTAATTTAGATACCAAAAGCGGTAATTACTAATTTTCTTCCACCAGCGTGGTTTCTATGCTCACATAAATAAATACCTTGCCATATGCCTAAATTTAATTTTCCGTTGGTAATAGGTATTTGTATAGAGGCACCTAAGAGCGAAGCTTTAATATGTGCTGGCATATCATCAGAACCTTCATAAGTATGCTGATAGTAAGGCGCATTTTCAGGCACCATTTTGTTAAAGTGACTTTCAAAATCGGTTCTTACGGTATAGTCTGCATTTTCGTTTATAGTCAAACTCGCCGAAGTGTGTTTTATAAATACTTGTAGTTGCCCTGTTTTAATTTCGTTTAATTCAGGAATGGTATTTAATACAACGTCAGTAATTAAATGAAAGCCTCTTTTATGTGGTTTTAGTTGTATTTCTTTTTGAAAACATTTCATGTTTTAATCAATAAATTCAATATATACTATTGGTAGATTTCTATTTTTTGTGAGACTATTATTTTTTGATTTAAACCAGTTACTTAATATCTTTTGCCATTTCAGCAATTGCTGTTTTAAATTCTTTCCAATCAATTTTACCATCACCATCTTTATCATAACCCTCTATTAGTTTAGACCCTACTATACCGCGAATAAAACCATTAATGTCTGCCTCTTTTAAAAGACGAACTACTTCGGCTTTAGATAATTTTCCGTTACCATTTTTATCGAAAAAATTAAAAGCATCGTGTGGTGTTTCAAAATGTTTAGTCAGTACAATTTGTATTTTTTTAATAATTGTTTTTTTAGATGCCATATTTATAGTTTTAGATTGGTAATATCAATTTAAGAAAAAGAAATCAATCTATATTAGCAATCGTAAAAAACATGACTAATCGTGCACAGGATCTTGTGTACAAGGGCAATTACTGATACCTTGTAAAAAGTTAAGCCCTATGGTTACAACGTGAGTTCCAGAGTTGTATGCTGCCAACTCATTGGTAGTAATTTGGTATGCATAACCGAAGTAAAATATATTCTTTTGAAAACCAACCATTGGGCCGATATTTAGCGGTTTTAAAAGTTGATCGTTTAAAAAACGATATGATAATCCTGCCCAGTAATAATCGCCATAACGGTTATATTTTCTAAATTTAAAGTTTAAATCGGTGGCCGATCGTTTATCGCTTCCAAATAATTGATAAAACACAGAAGGCTCATATTCTAAACCACTTTTTTTAGGCCCCTTAAAAGTATACCCTGAATATATTTGATAATTTAAAAGCAAATTAGGCTCTTTTTGTCTTACAAACTCATCAAAGTTTTTAGGTAGAATATTATTGGCATTAAAACTTAGCCAAAACTTATCAAAACGGTACAATGCGCCTACATCAAAATTATTATTTGATGTTCTTCTATCATCTGTTACAAAAGGATCAATTGTAGGGTTTTCATAAGTTGTGTTGAAATTATTAATATCAATTCTAAAATTATTAATGTTATAAGATATTCCGAAAGATAAGTATTGTTTTGAGTAATAATCTATAGTTAAATGATGTGCAAATGAAAATTTTGCACCAGTTTGGATAGTATTACCGTTTCTATCATTGTAAACTGATAACCCTACACCTGTTCGGTCTGCGATACGAACATCCCCATAAATAGATTGATTATCTGGTGCGCCCTTTATACCAACCCACTGTGTAAGACCGTTAGCTCTTATTTTTAAATTATCACCAATACCAGCATATGTTGGAGATACCACAAAGTTATTATCTGCCAAATACTGCGTAAATACTGGTAAGTTTAGCTCTTGCCCGTAACTTTGTACTGAAAGTAAAATTAAACACAGTTTTGTTAAACCTTTAATTGTTATATTTTTTATAGCGTGCTTCATCGTCTTTTCCATTTTATCTGTATAAGGTAAAATGCCCAACGAACTCTTTATCGTTTTGGCTATCATTCAACTTAACTACATACCAATAATCTCCAGTAGGTAGCTCTTCTCCTTTGTATCTTCCATCCCATTTTTCGTTAACATTTAGTGTTGCTATTTTTCGCCCATATCTATCAAAAATATCAAAGGTTAAATCGTCATATTGATTGGCACAACCTATACCCCATAAATCAAGAGTACCATCACCATTAGGAGTAAAATAGTTTGGTATACATATATCAATAAACTCTATTGGAATTGAAGCTTCAACTTGACATCCGTTAGTATCTACAACAGTTACAGTATACGTTCCAGATTCAAAAATGTTGAACGTATTAATATTACCGTTAGATGCGCCATTTAAGAAATATTCATAATTTCCAGTACCACCTGTTACAGTTGCTTCAATTTCATTAAGTCCGCTTTCTGAAAGTACCAAGGCCAAAGGTTGGTAGTCATCAATATCAAAAGAAACAGTACGCTTTACACAGCCACTTGAATGTTTTACATCTATATAATGATCTAAACCTGCAACTATATTAGTAAATATGTTATTTGATTGGTATGCACCACCATCTAAAGCATATTCTAGATCTGTGGGGTTCACATTGTCAGATTCTAAGGTTACTATAACTTCATTGGTAGACGCATTATCCACACATCCGTAATCGATGACTAATTGCGGGTTTATATCAATAGCCTCAGGGAAATCAATCTCAAATTCTACTTCACAACCTTCATCATCTCTTATATATACTACGTGATTCCCTCCTTCTAAATCTGTAAAATCAAACAATGTTTGTGTGTTTGCTCCTGTTGTATAAGGCCCATCGTAGTCGTCTAAACTCACACTGTAAGGTAAACTTCCTCCAGAAATATCTATACTAAAAGACCCGTTTGATTCTCCAGAGCACAATTCTGGCATCATGGAATTTGGTACTACAGTTAAAAATACTGGAGCGGGTTCGTTAATATCAAAATCTATAATTACAAAACATCCTAATTCGTCTTGCACTACAGCTTGATAGGTTCCTGGGTTTAAATCTTCAAAAATTGGTTCATCAAAAAATTGATTTAATTGCGGGGATATGGCATATTTAATATCACCTGTTCCTCCTGTTGCAAGAATTTCAATGGAGCCATTATTTTCTCCAGTACAGGTTACATCTGTAGTATCAAATGTAACTTCTAATTGTAATGAAGGTTCGGTAATTGGTATTACCACAGAGGTTTCTAAACAATCTCCACTTTCTACTCTTACTTGATAATTTCCTGCAGGCAGTTCTGTAAATACACCTGGACTATTTTGTATAGCTGAAATTGTATTTCCAGAAGTGTCTTGAAGTGTATATATATAATTACCCAATCCACCTTCGGCTTCAGCAATGATAACACCTGTTGTATCTCCAGTACAATTAATAGTAGCATTCATTGCATCTACATTAATTGTTAGATTTGGTAAAGCATCAATTGTAATTTGATTTGAAACCCTAGTAGTACAATTATTGACATCTTTAACGTAATATTGATATATGCCCGCAGGTACTGAGAATGTTGTAGATGATGTAAACGTACCAATAACCGTTGTAAAATTACTATCTGCACTGTAAGTATACGGTCCGTTTCCACCTGATGCACTTAAAGTTAATGTTGATTCTGTTATACAGGTTTGAGATGAAGCTTTTACTAAAGTTGCTTGAACTTCTGTAGGTTGATTAATTACAATATCTGGCGTATTAAATTCACAATTATACCCATCGTTAACTGTTATACTGTAGGTTCCTGCACCCAAATTATTAAAAATAGTAGACGTTTGCGGTCCTGAAACTGATGGTGTTGGCGTAATTTGGTTTAATGTATAGGTGTAATTTGAACCTTGTCCGCCTGAAGTATTAGTTACCGTAATAGTTGCATTAGTATCTCCAAAACACGATAATTGTGTTGTACTAGCAGAAATTGTAGCATCTATTGGATTTGGAATACTAAGCGTAACGTTATCAGACGCAATACAGCCGCCTGAATCGCGAACATTAACTGTATAAACACCAGCTTCTAAATTAGGAAATGTACCATTGGCTGAATACGGTATTAGTGCGGCACCTGTTAATTCGTATTCATAATTACCATAACCTCCGCTTGCAATCGCTGTAATAGTACCCCTATCATTATCACATGTTACGTTTGAAGTTTCAGAAGCTATTACACTGAGTGCTTCTGGTGGGGATTGAATAATAACGTTTGAAGTTGTTACACAAAACGGACTTGCAGTTTGCGTGATTAATACACTATAATTACCAGCTGATATTCCAGAAACTAACTCTGGATTTGTTGACGTATTTGCATTTATAATACCTGAGACTGATACCGAGGCACTATCAAAAACTTCATAAGTGTATGATCCTGAATATCCACTGATATTAATTTCAAAACTTCCTGTATTATCACCAAAACAAGTTACCGCATTTGGTGTTGTAGTCACTGTTGGCGGTATTGCCTCTGGTAACACAACTTCAACTTCTACAAAACAAGTATTCGCATCTGTAATTGTTACTGTATAACTTCCAGAAGGTACTCCAGAAAACACATTCCCGCTTAAACTAACGCCAGCTGGGTTAGGACTAATAGTATACGTATATACTCCTGTGCCACCTGTACCGTTTATAGTAATTTGTCCGTCATCATTATTACAAGTTGGTAATGACGTAACACTAGGTGTGATAGTAACTGGTGGTGCAATATCTACAGTTACTAAGTTACCACAACCATTAGCATCTTGAATTTCTATTGTATGTGTTCCTGAAGCTAAACTAGAAACATTAAATGGTGCCGTTTTAGTTTGAAATGTGCTACCATCAATACTGTAGCTATAAGGAGCAATTCCTGCGGTAACTAAAGTAACATCAATTTCAAAATCACCTTCTGCAACTGTACATTGATTATTTACAATTGCATCGATTACTGGCTCGGGATCTTGAGGAAGCACCAAAGCTGTGGTTGTTTGAATACAATCATAAGCATCCTTTACATGAACATAATATGTATTTGTATCAGCATTAAATGTATTTGTGGAAACCCATGAAGGATCTATAGCTAAAGGTGCCGTATTTGTTGTTGTAATTTGATAACTATAAGGTGGTGTTCCATCTCTAGCAATAGCACTTATTAATCCAGAGTTTGAATTACAATTTGCGTTTCTATCAACCGTTGCAGTTATACTTAAATCTATTGCAGATTCTGTAATATTAAATGGTATAGTTACCACACCACACCCTACATTTGGCCCGCTAGTTTCAGTTATTAAAACAAAATATGTTCCAAAAGGTAATGGTCCTAAATTAGAAACTGGTAAGTTTCCACCTGCTGGTACGATACTAGATGCTGTTACACCAGTTGAAATAAGTGATAATGAGTTAAATATTTCGTAGTCCACATTAGTTGAAACACCATAACTACTATTTACGGTAAATGACACATTACCATCGGCACTTCCTACACAAGTAATATTATTAGACGTTACTGCAGAGGCTGTTAATGTTGAATTTGTAGGTATGGATGCTGTAGCAGTTTCATAATAACTACAACCTGTATCACTATCATAAACGATAAATGTATAAGTAACACCTGGTAATAACCCTGTGAATGTTGTACTAGGGTTTGTAACTACAGGATTGTCTTGTAACACCCAAGTTCCTCCTGGTGGTGGTGGCGGAATAACGCCTCTATAAATATCGAAATAAAAAGGTCCGCTACTAGCCAAAGTAGTACTAACACTTACTGTAACTTCTCCTCCAGTAACACAATCAACCACTGCATTTATGGCAATATCTAAATCATTTGGTGGCGATGCTACTAATACATCTTGAACTAATACAGAACAACCATTAGCATCTACGACATTAATTTGATACAAACCAAAATCTACAACATCAAAAGTAGTTGATGTTGTACCTGAGGTATTCAATTCTGAAGCAGCATAGCCATTAGTACCTGTTACATAATAATTATAAGGTGCTGTTCCTCCAGTAACACTTTGCACTATTACAGAGCCTTGCGAAGTACCACCACCTGAAACATCACAAGTAATTGGTAAAGATGAATGTATAATATTTATTGGTGTAGGTTCTGCAATAGTTATTGTTGCCGTATCTGTACATGAATTTGCATCTGTTAAAGTAATGGTATAATTACCAGCAGGTAATCCAGATGTTTGCGTACCATAGTTTGTAGTTGTTGTATCATTATTTACATTGATAATGAATGGAGGTGTACCAACGGCTGAATTAATAGTAATATCAATAGCACCAGTTGCACCACCATTACATAAAATATCTTGAGTTTGAACTACTGAAATTATTTCAGGTAATGAAACTGCATTTACAGTTTGTACTGAGGACTCTGCAGTACAATTATTAACATCGGTAATTTGAAACTGATATGTACCATCTATTGGCACCGGATAAGTAAACGTTGTACCTGTAGCACCAAGGTTTGTATAACTACCACCATTTACTGAAACTGCATATGTAAATGGTGCAACACCTCCTGATATTGTACCTTCAATACTTCCATCTGGTGCAACTGTACAATCTAAATTTTTAGTAATTACAGCTCCTAAAGTTAGAGATGGCAGTGGATTTATTGTATAAGTTTCAGTATAAGTACATGTATTAGCATCGCGAACTTGAAATGTGTATGTTTCTGGAACTAATCCTGTAAAAATATTTGATGTTTGATATGGTGTTATTGAACCTGACGGCGCAATAATTTGATATTCTAAAGGCGCTACACCTTGGGTAACTGTTAGGGCAACATCAGATGTGCTTGATGGACATGTTATTGGTGTACTGCTAAAGTTTAAATCAGTTGGAGGGTTTAGCGTTGCAACAGTTATTGGAGCAGCTATAAACGTACATATATTATCGTCTATAACTGTAACCGTATATGTACCATCGGTTAACCCTGTAAATGTAGTTCCTGATTGAAAGTTTACACCATCAATACTATATTGGTATGGTGCTGTGCCTCCTGTTACTGCTGATACTGTAATTTCACCATTAGAAGTACAGGTAAACGGTGTAGTAAGCGCCACTGTACCATTAATTGCAGTAGCCGTTGTAATAGTAATAGTTTGTGGTGCAGTAGTACATACATCTACTCCAGATGAATATTCTACTATAATAGTATAATCACCTGCGGTTACGTTTGTAAAGTTGGGTGAATTATGATATGTTGTCCCGTTATCAATACTATAACGCAATGTATTACCATTTGGGTTGGATACGTTTATTGTTATTGTGCCACTATCTAAAGCATCAGCACATAAAATATTTGTTTGATTTACCGTAAAATCTGGTGCTGGAATTGCTTCAACATCAATTGTGGTTTCAGCTTCACAATTATTAAAATCTACAACTCTAATAGTATACGTTCCTGCGGTTGGAACATCTATTATTGGTGTGCTTTGGAAGGTAGTTGCCCCATTAACAAAATAATAATATGGTGCAGTTCCACCAGTTGGATATACTGTAATTTCACCATTTGTACATGTTAGTGGTTTTGTTAATGCTGAAGTTGCTTCTAATAATATTGGTGCTATAATTTCAATATCTCCCGAAAAAACACATCCATCCTCTGTGGAAACATTAACAGTATATGTCCCTGGGTTTAGATTTTCGAATGTATAGTTATCATCTATAACAGGACCAACACTATTTACTAATGTAGCACCATTATATATGGAAAAGAAATATTGCGGTCGCGCATCATTTGCAGCTATTATTACGTTACCTAATTCACCATAACATAATGGTTGCGTTATTGTAGTTTGAACTACAAAATCTCGTTCTCTAATTTGAACATCAGGCACTGTAAAAATACATGGATTTGGTGTTACACCTACTTGCCTAACGTATACAGAATAAATTCCTGATGTTGTAACTGAAAACGTATTACTAGCTTGATAGTTTATTCCGTCTATACTGTATTCGTATCCGCTTGGAACGCCTCCCACAACAATCTCTCCGGGTGTTGTACAAACAATATCTCTTGATGCTACTGTAGGTATTAATAAATTCTCGTATACATTAAAATAAAATTGATTAAAACAACCGCCTTCATAATTTAATGTTAATCGGTATTGTCCTGCAGTATCAGCAGTATAATTTGGACCTGTAGCTACTTGATTCCATAAACAGGTATCACTCTCGTTTGCACAATCTTGATTTAAAACTGCAGTACAACTCGATTCATTTAATACCTCCCAAATCATCGAAGAAGTATCTGTGATATTTGTTTGTATAAATTTAGCATCGTTAGCACCACACAAGAATATATTTGGTAGTTCTTTACCGTCGTTAGGGCACACCACCACCTCATCAGCAAAAGGAATTACTGGATTAGTAACATTTGCACCAAATAATACAACATCAAATTGCTGAGTTATAGATTGGCAAGGTGCTACTGCGGCATTATAAACATAATATGTTCCTGTTGCTGTTACTGTAAGAGATTGCTCTGTACCAATAACTGGTGTTCCAGTAGGACTTGTAGACCACGTGTAAGAATCGTAACCGTTACCAGCAGTTAATACTGTTGAATCTCCACAAAGCACAACATTTTCATCGAACGTACAATTTAAATTTCCTAAAAAGTTTGTAGCTCTAGGTGTAATTAAACATCCTGTATTGCTATTATAACTTGGATCATCGGAGATTTCAAACGTATCATTTATAGTACCTCTGTAAGTTACATAAGCCTGATTACTAATTATGTTAGAGCAGGCGTCAGTTAATAAACTACAATCTGATACTACAGTTACTCTAAAACGAATATCTTGTACAGGATCATTTTCCTCAACGAGAGATTCATCTATTAAAAAAATTATTTCTCGTGTTACAGGATCATAACTTTTTACTGTTACACCAGATGGTAAAGACACAATATCTGCTGGATAATCGAATACAATATTAATTGGAAGTATGTCTCTAACTACAATTCCTGTTTCTCCCACAGGAGGTCTTGCATCATCATTTCCTGTATTTTGAAACCCAATAACATAGTTTAATTCATCACCTAAATCTACTTCCTGCCCTTCTATATTTGTTCCAGACGGATCTTCAACAATTTTAGTAAGTACTATGTTTGGTGCAATAATTTCAATTGCAAATGCACTAAAATAATAATAGTAGATATCTAAATTACTGCCCAAACTTATTTCTGCAGTAGTATCACCATTGCCAATAATAGAATTACCTGCATTAGGAATATTTATAATTCCTGCATCAAAACCAAGTGTATTTGTACCTGCTGGATTTCTATCAAAAAACAATTCAGAGGTGTTTGTAGTAGGATTAATTGTGGAAACTGTACTATTAAAAAAGTTATTCCCAGGACGTATTACCGTACCTGAATTATCAGTGGCATCAATTATAGTACTATTTAACTCTAAATAATCGCCAGTATAACGTCTATCTCCTTCTATGGTACTAAATGCAAATTTTGCACGTACAGGACCTACCGGAATTGTTTCAAAACCCGAAACATCAAATGTCTCATTTATAGTACTTGTTATTTTTGTAAAACCATCAAACGATGTAATATATTTACTGGGTAATAACGGATCTTCATAAATTACGAAAAGTGACCACCCTGCTGATAACCCTTCAGCGTTAGGTTTTGGACCAACTAGAGACGATATATTTGCAACACCATAAGTACCTTCAGGATTTGGCAATGCTGTAAGCATATCGGTTACATCATGAAAATACACATATGTGTTAGAGCTGCGGTTGTTAGCAGCATCTTGAAAATATAGTTGTGTCCCTGTAATATCTTGATAGGGGTTTCCTGGAGTTCTAAATTTAATATCAGAGATAGGTTCATCGCCATTAACAACTGCACTCCAATACAAACCAGCATATACAATACGGTAACAATCGGTATCACTAGGTACATTTAAATTAGCTGTACTAGAATTAAATGTTGTAGGGTCGCCGTCTACATCAACATAAACCGCAGCATCTACTCTATCATTTGTATCATTTCCATTGTATGGGTTTGTAACATGCAACCCAACATTACTGTTACCTATTAAAAGCATATCACCTTTAATAGCCTGATCGTATCTTGGTGAAAAGGGAACTAAATTTTGCGCAACTAACTGCATGCTCATTAAGAGCAATAGTACTGTAATACAGTTAATTACATAAGTAGGTGTTTTCATGGTTGTTAGTTTTTCTATTTCAATTCATTTTGGGGTTGAGAGAAATAGCAATCTATTTATTTTCTTCTTCTAATTATTTATTTTTATAAGAGACATTTTACTGTTATATGGTTTATCACCTTTTTTATCTAGTGCGTTTTTTGCTTGACTAATAGAATCAAACATTTTAGAGTAAATAAAATATTTATTTGTTTTTACATCAAAGAAAAAGTTGACGTCCCTTTCTCCTGAAGCTATAACTTTTGATACAAATTCGTCACGTTTCTCTACACTGTTATGTACTGCTATAACCATGTAGTAACCCGACTCCTCATTTATTACATTTTTAATAATTTGAATATTTTTTGTTTGCTCCTCGCCAAAATCAAAATCTTCTTCCTTTAAAGGTGTGGTAACCTTATCTGTAAATTTTCTAATTCTTTCTAATGCTGCTTTATCTTTATTATATCTATCCTGTTGATTATCATAAGCTGCACGACGAATTCTTCTTTTTCTTTCAAAATCTGTAGCAGTTTTAATCCCTTTTAAATTTGAAATTAAATTCTCTTTACCACTTTTAATTTTAAGTTGATCTGTCTTTAATTCTTCTAGTGCATTAAAGTAAAATGCATTTATTCCTTTTTTATCCTTTTTAAATTTTCTTTTTCGTTTTATTAGAATAGCTTCAAGTTGAATCATTTTAATTTCTTGTTCTTTTTCTGCTTTTTCTATTTCATTTTTCAAGTTTTCTATTTCTGCATTTTCAGCCGATAGACTTTTAAATGGTTTAGGAGCTAAGTAAATGCCTTGTTCACTTAAATCGTTTTCTTCTTTTAAATCGTCTAAATCTTTTTGTTTAACGTCAACCTTTGTTGATAATCGCTTTATTAATTCATTTTGAGCTTTCTTAGCACTATTAGTAGCACTAAGTAGTGTTCTCATAGCATTAGATGCTTCATCATCTGCTACAGGTTCCTCTTCTCCTACCTCATTTTCTGCTTCATTTTCTACTTCAAGGTTATCATTAGTATTAACTTGTTTTACATTAGTTAATGCTTCTTTTTTTAGTGCTTCTACTTCTTTTCGGTTTTGAGCTTCAGTAAGTTTATTTTCTAGCTCTAACTCTAGCTTTTTCTCTGCCTCTGCTTTGGCTACTAATCGTAATCGCTCATCTTCTGCTGCTTGCTGTTTCTCAATTTCTGCTTTGTCACCAGCTTTTTTTACCTTTAATTCAGCCTCAAATTTTAAACGTTTTTCTTCTTCTTTTTTTCGTGCCGCTTCCTCGATTTTTATTTTAGTTTGAGCTGATATTCTTTTTTGTTCTTCAACTATTTTAAGTTGTATTGCTTTTTGTGTTTCTTTTTCTTCTTTAGCTTTTTTAATAGCTTTTAACGCTGCTATTTTGGCTTCTTCTATTTTTGCTTTTTCCTCTGCCTCTAGTTTAATACGTTTTTCTTCCTTTTCACGAGCTTCTTCCTTAGCTTGCGCTGCTATTCTTTTTTGTTCTTTAGCTATTTCAAGTTGTATTGCTTTTTGTTTTTCTTCCTCTTCTTTAGCTTTTTTTATAGCTTTTAACTCTGCTATTTTGGCTTCTTCTATTTTTGCTTTTTCCTCTGCCTCTAGTTTCAGGCGTTCTTCTTCCCTTTCACGGGCTTCTTCTGCTGTTATTTCAGTTTGCTTGTCAACGTTTCCTATTTCTAATTTTGGTGCTTTATCTTGCTTTAGTTCTTTTTTAACACTCTCTATTTCATTTTTTTGGGTTGAAATTTCAGATATTACTTTCTCTTCTTTTTCCGCCTCTGCTTTTCGTTTTGTTGC
The DNA here is from genome assembly GCF_047345485.1 of Hyunsoonleella sp. 2307UL5-6. Lineage (NCBI taxonomy): Bacteria > Pseudomonadati > Bacteroidota > Flavobacteriia > Flavobacteriales > Flavobacteriaceae > Hyunsoonleella > Hyunsoonleella sp. 2307UL5-6. Next base: position 164,239 of record NZ_JBLFEN010000004.1, on the reverse strand, counting down.
CAATTCAGCTCTTCTTTCTGCTATCCTAGCTCTATCGTCATCTGTTAAGTTATTTCGCTTAACACGCCTTTTATTAGTATTAAATACTGATTGTTCTTCATCTTCATCTCCATAATTATAGCTCCTATTTTTATTGAAACGGTATGCCAAAGTAATTTCATGAGAACTTCCAAATTCAGAAAAATGACTTATAGATTGCTCATAGTTATACTCAACAGCAATAGTATTAGTAACATTAACACCCAAACCAGCCGATGCGCCATAAAGCGAATTGTATCCTACTTGAGCCCAAATACCCTTTGGTACATTTACCATAGCTACACCTGAAATTACAGTTTGGTCTTTTTTAAATTCACTCCTAATTAATGTGGTAAATTTACTCTCATCAAAAAAACCACGAGAGTCCATATAACCCGTATACATTACATGTGCTTGTAGTGCTTGTTCTGGATTATCTTCAATTATCTGATTGTTAGTTACATTATAGCTTACCAAATTATTTATACTTACGCCTAAATCAAAAAAAGTAGTACCATAATTTATACCTGGATTAATAGATAATAAGAAATTTGATGGCACGTTTTGTAAAGAAGGATCTGGTGTATTAACAACTACTCTACCTTGGTTTAAGCCACTTTGGTAAGCGCCAATATTTAATCCAAAAGTTAAATTATTCTCTCTACTAAAGCTGACGTTGTAGGCAAAATTTGCCATACCACCAAAAGTGGTAAGAACTCCAAAGTTTTGTTGAAACACACCTAAACCAGCTCCAATATTCTCAGAAAAACGTCCCGTATAACTAAATAGATAAGCTTCTGGAGCGTCATTAAATTGTGCCCACTGCCTTTTATTGGTAAAGCTTATATATTTATTTTGTTCTCTCACAAAACTAAATGTAGGATGAACAGCATATCTATTAAATTTTAGAGAGTTTCTAACAGGTAATGCCAAAGCAACAATACCGTTACTCTCTTGAGAGTAGAATTGTTGAATGGTACATAACACTAGAAACATATATAATAGATATTTATTCATTTTAATTTAGAACCGTAATAGATCCTTTTTTAACCTGTTGATTTGGTGTTTTTATAATATAATAGTAAACTAGGTTTACATCTTTAAAATCTAATTCGTTTTGTGGCCAATTATTTTGATATTCTGAAGTATCAAATACAACTTTACCCTGTATGTTTATTAATGTAACCTGAGTATTTGTTCCACTTACAAAAGCTTGAGGAATAACCCAAGTATCATTAATTCCATCGCCGTTAGGTGTAATAACATTTGGAATTTTAGCCACATCTGGAAAAGGTTCGGAAACGCTAAAACTGATATCCTGCGACGCATTACATCCTTGAGTTTGACTAATTTTTACTTTATAATTACCTTGTTGTAAAACTTCAAACGTATCTTGATTAGCGCCTGCAATTAGCACTTCATTTAAATACCATTGAAATTCTGGATTAACTGCTGTTGTTGTTACGTTTACAAATAACGATTCCCCAGATTCTAGTATATTAGTTTCATCAACATCAATTTCGCTTGTAAAATCAGTAGTCACTAAATCTATAGATGCTGAAGCTGTACAGTTGTCTAAATCTATAGTCACATTATATAGTCCTGCTTCATTAGTTTGATACATTTGATTTGTAGCGCCTTCAATCGTTTCTCCATCCTTAAACCACTGGTAAGCTAAACCGTTGATAGCACTTAGCGTTGTAGGACCGTTTCCAGAACAATAAGGATTTCCTAAACTAGAATTAATTGATGCTACTGCTGACCCATAAGATGCTTCACTAACAGCTACTCTATTTGAAAATGAATTTGACGTACAACTTCCGTAATTCGTTTCAACAAAATAAGTACCTGGAGTGTTTACTGCTAAACTATCGCCAGTAGTCACCAATTGAGATGTGGTTGGGCTTGTTTCCTTAAACCAATTAAAAATTAAATTTGAATACTGTAAAGGAGAATCGTTTGCTGCATCGCCAGGATTGTCAATTGTAAGTAAATAACTTCCTCCTGCGCAATACACAGCTGTTTCTATTAAATTGTTGATGGTAAAAGGACTATCTTGAATTTTATAATACGCTGCAAATTGATTGGATGCACTACTTGTTACAGCTGGTGCAGTACTTTTTATTCTAACTTTATAACCTTCTCCGAAAGTTTCGGTAGGAATTGCAAAATTTAATGTAGCAGGAGATGTTACAACGCTTCCTGCATTTGATGTAAAAACTACTGTTGCGTTAGAAAAACTACCATTAGCATCAGACATTTCTATAATAAATGTATTTGTGTTTTCTAAACCACTTTCGGGAGAAAAAGAAAATGTAACATTATAAGTATTGAAAGATGCACTTGCACATGCTTGGGTAAATCCTAAATTAGGCTTACTAATAACTACTTGTGCCAAAAGCGTTGATGGTATCAACGCTAAGGTAAAAACAAGAATGTTAACACTAGTAAAATTCCTCATACAGAGTACTATTATTTAATAAAACCTCTAGGAGAAAATCACTGTTATTTTATAATGAATAAAATTACACCTAGAGTTAGTTTTATCTTTATTTATTATTTAATCGTCTAATGCATCTCTATCAATATTTGATGCAATAATTTTATTAATTCTTAATCTAAAATCAGGCTTCTTAAAACTATTTGAAGCTATAAATGTTTCAGCATTACTACTTTTAGAATACACATTGAAAAATGACCTATTACCGTAATAATTTTCTAAATCATCATTATTAGTATTATTTTCTGTAAAAATATTACCATTGCAATTGTTAAAATACATTTCCTTAAAACTAATTTTATCTAAATTATTTTGATTAATTAAGATATTTTCATCTAAAATTACAGCAGGGTTAAAACCAGATATTACACTTTTAGAAATATTTAAATTTGTGTTTTCTCCTACATAAATACCTTCGTGTACTAAATTCATTTTTATTGCAGATTCTAAATCATTACTTATGTTTAAAAAAGTTAAATTACTTGCCTTTACTTCTGTTTTATTTTTAGAGAAGTCAATTTCCTCTTTATTTATATAAGATAGTACTTCAAGACATTTATCGCCACTACCATTTGATGCGTATGGAGAACGAACTGCAAGAGAATTAAAAATAACTGAGGTAGTACCATAATTAAATTTAAAATCTGTACCCTTAGAGCGGTAGGATATTACATTATTTAAAGAAACATTACCACCCCATACTTCAAATCCATCTTCTCCACAATGGCTTACCATAACGTGTTCTAAAACTGTACTTGTACCAATACTGGCCAATAATAAACCATTAAAATAAGTATCTTGTGAAATTCTTTTACCTGCATATTCTATACGCACATACTTTAACTCACCAGAAAAATCATCAGTATTTTCACCACCATAATTTGTATTAGCATAATCGACAGGCTTAATTTTTGGATGAAAAGATGCTACAGAACCCGATCCGTATTTGTTTATTGGAGCGCCACCAAGTATTATAATACCTCCCCAATCACCAGCTTTTCTAACGCTTCTATTTGAAGTAAAGATAATAGGGTCTGTTGCTTTTCCTTTTGCGATAATACGGGCATTACGTGCAATGGTTAAAGATCCATTAGTTTTATAATCTCCAAATATAACTGTACCAGACTCTATTGTTAAAGTTACCTCTGGAGCTACAAAAACGCTACCTAAAAGTAAATATACTTCTCCTTTACTTAAAGTTGTATCTTCTGTAATACTTCCTGCCAAGATTTGGGTTGGTTCTCCATAATCAATTTCATTAGATTTAAATTCAGTCCAATTATTCAACCAATTAATGTCTCCCACTATTCCCTTTTCTTGTTGCGCAAAGCCACTAAAAGTGATTAAAAGTGTTAAAATTATTTGAGTACTATTTTTCATTATTCTTTTATTTTCTATTAGGAATAAAACGCTGTCTATTCAAGCTAATCAAAATTAATAGAATAATCCACGAAATACCAATTATTTCGATAAAATACATTAATAATGACAGATTTAACACTTAAAAATCGATGAAATACATTTTTAACTGACAAAACACATTAATATAGAATAACACTACATATTTGTGAATTATAAAAAGAGGATAGCGTATAACGAAGAAGTCGAATACTAAAGAATTTTCTTTATCAAACTAAACTATTTTTAATGAAATTCGCTATACTGGTGAAGCGCTTTTAAAGTTTCCTCATAAAAAATAATAGCAGATACTAGGTTATCTGTATCTGAGTATGGAAGTATACGTTTTTGAAATTCTGAAGTACTTTCTAGAAATTTATCGGTTGCATCAAACTGATCATCAAGTGCTTTTCTATTATCACCATCGTTTGGGATACCCAAAGTAGACATAGTAACACCGGGTTTAGTTGCAAATGCAATATATGGCATCAATTTTACCAAGCTTTCTATTCTTTCTACATAAAGTACTAGTAAATCGCCTTTTGGCAACCTGTCTAATTCATCCTTACTATGGTATTTTTTTATGGCTACATCATCGCTAATAATACTTTTAGGGTCTTTTCGTTTTTGAGAAAAACAAATACTTGATATTAGTAAAAAAGAAAAACTAAGAAAAATTAATTTCGTTTTCATGAGGTAGATTTTGAGGTTTAAAATGCTAATTTATGTAATTTAACGTAAAAAACAATCATTTAATCGATTTTTATTAATGTATTCTTTTGCAACTTAGTGTGTTTTAGTCTTTTATATATCACAATTCTATTCAAAAATAAATTTACACCGTATACTAAAAAACAACGTTTTTTTATAATTATATTTACAACATATGGAGTTAGCTAAAATAAAATTAATTGCAACAGATATGGATGGCACTTTGCTAAACTCTAAACACGAGATTAGCACATTATTCTTTAAACTGTTTAAAAAACTACAAGAACATAATATAATTTTTGTTGCCGCAAGTGGCAGACCTTATTATGGAATGATTGATAAATTAGAAGTTATTAAAGATGATATTATTGTTGTTGCCGAAAATGGAGGTTTAGCTCTAGAAAACAACACGATATTTATATCTAACCCAATTGAAAAGAGCAATCTTAAAAAAATTATAAACTTAATAAGTACTATTGATAATGCGCATCCTGTTTTTTGTACGCGGCATAAAGCGTATGTAATGAGCAATTCTACACCTCTATTAAACTTACTTTCTGAGTATTATAAAAATTATGAGATTATTGATAATCCTGAAGTTATTACAGAAGACGTTTATAAAGTTGCTCTATTTCATGAAGAAAGTTCTGAGAAGTATATTTATCCAACAATCAAGGAACTTGAAAGTGATTTTAAGGTGAAGCTTTCAGCGACACATTGGGTAGACATTTCTGAAAATTCTGCTAATAAAGGTAGCGCCATAAAACATATACAAGACACATACAATATTAGTTATCAAGAAACTATGGCTTTTGGGGATTACAATAATGATTTAGAAATGTTAGAAAATGCCTATTTTAGTTATGCCATGGAAAATGCGCATCCGCTAGTAAAAGCCACAGCAAGATTTGAAACCAAAAGCAATAATAATTTAGGTGTAGAAAAAATACTTGAAGAAGTTATATTTGAAAAGGAAAAATTAATAAACAAATTTTAAGTTTTATAATATAGAACGCAACCTTTGTTTATTTTTACCATCTATTATATACAAAAACGTGTTTTTAATATGAAAATTAAGTTTTTAATACCAATTACCTTTCTGTTTTTATGTTTTGGATGTAGTGTAGATAGTAATGATAATACCCAAGATTTTAAGCAAGAGACAGCACAGATTTTTCAGTGGCATTTAATTAATGTATCTGGAGGTTTTGTAGGTGTAGATATTGATTATGATATGGATACTATTATATGGGTTTTTAATGTAGATTCTGTAGGTAGTGGATCAATTGAAATACAAAATAATAATACCGATGACACATTAGAGGACGCATTTGATACGGGTGTATACTCTGTTTCTATCCCCGTTTATGATGCGCAATCCATATTATTTGTTAATGGCGATGAGTTTGCTGGTGTACTAACACCTACTGATGATGATTTAGTACTCAATACAAATATTACATCCAGAGGAAATATAGGATCAGATGGTTTTGTGTATACGTTTAAAAGAAAGGTAATTATTGTCAATTAAGTTTTTTGCTTTTTCTTTTTGGCAGCAGGAAACAAAACATTATTTAAAATTAAACGGTAGCCTGGTGAGGTAGGGTGTAAATCAAGTTCTGTTTTCGGGTCTCCCACGCGGTGTTGATAATCTTCAGGATCATGGCCACCATAGAATGTAAAAAAGCCTTTGCCTTTAATACCATGAATATATTTAGCTTCTCCGTTGGTCTTATTTTCTCCTAAAACCAATACATTAGATTTCACCTCGTCTCTGGTAAATGCTGTAGTTTGCCCCATAAATCCTTTAACTAAAGCTGTATGATTTTGGCATAGCATGGTTGGAATAGGATCCCATTTTGCTGAAAATTCCATTAAAGAAAAATAATCTGCTGTTTTAGAAATTGCGCGTTTACGTGTCGTATCTAAAGATGAAAACTCATATATTTTAGGACTTCTTTCCAGTAAAAAATTAGTAAAAGCAAATGTTTTATTAAAGTCAATTTTATTTTGATACGCTGGATCACTACCATCACCATCAAACATGGGCTCACAGATATCAACGCCTTCGGCAGCAAGTGCAATATCAAAACTATCTGTAGCGCTACACATGGCAAACATAAATCCGCCACCTAAAACATAGTTTCGTATTTTAAGTGCAACATCAAGTTTTGCATCTGATACTTTAGCGTAGCCTAGTTTAGTTGCCAAAGCTTCCGCCTCTTTTTTTTCTTGAATATACCATGATGAAGATCGGTACATGCCATAAAATTTACCATACTGGCCTGTAAAATCTTCATGATGTAAATGCAACCAATCGAAGAGTAATAGTCCATCGTTTAAAACTTCTTCATCATAAATAGTTTCATAAGGGATTTCGGCATATTTTAATACCATAGTTACAGCATCATCCCAGGGTAACTTGCCTTTTGGTGTATATACAGCTACTTTTGGTGCTTTTTCCAAAACTACAGCTTCCATATTCATACTAGGGCTAGCAATTTCTTCTAGAATACTCTCTGCTTTCGCATTAGATATCACTTCAAAAGATACACCTCTAATTTGACATTCTTGTTGTATAGCTTCGGTATCTGGCAGTAAGAAAGCACCACCTCTATAATTAAGTAGCCATTTAACTTTAAGTTGTTTTTCTAAAGTCCAAAATGTAATGCCATAGGCCTTTAAATGGTTTTTTTGACCGTCAACATCCATAGGTACAAGGATGTAAGAGGCATAGGATTTTACACTGAGAAATAATAAAACAATAAATATTAGGGACTTTTTCATTGTGTGAAAGATAAATAAAAAAATCAGGCTTAATAATTAATCAAATGTTAAAAAGGTACATCGTTATCATCCTCTTCGTTAAACGAACTACCAAAAGCTTGATCTGGACTAGCAGTAAAGTTGTCAGCTTTAAAAGTATCATCATTAGCTGCAGCATTCATTTTACTATGAAATTCAAACGGAGAATCGAAATCATCAAGATTATCAAACTTACCTAAATGCCCAATAAATTTCAGACGAATATTTTCCAAGCCACCATTTCTATGTTTTGCTATAATAAATTCTGCTTGTCCTTCAGTTGGTGATCGCTCTTCATCATCCCACTCATCAATTTTATAATACTCTGGTCTATAAATAAAACTTACAATATCTGCATCTTGCTCTATGGCTCCAGATTCACGTAAATCTGATAATAAAGGTCTTTTACTGCCGCCACGTGTTTCTACCGCACGTGACAACTGCGATAAAGCTATTACAGGTACATTTAATTCTTTAGCTAATGCTTTAAGGTTTCTAGATATCATAGAAATTTCCTGTTCACGATTCCCTGCATGACTACTACCACCAGTCATTAACTGTAAGTAATCAATCATTATCAGTTTTATACCATGCTGTGATGATAAACGACGTGCTTTTGCTCTTAAATCAAAAATAGAAAGCGAAGGTGTATCATCAATAAACAGTGGAGCTTTTTCTAAATCTTTAACCTTTACGTTAAGTTGTTCCCATTCGTGCTTTTCAAGTTTACCTGTTCTTAATTTTTCAGATGACAAGCCTGTTTCGCTAGAAATTAAACGCGTAATTAATTGTACAGAAGCCATCTCTAAAGAGAAAAATGCTACTGGAACTTTTTGATCTACCGCAATATTTCGTGCCATAGAAAGTGTTAGCGCCGTTTTACCCATACCAGGTCGGGCTGCTACAATAATCAAATCTGATGGTTGCCAACCAGAGGTTAGCTTATCAAGTTTATGTAGCCCAGTGGGGATACCACTTAAACCTTCTTTATTAGAAATCTCCTCAATTTTCTTTTTAGCTTGTATAACTAATTCTTGAGCAGTTTCACTAGATTTTTTAATATTGCCTTGAGTAACTTCGTATAATTTAGATTCTGCTTTGTCTAATAAATCAAAAACATCCTTAGTTTCATCATAAGAATCTTCAATAATTTCGTTTGAAATTTTTATTAAACTACGTTGAATAAATTTTTGAAGGATGATACGTGCATGAAACTCAATATGCGCAGATGAAGCTACTTTTTGAGTTAAAGAAATAAGGTAAAAATCGCCGCCTACCATTTCTAATTTTGCATTTTTCTTTAACTGTGTAGAAACGGTTAATAAGTCTACAGGCTCACTACCTTCAAACAACTGAAAAATGGCTTCGAAAATGAGTTGATGCGCCTCTTTATAAAATGCATCAGGACTTAAAATATCAATAACCTCATCTACACCTTTTTTATCAATCATCATAGCACCTAACACAACTTCTTCTAAATCAGTAGCTTGTGGTGGTATCTTCCCTTTCTCAAGATTGATTAATGTACTCTTATCTACTTTATATCCCGATATTTGGTTAGGTTGTTTCATCCCTACGAAAGTATATAAATAATGTGTGTGATTTTAAAAATATGTGTTTTGATTGTACACGCAGTATTAACAAAACAACTGTTGATAACTAAATTATATTGTGAATAACCACAAAAAAAAACTGAAGTTTTCACTTCAGATTTTTTAGCTTTTGGTTTTAAAGGAGTTATCCTTTATAAACTCCCATATTGGAATATTTTTCCATACGTTGATGTACTAAATCTGTTGGTGATAAGTTTTTTAATTCCCCATAATGCTTTTCTATGGCATTAGATATACTTTTAAATGTTTTGTCTCTATCTCTATGAGCTCCTCCAACTGGTTCTTTAATTATAGCATCAATTAACTTAAGTTTTTTCATGTCTGTTGCTGTAAGCTTTAATGCCTCTGCTGCAGTCTCTTTATATTCCCAGCTACGCCATAAAATAGATGAACAAGACTCTGGTGATATTACTGAATACCACGTATTTTCTAACATTAATACACGATCTCCAACGCCAATGCCTAATGCACCTCCAGAAGCACCTTCGCCTATTACTACAGTAACCACAGGCACTTTTAAACGTGTCATTTCTAAAATATTCCTAGCTATGGCTTCTCCTTGTCCACGCTCTTCAGCTTCCAAACCAGGGTAAGCACCTGGAGTATCAAGTAGTGTAACAACAGGAATACCAAATTTTTCGGCGGACTTCATTAATCGCAATGCTTTACGATACCCTTCAGGGTTAGCCATACCAAAGTTTCTATATTGTCGTGTTTTGGTGTTAAATCCTTTTTGCTGACCTATAAACATGTAGCTTTGGTCTCCAATTTTACCTAAACCACCTATCATTGCTTTATCATCTTTAAAGCTTCTATCTCCATGTAATTCTAAGAAAGAATCACCGCAAATAGCTTTTATATAATCTAAGGTATATGGTCTATCAGGATGCCTAGAGAGTTGCACACGTTGCCAAGGCGTCATGTTTTTATAAATATCTGTAGTTGTTTTTTTTAGCTTTTGCTCTATTTGTTCGCAGGTTTCGGTAACATCAACATCACTTTCCTCTCCAATCACTTTACATTTTTGAAGTTGTTCTTCTAGCTCCTTTATAGGTAATTCAAATTCTAAATATTCCATAAGAATTTAATTTATTTTTTAGTTAGTACACAAAACTAAGGAAATTATTTTGTTTCAATTTTAGAAATTAACTTATTTGTTTTCTTTTAAAGACGTGCTTGTTTTTTAAAATACCATTTAACAGTACAGTTCCTATAATAATGAATGCACCATAATAAAATTCTGCACTCATTTTTTCGCTCTCAGGATATAATGTTAATGCTATTAGAATACCATAAACAGGTTCTAAATTATAAGTTAACACAACAGTATAGGGACTAATAAGTTTCATAACATACACAGATGCTATAAAAGCATAAGCAGTACAAATTGATGCTAAAATGAATAATAACCAAAAATCCTTAGCGCTGATATTAAAAAAATCAACAGAAAAACCTCCTTCAAAAAAAAATATAAATACAGAAATAAATAACACACCGCTAATAAATTCGTAAAAAGAAATAACTGTAGCTGAATGTTTTTTTAAAAAAACACCATTTAAAACTGCAAATAATGATGAGAAAAAAGCAGATGAAATCCCTAATAAAATCCCCGTTAAATATTTTATTTCACCTTTTGTAATGATAAAAACGCCAATAATTACTAGTATACCAAATAGTATTTCGTAGCCTATAATTTTTCTTTTATAAAATATAGGTTCTATAATGGATGCAAAAAATGCACCAGTAGAAAACATTGCTAATGCTATAGAAATATTTGCAGCATCTATGGCTGCAAAAAAAGTTATCCAATGTAATGCAATGATAATGCCTGCAAAGGATAAATTAATTATTGACCTTTTATCTATTTTTAATGTAATATTTCTAAATTTTATAAAAAGAAACATTAAAACTGCTGCCATAGACATACGAAACCAAACTAGAGGAATTGCTGTAATTGAAATTTCTTTTCCTAAAATGGCCGTAAAACCTGCAATAAAAACTAAAAGATGTAAATGAAGGTAATTTTTAAGTTTAGGTTTAATATGAAATAGTGTATCCATTTTAGCTTACTCTTTGGTGCGTAAACTTCGTTAAAAAGCTTCAATTTAGCTACTACTATATCTACGCTTTTGGTATAATTAATATACAAAACAGCTACGTTAATTCTGTATATTCTATTTCATATTAAAACTTAGCGTTTGGCTTTATATAATAGATATACTGCTAAAATACCAAATATGAAATTAGGAAACCAGACTGCAATTATTGGTGGAAAATTGGATTGTTGTGCCATAACACCAAATATTTTGTCGAAAAACACAAATATCATTGCAATACAAATACCCAATGCTAAGTTAACACCCATACCACCGCGACGTTTTATAGAAGACACTGCTACAGCAATGATGGTTAATATAAAAATAGAAACTGGTAAACTCCATTTTCTATATAACACCAATTTATAACGCCCAATATTAGATGAGCCTCTAGCTTCTTCCTTTTTTATAAACTTGGTTAATTCGGGATAAGATAATGTTTCTGCTATGTAAATTACTGGAGTTAAATCTTCGGCTTCAAAAGAAAACAATGTGTCTTTTCGTCTTACTATATCTAAAGTATCACCTAAAGGGCCTACGTTTCGCTTAACATAATCTATTAACCTGTAGGTTGAGTCTCTATCAATATATCTAATACTTTTTGAGCTAATTTTATATTTTAATGTATTATTTTCTAAATGCTCTAAAGTAAAATTTTGACCTAATTTATTTTTTGAATCATAACTGCTCACATAAATAAAATCAGTGTCATTTATTTGTCGGTATACATTTTTACCATCAACTGCGCTCTTACCTTTTTTAAAATATTTATAATCAAATTCGTTAAAACCTTTACTCGCTTCGGGGGCTAAAAACATACCTAAAAACAAAGCAAAAGCAGCCGTTATTGTAGCGCCGTAAATATAGGGTCTTAAAAATCTTGAAAAGGAAACACCAGAGCTTAAAAACGCAACAATCTCTGTATTATTTGCTAATTTTGAAGTAAACCATATTACAGATAAAAAAAGAAATAATGGAAAAAGAAGATTTGCAAAATAAATGGTAAAATCTAAATAAAATAACGCCACTTCATTAAAAGGCACGTCGTTATCTAAAATTTTACCTATTTTTTCAGCTAAATTTACTGTAATTCCTATTGGGATAAACAGTAAAAGCATCATCAAAAAGGTGAATAAATAGCGCTTTAATATGTACCAATCTAATATTTTCATAATCTCCCTATCTCAAATTCTAAAAGGGTATATTTCATTTTAAAGTCTATTATCCATTTGTTTTACCATACTATTTTTCCATTCGGCAAAATCTCCTGCTAAAATATGCTTTCTTGCCTCGCGAACCAACCACATATAAAATCCTAAATTATGGATAGTTGCTATTTGCTTTCCTAACAACTCATTTACTGTAAATAGATGACGTAAATAGGCTTTACTGTATTCGGTATCTACAAAAGTAATAGCCATATCATCAATAGCAGAAAAATCGTCTGCCCACTTTTTGTTTTTAATATTTATGGTACCATGTGCGGTAAACAGCATACCGTTTCTTGCATTTCGTGTTGGCATTACACAATCAAACATATCTATACCTAACGCAATATTTTCTAAAATATTGATTGGTGTGCCAACACCCATTAAATATCTGGGTTTATCTTCTGGCAAAACGTTGCATACTACCTCTGTCATAGCATACATTTCTTCGGCTGGTTCTCCAACAGATAATCCACCAATAGCGTTTCCTACTGCACCAGCATTAGCTATGTATTCTGCAGATTGTATTCTTAAATCTTTATAAGTACCACCTTGAACAATTGGAAAAAAAGCTTGTTTATAATCATATTTTAAAGGTGTTTTTTCTAAATGATTGATGCATCTATCCAACCAACGATGCGTCATATGCATCGAGCGTTTTACGTAATTATAATCGCAAGGATACGGTGTACATTCATCAAAAGCCATAATAATATCAGCACCAATACTACGCTGTATTTCCATAACGTTTTCTGGGGTAAATGTATGGTAGCTCCCATCAATATGCGATTTAAATTTAACACCTTCCTCTTTTATCTTTCTATTAGCAGAAAGTGAGTATACTTGATAACCTCCAGAATCGGTTAAAATATTTCTATCCCAATTCATAAATTTATGAAGCCCACCTGCTTTTTCAATAATTTCTGTTTGAGGGCGTAAGTATAGATGATAGGTATTTCCTAAGATAATATCTGGATTTATATCATTCTTTAGTTCTCGCTGGTGCACTCCCTTTACAGAAGCTACAGTGCCAACAGGCATAAATATAGGCGTTTCAATCACGCCATGGTCTGTTGTTATTTTTCCTGCACGTGCTTTACTTTGCGTATCCTTTGTATTTAATTCAAATTTCATAAATCTTATAAACCAGAAAGCAAACCTACATATTTTAAATCAAAAAAAACAGACTTATTAAATCTACTTAAACCTTTAGTAAATTTATTCAAAATACCACTTTATTTTGTTTGTAAACCTATCTCAATACCCTATTTTTGTGGCGCAAAAAATAATCACTTAACATGCCAAACATTAAACACTTAGAAGATATCTGTACTCAGGTTAGAAGAGATATCTTAAGACAAGTTCATAAGGTAAATTCTGGGCACCCAGGAGGTTCCTTAGGTTGTACTGAATTTTTCGTTGCACTTTACAACGAAATTATGGAAAGAAAAGATACATTCGACATGGATGGAATTGGAGAGGATTTGTTCTTCTTATCTAACGGACACATTTCTCCTGTTTGCTACAGTGTATTGGCAAGAGCTGGTTATTTTCCAGTTGAAGAATTAAATACATTTAGACTTATAAATTCGCGTTTACAAGGTCATCCTACAACCCATGAAGGTTTACCAGGAATACGAATAGCATCTGGATCTTTAGGTCAAGGTATGTCTGTAGCCTTAGGTGCTGCACAAGCTAAAAAATTAAACAATGACGATAATATTGTTTATACATTACATGGTGATGGTGAGTTACAAGAAGGACAAAACTGGGAGGCAATTATGTATGCTGCTGGGAAAAAAGTAGATAACCTTATTGCTACCATAGATTTAAACGGACAGCAAATTGATGGGTCTACCGATGATGTTTTACCTATGGGCAGCATTAAAGGTAAGTTTGAAGCTTTTGGCTGGACAGTATTAGAAATTGAAGAAGGCAATAACCTTGAGGCTATTTTGGCTGGTATGGCTAAAGCTAAAGCAGAAACTGGAAAGGGAAAACCTGTTTGTGTATTACTTAAAACTATAATGGGTAATGGTGTAGATTTTATGATGCATACACATGCGTGGCATGGTAAAGCACCAAATGATGAACAATTAGCCCTTGGATTAAAGCAAAACCCAGAAACTTTAGGCGATTACTAAACCACTTATTTAAAAAAAAATGAAAACATATACATACACAGAAAAAAAAGATACAAGAAGTGGTTTTGGTGCAGGTTTAACAGAGCTTGGAAGAACTAACCCCAATGTGGTAGCGCTTTGTGCTGACTTAATTGGGTCTTTAAAGATGAACGAATTTATTAAGGAAAACCCAGAACGCTTTTTCCAAATAGGAATTGCAGAAGCTAACATGATGGGTATTGCAGCTGGTTTAACCATTGGTGGTAAAATACCATTTACAGGTACTTTTGCAAACTTTTCTACGGGTCGTGTTTACGATCAAATTCGTCAATCTATAGCATATTCAGGTAAAAACGTAAAAATATGTGCATCGCATGCTGGTTTAACTTTAGGTGAAGATGGTGCAACACACCAAATTCTTGAAGATATTGGTATGATGAAAATGCTGCCTGGAATGACAGTAATTAACCCTTGTGATTTTAATCAAACGAAAGCAGCTACTATAGCCATTGCAGAATATGATGGCCCTGTTTACTTACGTTTTGGTAGACCATCTGTTCCTATTTTTACACCTGCTGATCAAAAATTTGAAATTGGTAAAGCCATAAAATTTACAGAAGGTACAGATGTTACAATTGTGGCTACTGGTCACTTAGTTTGGGAAGCATTAGAAGCCTCAAAAGCTTTACATGAGCAAGGTATTTCTGCTGAAGTAATAAATATACATACTATTAAACCGCTTGATGAAACCGCTATTTTAGAATCTGTTGCAAAAACAGGTTGTGTGGTTACTGCTGAGGAGCATAACGTTTTGGGTGGATTAGGAGAAAGTGTTGCTAGAGTATTAGCAACAAATAATCCTGCACCACAAGAGTTTGTTGGTACAAATGATACTTTTGGAGAATCTGGCACACCTGCACAACTCATGGAAAAATATGGTTTAAATAGTGCAGCCATTATAGAAAAAACAAAGGCCGTATTAAAGAGAAAATAATTTAATAGTACTAGCTTATATTAAAGGTTCTCTCAATTTTTTTGAGAGAACCTTTTTGTTTTATTCTATATTTCTTAAAATAATTAACGTTTGGCAACGTTTTTGATTATGGAGAAAACATCAAATCTTAAAACGAATAATTATGAAACGAACAAATGAATTACAAAACGAATTAAAAGCACAATTTTCTTCAATCAAGGTTGTGTTACTTCTAACGGCTTTAACCTTCCTTTCTTTATCTAGTTTTGCCCAAACTCAGGCAGGTTTTGGTTTAAAAGGTGGATTAAACTACAATGGAAATGGTGATTATTTTGAATCTATTAACGCTAATGCTGAAAATCCTGATAGAAATATTGGCTTTCATGTTGGTATTTTCGGAAAAATAGGTAAAGATATTTATTTACGTCCAGAGCTAGTTTACACGAGAACCAAAAGTGATTATAGAAACGATAGTTTTCAACTAACTAAGTTAGACGCACCAGTATTATTAGGTATTAAAGTATTAGGGCCCATTAGTGTATTTGCAGGCCCATCGTTTCAATATATTTTAGATTCTGAATTTGATAGTATTACTATAAACGATGTTGAAAACGATTTTTCAGTAGGTTTAAATTTTGGTATTGGCTTAAACTTTAAAAAACTAGGGATTGATTTAAGGTATGAAAGAGGTTTTAATAATAACGAAGCTACATTTATAAATACTAACGTAGGTAGTGTTGAAAGTAGATTAGATACCAGACCAGATCAATTAATTTTAAGTTTATCGTTATTACTGTAAACCAAATTGTAATTAAAAGACACATTTACAGAAACAAAAAGCTCATCATATGGTGAGCTTTTTGTTTTTGTATTATTTATAAAATTCTGTGTTCTATGATTCAGGATCTAAATATCTAGGTAAACCATTTGGCCCTATATCATTCATTGGGTTACCATCTCCATTTTCATCCTCATCTATTGTTAATATCCCATCACCATCATCATCAACATCAACATAATCAGGTAAGCCATCACCATCAGTATCATCATCAGTATCTGTGTTATCTGGGTCAATAATAAACTCATTATCATTATTTAAATCTTCTAAATAACTAGGTACACCATCATTATCATGATCTACTATAAAGCTTTGTAACAATTCAAATTTAAAAATTAATGGGGCGTATAATGGTATACCACTATTTGTTGGTGGATTAGCAAAATAAGACAATCCAGAAGGTAAAAACATAACGCCAGTACCATGGTTGGTAAAAGAAAATGTGCCATCACCATTATTGGTTAATGACTCTGATACTTTAAACATAGGAAACACTTTTCTCCATCCACTTATAGTTCCTGCTACTGTTGCACCATCACCAACTAAATTTAAATCAACTGGTGTTACTGCGCTATCAAATACTGATCCATCAAGTAAAGAACCTTGATATACAACCCTAACCCTATCAGAAAAATTTGGAGATGTAGTACCGCCACCTTTGTTTAATTCTAAGATATAATATTCGTATTCAGTTTCTGCAAAAGTTGTTGTTATTACCTGTACTGCATCATTTGTATCATCATTATCATCAGTATATAATATTCTGTCTGTTGCGTTTGGTAGCACACCATTTGCTGGTACTTCTCCAATAATTAAATCATCAATTTTAGGATTAGTACTTCCCTCAAAATCTCCAGCATTGTAATAATGTGTGGTTAAATATTCTAGTAAAGAAATATTGTCTGCAAGTTGCTGTTCGCCTCTATCTCTTATCGTTTGGGTAGGTAATTGTTGAAGGTCATCATCATTTTCGCATGATATAAAAATAGATATTGTACATAAGAGCAATAAACCAATTTTCCTTAAACTCATAATTCCGTATTTTTGAGGCGCAAGATACAATATTAATGCAATCTTGTGCAATAACATTAACGTTAGTTTATACAATAATTGTATGCGTGTAGATAAATTTTTATGGTGTGTTAGATACTATAAAACAAGAACAATTGCCACAACGGCATGTAAAAAAGGACAAATTAAAGTAAATGGTGCTGTGGTAAAACCTAGTCGTGAAGTTTATGCTACTGATAGTATTGAATTACGTAAAAATCAAATTAATTATAAATTAACTGTAAATGATATTCCTCCCAACAGAGTTTCTGCAAAACTTGTAGATATTTACAGAATAGATACCACGCCAAAATCAGAATTTGAAGCTCAAGAATTGTTAAAATACTCTAAAGACTATTATAGAAAAAAAGGCACTGGCAGGCCTACTAAAAAAGATAGACGAGATATTGATGATTTTAATACTGAAAATGATTAATTTTAAGCGATTATTTTTAATGATAACTTCATGAAACTAGAGAACAACGTTATTTTAAATCACAAAGAGATTCAGCATAAAATAAAACGAATTGCATTTCAAATATACGAGAGCAACGTTGATGAGCATGAAGTAGTTATTGCAGGTATAGAAAAGAATGGTTTTATACTCGCAAAAAAACTAAAAGCCACTCTTGAAAGTATCTCGGATATTAACCCGATACTTTGTAAAGTTAGTTTAGATAAAACAAATCCCATTTCAGAAATTTCTACATCCCTAAAACCTGCCGATTATACAAATAAATCGATTGTGCTTGTAGATGATGTTTTAAACTCTGGTACAACCTTGATTTATAGTGTAAAGCATTTTTTAAATGTACCTTTAAAACAATTTAAAACCGCTGTTTTAGTTAACAGAAATCATAAAAAATATCCTGTGAAAGCAGATTTTAAAGGCATTTCTCTATCTACATCTTTGCATGAGCATGTAGAGGTTAATTTAAAAGGAAAAACGTATCAAGTTGTTTTAGAATAATTTTAGAATAATCTCTTCAACAATCTCATCTTTTTTCTTGTTGTCGGTTACTATTTTAAGTTCTGCTTTGTTATAAAAATAAGAACGCTCAAATAAATGTTTACCAATAAACTCTAACATAAGCGCCTCTGTTTCTATATGTGCTATTAATGGACGTTTTGCTTTCTTTTTAAATAATTTTTTTGACAAAAAAGGTAATGAGCCATTAAGGTAAATAGATGTTGCATTAGTTGCTGCAACAATTGCTTCCATATTGCCTGCAAAACAAGGCGTACCACCTCCAAGTGCCAAAACAGTATTTTCTTTTAATTTTAACAAACCGTTTAGATATTCAGTTTCTTTTTTTCTGAAATAAATTTCGCCTTTGGTTTTAAATATTTCTTTTACAGATAAATTCTCTTTTTCTTCTATATAATCGTCTAAATCAATTAAATTATAGTCTAATTTTTTAGCTAAAATTTTTCCAACTGAAGATTTTCCAGACCCCATATACCCGAGTAAAACTATGATCATATTATTGCTTGTAATTGATTATTAAAAACATAGATAATTGCACTGCAAAAAAACGAAAATTTATATAAAAAAAGTATTGTTTTATTAATTAAACATTATATATTTGCACCCGCTAACGATAAGTTGGCAACATTATTTAGACCAGTTAGCTCAGTTGGTAGAGCATCTCCCTTTTAAGGAGAGGGTCCTGGGTTCGAGCCCCAGACTGGTCACAAAAAAAGTTAAGCGATTATGCTTAACTTTTTTTATTTTAGCTTACCTCAAAAAAAATGCACACGTGGCGGAATTGGTAGACGCGCTGGCTTGAGGGGCCAGTATCCGTTTTAGGATGTGGAAGTTCGAATCTTCTCGTGTGCACTTTACTCAAAAAACGTTTAAACAGAGAAGTTTTTATTATAAATTGGTTACCCAATATAAGACTCAAAAAAAGAGATATACTATCAGGTTCTCTCTCTAAGATGCTTCTTTTATCTTGTGTAAAATCAACTTCTAAATACAACTTTAGTTTTAAATCAATTTCAAACTAGTAGTAATAGATATACTTAATCTTTAGCTTCTATTGCGTACTTAATTGCTTATAAAACCTTTGGTATTGCTTATTATTTGGGTATAATTGCACCAACTTCATAGCGCTATTCTTAGCTTTACCAACATCACCTTGTTTTTGGTAAATGTAAGCTAGTACATATAGTAAGCTCTCATTATTAGCATCTAATTTTAAACCTTTAGTAGCCACTTGTTCTGCTTGTTTTAGTTTATTTACCTTATCATACAACAAGCTTAAATTATAGTAAAACCTAATATTTTGTGGCATATATTTTATAGCTAAATTCATCTGCTTAATCGCTTCCTCTACTCTATTTTGTTCAGCTAATAATAATCCGTAAGAATAATAGGTTTGAGCAAACTCTGGCTCTTGTGTAATAATAGTTTTAAAAGCCGCTTCTGCTTTTGTAAAGTCATTATTTTTATAATATAAACTGGCAAGATTAGTGCGTATCATATTATCCATATTATCAATCTCAAGTGCTTTTTCATACCATTTTATAGCATTTAGATCATCTCCTTTTTTAACAAAATACAACGCTTTTTTTGCTAGTCCTCCTGTGAAATCTGACGTAACCTCTAAATGTGTTTCGAACTCCTTATTTACTTTTTTGTAAACGTCTTTATAAGCTTTTGGTATTTGCATTTCGTTTAAACCCGCTATAGCCATAAATGCTTTTACTCTAACCGTTCTCTTCTCATCTTTAAGTAAAGGCATAACATAGCGCGCATAGTCGGTAGAGTTTACAGTATTTAAAGCATCAATTGTAGCACCACGAACTATAGGCGAATCATCATTTAAAAATGCCAACATATTATTTACAGCATTTTCATCCATATAATTACTCATTGCTCTTACCGCCGATGCTCTTGCTATTTCTGGGTATATTGTGTCCTTTGATAATTCTAATAACTTTTGAAACCCGTGAGAATCCCCAGTTATGCCAGGTGCTAAAAGCTCAGAAAAATGTTTTTGTTTTGGAGTGCCATGTGTTTTTTTATAGTTTTCCCAGGCCCATTCATCATCTTTATCAGTATGGCATTGTGTACAAGCATTTGGTGTGCCATACTTTAAACTTAAATCTGGGCGAGGAATTCTAAAACTATGATCTCTTCGATAATCATTACCCATGTAAAACTTGCCCGTCATATGACAATTAATACATTGAGAAGCTTCAGTAGATACCTTATGAAAATGATGTGAGGGTGCGTCATAAACTTTAGTATCATGACATTGTGCACATAGCTTATTACCTTGAAATTTTAGCTTTAAGGAATGTGCATTATGGCAATTTGTGCACGTAACATTATTTTGATACATTTTACTTTGAAGAAACGAACCATAAACATAAACTTCATCTAAAATCTGTCCGTCAGGATAATAAATACCCTTTGTGATTAATTGTGGAAAATAATGATCTAAAAATGTACCTTCAAAATTATAAAATTCAGAAAATTGTTCGCGTCTTACGTGGCATCTTGCACATTGATCAACTAGTGCTTTGGGTGTTGTTGTAAACGTCATTTTTATATCACCACCAAACGTATAATTTTCACCTAATGTATTTACACGTTCTATATGACTTTTACCAGGACCATGGCAAGCCTCACAACTCACATTAATTAATGCGTATTTTGTGTTATAACTATGTTTATCTAAATTATAAGCTTTTCTAACATTTGTAGAATGACAATCGGCACACATGGTATTCCAATTTAAGCCACCTCGAGACCAATGCAACCATTCAGAATGTAATACCTTAAAATCGGGATACAAATCAAACCACTTATTTTTTTCAGTATCCCATGCAGTTCTTAAACATTGGTAATGCCCATCAGGAAACTTAACAATATATTGCTGTAAAGGCTCTACGCCAAATGTATATTCAATTTTATAGTCGTAGTACTCACCATCTCGTCCCTCTGTATTTACATAAAAACTGCCATTTTTTTTAAAAAAACGAGACGTTATGTCTTGACTTTTAAACATAATATTGTTAAAGTTTCCCAAAACAGTAGCATCAATAGCAATATCCATCGCTTTGTCATGGTGAGACCCTTTCCAATCCTTAAATTGTTCTTTATGACAAGATGCACACACTTCGTCACCTAAAAAATGAGTATCTGGGATTAAATGAGTAGAAACAAAAACTTCTTTTTCAATATCCTGTGCATCAACATACTTCGAGTTTTCGTTTTTACATGAAAAAAACAATAAAGATGTTAAAATAAAAATTAGCAACCTCATGTATAAAGACTGTAAAACTAATAGGAAAATAAAAAAAATTAATACTCAAAAATACCTAATAATCTCTTATATACAAAGGTTTTAAGAGGCAAATATAATATGTGAAAAAATAAAAAAAAGCACATTGTGAGACTAGAGATTTATCGGTGAAAATAGTCATTTGTTAATTTTTTAAACTTTTATAGTATTTTCTACTATTATTCAATCGGTATTTGTATTTTTGTTTAACGAAAAAGAATAAAAAATGAACAATATACAGGTTAATTTCAGCATTAAAGACCTTGAAAACTTAACAGGTATTAAGGCTCACACTATAAGAATTTGGGAAAAACGCTACGGGTTATTACAACCTAATAGAAGTGATACAAATATTAGAAGTTATAGTTTAGCCAGTCTTCAAAAATTATTAAATATTTCTTTTTTAAACAATAATGGTTATAAAATATCAAAAATTGCAAAATTAACAGAACCTGAAATTCCTATAACAGTTAGAGAAATAGCATCTAGAGCAAAGGTAGAAGATCACGCTATTAATGCATTTAAACTAGCAATGCTTAATTTTGATCAAGTACTGTTTTACAACACCTATAACAACTTGATAAGCAGCAAAAGTTTTAAAGATATTTTTTACGATGTGTTTTTACCGCTTTTAAATGAAATAGGTTTATTATGGCAAACCGATACTATAACACCAGCACACGAGCATTTTTTAACGTCTCATATGAAACAAAAGATTTTGTTGAATATTGAACGTTTACAGAGTTTAGAGCCTAAGCCACTATCAAAAACCTTTATACTTTATTTACCCGACAACGAGGTTCATGATATAGGACTATTATTTATAAATTACCAATTAAGAAGCAAAGGATATCATACCATTTTTCTTGGCGAAAGCGTACCAATGGATAGTTTAGTTAGTGTACTTGAATTTTTTAATGAGATTACTTTTGTATCATATTTTACTGTAAACCCAGAGGCCAGCGAGATACCTAACTACATCACTGAATTTGATAAATTATTGTTAAACAATGATAAAACAGATTTATTACTTTTAGGGCCAAAGTTACAAGGTTTAGACAAAAATTTTGAATTACCAGAGCGTGTAAAACTTCACGATTCCATCGAAAATTTAGTTAAAGATTTATAAATACTATTCTTTTTTGTTTAACTTTTAATTATATTTGTTAAACAATGAAAAAAACAATAGCTATAATAGGTTCAGGGTTCTCAGCTTTGTCTGCAAGTTGCTACTTAAAGCAATATGGATACGAAGTTTCAGTCTTTGAAAAAAACGACACTGTTGGTGGACGTGCTAGACAACTAAAAAAAGAAGGTTTTACTTTTGATATAGGACCAAGTTGGTATTGGATGCCCGATATTTTTGAGAAATTCTTCAACGATTTCGGTAAATCTACTTCTGATTATTACACACTAGATAAATTAAGTCCTGCTTACAAGATATTTTTTAAAGACGAAATTATTACCATTGGTGATACTATGGACAAAATATGCTCAGAATTTGAACGTATTGAACCAGGTAGCGCTAAACCCTTGAGACAGTTTATAAATAAAGCTGCTACCAATTATAATATCGCCATTAATAAAGTAGTATTAAAACCAGGAATTTCTCCTTTTGAATTGGTAACACCTGAAACTGCAACCCGTGTAGACCAGTTTTTTAAAACTATAAGCGGCGATGTTAGGAAAAAATTTAAAAACCCTAAGTTAATATCCACATTAGAATTTCCGGTACTTTTTCTTGGTGCAAAACCAAGTAATACACCATCTTTTTATAGTTTTATGAATTATGCCGATTTTGGTTTAGGTACTTGGCATCCAAAAGGTGGCATGTATGAAGTTATTAAAGCTATGACGTCTTTGGCAGTGAGCTTAGGTGTTAAAATATATACCAATAGCCCTGTAGAAAAAATTGATGTGGATTATAAGACCGCTACATCTATAACTGTAAATGGCGAAATTAAAATATTTGATATTGTTTTAAGCGGTGCAGATTATCACCATTCTGAAACACTTTTAGATGAAAAATATAGACAATACTCAGAAAAATATTGGTCTAAAAAAACATTTGCACCTTCTTCATTATTATTTTACGTAGGCTTTAGTAAAAAATTAAAAAATATAGAACACCATAATTTATTTTTTGACACAAGTTTTGAAACTCATGCAGAAGAGATTTACGACAATCCCAAATGGCCAGAAGATCCTTTGTTTTATGCCAATTTCCCCTCTGTAACCGATGCTTCAATGGCCCCTAAAGATGCTGAAACAGGCTTTTTTTTAATACCAATAGCACCAGGAATAGAAGACACTGATGAGATTAGATCTCAATATTTTGATATTATTATATCTAGATTTGAAAAATTAACAGGGCAAGATGTGGTAAATAATATTATATTTAGAAAATCCTTCTGTGTTAAAGATTTTATTAAAGAATACAATTCTTACAAAGGAAATGCTTATGGAATGGCAAATACGCTATCACAAACAGCTTTTTTAAGACCTAAGTTAAAAAGTAAAAAAGTGGATAATCTCTATTTTACAGGCCAACTTACGGTTCCAGGACCAGGAGTACCACCGTCTCTAATTTCAGGCAAATTAGTGGCACAACTAATTAATAAACATCATAAATAGTATATATGAAAGCATTATTTGATACCGTTTCTTACAACTGTAGCAAAGTAGTAACTAAAAGTTACAGTACTTCATTTTCATTAGCAACAAAAATGCTATCAAATTCAATACGACCTCATATTTATAATATTTATGGATTTGTAAGGTTTGCCGATGAGATTGTGGACTCATTTCACGATTTTGATAAAAAAACGCTTTTCGATAACTTTTCGGATGATTTAGAAAAAGCTATCGAAAATAAAATCAGCCTTAATCCTATTTTAAATTCATTTCAGTACACCTATCACAAACATAATTTAGATAAGAGTATGGTTGATGCATTTATGAATAGTATGCGACTAGACTTATCTAAAAAAGATTACTTATCTGATGAAGAATACAAAGCCTACATTTATGGCTCTGCAGATGTGGTGGGTTTAATGTGTTTAAAGGTTTTTGTTAAGGGTGACGAAGAAAAATACAACGAATTGAAAGACACAGCAATGTCTCTAGGTTCGGCATTTCAAAAAGTAAATTTTTTGAGAGATATTAAAGCAGATTTTGATGAATTAAATAGAAGCTACTTTCCTAATATCGATTTAGATAATTTAGATGAAAATTCTAAACAACAAATTATTGACGATATAGAAAGTGATTTTGAAAAAGGATTAAGTGGTATAAAAAGATTACCAATGGAAGCCAAGTTTGGTGTTTTCATGGCATATCGGTATTACAGTCAGCTTCTAAAAAAACTTAAAAAAACACCTGCACTACAAATTAAAGATACGCGCATAAGAGTTTCTAACCCTAAAAAAATTGAGCTCTTAGCACGCAGTTACGTAAAATATCAATTAAATTTAATGTAATTTATATTATGCAAACATTGTATTGGATACTTATTTTTTTAGGTACTTATACCTTTATGGAATTTATGGCGTGGTTTACGCACAAGTATATTATGCACGGTTTTTTGTGGAGTTTACATAAAGACCATCATCATAAAGACCACGATAGCTGGTTTGAGCGTAACGATACGTTTTTTATTTTCTATGCGGTGGTAAGTATAGGTTTCTTCCTGTTGTGGAGATATACAAGTTTTTGGCCAGGGTTACCTATTGGATTAGGTATTTTTGCTTATGGTATTTCTTATTTCTTTGTACACGATATTTTTATACACCAGCGTTTTAAAATGTTTAGAAATGTTAACAACTGGTATGCACACGGTGTTCGTAGAGCGCACAAAATACATCATAAGCACTTAGGAAAAGGAGATGGCGAATGTTTTGGTATGTTATTTGTGCCGCTTAAATACTTCAAAAAAAAATAATACGAAATGGCGGAACGCTCCCATTTCGATTACATCATTATAGGAAATGGTTTAGCTGGTTTACAACTGGCGCTTAAAATGGCATCTGATGGTTTTTTTAGTGATAAACATATTGCTTTAATTGATCCTTCGGAAAAAAATACAAATGATAAAACTTGGAGTTTTTGGGAAAAAGAACCATCGCAATGGGCAGATTTACCCTATAAAACTTGGCAAAAGGCAAAAATTAACACATCAAAAACAACTATAGATTTAGTATTAGCGCCATACACATACAAATCGATTAGAGCTATCGATTTTTATAATTATGCTAAAACAAAACTAGAAGCACAACAGCACTTCAATTTTATTATTGATAAAGTAACAACTATTACTGATACGCCTAAAACTATTGTAAAAACACAACAACACAGGTATACTGCAACTCATATTTTTGATAGTCGTGTTCCTGATGATTTTTATAATTTGAATAACAGCATCACTATAAATCAACATTTTAAAGGTATTGTCATAAAATCAAAAACTGATATTTTTGATGTTGATACGCTTACAATGATGGATTATCGTTTAAAGGACGGTGCGCAAACTACATTTACTTATGTACTCCCATTTTCTAAAACTGAGGCTCTAATAGAATTCACTTATTTTACTGAAAAAGTTGTTGATGAAGCTGTATATGATATGTTTATTGAAAACTATATAAAAACGTATTTAAACATAAACAATTATGAGGTTTTAGAATCTGAAAAAGGGAATATACCAATGACTACTTTTCCGTTTGATAGTTATAACACTAAAAACATCACAAAAATTGGTACTGGCGGTGGTTGGGTAAAACCCTCAACTGGATATTCTTTTAAACATACCGAAACTAAGGTAGCTAAGATTATTGAAAATATTAAAGCCAGTAAAACACCTTCAAAGCATTTATTCAAACGTAAATATAAGTTTTATGATAAAGTGTTTTTAAAAGTGTTAAAAGATGAAAATCATAAAGGAGAATGGTTATTTCAACAATTTTATGGCAAAAATAATATTGACACCATGTTTCGTTTTTTAGATGAAGAATCTTCATTTGCTGAAGAATTAAAAATCATGTGGTCGCTTTTTTCTTGGAGTTTTATAAAAGCTTTTTTTAAGACACTGTAACAGTAAAACTAACTTCCTTAAAATTATTTTATTTTAATAAATCATCTATAGTTGCTCTAACAGTATCGCTATTCCAATTGGCAGCTCCTGTTTTATCAATAACTATATTTCCTTTAGTGTCTATTAAAAATGTACGCGGTATGGTCTCTACATGAAACACCTCAGGATATGCCGTAACTGGTTGGTATACTTTAAAAGTATACTCATTTTTAGCTAAAAATTTATTTACAGTTTTAGATGGTTCTCCAGAAATAAAAACAAATTCTATCTTATTGTTATAATCATCGTAAAGCTTATGCATACTGGGCATTTCTGCAATACATGGTGCGCACCATGTCGCCCAAAAATTTACAAGTACTACTTTTTCCTTGGTATCCTCAAAATTTAAAGTTTCTCCAGTATTAGCTATTAATTGCCAATTAACGTCTCCTATATGCTCTTGCTCAGATACATCGGCTACAGAAGGACTAAATAATGCCAAACCTTTATTTACAAATACCTGAATAGGCAGTCTGGTTTGCGGTATAATAAACAACGCAGCAATACCCAAAAAAAGTAAGTTTTTAAAGTGTGATTTTTTAAACCTCATGTTTATAGTTTTTTAGCTTCCTCCCAAAATACATCCATTTCAGCAAGTGTCATGTCTACCAATGGTTTGTTAAGCGCTTTTGCCTTTTCTTCTAAATATTGAAACCGTTTAGAGAATTTTTTATTGGTACGTTCTAAGGCATTTTCTGGGTTTATATTTAAAAATCGCGCATAATTTACCATAGAAAATAACACATCTCCAAACTCACTTTCTATTTTGTCGGGGTTTTGTGCTTTAATTTCATCATTAAGCTCGTTTAATTCTTCCTGTACCTTTTCCCAAACCTGTTCTGGCTGTTCCCAATCAAAACCCACACCTGCAACTTTTTCTTGTATTCTATTCGCTTTTACTAATGCTGGCAAACTTTTAGGCACACCTTCTAGCACACTTTTTTTACCTTCTTTAAGTTTAAGGTTTTCCCAGTTACGTTTTACATCCTCTTCATTTTCAACCTTAACATCACCGTAAATATGCGGATGCCTGTTAATGAGTTTTTCGCAAATACCATGACACACATCAGCAATATCAAAATCTTTGGTTTCACTGCCTATTTTAGAGTAAAATACAATGTGTAACAATACATCGCCCAACTCCTTTTTAATTTCTTCTAAATCGTTATCCAATATAGCATCTCCCAACTCATAAGTTTCCTCAATGGTAAGGTGGCGCAAGGTTTCCATAGTTTGCTTTTTATCCCACGGGCATTGTGCACGTAACTCGTCCATAATGGTTAATAATCTATCAAAAGCTTGGAGTTGATTTTCTCTGGAATTCATTTTAAAAAGTTTTTGTAAAAATACAATTTTGATGAGCTGGATCGCACGTAATCTAAGTAATAATTACGCCAAAAAATTGTAATAGTAAATCTTTTAACTTTGTCTAAAAAATCAACTAAATTCGTTGAAATTTAGATATAAGTTATTTGTGTTGAACTTGTTTTGGTATTGAAGTGGATGTATATCTAAGTTGTGTTTCATACCACAATAATACGAATAGAGATTAAAATTTATGACAGAAAAAGGAGACTACATTGTTTATGTAGATGAATCAGGAGACCACGGATTGAAAAATATTGACAATAATTACCCAATATTTGTTTTGACTTTTTGTTGTTTTAAAATATCTGATTACATAGAGCAAGCAGTTCCAGAACTTCAACGTTTTAAATTTAAGTATTTTGGGCACGACCAAATAGTTTTACACGAAATAGATATAAGAAAGACTAAAGAGCCTTTTAAGTTTTTGCGAACTAACAGAGAATTAAGAGAAAACTTTATGTCAGATTTATCAAAAATTATCGAAAACATACCTTTTCAGATTGTTCCTATCGTTATTGACAAAAGAAAACTTATGTCGAAATACAATAAGCCTTTTAACCCATATCATTTAGGTTTACGCTTCGGTTTGGAAAAGCTAAATCAGATACTATTATATAACGGTCAAGAAGGAAAAGAAATTTCTTTGATTTTTGAAAAAAGGGGAAATAACGAAGACAAAGATTTAGAACTTGAATTTTTGAGAATTTGTACTGAAAATCAACAGTTCGGATATAAAAATATAAACTTTGGAAAAATGGTATATAAATTTTTAATCTCTGACAAAAAAACAAATTCTAGTGGATTACAATTAGCTGACCTAACAGCTAGACCAATTGGACTGAAATATTTAAAACCAAGTCAAGTAAATAGAGCTTATGATATAATTGAAAAGAAGAAATTTGGTTATAAGGTATTCCCATAAAAAACAAAATCCCCAGTAAAGACCGAGGAAAAATGCCGACCGGGAAAAGCCCAATCCAAGTACAAATATACATAATATATATGTATTGACCAAAAAAAGCAAAGTACGAAAACACAACAACGTATATAAAACATAGCTAACATAGGCTTTCCGAGAGGTTTTTGTATATTTACAAAGTACACCAAATTTTTTTTTGGTTATATTTATAAGATAAAATTAAACATAAAAACAAAAAATTCGGCTCGTGTATAATCCGAAAAGTTAGCATCTATTTATACGCTACGTTTCATATACGAGGCCGTTGTGCAATTTGAACGAATAGATGAAATACGTATTATTAATTATAATTACTCTAGCTGTACAATTTGAGGTTCGAAGTCAGGAAGTGGCTTTAAATAAAGTCAGACTTGAATCTGACTCGACAATCAAAATAGTTTATGTACAGATAAAAATAGATGGAGTAAAGTTAGATTCCTTAAACAGGATAAAACTTTTAGGAAACGCTTCTGTATTTACTGATGAATCGAAAGAATATATTTCAGACTGGTTTTATAGTGATGATTATTTAGATAATTACGATAATAATTATACTATAGTTTTTGACTCTATTCCAAATCAAGTCAACAAATTCAAAAGAATAAGTGGCACACTTCGATTATTTAATCCGAGTGAAGAAAAAAGTTCGATTGTTAGGGTTTCAAATGACGAATCGACTTTCAATTCAAATATTATATCCCAAAACTCAAATAATATTAAAGTTGTCCCAATTGATGGATTTTTACTTCATAAGCTGAAATGGAAAAAAAGAAAAATTAGGAAATACATTGCTGAAATTATTAATCAAAACCAATTGAATGAAGTTTTGTTATTAAAAACTTTGAGCCAATACTTTGAGCAAAACAAAAAAACCAAATTCCTCAAAAAGGTTTCCGATTATATCCTTTTCTATATTGAAAAGGAAAATTTTGAGGTTATGTCAATTTCCATAGACGATACAACCAAAAATGAAAAACGTTATGTTTCTTCAAAATTAAATGGACCGAAATCAGCAATTTGGAGTTTTATAAATTATAAACCAAAATTGAATAATAATTTCATTATGGAGGTCATATATGAAAATGCTGAGTCTATAACTGAGTTTAATTTTGAACTTTTAGATGTGGATTTAAAATAAAAACTGCACACAACATCTAATACAATTAATTCAAGCCTACTAAAGAAACCCTACACTATACCATCAAGAAACCCAACAAAAACCCAACTCAAAACTCTACACTATCAAACACCACCACCATCAAAACCAACAGTCAGCAATCCATAAAAAACAGTACTAATTAGCCACTTCACTGATAAATTTTATGCGGTATAAACGGAGTTCTTCATCATCGTAATCGCCATCAAATTCTTCTATAGCGTCTTCAATACTATCTGTTTCAGATTCCATAAAATACTCATGAATTTCTTCTTGCTGGTCTTCATCTAAAACATCATCTATCCAATAATTAATATTGAGTTTTGTACCCGAAAACACAATAACCTCCATTTCTTTAATAAAGTCGTCCATGGTCATCCCTTTAGAAGATGCAATATCATCTAGCGGTAGTTTTCTATCTACATTTTGAATGATATATAGCTTATTTGCAGAGTTACTACCTGTAGATTTTACAACCAAATCGTCTGGACGCATAATATCGTTATCCTCTACATAAGTGGCAATAAGCGTAACAAAATCTTTACCGTATTTTTTGGCTTTACCGTCTCCCACACCGTGAACATTACTTAACTCTGTTAGGTTTACGGGATACTTAAGCGCCATATCCTCTAACGACGGATCTTGAAAAATAACAAACGGTGGCACCCCAAGTTTTTTAGCATTCTTTTTTCGTAAATCTTTTAGCATGCTCATGAGTTTATCATCAGCAACACCACCGCCTCCTTTTTGGGCAGTTATAATACCAGAATCATCACTATTTTCATCAAACACATGATCTTCGGTCATCATAAAAGATTGTGGCGTTTTAATAAAGTCTTCGCCTTCTGGAGTTAATTTTATAACACCATAAGTTTCAATATCTTTTCTTAAATAGCCTGCTACTAGTAATTGCCGTAATAATGCCATCCAATATTTAGCATCTTCGTGCTTACCATCACCAAAAAACGGCTGTTCATTGGTTTTATGTGAGTTTATAAGTGCATTTTCTTTACCAACAATAACGTTTACTAGATCCTTAGATTTATATTTGGCATTAGTACCTTTTACAATACCTAAAAGTAGTGTGGCGTTATCTTTTGCCTCTACCTGTTTTTTGGGGTTACGAACGTTATCGTCCATATCGCCACCATCACCCGTTTTGGTATCAAAAGCTTCACCAAAATAATGGAGTATAAATTTTCGTCTAGATATTGATGTTTCGGCAAATGCTACAACTTCTTGTAGTAATGCATGCCCTATTTCTTGTTCTGCAACGGGCTTACCAGACATAAATTTTTCTAGCTTTTCTATATCTTTATAGGCATAGTAGGCTAAACAATGGCCTTCGCCACCATCTCTACCCGCTCGCCCAGTTTCTTGGTAGTAACTCTCTATACTTTTTGGGATATCGTGATGTATTACAAAACGCACATCTGGTTTATCTATACCCATACCAAATGCTATTGTGGCTACTACAACATCGGTATCTTCCATTAAAAACATATCTTGATGCTTAGATCGTGTTTTGGCATCTAAACCTGCATGATACGGCACCGCCTTTACACCATTTACTTGTAATACTTGAGCTAGCTCCTCTACACGCTTTCTGCTTAAACAGTATACAATACCAGATTTCCCTTCGTTTTGTTTTACAAATCGAATAATATCTACATCTACTTGTTTTGTTTTTGGGCGTACCTCGTAATACAAATTAGGTCTATTAAATGAAGCCTTAAATGTTGTAGCGCCAGAAATACCCAAGTTTTTTATAATATCTTCTTGTACTTTTGGCGTAGCAGTTGCCGTTAAACCAATAATTGGAATATTATCGCCTATTCTACCAATAATATGTCTTAAATTACGGTATTCTGGTCTAAAATCATGTCCCCACTCACTAATACAATGGGCTTCATCTACAGCCATGAAAGAGATTTTTACAGTCCGTAAAAACTCTACATTTTCTTCTTTAGTAAGAGATTCTGGAGCAACGTACAATAATTTTGTAACTCCATTTGTAATATCTTCTTTAACACGTTTTACTTCGGTTTTATTAAGAGAGGAGTTTAAAACATGTGCAACACCATCTTCTTTAGAAATACCGCGGATAGCATCAACCTGATTTTTCATTAAGGCAATAAGTGGAGACACTACAATAGCTGTACCCTCTTCCATTAACGCTGGCAATTGATAACATAGAGATTTACCACCTCCTGTTGGCATGATCACAAATGTGTGATTACCCTGTAAAATACTTTTTATAACTGCTTCTTGAAGTCCTTTAAACTTATTAAATCCGAAATACTTTTTTAATGCATCGTGCAAATCTACTTTTGCGATAGACATAAAACTTTTAAAATTTATTTACTAATTAATTATCATACGTTGCCCTTATAAGCTAATAATTTAGCAACATATATAGAGAGCCCTCATTCTTTTTTTCGTTAGTTTTGTAAACGAAATTTGAATTTACGATAAAATTTTAAATTGGCTATCGATAAAGATAACAAAATCTTTAATTGAGCACAATATCATTAAAAACACATAAATTTTGAGTAGCAAAGCAAGTATTATCAAAGTGGCAAAACAAACCATAGAAATGGAGGCTAAAGCCATTTTAAATTTATCAACATTAATTGATGCTAATTTTGCAAATACTGTAGATCTTATTTTTAACTCTAAAGGACGTGTAGTTATTACTGGTATTGGAAAAAGTGCTATAATTGCTAGTAAAATAGTAGCAACACTAAACTCTACGGGTACGCCTGCAATTTTTATGCATGCGGCAGATGCTATTCATGGCGATTTAGGGTTAATTTTAAAAGACGATGTTGTTATCTGTATTTCTAAAAGCGGAAACACCCCAGAAATTAAAGTACTTGTACCCTTAATAAAAAGTGCTAAAAATAAAATGATAGCAATAACAGGTAATGTAGATTCCTTTTTAAGTAAGCAAGCAGATTTTGTTCTAAATGCTTATGTAGAAAAAGAGGCCTGCCCAAACAACTTAGCACCAACCACAAGTACCACGGCGCAATTAGTTATTGGCGATGCACTTGCGGTATGTTTGCTTGAAAAACGAGGCTTTTCTAGTAAAGATTTTGCAAAATACCACCCTGGCGGTGCTTTAGGTAAAAGATTATACTTAAGAGTAAACGATATATCATCTGTAAACCAAAAACCTAAAGTAACACCCAATTCTAGTATCAAAGAAGTTATTGTTGAAATTTCCGAAAAATTACTAGGTGTTACCGCAGTTGTAGAAAATAATACCATTTTAGGCGTGGTAACTGATGGCGATTTACGTAGAATGTTAAGTAAAACTGATGATTTTTCTGCGCTTACCGCAAAGGATATTATGAGTAAAAACCCAAAGCGAATTTCGCCTAACGCCATGGCAGTTGATGCTAAAGAGCTTATGGAAACCTTTGGTATCACACAATTATTGGTTGAAGACAATGGCAAATATGCTGGTGTTATTCATTTACACGATTTAGTTAAAGAAGGAATTATATAATGGCAAAAAAAGCTGTAAACGAGATGTCGTTTTTAGACCATCTAGAAGAATTACGTTGGCATTTAATACGTATTATACTAGCAGTAGTAATAATAGGCACTGTGGCATTTATATCTAGCCGATTCATTTTTGATGAAATCATTTTCGCCCCCTTAGAAATGAGTTTTCCAACCTACGATTTACTGTGTAAATGTGCCAATTTTATAAACGTAGAAACCTCATTTTGTGGTGATAAAATACCCTTAATTTTACAAAACCGTACCATGGCAGGACAATTCTCTGCCGATATTTGGACAGCCGTTTTAGCAGGATTCATCATAGCATTCCCTTACGTAATTTTCGAATTGTGGCGCTTTATAAGTCCAGCAATGCATGCCAATGAGCGTAAACATTCACGCGGCTTTATCGTAATATCATCACTACTATTTTTCTTAGGTGTACTTTTTGGTTACTACATAATTTGCCCACTATCCATTAACTTTTTAGCAAATTATAGTATCTCTAGCAAAGTAGATAATCAAATAGATATCAGCTCCTATATAGGCTTAGTAAGGTCATCAGTATTAGCATCTGGTATCATATTCGAGTTGCCCATCATCATATATTTCCTAACTAAAGTTGGGGTAGTAACACCAGAATTTCTTAGAAAATATAGAAAATACGCATTAGTTATCGTTTTAATACTCTCGGCAATTATAACACCACCAGATATTACTAGCCAAATTATAGTAGCCATACCCGTTTTAGTACTATACCAAGTAAGTATTTACATTTCTAAACTAGTAGTTAGAGGGCAACGAAAAAAAGCAAAAGCATAGTATCATTAAACACCATTTTTTTGGGCGCTACCACAAGGGTCGGGCTTTACGTTACAAGTCCTCGCACCTCCTACGTCGGGCTGTGGGCTTTCCTCTGCAATCCCTAGCGCGGGTTTACCTGCCATAGTTAGTAATTCAACCTAAAAATATTACATATTTACAAAAGTGTTATATGCCATTAAAGCTTAAAATAAATTGCAGAACTACACCACAAACAACAAAAACAGTTAACTAAACGTTATACACCCGTAACAATTTTCTCAATTAATTAAAATTTCCGTAATTGCACTTATGATTCTACGCGCTGAAAATTTAATGAAGTCCTATAGCGGACGAAAAGTAGTAAAAGATGTATCTCTTGAAGTAAAACAAGGGGAAATTGTTGGGCTTTTAGGGCCTAATGGTGCCGGAAAAACAACATCATTCTACATGATTGTGGGCTTAATAAAACCCAATGGCGGCCACATATATTTAGAAAATACCGAAATTACCAAATACCCTATGTACAAACGTGCACAAAACGGTATTGGATATTTAGCACAAGAGGCATCAGTATTTAGAAAACTAAGTATAGAAGATAATATTTTAAGTGTTTTACAACTTACTAAGCTTAGCAAGAAAGAACAGCTAATGAAAATGGAATCGCTTATTGAGGAGTTTAGCTTAGGACATATACGTAAAAGTAGAGGCGATTTATTATCAGGTGGCGAGCGCCGTCGTACAGAAATTGCACGTGCCTTAGCAACCGACCCTAATTTTATCCTTTTAGATGAACCCTTTGCAGGTGTAGATCCTGTTGCTGTAGAAGACATACAACGTATAGTAGCACAACTTACCAAGAAAAACATTGGTATTCTCATTACCGATCATAACGTACAAGAAACGCTAGCCATTACCGATAGAACCTATTTAATGTTTGAAGGTGGTATATTAAAACACGGTATTCCAGAAGATCTCGCAAATGATGAAATGGTACGTAAAGTGTATTTAGGTCAGAACTTCGAGTTGCGTAAAAAGAAAATCAGGGAATAGTTAATTATATTAACCACACCCTGATTTGTTGTATTATATAAGTAATTAAACTCTAATTTTTAAGAGCTGCAGCATCAGCTACAGTTGGAAAATCCCAAACAAAATTTCTTCTATTAATAAGTCCAAAATCACCACCATCATCCCAAACTACAGGTACAATGCCTTTATCAATACAAGCCTCTGCAAAATAATCAGCATGCTTAAAACGTTCGGTAGCATTAGCTAATATACCAATACTTCCCCACTCTCCCATTATTACTGGAAGTCCTTTAGACATAAAATTAGCATCTATTCTATTCATTAATGCATCAACATCAGCTTTATCTTGATCTGTTCCCCAATCTGGATCGCTAGCATCTAATGCAAATCTAAACGGGAAATAAGCATGTATCGAGATAATTAAATCAGGATCATTAGGGATAATAAGATCATCCCAGGTTTTTTGTACTACAGATGCTGCATACGGCGTTATCATAACTTTACGCTTAGCATTATTACCACCAGTAGCGCGAATTGCACTTAAAATAGTAGCATAGTAATCATTTAAAACATCTCTACCTTCCTGTGTACCACCACTCCATTCTTCTGGAGTATCCTTGTGTCTAGGTTCATTCAACATTTCAAAAATTAAAAAATCACTTTGGTTTTTAAAGGTATTAGCTATTTGCGTCCAAACCTTATCTAATTGATCTCTTGTAGTCGCAGACTGTGATTGTACAGGAACTATCCATTTATCGTCATGATGTACATTAAGTATTACGTACATACCTTTTGACAGCGCGTGGTTTACAATAGAACTAACTCTAGAAAAATAGTTTTCTTCCACTTCATAATCTGGAGCATCTCCCATATTATAACCCCATGTTACCGGTAATCTTAATGTTCTAAAACCTCTATCATAAACTGCATCAACAAGATTAGTGCTAGGTAGCGGATTTCCCCATGCAGTTTTATCGTTGTCGCGGACATCAAAGGCATTACCCAAATTCCAACCAGGTCCCATATCTGCAACTAATTCAGAAGGTGATATATCTCGTATAACACCAACTACTTCTTCTACTTCTTCTTCCTCTTCTTCTTCTTGCTCTATTTTTACTATTTCTTCATCGCCTGAGGTAGAACAAGCAAAGTTAACAACCATAGAGCAGCACAATACTGCTAATAAAAATATCTTTTTCATAATCATAATTTTTTATACAAATATAATGGGAAATCAAAAAAATTATTGTGACAAAACAAGCATTTGATGTAAAAAATATGCTTTATATATAAAAACTGATAGATTAAACAGTGCTTTACCTGTAAAATACTACATCATCACTTTTTATTTTTAAGATCTTCTTCCTGCTCTTTTAATATCTTTTTTTGATAACGCCCTTGTACAATATCAGTAACTATTAAGATAGCTATTACAAAGTAAAATGTTGTTTTACTCATAGACTCTATAGGGTTTCCAAACAACTTTAAATGTGCTAAATGGCCCCCTTCGGTTACCAACATAATACCTACAATAAATAAAATAAAAAGTCCAAGTACTTCATACATTCTATTTTTTGCCAAAAACACTGATATTTTGTCTGCTAAAAATAGCATTAACAAACCGCTTATAACAATGGCAATTGCCATTACAATAAATGCTGTTGTAGCATTATCAATTTCGTTAGTAAGCCCAATTGCTGCCAATATAGAGTCAAAAGAAAACACCAAATTCATAAGTACAATACTCGCTATAACAGCGTTTGAAGATTTTGAACCTTTACCATCATTACCTACTGCATCACTTAAATCGTGTTTTGCAATCATATGCCAAATTTCCTTTATAGCTGTGTAAATAATAAACCCACCACCGGCAAGTACTATTAAGCTATGCCCATTAAATGCAAAACTTGCTACATCTTCAACATCACCTGTTAAAAAAGAAAAAGGTTCTTGAAAAAAGTCGATAATGGATACCAATACAAATAGCAACACAATTCTTAAACCTATAGCTATAAGAATACCTACTTTTCTAACACGTTTTTGATCTGCTATTGGTGCTTTTTTCGATTCTAAAGAAATGTACAATAGGTTATCGAACCCTAAAACAGCTTGTAATAACACAAGCATTAAAAGTGTAAAAATAATTTCTAACATAATTTTATTTTGATGAATTATCTATAATAGACATGATGATATAAAGTACTATTAGTAATGGTATAGCCGCAAACTTAAGCACAATTAGCAACACTAAACACAATATGATAAAAATGTAGCGTATGGCGTTTGCTTTAAAACCATATTCTTTAAATTTAAGAGCAAATAGTTTTACGTTAGCATTTAATATCCAACAGCTAAAAATGGTTAACCCTATTAAAAACCACTTATTTAAAATAATGGCATTAATAGCGTCGTTATTTTGATACTCTAAAATTAAAGGTAATGCTATAATTAACAAGGTATTTGCTGGCGTTGGCAACCCTTTAAAAAAGTTTTGCTGTTCGGTATCAATATTAAATTTTGCTAATCTATAGGCAGAAGCTAACGTTATTGATAGACCTAGAAGTGGTACTATAGATATTTTTATTCCCGCAAAAAGCATAGTCTCAGTCCATTGCTGTGAATTTTCTATGTGTTTAATAATTCGATCATCCGAAAGTTCTAGTAGCTTATACATCACTAAACCAGGTACTAAACCACTTGTTACCATATCAGCTAAAGAGTCTAGCTGTACCCCAAGTTCGCTTTGCACATTTAGTTTTCGGGCTGCAAAACCATCAAAAAAGTCAAAAAATATACCTAAAAACACAAATAATGCGCCAGCAATAAAATTACCGTGCACTACAAATAGTGCAGCGATACATCCGCATAATAAATTAAGCAGTGTTATAGCATTAGGTATGTGTCTCTTCATTACTAAATATTTTGGTAAAAATAATAAACAATTTTACTTGGAGGTAACATAAGTACAATATCTACACTAATTTGTAGTTTATAGGGTAACATTTCGTCTAAATTAGTATAGTTTTAAGAGCGCAATAGCTTGTTTTCTGAACTATATGTTATGATAGAAAATGTATAATGTGCATCTTTGTAAAAAAATTGCGATTGAGGTATTACATAACTGCATTATTAAGCTTAATAACGTTATCCATCTATAGTCAAACCGTTAGAAAATACTCTAATGAGTTTTTAAATATTGGTGTGGATGCTGCTGCATTGGGCATGAGTAGCGCAGTTACGTCTCATTCTGCCGATGTAAATTCTGGATATTGGAATCCTGCTGGATTAGTGCATATAGAAGACAATCAACTTGCATTGATGCACTCTAGCTATTTCGCAAATATTGCCAATTATGATTATGCCGCTTTTGCTATGCCAATAGATGATAGAAGCGCCATTGGTATCTCACTTATTCGTTTTGCGGTAGATGATATTTTAAATACAACACAGCTTATTGATGACCAAGGTAATATTAATTATGACAGAATTAGTTTATTTTCTACTGCTGATTATGGCCTTACGTTTTCATACGCTCGTAAACTCCCTGTACAAGGTTTAAATTACGGTGTAAATGCCAAAGTAATAAGACGAATTATAGGTGATTTTGCATCCGCATGGGGATTTGGCTTAGATGTTGGCATTCAGTTTGAAACACAAAACGACTGGAAGTTTGGTGTTATGGCAAGAGATATTACAACCACTTTTAATACTTGGGCTATTGATGAAAATGAGTTTGCAACTATTAGAGATGCTGTAGAAGGGCAAAACCAAGAATTACCAGAAACTACTGAGATTACCATACCTAAACTGCAAATTGGGATTTCTAAATTAATGACGTTTCATTACGATTATTCACTTTTAGCTTCAGCAAATTTAAACGTTCGTTTTGAACAAAACAATGATGTGTTTTCATCATCTTTTGCTAGTGTAAATCCTGCACTTGGTTTTGAGTTTGGTTATTTAGATATGGTGTATTTACGTGGTGGCATGGGTAACTTTCAAAATGAATTACAAATTGATAATTCTGAGCAGCTCACCTTTCAACCAAGTTTTGGAGTGGGTTTTAAATATAATGGCGTACAGATAGATTATGCCTTTACCGATATTGGCGACCAAAG
The DNA here is from genome assembly GCF_047345485.1 of Hyunsoonleella sp. 2307UL5-6. Lineage (NCBI taxonomy): Bacteria > Pseudomonadati > Bacteroidota > Flavobacteriia > Flavobacteriales > Flavobacteriaceae > Hyunsoonleella > Hyunsoonleella sp. 2307UL5-6. The sequence goes on along the minus strand of NZ_JBLFEN010000004.1, from coordinate 124,540 downwards.
TGTAGCACTCTATTCTAATGTTTTTTCTTTAAAACTTGATTTTAGTATCTTTAGATAATGCGACACGTTTTATTATTATTTACACTATTTATTCCATTATGTATTTCTGCACAAAAGCTGGAGATATCAGAAAACTCAGAAATTAGTGTACTTACCATAGGCCCTGGCAACACACTAAATGATGCCTTTGGCCATAGTGCTTTTAGAATTAAAGATGATACAACTAAAATAGACTTAGTATTTAATTACGGCGTTTATGATTTTGAAGCTCCCAATTTTATTTTAAAATTTGCACAAGGCAAACTAAATTATTTAATTGGTTTAAATCGTTTTGATGATTTTTATAATGCATACACACATCAAAACAGAAGTATAAAAGAACAAACTTTAAATTTATCAACTGCTGAAAAACAAAAGCTATTTAACTACTTAATTGACAATTACAAACCAGAAAATCGCAGGTATTTATATGACTTTTTATTTAATAACTGCGCAACAAAAATTAAAGATGTTACCAAATTAGTTAGTAATAATGCACTAGAATTTAATACACCTAAAAATTATAAAAAAGCAACATTTAGAACGCTTATTCAAGAAAATCTTAATAAAAACTCATGGGGAAGTTTTGGTATAGACTTAGCGCTTGGTTCTATTATTGATAGAGAAGCAACACCTGAGCAACACATGTTTTTGCCAAAAAATATTTATAGTTTTTTTAAAAATGCAAAAAAAGGAAATGAAGCTTTGGTTAGTAGTAATACTATTCTATTTTTAAAAAAACAAGAACAATCAACATCAAATTTTTTATTAAGTCCGTTATTTATTTTTAGTTTAATTGGGTTGCTAATTATTTTTATAACCTACAGAGATTATACTCGTGAAAAACGCACAAAAATTTTAGATATTATTTTATTTGGGTTAACAGGTTTAGCTGGTATAATTATTTTGTTATTATGGTTTGCTACAGACCATCAAACAACTCAAAACAACTACAACTTATTATGGGCAAATCCTTTAAATATTATATTATTATATCAGGTTTTTAAAAATAAATTAAGCCGCTGGTTTAATAAGTATCTAAAGTTTTTAGTAATATTACTATGCCTTTTAGTATTTCACTGGTTAAGTGGTGTACAAGTATTTGCAATTGGGCTAATTCCCTTATTATTAGGTATTATAATTCGGTATATATATCTTATAAAATATACTGGAGTGAAAAAAACTACTGTCCTCTAAAAAAGATTATAGTACTTAAGGTTTTTACTAAAATATTTACATCTAAAACAAAATTTCTGTGTTTGATGTAATAAAGATCATACTGTAATTTAAGTAAGCTATCGTCTACAGATGATCCATATCTAGTTTTTACTTGTGCCCAACCTGTAAGCCCAGGTTTAACGATATGTCGTGTTTCATAAAAAGGTAATATTTGAGACAACTCTCTTACAAAATGAGGGCGTTCTGGACGAGGTCCAATCAAACTCATTTCACCTTTTATAACGTTTATAAATTGTGGAATTTCGTCAATACGTGTATTTCGCATAAACTTACCAAAGGTTGTAATTCTTGTATCATTTTTTTTAGCCCAAACAGCACCGTCTTTTTCTGCATTAACAACCATTGTTCTAAGTTTAATAATACTAAATAAATTACCATTTCTACCTATACGCTCTTGGGTATAAAATAAAGGTCCTTTGTTTGCTAACAAATTTCCTAAAAACACAAATGGTATAATTAATGCCCCAAACAAAACACCAACAAGGGAAATAAGAATATCAAAAAAGCGATGAAAGAAAAGGTACATCTTATTTTGATTGCTTCGGCTAAATGGGAAATATTTGTAAAAATCTTTACCAACAAATTGTACTGGTACACGCTGTGTTAATTCTTCATAAACCTGTGTGTATTCTTTTACAGGTAAGCCGCCTTCGAGAAGTGTTATAAGATCTGTATAGATTTGTGGTGTGATATTTTCAGAATTATAACTAGCTACTACAACTTCTGAAATATTTTTATCTTTTATAACTTGATAAATTTGCTTTGGATGGTATTCTGGAAGCCCCTTAAATTTAATTTTTTCGCCTTTATTAATTTCACAATTAATAAAACCTACTATTTTATAATTGGGATCTGCATCATTAAATGTTTTTAAGATTGTGGGTATATTTGAAGTTTCACCTACTAATAAAACCTTTTTATAAAAGCGAGGAGAGGTCACAAAAGTTATGTATGCAAAACGCCATATCAGTAAAGCCGACAAAATTGAAACGAAAAAATACAAAATCTGCAATCGGTTTTCAGGCAGTACTGGAGTTAAAAAAGGAGTTAATAAATAAAATAAAACAGTAGTGGATGTTGTTAGTAAAATATTTACCCAAACTTTTTCAAATTTACTAGAATTTTGAAGATCGTATAATTCAAAAATTGAACCAAAAATAAATATATAAACTACCAGTACAAGTATCCATGTCCAATTTTCTTTAGTGATTTGAAAATAATCAAATTCAAAAATAATTCCAACAAAATACAGTAGTGCTAAAACAAAAATTACATCACATATTCTTAGTAAAATTTTACGTTCAGAAATATTAAAGTGAATGCCTGTTTTATCCATTAATGAGAGGGCGTTTTAGGAGGTTCCCAAATATAACAAGTTATTTTATATAAAATTAAGAAAGAACTGAAAACCATTGATGTTTTACAATACTCCAGTCAAAATCCTTTACTTTTCGTCTTGCGTTTGTTGTTATTTCTGATAAAAATAGTTCGTCATTTTTTAGCTTTAAAATAGCTGATTTAAAAGCCTCTTTAGTATTTGATGCTACTAAAATACCATCAATATTATGTTCTATTAAATATGGTAACCCTCCAACATTGTTAGATACTACCGGCAAACCTAAAGCCATGGCCTCAATAACGCTAACTGGCATATTATCGATAGTTGTAGTATTGATAAAAACATTAAAGTCTTCTGCTTTTTTATGCCATTCTTTTTTTGATAGCTTGCCAGTAAACTCTACCTCAACGTCTATTTTTTTTGCATATGCCTTTGTGGTTAATAAACTGCCATCATTATCTGGCCCTACCATGCATAAACTAGCTGGAATATTATTTGTTTTAAATGACTTTAAAATACTAACTGCTAATTCTGGATTATATATGCTAGAAAATGATCTTACCCATAGCATACGAATAGTATCAATATCTCTTTTCTTAAATTGATACTGCTTAAGTTCTATAACATTAGGAATATGAGTGATATTATTAAAACCTGCTGTTTTAAATTCAGACATTAAATATAGAGAAGGTGCTACATTAATATGTGCATTGTTAAAGAGGCGATTAGATAATTTTGGAGAAGTTTTTAATCGGCTTGGTAGGTTGCCTCCATGTAAAATAGGGATATATTTTAATTTTAAATAAAAACACATTATACCGCACAAATAAGCGTAATAAAAGTTTGTTGTACTGTAGGTATCTATTAATACAACGTCAGTGTTTTTTTTACGCTTTATGATATGAAATAGCATATCTAATAATCTAAGTACTTTATTTTTTTTATTTGAAGTTTTGGTAACATTATAGCCTTCCCCTTGCAATAAAGCACTTAGCGTATCTATTGTTGTAGCAGTTTTATTATTTTGAGATAATTGGTTTCCTATGTAAAGGATATTTTTCAAATTAATTTAAAGTTTGTATAATTTTAGTTTGCCTTCTTTGTGAATTAATTCACATTGCTGCACATTACTTGTAGTCACGAAATAATCCGTATTAAAACGTTTTAAATAACTTACAACTTCATTGATTGATTTAAAACTATTAATTTTTTTAATCCGTTTTTGCCAATCAATAAATTGCTTAGGATTACCTTCTATTAGCATTGAAGCACCTTTACCATCAAAAATTACTGATCTTTTAGTAGCACCTCTAAAAATAAAACTGCCGCAGATAACTGCGTCTGTTGGTGTGTTTAATTTAATATATTTCGACATTTTATCAATATACAGTTCATGATCTCTTAAACTAGTAAAAACACTCAAATTATGAGGTAAAATTGATGTTGATATATCGTCTCCAAAAAACGGTACTTGTTTAAATATTTTAGTTTCACTAAATACTAATACAACCATGTATACAGAAAAAATATATGGTACAATTTTAGGTTTTTTTAATTTTAAAAACACATAATCTAATAAAAAAGCTAGTGCAAAAAAACCTGGAACTATCGCTACTTTTTGCATTCTTACTAATTGAAAAGACATCCTTAAATTCATGCCTAAAGCATTATTTAAACTATGCTCAATTGGTATGCTAAATGTTGGAATTAGTATTAAAATTATTGTTATACCTAACAACAATTTTGCTTTTTTGTGATGATATTTTTCTCTTAAAGTCAATAAAAAATAGGCTATTATTGGTATAATAAAAAACAAGGTTTTAAAACTTAACCACTGTTTTAAAAATAATATAGCATTTGTAAAATATGCTGGAATTCTAGTATTAAATGCATAATTAAACGCTGCAATGTCATAAGTTACACTAGAAGATGTTTTGCTAAAATATGTAACAATAAATGGAAGCATACCTATAACAATTGCAAAAACTAATATCAAAATTTTAAATAAAGAAAAGCGTTCTCTAATACTTGAGAAATTATAAACGAGCATTGTTATTAAAGCTAAAAAACTCAAAATACCTCCCAAACCAGAAATAGGATGAAAGTTGAATATAAAACCAATAAAAAAACTTGCTAAAAGAAGTTTTTTAAATGTGTAGGACAGTAGTAGAAACGGAATTGGCAGTAAAGTAATATATACTGTTCTAGGCATCATAGTCCATAAATCTGAAATACCCCATATTTCAAGACCTGGTAACCATACAATACCCCTCATAATTATTGAAACTAATAAACATACCCAATAATTATCTACAAATTTAAATAACAGAAAAAACCAAAGTATCCCAAATAGCAAATGACATATTAACCCCATTACATTAATGGCTCTTACATAATTGTAATTTGTAAATTTTGCAATAAAACGCAATGTTTGCACATAAAATGGGGTATAATATTTTACATTATTAATATCATTTAAAAACAAATCCTCTTGAAATAGATTTGGGTTATCAAATTTTTGAGCTACAGGTATTATATTTTGAATATCAGAGGATAACTCGCTGTAATTTGCATTTAAGTTATCTACATAATACCCGATAGCAATTATAACGTTAAGCAAAATTACTAACGTATATTTAGCTTTGCTTAACCTTTTCATCTTAGAGATTTTGGTGCTTTAACAATATCATAGTGTATTGCTTGTAGTAGTAGTTGAAACCCCAAAATGATAGTTAGTGTAACTAACATGATTGTTCCTGTTGGTGCAAAAATTTCTTGAGAGCTGTAAAACCACCAATTATATATACCATAAATGAGCCCAAATAAAAATAATGGTAGCCCTAGTAAAATGTATACAGAAGACATATTGAAATCGTAAACAAAATAAGATTTTATAATACGCTTTATAAAGGTTTTAAATAAGCGCGGTAAAAACACAAAAGGCATTTTCCAAACGCTCATATTTGATATTTCTTCACCATAAATTGCTGGCATTGAAACATCGTAAATTCGTGCTTCTTGAAAATAAAGCTCAGCAATTAAAGAGGTTTCAAAATAATAACGATTAGATATTTTATTAAAATCTAATTTTTTTAAAGTATTGGTTTGTATTGCAAAAAAACCATTTGTTGGGTCGAAGTTATTCCAATAACCTGTAGCTACCTTAACTAGAAAAGACAGCATTAAATTACCTAGCTTTCTACTAAAAGGCATTTTGTTAAGTGCTTTAAAATCTCTAAATCTATTTCCTTTAGCATATTCTGCTTTATTAGTTACCAAAACCTCAACTAAATCTTCAATATAATTAGTATCCATTTGGTCATCAGCATCTAACTTAATCACAATATCTACTTCATCAATTATAGCCTTTTTAAATCCTTTTTTAGTTGCGCCTCCTACGCCTAAATTAGTTTTATTTTTTAAAGTAGTTATCTTTTCTATACTACTCAAACTAGTAGGTAAAGGCTCAGTACCGCAATCGTCTATTATATAAATTACATCAACAATACTTGGTAATTTATTTACAACCTGCTGTATGTGTTTTTTAGCATTATAGTAAGGTATAACTATAGCTATTTTACTTTTTTTGTACATTCTTAAAATAATAACGTGGTGCGATAAGCATTATCACAATTAATAAAAAGTATCCTAAAATAGTAAATAATGAGCGGTATATATATAAATGTTCTCCAAAAAACAGTGTAACTAACATTGCTAATATCAATCCATTTAAGGCCGATTTTAGTGATACAAGTTTACCAAATTTTAAATATAAATAATTAGTTATCCATTTTAAATATAAAAATAAGCCAACTAACCCCACTTCGTTTATCAAACTTAAGTAAATATTATGAGCTGAAGATTGAATAAGAAGCCTATTATTTAAACCTATTCCTAATGGGATAATTAGTGGATTTTCTAATAGATAATACAAATACCGTATTGATAATTCCTTTCTACCAGATCCTAAATCTTCGTATAATTCTGTGACATTTAAATTCTCTCCGGTAAGCAAACGCGGATCACTTACTTTATTTATCACTCTATTTTCAATAGTAGTTGTAATGGTTTCTATTAATTCTAGATTTAAAAAAAATGCAACAATTACTCCGATAGAAAGTATTATAGATAAGCCAAAAAACTTTTTTGTTTTTGATACAAATAAGTAACATATAAAAACTATTAGCGCTAAATATGTAGTTCTAGAACCAGATACACCTATGGTAGCTAGCGATGTAAAAAAAGCAGCAAGTATGAGTATTTTATTTACTTTTAACTGTGGTTGTAATAGTAACCCCGTTGCAAAAACAAATGAAAACAACATGTTCATTCCTAAATTAATTTTATTGGGCCCTAACGCGCCAGATAAAAAACCTCCGTAAGAAATCTTATAAATATAATTCCATAAAAAAGGTACTAGTCCTGCATGTTGCGCAAATACCAATAAAGCCTCAGCTACAGCCAATATTAGTATTAAGCTAGCTGCATATTTGTAATTAGAGCGCTTACGTAAATACATAGCCATAAGTATGGCAGTATAAAAGAAAACTAAAAAATGGTAATAATACAAACAGGTTTGAACAAACCATAAGGGTCTTGCTTTGTAAAGGCTAAATACTAAATTAAATATAAGGCTAAATCCTGCCCAAAGTATAAACGCATGTAAATACTTAAAATAGGTTTTTGATTTTATAAAAGTTCTAAATAACTGCTGGTTATTAAACACTATAAATAGTACAACTAAACCTGCTAAATCGTATAATCGTAATTCATTTTGACCAATAGCACTGTATGTTAAAGCAGGTAAATTATAAAAGTAAGAGATTACCATTAGCGCTAAAGCTAATTTAACGTAAATTGGCCTAAACAATAATTCTATTTTTTTATTAATGTATGCTGTTTTATTCATTAATACTTAAATAGTTTTATAAATGCTCATTAATTTATGAATTGTAGTTTCTTTTGAAAAATCTTCCTTCACTTTCTGATGCAGAGATTTAGCTGTTAATTTAGCCTTTTCTGGATACTTTATGTAAAACTCAATAGCATTTTGTAATTCTAAAATAGCTTCTGAAGGTATTAATTGCCCATATTTTCGATTTGAAATCACTAAGTTACAATCGCCCACATTTGTAGCTACTACAGGAAGGCCAGCGAGTGCGTACTCAATTAAGGCTAAAGGTAACCCTTCAGATTTTGAAGATAACACTCCAATATTACATGCGTTTAAAATAGCTGAAATATCTAAACAACTCCCATAAATAAATACAGTATTACTAAGTTGATACTTTTCAATAAGAGATATTATAGATTTTGAGTATTCATCTTTAAAATTTTGACCAACCAAATGTAAACTCCAATCTGGATATGTTTTACTTACTTTTTTAAAAGCCTTAATAAGCGTTACATGATCTTTTTGAGGTCTTAAATTAGCTAAACACACCACACGTTTATTTACTACTCCTTTAAGTTGTGTTTGTAAACTAATGGTATCTAACTCTGCGTAATTTGATAAATAACTAACAGAAGATGCATGTAAATGTAGTCTAGCCCAGTTTACCAACTGATTATTTACACTAAAAATGTGGTTAAAAAACTTAGAGCAAATTTTTAAAATAGCTTTTGGGCGTTTACTTAAAAACTCACTTTCACCATAATGGTCATGCCATATAAGTTTTATTTTAGGGTTTAAGCACTTTATTATTGTGGCTATAAAAAATGATGTAGCATGTGCATGTATAAGAGATATTTTATTATGCTTCACATACGTATTCAACAATCGTATAGCCTTAACATCAATAGTAGATATTCTATTTAAAAACAGGTACTTAACCTCTTCCTTTACTGTAGATTTTAAAGCACCTTCTTTTCGAGTAGCACATAAAAACGACGCTGTTATCTTTGTAGAAAGCGTATTAGCTAAATTTACCGCAACACGCTCTGCGCCACCAGCTTCTAAAGTATCAATAAGTTGTAATACGCGCATTTACGGTTTAATTAGTTTTTTAATCTCTTTATCAAATTTTTCAATTGTAAAGTGTTGAGACCATTTTAAAGCTAAATTTGACATATCATTTAAAGCACTTGGTTGCTGTAAATAGCTTTTAATTTTTGCCACGGCTTCATCTAATTCATTTACAATCAAAATACCGCGTTTACCATAATCTAGCATGTTAGGTACACATGATATTGGCGTTGCAATAGGAATTACTCCAAAAAACATAGCCTCGGCTATAGCTTTAGGCCAGCCCTCAGATTTAGATGCTAAAATACTAAAATGAGAAGTTATTAAACATTGCTTAATAGTTTCTTTATCTTGATTTCCATGAAATTTTACAATAGTTTCTAAAGCATTATTTTCTGCATATAACTTTAACTCTTGCATCAAAATACCATCACCATAAACATCTAATGATACATTATAATTTTCTTTATGTAGCCTTTCAATAATTTTTATAGCAAACAAAGGTTGCTTTCCTTCCACTAAACTGCCTATAAAAACAAATTTTAATGTATTTGAGTAATCCCTAGCTTTTGGTTTTATTCTATCCTCCTTTTTAAAAGTAGCAGTAAAAAACGGTTTTATATTTTTAGATTGATCTTTCCATTCACCATAAACAATAGCGGTTAAACGTTTAGTTAAAAACGTATTAGACAATATATTTTTTTGAACCTTATAACTTAAAGGCTGTTTGGATTTAGGATCCCAATTGCCAGCATATTTAGCCGTTTTTAATTTCTTTGGAAAGCATATTTGCACAAAACACCCCAATAAACCAATGTTTCCTGGGCAGCGCAAATGTATATGGTCTGCCCTATTACAAGCTTGTATAAGTTTTAAAAGAATAAAAGGAATTGATACTACTGATAGTATACTTTTACCTAGTGTAACAAAAGCAATTGATGGTATTTTAGTAAAGGTTATTTTAGAGTGATGATAAGCAGTTTCTATTACAGTTGGGGTATTTTTAATCATTGGCGCAACAATCTCAACCTCATCAACGTATTTTAACCATAAGTTCATCTCGCGTACATATGGCGCGTAGGCAAACCATAAGTTGTTTTTAGGTTTATGTAAAACATGAGTGATGATTAAAAAACGCATTACTGTAATTTAGGTTTGTTAAATATAAGCGAAAACCATCCAGTAATTCTACCTAAAGTCTCTGTAAAGGCTTTTTTCTTTTCTTTTGAAGTTAACACATTACTACCTCTAATAAGTGTGAGCAAAAACGATGTTGCATAAAATTTTATTCTAGCCTTTACATTTGGGTTACTATATTTTACGCGCCATATATACCACCCATTACGTACCACCATTTTACCATAATGGTATTGGTTTGGTCTACCAGAGCCATCATGATGGTGAGATAAACGGGCATTTGTGTTTATATATAACTTACCAATTTTAGCAATTCTTAAGGAAAAATCAGCATCTTCATACAGGCCATAACCTTCAAAATAAGTAGAGAACTTTAAAGTATTAAAAACATGTTTTTTATAACTAGATACGCCACCCATAATTTGTTCAACCTCGTATATTTTACCCGAAGGTGGTAAAAAACTTACTGATCGCCCATGGCTGAATGTTGGTAAATACCCAGGATTAGTATCTGGTGCTAACCCAAATTTCTGTCTTATTTTATATCTAAAAGGTTCATTACGCATCCATCCATCATAATAAAATTTTTGATTACTATCACGCTTATCAGAATTCTCCCAAGCAACTTCATTTGTAATATAACCACCTACCGCCATAGCGTTTGGGTACATTTCATAAGTTTTTATTAATTGCTCGAAATAATCACTTTCTAGAATTACGTCATCATCTAAAAAACACATAATATTAGATGTAGCTCTTGCTTTTTCTATACCATAATTACGTTGTTTTGTTAAGCCTCTATTAAGCGCTTTAACTCTAAAATATTTAAGGTTTCTAAATTCATACTTAAAAAGTGCTTCTTCAGTCTCATTATTTTTTGAGCCATCTACTATTATAATTTCATCAGGATAGTGCGTTTGAGTTTTTACAGATTGTAATACCCTTAACAAGCTTTTAGGCCGCATATACGTACATATAATTACTGAAAAAGCTGCCATTATTTTAATTTTGATTTAAAATCTTCGTAAACCTGCAAAAAGTACATGTCGCGTTGTAAGGTATTTAACCATAACGCTCTGTTTGAGCGTTGTATGTCTTCAAACTCTTTACTAGATAAGCTTTGATGGAACTCTATGATATGTTGTGCTACACTTTTTTTATTATTTTCATTAATTATCAAACAATGCTTATTCCAATCAATTTTATTGTGTAGCGGAAATTTACAATCTGTATTTACAACAACAGGAATTCGCCCAACAGCTAATGTTTCATAGAATCTAACAGAAAAATTTCCAACACCTCGTAAGCAGAATGTATATCCATTTTCAAAAATATTAGCATAAAACGCTTTTGATGTTTCATTTTGTTTTAAAGTAGAATCTGAGCCTGCTCGGTATTTATTTCGCCATATAAAGTTTGAATTAATTGCCTTATTCAAATTAAGCTGCTGCAAGTATTTTGCTCTTTTTATGCTTGATGGATAAAAGGCTTGTTTATCAACTAAAACCCTATTAAAAACTCTTTTTAATTTTAATTTTAAAAAATTACTATACTCCTTAATATATTTAAAAATACCCGATTGAGCATGACCTACAAAACCAACAGACGGTTTATCTTCTTTTTTTAAAGGCGAGAAAGACGTAGTTAAATAAGTTGTATAAGGATCGTTAATAAATGAAGGAAGTATAAATGAAGTTTCATTTAACTTACTATTAAAACCTCCCAACCTAAACGTATATGTATTTGGTATATAATTAGTAAAACCAAAATCGCCACCCGTATAAATCCATATAGGTTTTTGATACGCTTTTGCAGCATTATTTAATACAGAAAACGCCAGTTTGTGTTTTAAAAACGATGTATAGTCTATTGGAAAAACAACAATATCGGCAATAGAAACCTCTTTAATAATACTATAATTATTTAATAAATTTTCGTGCTTTTTAAATACCAAATCAAATAGTAAAGGAAATACCTCGTGCCTATATTGTTCAGTTAAAAAGCTAGTATCTGTAAATAATTTTAGCATTATAATTTAGTCTGAAGTTTAGCATACCAATTTAAGCTTTGTTGCCATTGCTTTTTAAAATGATTCGCAAATTTAAATGGATTTCGTTCTTGTCCATTTTTATAACTTTGTAAACCTAATAATAACTTATAGCCAAGTAATTGTTGTTTGGTAAAATAAGTTTGATATAATAATTGAATGGTTGGTGATGGTTTGGGTTGTATTTCATCGTCTTCCCAAGGTTGTTTTATTTTTGTGCGATAACCACCAATTGGTGCTTTTAAATGTGTTATTTTTATATCTGAAAAATAAATAATATCGTGTCCTTTATTTCGTAATTGCATTCCAAAATCGTTATCCTCTCCAAAACCATGTTCATATAGTATATTAAACCTCTTGCCTTGTAAAACGCTACTTTTAACCATACTAGACCCAGCTCCAAAAACCGTAGTTTGGTGTGTTTTAAGATAGGTCTGTATTTGTTTTGGTAATAAACACGCGTAACTTGCTACGCTAACTCCATAATTTAAAATTTCATGAAAAGATGTCTCGAAAAAGTCAAACCCTATTCTAATATCATCATCTGCAAAAAAAACCCACTCATTCTCAATATACTCTAAAGCTATATTTCTAGCATTACATACTCCTGTTTTATTGGTAAAAACATGTTTTAACTTAAAGGGCCAATTCTCATTATTTAAATAATCTAGCTTAGAAATAGAGTCTTCTGTAGGGTTTTGTTCTACTACAATAACTTTTTTTGGCATAAGTGTTTGTTGAGATAAATCCTTTAAAATATCATATAAATATTTTTTTCTACCAATTGTGGGTATAATAACATCAATTGATTTTTTATTTAATATTTTATTATTTGATTTGATTTCTATTTGTTCTAAATTAAAATCTACATGCAGTTGTTTGTAAAATAACGATTTTAAAAGTGGAAAAAGTTTCAATCGCTTTTCATAAATTAAGTAACATCCAAAAAGAAACCAAACCCAAACCCATTTATAATGTTGCTTTGTAAATTTAAAGTATGAATAGGTTGACGCTTGCACTATCTTAGTTTTAGGCTCTACGTTTTTGTGTAGTAAGTTTGGTTCAGAATAACAAAATAATCCTTCTACCATATACCGTTTTGCTAAAGAATTCAAAAAATAATCTAAATCAGTATTAAATTTTAAATCAGAATTTAAAGTATTGATTATTTCAGCATAAACCCCTCCAACATTACTGCTCATCAACCATGTGGGATAACTAATTTTTTTATTAATCTTTATGAAAAAAGAACGCTCTATATACCCTATTTTTTTTTGTAAAAAACTATCTTTTTGAGGGGTGAAAGTGGCTAAAATTCGCTTATGGTGAAAAATACTGGAAAGTGCTTTTATATTTAAATCATTTAAGTAATTGATATGACACCAAACTATTAATGCATTTGGAAACTTTTGAGACACTCTTTTTAGCATAATTGTAGGGGATACAATAGTGCTAGACATATCAATTTCTTGCATATCACTATTTAAAACTTTTAGAGTTTTGTTATGTTGATGTGCAATAATTATCATTCTTCTAAACATTCAAATACAGAGTTGCCAACTATAGCAGCATACTTAGAAAAACTACTATTATACATTGGGTTTACTTTTACAAAATAAACCTTTTCACTTTTAGACAACATAAAAAAATCTACCAAAGTTTTTAAATGTCCGTTAGGCGCTTTAGAATTTACAAAATTATCCATATGAAGAGGAACACCTTCAATTATATTAATATCAGTATTAGTTTTTACATAATTTATAAAGTTAATACTATCTGAAAAAAGATATGCCTCTAGCTTATATTGATTACTAGTTTTATTAATAATTTTTACTACTTTTTTACTCAACACCTCTTGTTCCTTAACTGTTAATATTTTGGTTGTAGTATCTACAAAATCTCCCATTAAAGTTGTAAAACGGGTATGAAATGCAATATATGGCTTCGCTATTAGCGTATTAAGTTCTTGCTCTAAAAATTTACTTTTTTTAAATAATTCGTTAAAACTATTACGCCAATTGTGTTCTAATTCTTTTTGATTTAAGCTGGGGAATATGGTTTTAGAATAATCAATATTAGTATACATATAAAATGTATTTGCCGAAGATTTTGCTATTAGCTCCATAGGGTTTGCCCCAAAATCGTTTATTAAATACATGAATTTAGTCTTTGTGGGGTGACATTTTATGGCGTTTCTATTATAGCTCCAATCTATTGCATTAGGTTCTAAAAAACTATTTAATTTAAAAGGATTATCAAATAAAATTTTAAAATCATACCCTAATACCTTTGCAATTTGGTAACAAGATACTATACCTTTTAATCGATCTACAAATCCGCCATGAGAAAACACACCATCAAAACAAACTACAATTTGTTTAGTTTTGGATTGTTTTAAATTAAAGTAGCGCACATAATACAAAAAAAGCTTAATGCTGTTTTTCGTTTTACCTAAAAACTGTTTTAGCGCTTTAATACTCATTTAATAATTATTTTTAGAAATTACCTTCTTGTAAAAACTAATATTTTCTTCTACTATAAGATCAATGTTAAATTTTTTCTCAACTTTCTTTCTTGCAGATTTACCTATTTTAACACTCAAATCTCTATCATCAAAAAGCGTTATTATTTTTTCAACATACAGCTCAGTTTCCTTTGGGTGTAGTAAATAGCCATTAACACCATCATCAATAATCTCTTGCGCCCAACCTATACTTGTGTTTACTACAGGTTTTTGTAGTGCCATACTTTCTACCGTAACCATCCCAAATGTTTCTGCAAAACTTGGAAATACACACACATGAGCGTTTTTAATATGAGTAGTAATTTCAGCATAAGATACTTTTCCTAGATAATTTGTACTTGCTTTGGCTTTATCTGAAAATATGTCTTGCATCAATTTATAAGTTGATACACCTTTTCTTATATCAACAGCGTCACTTCCTATTAGTATCAATTTAGCATTAGGCTCTTTTTCTATGACTTTATTAAAGACTTTAGCTAACTCTAAAACGCCCTTTTTTCTAATTACCGTGCCAATGTAGAGTAAAGTTTTTGGCGTAAACATATTTGGAGTCTTATTTTGAAAATTTTCTAAATCTATACCATTAGCTATTACGTTTATTTTATTTGGTGCTAAGCTAAATAGTTTTGCTGTTTCTTCTTTAGTAAAATTGGTTGGAGATATGTATGCAGACGCCTTTTTAAATGCCATTTTTTCGAAAACAAAATTTTTAAATTTCTGTTTTCGCTTTTCTAATTTACAGAAATAGGCATCGGTACCATGAAAACGAATTACTAATGGTACACTAAACTTTGTAAACATTGTTATACCTGTCCAATCTGGCGCTTCAATAATACTAATATTTTCTCTTGTTATAACAGCATTAATATAATTTTGAAGATGTTTTCTATAAAAATACCAAGTACAATATTTATAAGATTTTTTAGCAATTAAGTGAATGGTAACTCCTTTTTCTTTAATTACAGTATAACTTTCTTGATGATACACAAAAATCGTAACTTCTATGTTTTTTGCAACCAAGGCCTCTACCAAGTTTTTTATACTAGTACCTATACCAGCACTGGTATTTACTTTTGGGTGTGGGTATTCTGGTGTTAAAAAGGCTATTTTCACTTATCAAGATGTTTTATACGAAACTAAAGCTTCTACTACTTCAACTACATCCAACTCATAAAACATAGGCAAACGCAATAAGCGTTCTGAAAATTTATCACTGTTTGGCAAAGCTCTACCATCATGCTTGTCCTTATAATATTGACTACTATGCAAACTTAAATAATGAAAAACCGACAGAATATGTTTTGACTTCAAAAAGTTAATAATAGCGTCTCGTTGTCCCATACTCTTACAAACCAAGTAAAACATATGTGCATTGTTTGTTTCAGTCTTAGGCTCTGGCATTAATTGGATGCTTTGTGTTTTTGCCCACTCTTTTAGAGCAATATTATAATGATGCCATAGCTCTAAACGTTTATATTGGATAACATTAATATTTTCAATTTGTGCCCAAAGAAATGCTGCAATAATCTCTGATGGCAAAAATGATGATCCTGTATCTACCCATCCGTATTTGTTAACTTCTCCTCTAAAAAACTCCGCTCTGTTTGTTCCTTTTTCCCAAATAATTTCTGCTCTATTGATAAAACGGTCGTCATTAATTGCTAGTAAACCACCTTCACCAGAAATTATATTTTTTGTTTCATGAAATGAAAAAGTAGCCATATGCCCAATACTACCTAAGTATTTACCATTGTATTTAGAACTAATGGCTTGTGCTGCATCTTCAATCACCAATAGATTATGTGCGTTGGCAATAGCCATAATTACATCCATATTACAGGCTATTCCAGCATAATGCACCACTACAATAGCTTTAGTTTTATTGGTGATTAAAGCTTCTATCTTAGTTTCATCTATGTTAGGATGATTTTTTTTAGAATCGGCAAAAACTACATTCGCCCCCTGTCTTACAAAAGCTAAAGCTGAAGACACAAAAGTATAACTAGGTACTATAACTTCATCACCTGGTTGTATATTGGCTAACATAGCGCACATTTCCAACGCATCGGTACAAGATGTTGTTAATAGCGCCTTTTTAAAGCCAAAAGACTCTTGAAAATAGGCTTGACATTTTTTTGTATAGTAGCCATTACCAGAAATCATACCTCGTTTTACGGCATCTTCTATGTATGTTGTTTCTTTTCCTGTAAAATAGGGCTTATTGAAAGGTATCATAGTTTCCAAAAATGTTTAATAACTTGTTTACTACTAATTGTAAAACCCATTTTATTGTAAAAATTACAAGCAACAAGATTCTCATGTTGCGTTGGAATATGTAAAGTAGAAATATTTTTTTTTTGTAGTAATCGTGTTACTTCATTTATTAATGCCTTTCCTATCCCTAAACCTCTTGACAGTTTATCAACTGCTATTAAACCAATTACAGCCTCGTAATTAGAGATTATGCTATAACTTACAAAACCTTTAATAGTATTGTTTTCATGATATGCTAAAACGTCTTCGGCATAGCCTTTTTTAATAGAATTATCAACCCAAACTCTATATAGAGATTCAAATTGTGCTTTTGAAAAATTTACGTCTTTCTTAAACCTACTGTAATGGCCGCTTTGAAATGCTAACCGATACAAATCATCATCATATTTTATAGTTCTAACTGGAATAACAAAATCATTTTTAATAGTGCTACTTTTTAAGTTATAATTTGAATAAACTACTTTAGTTCCGGTATAAGTTTCTTTAAAACCATCAATTTTAAAACCATCAATTTTACTTGATTTATAATAAATTAGTTTAAAAGCTTTAGCATCTTTATTATAAGTCTTGAATTTATTTTCTTGAATTTCGCCAATTTCAATATTGAAAAAGTCTGAATCCCAATCCAACCGTCTTATTGTCATAGCACTTCATCAATTATATAAACTGGTCTATTTTTAGATTGGTCAAATATTTTTCCAATATAAATACCTGCAACACCTATTATAGTTATTACTAAACCTGACAAAAACCAAATTGATATGATTAATGAACTATAACCTAAAACTTTAATATCTCCTTTAAAATATTTGATAAGTGTATAGGTTCCGAATAAAAATGATAATACAGAAATTAGCATTCCGAATTTCACAAAAAGTTTTAAGGGTTTATTAGAGAAGGATAT
Organism: Hyunsoonleella sp. 2307UL5-6; assembly: GCF_047345485.1. Lineage (NCBI taxonomy): Bacteria > Pseudomonadati > Bacteroidota > Flavobacteriia > Flavobacteriales > Flavobacteriaceae > Hyunsoonleella > Hyunsoonleella sp. 2307UL5-6. The sequence goes on along the minus strand of NZ_JBLFEN010000004.1, from coordinate 107,072 downwards.
AACAGTATTAAATGCTAATGATACTAATTTAAAAAAAGAGTATGATGATGTATTATCCTCTCTTCTACAATGCTCAACTTCAATAGCTGTAACGTTAAAACCGACAAACTTTACAAAAAGCGGAAAAAACTTTATGTAATCCTTTACACTTAATATTGAAGTAATAACTTTTGCTTTATAAATACCAAAATTGGCAACTGAATGATCGTAATTAGTATTTGTAAAATAACCGTAAAATCTAGCAAATAATTTTGAAGAAAGTTTTTTTAGAAATTTGTCTTTTCTCTTTTTTCGTTGTGCCAAAACTGCGTCAAACCCTTGTAATGCTTTGTTATATAATTTCTCTACTTCTTTAGGTTGGTCTTGTAAATCGCAATCCATAACAACAACCCAATTTCCATTGGCTTGAGACAAACCTGCCATTATTGCTGGATGTTGCCCAAAATTTCGGCTTAGTCTTATACTCTTCACTTCAGGAAATTTAGATGACAATGTTTTCATTACTAACCAACTATCATCAGGACTTCTGTCATCCACAAAAATAATTTCATAGCTTTTTTTTATTTTCATCATCACCTTTTGAATTTCAGAAACAAGTTCTGGAAGTATATTTTCGGCTCTGTAAACAGGACTTACAAATGATATTTCTGGGTGTTGGCTACTCATTAATACTATATTATTTTCGTTCTAAACTCACCTCGATACATTTTGGCTGGTCTTTACCATTATAACCTCCCGAAGGATTTTCATCGATAAACACTAGATTAAATTGTGCTGTACAGGCTTCTATAAAATCATAAACTTTTTGATGATGTTTGTGTAAATCATGAAACTCAAAAACTAAACCTGAAAACCTATATAAATTCGCTGCTATTTCATCTAAAAAATCATATTCACCACCTTCTATATCTAATTTTAGCAATATATTACTATCAGAATTAGTGTTTTGTTCAATAAGTTCAAAAATACGCTCAGGCTTTTTTAACCACAATTTTAAATGGCTACAGCGTTTCTGTTTAACAAGATAATTAAAAATTAGTGCATTAAATAAATATCGTATTTTTTCTGGCTTTTTAAAAAACAATCTTGCTAATCCTTTAATTAACAACTTGTAGCCCGAAACTGTAGGATCTACCATTACGATTTCTATAGCTTTATTAAACCTAAAGATATCGTATTCAAATTCTAAATTAGAAGATATACCACCACTAAACAAAAGGTGAGACGCAGTAATAGTTTCTGGTTTTAAATGATAACCACCATCTCCAATACTTCCAAACCTAAAAAGCGATTGGTCTTGTACTAAAAACTTATCCTTTATTTTATTATAGTAGTTATTCAATATATATTTAATTCAAAATTGTGCTAATAGATTTCCAAATATTCTTCGAAGCTAATGTTGGTGTTTTACCAACTATTATTTCGTACCATTTTTTCCCTTCTTCAATATTTGATAATTTACCATCTAGTATTTGCTTTACCAAATATTGCAAGTCCTTTTTATCTGTACAAAATATGGCAGCTCTATCACTGGGCATACTTCTAAAATGAACGTATTTGTAATTTTGACCAATATCCCGTATGCCTTTTGTTAATTGAGGTTGCTCGTAATTATAATAAATGCACGATTTGTTGTGTGCTACAAAATCGAAAACCGTAGAAGAACACACGTTGGTTACAAAAGCACTATGTTCACAAACATTATACAGCATTTTAAAATCCTCTTTTGCTGGCAAAACTTGGTTCCATTGGCTGCCTACTTGTTTCCAAATAGGGTCTAAAACTTCGATGATATCTTTATTCGCTTCAATTACAGCATCGTATCTAGCTGTAAAATCTACAGGGCATTTCCTGTATATAATCCCTAAATTGTAACCTTCATTATTTAAATTTCTAACTGCATTTGCCAAATCCTCTAAATAATATTGATCTAGTGGTGATGTGGTTTCATCATCACCAGAATAACAAATGTATTGTTTATTGATGTTTAAATTATAGTTGTTGAAGAATTCTTCGCGACTTAACCTTAAACTTTCATCGTAATGCGGTTCAAACTGCGGTGTACCGGTTACAAACACTTGATGTTCTTTTACAAACGGATAATATTGCAATACCTCTTGCTTCATGTGCTCGCTCCAAACGCAGTAATAATCGGTCTCTACAACTTGCATAGCTTTAGGTACATTATCCCAAGAATACACAAAAGCCACTGTTGGTATGCCCAAATCTTTCGCTGCTAATAAGGCGCTTATAGATTGGGTTGCACGTTGTGTGGTACAAAAAACTAAATCTGGTTTATGTGTTTCTAACTGTGCTTTACAATACGCATATTTAGGATTTTTGCGTTCTAAAGCATTTATTTTTTTTCGAATAGTTACTACACCTTTTTCAGAAGAATACACACCTATTAAAAGTTTTGTATATAAACTTTTAAATATATTTTTTACTGAATTATAATGAAATGGAAATTTATAGGTTGGATAAACATCATCTTTAAATTTATCTCTAGACACATTTAATTCGCACCGTTTTCTAGCCCTAGAATAAATGGGTGTTAAAGGGTGTAATTGATGATTTTCTATCTTAACTTCTTTAAATCCTAAATTATCTTCTAATGAAAAAACTGTATTGTTCCAGTAGGTTATATCAAAACCCATTTTTTCGCCAATAGTTTTAAAATCGGTAAAAGCAAAATTTCGTAAGCCAACACCATCTGGAAAAAAAACAAAAACTTTTTTGTTATTCATTGTTTACTTCTACTTTTAAATCCTTGCCCCACCGCACTCTACTTAAGCTACACTCTACATAAACTCGAAAAGAGCCTCTGTATCTAATTACTCTTATGGGGTTTTTATACTCATTAATTTTAACGTGTTACTTTTCCCCTTCGGGGAAATGTAAGCAGGACAAAGGGGATTACCCTTTTTTATTTTTTAACTTGTCTCGCTGTTCTTGTTCTATTGGCAAAATATCTTTCGATTTAAAATTTAGTGCATCGTGTACTGCTGTTAAATCTCTCGATAGCTTTCTAAGTCCCATTGGTTCTAAAGAAGCAGCATGGTCTGTACCTTTCCAAGTTCTATCTAAAGTATAATGACGCTCTATAATATTAGCCCCCAAGGTAAAGGCTGCAATATCTACAGCAATACCTAAATGATGGCCAGAGAAACCAATATGTTTTACATCGTCTCCATATTTTTCTTTTAATATGTTAATATCTAACAAACATACATCTTCAAAAGGCACTGGATAACCTGATGTACAATTGTATAATACCAAATCTTTATTGCGATTGTGTTTTTTGAAAAGTGACACTAAATCGTCTATTTCATCTTTAGTAGTCATACCAGTAGAAATATGCAATTCACCTTTATAATTTTTGCATAACCATTCTAGCATTTTAATATTATTGTTACATGCTGAGGGTATTTTTATAAATTTTGGATGCAATGAAGCTATTTCTTTTGCAGAAGTTAAATCCCAAACCGAAGTGGAATAGTCTATCCCTATTTCTTCGCAAAATGCTTTTAATTCTCCATGTTGATGAAGATTAAACTCTAAAAACTCTCTGTGAGCACCATAAGTGTCTCCATAGGAATTGGCTGGATTTGGATGCGGTTCATTATACTGTGCTTCAGTTAATAGCTCTTTGTTATTTCGCTTCTGAAACTTTACAGCATCTGCATTACAAAATATTTTAGCCACTTTTATAAGCTCTTTTGCGATGTTTATATCACCTTTGTGGTTACAACCAATCTCTGCAATAACATAGGGTTTTTTGTAGGTATCCATATTTATTTGCCTAAAAGCGTTTGTTATAGTTTATAATAAATTCGCAGGCTTCTCTAATAGCACCTGCACCTGAGTTTTTAGATAATACCACATCTGCAAGTTGTTTTATTTCAGTCATCGCATTATTTGGTGCAAGAGACCAACCTACACTGCAAATATTAGTCATATCATTAACATCATCGCCTACGTAAGCTACATTATTTAATGAAAATTTTTGTTTTTTTGCAAGAGATTGCAACAATGTATATTTATCCTTAACACCTAAAAAAACTTGAGCTATTTGCAGTTTTTTCATGCGTTTAGCTACTAATTGAGATTGCTCGCTGGTCATCACCATAACCTCAACTCCAAATTGCCTTAAAATCTCTAGTCCCATACCGTCGCGCATATCAAAGTCTTTAGTGTGTTCGCCATCTTTTGTGTAACTTATTGTACCATTAGTAAATACACCATCAACATCTAAAACAAGATGTGTTATTTCAGCAGGCTGTTTATTACGCTTTTGGCGTTCCATTAATAGGTTTTCAACAACTATCCAATCTTGTTCCGAATCTATTTCGTGTAAACTCTCTTCTGGCATTTTTACAATACCTGTATGTGTGCCCAACCTGTTTTTGTGTTTTAACAATACCTCTTTAGTACATGTATATACTGCGCCATTTTCTATTAAAAGACCTTTAAAATCTTGCCTTCTAGGACGTTTTGTGGGATCATAATTAACGGGAGTTCCATCTTCATTCCAAACAAATCTATGTGTATTAACTACTGTAAGGGCAGAATCTTTTCCTTTTAAAATTTCATTTAAACAGCTATCAATATCCTTAGCTTTAGTGAATGGCGAAGTAGCTTGTAATAAACAAAACACATCAAAATTATACGACAGCTTTTCAGCTAGTTCTATCATAGCACTTTCAGTAGAAGCTGTATCGGTAGCAGAAGCTATTGAACGCTTTAAAGCCTTTATTTTATTGGTGTAATGGTATTCCTTTTCAATAAAACTAATAATAGCATCATCATCAGTATACACATAAACAATATCTAAATTAGAATGTATTGCTTCTCCCAAAACCCACGTAAAAAGTGGTCTACCCACCATTTTACGTTTATTTTTTCCAAGAATACCTTTAGAGTTCTTTCGTAAAGGGATAAAACCTATTTTTTTCATAGTTACTAAGCATTGAATCTTCAGTAATAATCGCTAAAATACATTTTTTTTCGGATGAAAGTAGTGTTTTTAAGGATAAAAGGTAGTTATTTTAAAAGTAAATCTACTATGCTCTATTTCTTTAGTAACATTTTTCATTGTTAGATTTATCAAATTAAAACATTTAGAAAAGCCGTTGCTTTTTTTGTTTATTTTTGAGCAAATAACTTTGAATGCATAGGGTTTTTAAAACCACTTTCTGGACTACTAAAAAGTTACTTGTTTTAAGTGCTATCTCAACATTGCTATATGTTGTGTTACGTTCTGAAACTTTTATGAGGCTATATGTGCCATATGGTGATGAACGTAGCTTTTTAGAAGCTTTAGGACAAATAAAAGCCAATGGGTTTATAACAGCATGGAGCAACGGTAGCATTTCTCCATCGTTTTATAGTATTAGCTACCCTTTTACGTTGTGTTTTGACAACCCTTTATACGGCTTAAGATTGGTATCTTTAATTTGCACTATTCTTACACTAATTTTACTCTATAACTTTGCCAAATACAAATTACAACTTAAAGACGTTTATCTGTATTCTAGCTTAGTATTAATATTAAATTTTTTAGGCTATAGAATTTTTTGGCAAGGTATAAACGACGATTTTTTGCATTTACTCATTGTTTATTCTGTGCTTCTGCTTTATAATATTAAAAAATCAAAAAAAATTAAATACGTTATACTTTTAGGTATTACAATTGGTTTAATAATTGGCACACGAGTTTCTGCATTTATTATACTTCCTGGTTACATTTTCTTTCTCTATAAAGATTTTAAAACCACTTTTATAGTTGGCATCATAGCACTAAGTGTTGGTTTTTGTTTACATGCGCCATCATTACTCAAAAACAAATTACTTTCTGATGTAAATAAAGATCCTAAGAATGGATTAACATGGGCGCAACTAAATTACGTATCTCAACTACATATTTATGAAGGTAAAATTCCTGAACACACCAGACTTACATGGGAAGAACTTGAAACATACATCGAGGAAAATGGCAGCGATAATTTACCTAAAACCTTTATTGAAAGTATAACGTTTAACTGGAATTATAGTATAAAGGAATTTTTTAACGACCTGTGGTTTACACTACATAGTATTTTATTTAGATTTTTTGGTTTAGGGCTGTTTATAATACTTGGGTTTAGTATTTATATGTTGAAAAAAGGTAATGGTTTAAATGAAAATTTAAAATTCAACAAGTCGTTTTTTCTTTTCTTTTGGTGTTACACCTTTTTGTTATGTTTTGTAGTATTAACAAGTTTAGAAGTACGATGGTACACTGCATTTATATTTTTAGGGATTTTATTTTTTCATCAATTGCTTGAAAACTTTCAGGAATTTAACATAAAAATAAAACCAGAACTAATTGTAAACATCAACTTAATATTACTGCTGTGTTATCAAGCTAAATTTATTCTTACTGATAGTAATTTACTATCAGATGTATTGAGAAAGATAGCGCCTAGTATTTTTTAATTTATAAGCTTTTATTTAAGAGTAGATAGGTAGTTATTTAATTCAAAAGTAAATATTTTTGCGCCTTTGTAATTTAAGTGTGCATTGTCGAAATAATTTGATTTGCTCGTATAAGCAGGATTAGATATATCATATACAAATACACTACTTACATCTTTGTTTATCAACGTTTCAAAACGCTTTATAAAAACTGTATTATGCGATCTAAAACTAGGCGTAAACACACATACTAACTTAATATCATTTTCTTTACATAGCTGTTGAATCGTTTTAAAAGCTTCAACTTTTAATGGCTCTTCAACTTTATAGCTATAATTATCTTTTAAAACCTCAATTTCTAAAGGGTGTCGTTCTAAATTTATTAGCGGTTGTGAGCCAAAATCATCCAAAGGGTTTCTATTATTTTCTTTCTTTCTTTTAAAGCGAATCATATCTTTATCTAAACGCCCTAAATACAAAAACTTACTGTAGTATGATTGTTCTTGGTTTTCAATGAGTTGATGATTTACGTAGTTGTATTTTGATAGTGGCTTTAATACATCATTTCTAAACTTTAGCGCTCCCTTTTTAAAATAAAATGGATTATCTATAACTAAAATAACTTTTTTAGGGGCTTTATTGTATTTTAATAAAGTTTCTAATAAAAATTTATGAAATACAGCATCAGAGCCGTGATACGACAAATTATATGTTGTTAAACTTTGTACTTTTTCAATCTCACCAGCCAATATATTACCAGCGCCTATAGAAGATCCAAAAATTATAATATCCTTTTGCATTTGCCCTTCTAAAACATATTCTAAACGTTTATCTTCTAGATTATTTTTAGCATTATTAAGTAAAAAGTATGTCCCTTTTTCAACTAAAAAAAACAGTAACCCAAATAAGCTTATATGTATTAAAAAACGTTTCATTTAAAATTGAAAATAGATAAATTCTTGAGATGATTCGTTACTAAACACTAAAACTAACGCTATCAAAATCATATAAAAACCCCATTTTATTATTCTTGATTTTTTTTGGAATAACGTAGCCATAGCGTATTGCTGAGACCTACCTATCCATTCAACACTTATAAAAACAAAAACCAATACAATAACATCTGTAGGTCTTATTGCTGGCATAGAAAATAAAGTATTGGAAAACATACCTTGTAAAAAGCTAAAGGCGTGGGTTATTGTTTCTGCTCTAAAAAACACCCAAGCCACTACTATAAGTAAAAATGTAATAAGCATACTAAAAAGTTCTTTAAAACTTGGAAACATACTGTGTTGCGCTACACTATTTAGATGGCTTCTGTTTCGTTTAGCTAATAATAAAGGTAAAAAATAAAAAGCGTGCAGTATACCCCAAAATATAAACGTCCAGTTGGCACCATGCCAAAAACCACTTACAATAAAAATGATAAACGTATTTCTAATTTTTTGCCACAAACTACCTCTACTACCGCCTAATGGTATATACAAATAATCTCTAAACCAAGTAGATAGAGATATGTGCCATCGTCTCCAAAACTCTGCAATATCTCTAGAAAAATATGGAAATGCGAAATTTTGTTTTAAGTTAAAACCAAATAACCTAGCTGTACCAATTGCAATATCAGAATACCCAGAAAAATCACCGTAAATTTGAAATGTAAAGAATAGTGCACCTAAAAATAATGTACTTCCAGAATAATCTTCAGAATTATTAAATATTAAATTTGAATATGCTGCACAACTATCTGCGATAACAACTTTTTTAAATAATCCCCAAAGAATTTGCTTGCAGCCATCAATAGCTTTTGAATAGTGAAACACCCGTTTTTTATAAAATTGGGGCAACAGGTTTGAGGCACGTTCTATAGGGCCAGCTACTAATTGAGGAAAAAAACTAACGAAAGCTAAAAAAGACACCAAATCTTTTGTGGGTTCTAGTTTTCGTTTAAAAACATCAATAGTATAACTTAACGTTTGAAACGTATAAAAACTGATACCTACAGGTAAAATAATATTTAAGGTATTTGGTTGAATATGTTGTCCAAAAAGCGAAAACGCCGACACAAAATTTTCCACAAAAAAGTTATAATATTTAAAAAAACCTAGAAATCCGATGTTTACAAACACACTCGTCCAAAGTAAAAGTTTTCTAATTTTACTCTTCTCTTCTTTGTTTAGCCTTATGGCAATTGTATAGTCTACTAAAGAACTAAATATGATTAAAGCTAAAAACCGATAATCCCACCACCCATAAAATAGATAGCTTGCTATAACTAAAAGTATATTTTGTAATCTTAAATTCTTTTGCGCAACAAACCAATAGAGTATAAAAACTATTGGGAGAAAAATGGCAAAATCTATAGAATTAAATAACATTTAGGAATACGGCTCTAATGTTTAAATTTATGTTTCAACTTTCTTAAAAATCGTTGAATTTCTAACGATTTAGGATAATTATCGTAGTAAGCATTACCGCCTTTTAAGTGGATAGGTGTTTTGATATCAGACGTAGATTTTCCTTTTGTTAATACTATTTCATTAATTTTTTTACTTAAAAAAGGAAATAATTGATATCTATCCAAAACCAACTCACGCGCTTCTTTTAGAGCTTCTAATTTAGTGTTATAAACTTTTGAAACTACTGTTTCTTTTAAAAACTGCTTAATATGTTTATCTTTTGGATCTATTTGTATTATTGCTTCACTTGGAAAGTAGTCATCAATGTTATTACACCCAAAATACAAAGGCACGGTATAACTTAAAAAACAGTCTGCTATTTTTTCGGTCCAATAATAATCGCTTTTAAAGTTTTCATAAGCAATGGCATATTTTGATGTTTTCATAACATCCCATTTATTCTCGATAGGTTTTATACCTCTACCAAACAAATATACTTGTGGTACATCAGATATAGATTCTAAAAAATCCATTCTTTTATTATGTTGAATAGATGTACGCTGATTACTAGTTACCCATACTATCTTATCTTCTTTTTTTAAATCTTTAGCTTGTAGTTGTTTAAAAAAATCATAATCTTTATCTAAATGCCAAGGTAAAGCGGGTTGCTCTAACACATATTTACCACCTTGGTTTATTTGATTATAAATAACCGAGGCCTTTTTGTTAGCATACTGCCTATATTTAGAAACTTCATTAGCAGGCTCTAAACACAGATGTAAAATATTATTAGGATTAACTTTTATAGAAATATCGGTTTTTGGATAATCTAAAATCACTAAAAAATCACATGTATCGATATTGTCCTCTGTAAACGTAATATCTTCCCATTTAAACGACTGCTTTGGTGTTTGTCGTTTTATATCAGGATATGAGTAATATCTACATATTTTAACTAGCATAAACCATCTATTATTGATTTTTAGTACCTTAAACCTTGTAAGTCTGTTTTTTGTTTGATAGTCTCTTGGTTTACAGGTTTTCTATATTTTAAAACCTTTGCTAAACCAAATATAGTTTTAAATACCGCCTTAAAGTAGGCTCTAAAATATCTACTATCCTTTAAGGCATATTTTGTAAAATTATGCCATAATACTTTAGCTATTTTTCTAAATGGATGTCTATAATACACCAAGTAAAAATTAATACTGTTTTTAAGTTGTCTTTCAAACCTGTAATAATTTTTACCTCTTAACTTACGTAGCTCAACATTTACTCTGTGATTTACTTTTATTTCGGGATAATACAAAATGGTATATCCTAAATTTAAAACTTCTATAGCCACAGCACTCTCTTCTCCATAAATATCCATCCAAACAGGGAAACCACTAGTGGCATCATACACTTTCTTTTTAATAGCAAAACCACAACCTACAAAATCGCTTGCCAAATGTGCACTTAATTTTTGCGAGTTTTCTATAGCTTTTACATCAGATAGATACAAACCTCTTACTTCCTGAAATGCTATAACACCAAGTTTAGCATCATGTTTAAAACAATCTTTAACTGAGAGAATAAAATTTGGACTTATTGGGTGCGCATCATCATCTAAACCAATAAAAATATCACCTTTTGCTTTTTTATATAACTCATATCTAGCTGGTGATGCACTCACACTTTCTTTAGAAATTGTCCATTTTACCCAACTGTAATTATTTACTAAAGCCTCTGTTTCACTACAACCATCTATAAATACGAGTACCTCTTGTTTGGATACATCAATTAAAGTATGTAATTTATCTAAGGTAAAAGCTATATCCTTCGCCCTGTGTTTAGTTACTATTAAAAACGATATTTCCATTTAGCGCTTGTGGTGAGAGAACGTGTCTTTATACAATTGGATGATTTTTGGTTGTAAGATACTGCGTTTGTAATTATTTTCAATAAACGCTATATTATAATCTTGGGCTTTTTTTCTTAATTCTGAATTTTTTAAAGCAGCTTCAATTAATTTTGAAATTGCTTTAATATCCAAAGGGTTTTCAATTAAAAAACCATTAACACCGTGTTTAATAACCTCGGCAGTAGCCCCACCAGGATTAGACTGAATGGGGAAAGCTCCCATACCCATAGCTTCTAAGAGTGAATTTGGCATGCCATCGGATAGGTTATTTCCTAAATGTATGATGCTTTTGCCCATAAGCTGTAATAAATCTTCATGTTTAAGTCTCTTATGTCTTGGGTGTATTACAAATGATAATTGCTTGATACTTTTTGAGTTTTTTATATAAGCCTCTACTTCTTTATCTGCACTATAAACATGAAACTCTAAATTTTTAATTAATTCTAAAGGTAGTATTTCAATAGCCTTAACAACTTGTAATGCCTCTCCAGAATCAAATTGATAACCTTTAAAAATTATTAGTTTTCTATCTTTTTGTAACATTACTTTATGCATATCTAAAGCAAGCCCTCCATTACCGGGATGCACATAATGCGTTTTATTATAATCTAGTGTTTTAAGCGCTTTAACATCTCTATTGCAGTCAGATATTAACACATCTACTCTATTCATAAAACGCTTTACCTCAGCATCAGTTGTGCCTCTTTTTTTATAATAATACACATCACTACCCCAAGAAGAATACATAAATGGTATATTATTTTTTTCAATTACGGGAAGTATATAAAATCCTGTTAATTGCATTTCAAAACAGTGTATTATATCTGGTTTTATATTAATAATACTTTGCTCTAAAACACGTGCTAAACTATTTTGATTGTGGTTTTGTATCGTGTTGTAAAGTTTAGGAAATGCCTTTTTAATAGTTTGCCTAAACGGGTAGTTCCACTTTTGTTTCCAAGATTTAATTTGTGTTACCCATGGTATTCGTTGAGATAATACACCATCATCATTTGCATCAAGCCAGTATACCTTATACCCAGAATCCTTCAATTGGTTTACCCATTGAAAAAAGTGATGGTTTGGTATGGCAACCATTAAAATCTTCATTATAACTTAAATAATGGTTTAAATTTAGTATCTCCTTTTCTTATAATTTTAAAAATTCCATAAAAAAAGTATATGCGCAAGCATTTCAACTTCAAATTAAAATTATAACATAGTTTTTTGTTTTTTACAAAGCGCAAACATGAATTGGCAGCATTAAAATTACGTTCTGCAAGTGCTTGTCTAAAAAAGCCTAAAGTCATTTTTAAAACAGACAACTTTACAGGGTTAGCCTGCGATAGTTTTAATACTGTAGTTTTAGCTTCAAAATAAGAGGCTAATCCATAATCTACATTTGAATAAAAGCTGTTTGTGGATGATGCTGCACCAACACGATAATAAATTAATACTTGATTAACTATAGCTACTGTTTTATTTTTAAAAAGCGCTCTAGCATAGAGCTCATGATCCTCAAGAATATGCAAATCTTCTCTAATTGGCATATATGGTTTTAAACACTCTGTTTTCCAAAGCGGTGCCACCATCATCATTGGAAAATCTCCTGTAACAAAAGCTTCAAACACATTATCAGGTTGTTTTATATCTGGAATAACTGCTTCATTTAAAAAAAAATCTGCGTTAAAATCTCCCGAAAATGTACTTAACTTACAAACAACTAAATCTTTTTGTTTTATTGCATCCATTTTTAGTTTAAGATGCTCTGGGTGCATAATATCATCACTGTCAAAAAACTGTATATAATCACCCTTTACTTTAGAAAACGCAAAATTTCTGCATGCACTTGGGCCTTTAGTTATAGTTTTTGGTCTCTCAAATATTTGAAATTTATCATCATCTTTTAATAATATCCCTAAGTATTCAAAGGTATTATCTGTACTACCGTCATCTACAATAATACATTCCCAATCTGTATAAGTTTGTGCCTTAATAGAATCTATAGTTTCTTCAATAACGTGTGCTCTATTATATGTAGGGATGATGATGGAAACCATTATCTAAATATAATTATTTTTAAGATGTAAAACTGAGACTTCAAAGCGTCTGTGTAAGTTAATTGCGGACTAGAGTACACGTATTGTATTTTCAAATAATACTGTATAGAATCTTTAAGTCTTTTAAACGCATTTTTTTCAAATTTTAAACCTGCATAAAATGCCCAAAGTGCCTTTTTTGCAATAGTTTTATTGAAATCTGCATCCACATCTAAATTATAGTCTTTTCCAAGTTTTAAGCATTGATAACGATAGTAAAACACATCGTAGAGCTTTTTTTTTGTTAAATTAACTTTGGCACTTATTTGACTTTTATGTCCGTTTCCACTTTTTATAGTTGCCAAAACAGTATCTAGTGTAGCTAATTTAGGTTTTAAAGCCAACATACGAATGTGAAACTCATTATCTTGATAACGCATTACTGTATCGTCAAACAACTTTTTGTTCTTTAGATAACTGTGTCTCCACATAAAACAACAGGTTTGCAATTCTATACGTTCCATAGCATAATTGTAAAAAAAACTTTTACTATTATTATAGGTGAATTTGCTATCTCTAAATTCGGTTAAATTATAATTAGCGTAGTTATTTCTGTGTACTACGGCGTCATTAACGGATGTAAAGGCGCGTACTTTTTCTTCCAAAAATGTTGGTGTCATAACATCATCACTATCAAACCAATTAATATAATCGCCTTTGGCTAAGGTAAACCCATAATTTCTACAACTGTTTGCGCCTTTTTGTAAATGTACAGGTCTTTTAAAAAACTGTATTCGTTTATCTTTTAAATAATATTCTAAAATGATATTTTCTGTTTCATCAGTGCTGCCATCGTCAACTATAATACATTCCCAATTAGTATAGGTTTGGTTTTGTATAGAATTTAAAGTAGCTACCACAATTGATGCCCTATTGAGAATTGGTATTATTATTGAGACGAGCTGAGTTTTCAATTTAAACCGAAGTTATATACTTGTAGTTGCTTGTTGCTATTACAAGTACGCTTTTATTGCCAATAAATTCTTTTGTTTTTACAGGAATATTGTTTTTTTCTAGTAGATCCAATAATTCTTGAGCTGTTTCTTTTTCTGAATGCCGTTCGTAATCATCAAAAAGTATAATAAATTGATCGTGTGAACTAAACTTTTGTGCTAAACTTACAATATCAAACCTTGAATATCTAGGACTGCCCAAAGGTCCATCTACAATATATAAATCAAAAGTTTTAGTAATTTGATTTTCAATAGTACCATAGCTTTTATAGTTAAAGCCTTTGTGTTGTTTTTCTACTAAATCTAAAATTTTTATTTCTGATTTTCTGGACAAAGCAAATTTTTCGGTAAATAGAGTTTTCCATTCTTTATTATGCTCTATAACAAGATGGTGGCACTCATCTAAATAGGCATTGATAAACGTAGACGTAAATTTTGTGGATTCTCCTAATCCAAATTCTAAAATATTTTTAGGTTTAAAATCAGAAAGTATGCGATTTAGCACATAAAAAAAAGCATAGTTACCTGCCCATCTACCAATATTTAATGGTAGGTTTTGCAAGGGCTCCTTACCACGAATACTATCATGAAAAATATGAGCCCACTCTAATTCTTTTAATTGCAAATAAGATAATCTTTGCAGTTTTATCTGTTCTCGTATTACTCTTATTATTTTTTTCACGTTATAATTTTACTCAAAAGTTGTGGTTTACTAAAACTTATGCCATCAGTTTTAGGTATTTTTTTCTAAGATAAGAATTTAGCCTTACCACACCTTTTATTCCTTTCAATTTTGTTTTACTTAAAAAAAGAAGTTTCAATATGATTTTCTGTTTAGAATTTAAATGTAATTTTCCCTCTGCAACACAAATTACTTTATTTAATTGGCTTTTTTCAACTGAATTATCAGCATACAAACCTATTAAATTTAACAACCATAGTTGCATATTACCCCTTTTTTGTTCTAAAATATCAACAGGTATTTGAGTATGAATTGATTCTAAAAAAATAGGCATAGAATGAAATACATGTTTATTAAAACTTTTATTTCTCGGGTTGTTAGAATTTGCCCTTCTATAAACACAATCTATTTTATTAAAAATTTTAAACTTAGGTTTTAGTTGGCTTAACAGTTTGATATTAAATTCTACATCTTGAAATCTGCTTAAGTTTTCATTAAATAGTAATCGTTCTTTAATTAGCAACGCTCGGTACAGTGTGCGTTGTAGATTCCAAGGCAATCGCCTTTCACCAATAAATTCACCTAAAGCAGTTTTCCAATCGTTAACCTTTACATCTGGTGTGTCGTCATTTTTAAAGCCATCATTATGATATATACCCATTGAAAAAACCACAAAATCTAGAGTTGTTGCCTCTATAGCTTTAACTCTACCTTTTAAGCAGTTTTCTAGCATTACATCGTCACTATCAAAAAATTGTATATAGTCTCCTTTGGAAATAGATAAGCCGTAATTCCTACAAGCATTGGCCCCTTTTTTAGTATTTAATGGTCTTTTAAACAGCGAAAATCGTTTGTCTAATTTTGCAAATGATTCCAGGGCTGTAAAATCTTCTGTTGTAGAACCATCGTCCACAATAATACATTCCCAATTATCATAACTCTGGCTTGCAATACTATTTAAAGTTTCAATAGCTAATGCAGACTTATTGTAAGTAGGAATTATTATAGAAACTTCAGGAAAAATAGTATTAGAACCCACAAATAATAATTATATAAATCGTTAAAAATTACAATAATCAAATTAAATTATAAACTTATTGCGTATTTATATTTGTTAGTTGCAATTACATACAAACTTTTATTACCAACATACTCAGCTGTATGAATTTCAATGTTCTTAGATAAGAGTTTATCTTTAATTACCTTAACTGTTTGTTTTTCGCCTGGTCTATTATAATCATCCATTATGATTATAAATTCGCTTTCGCTATTCATATTATCTAAGAGATTAACTATATCATACCGAGAATAATTAATAGAACCAAACGGGCCGTCAATAATATACAAATCATAGTTTTTATCTACTACGTTTTTTATGTTTAGGTAAGTATTAGTTTTACACCCATCTATAACACATTCTGTTAGCTCTAAAATTTCAATATCTATATTTATTTTGGTTTCTAAATTTTGTAAAAATATTTTTTTCCATTGTGCATCATGCTCAATAGTTTTAAGTGAAGATTCAGGTATATAGTTATCTATAAAAGTTGTAATAAATTTTGTAGATTCTCCTAAACCAAATTCTAATATTTTTTTCGGTTTAAAATCTGTTAACACTCTATTTAACACATAAAAAAAAGCATAATTTCCTGCCCACCTACCAATATTTAAAGGGAGGTTTTCTAGGCTTTTTTTTCCTCTAATACTGTCGTGGTAAATATTGGCCCATTCTAATTCTTTTAAATGCAAATTAGTTACTAGTTGGAGATGGTTTTGTCTTTTTATTATTTTTTTTATTTTTTTTATCATCACTATCTATACATTATAAATATCTATTGTGAAAACCTAGTGCAATTTTACTTTAAAATCTAGCAAAGTTTTACCTTGAAGCACAGGCACAAAATAACCATTATTGTAATAGTCGCCTTGATTTATCTCGAATGTAAATGCTTTTTGTATCCAGTCTGAAATTATATTTTTAACTGTAATATGCGTGGTTACAGTATATATGCCATTATTTAACTGTAAATTATCAATAATAAATTCAACATATTTTAAATTGTTCTTAGTGTCTTTTTTTACTAATCTAGTACTTAACCAAGAAATTCTTTGATCTAAATTATCGTCAATTCGTATATCAAAATCTATATCTTGAGCCTTAACTTTATTTGGATTGTCTAACTGAAAACGTATTGTCAATGGTTTTCCTGATTGTGGTTTTACGTTTTTGTTTTCACCAAAAACGTCAACTTTATTAATTTTCACTAAACCTGTTCCCTTTCTATTCCCAAATTTTGTTTGTAAAAAATTATTTTTTTCTCCTTTTAAATAATAGTCTATACTAGCTTCAGTAGTGCCACTAAAACCAACTACGCCGTTCTCTAGAACTATTGCTCTTGAACATAAACTTTTTACTGATGCCATATTATGGCTAACAAATAAAACGGTTCTACCGTCACCTCTACTTATATCCTGCATCTTGCCTATAGCCTTTTTTTGAAATTCTGCATCTCCCACTGCTAAAACCTCATCAATTACTAATATTTCAGGTTCTAAAAAAGCAGCTACAGCAAAAGCCAACCTTACTGTCATACCAGAACTATAGCGTTTTACAGGCGTATCAATATAACGTTGACAGCCTGAAAATTCTATAATTTCTTCTATTTTAGAGGTTATTTCTCTTTTAGTCATGCCTAAAATAGCACCGTTTAAATAAACATTTTCTCTACCAGTCATTTCTCCATGAAAACCTGTTCCTACCTCTAATAAAGAAGCTATACGCCCTCTAGTTTTAATTTCGCCAGTTGTAGGACTAGTAACTTTAGATAAAATTTTTAGCAGTGTAGATTTACCAGCTCCATTTTTACCAATAATGCCCAAAACCTCTCCCTTAGCAACTTCAAAATCTATATTTTGTAATGCCCACACATACTCAGAAGCTCCTTTTGTACTTCTATCATTGCGCTCTCCTACTTTTAAATAAGGGTCTTCTTTACCTCTAATTTTATGCCACCATCTATTTAAATCGTGACTGATAGTACCTGTACCAACTAGTCCTAGTCTGTACTGCTTAGATATGTTTTCGGCTTTTAAAATTATATCTGTCATAATTACACGGTATCAATAAAGCTCTTTTCTGTTTTATTAAATACTACTAAACCTAATAATGCAATACATATAGTAACTAAAAAAGTTATTAATATACCTTTATATGAAAAATCTCCTTGAGAAAAAAACAGATACCTAAATGTTTCTACCGTTTGCGCTAAAGGATTATTTTCTATTATTGGATTGATAAAAGAAGCAGACTTAGGAAAGCTATTCTCAATTTTTTTAACAGCATCTTGTATTGGGTACATTACTGCCGAAATATACATAAGCAACTGCACACCAAAACCTACTAAAAAGGTAAGATCTCTGTATTTTGTTGTCATAGACGATATAATCATTCCTAACCCTAAACCTAATAACCCCATTAATATAACAAGTACAGGAAATAGTAATACTAAATTAAAATCTAAAGTTCCTGATTTATCTTGAAATGCAAAAAACACATAAAATCCTATAAATATTAAAAATTGGATTGCGAATTTTAATAAGCCTGAAATAACTACAGTTAAAGGCATAATTACCCTAGGGAAGTAAACTTTACTAAAAATATTTTGATTTTTTTTAAATGAGTCGCTAGTGCCTTTTAAACATTCTGCAAAATAATTCCATATAGTTATACCCGCTAAATTAAACAAAAACGGATGTACATTATCACCTATATTTATATTTGCGATACCGTTAAAAATAATTGTAAAAATTACAGATGTAATTAGTGGTTGTATTAAATACCATAATGGCCCTAAAACTGTTTGTTTGTATAAGATTATAACATCTCGCTTAACAAATAAAAAGAGTAAGTCACGGTAACGCCATATCTCCTTAAAATTAAAATCGATGAATTTTCCTTTGGGAGAAATAGTGTATAACCACTCTGATTTTAAGCTTTCATTTTTCAAGTTTATAGGTATTAATTTTGAATGATTTTTTATTTAAATGGATTAAGAAATTTAACTATCTTATTAATAGATGAGAGCTTTTTCTTTTCATCCTCGTGGTAACCGTTTGTATAATTACCATAGCCATAACCATAGCCATAACCATAGCCATAACCATAGCCTCCTTTGTTATCAAAACCATTATACACTAAACTTAAATTTTTAATTTCACCTTTTTTATGTTTATCGTTTATAAGACTTAACATTTCTTTTTTAGTGTAATCTTGCCTTATTACATACAATGATGCGTCTGCATATTGTATTAACTCAAGAGCATCTGCAACTAAGCCAACCGGAGGTGTATCTAAAACGATGTAATCGTATGTATCTTTTAGCTTTAAAATCATTTCGTCCATCTTATCACTAATTAGTAATTCCGAAGGATTTGGAGGTATTGGTCCTGATGTAATAACATCAAGGTTTTCTACTTTTGTTTTTTGGGTTACCTCCTTTAAAGTTTTTTGACCAATTAAATAGTTAACCGCTCCAATATCATTCTCAATATCAAAATCACCAAAAATCTTTGGTTTTCTTAAATCTAAACCTAATAATACTGTTTTTTTTTCGCCAAGAGCAAAAACTGTAGCTATGTTTATAGAACAAAATGTTTTGCCTTCCCCACTTACAGATGAAGTTACCATTACCGTTTTAGTACTAGTTATATCATGCTGTTTATACATGTATTGCAAACTAGACCGTATGGCTCTAAAAGCTTCTGCAACTGCAGATTTTGGCTTTCTATGTACTGCTAAGTTATTGTCTAAAGAGTTTTTACCTACAACACCTAATAATGGTATACTAGTTAAATTTTCTAAATTTTGTGGGTTTCGAATTCTAGTATCAAAAAATGTGACTAGAAGTGCGAGCAACAATGGTGGTATTAATCCTCCTGCTATAGCAAATATATATCTAGAACTCAATTTTAAATCAATGGGTTGTGCACCAGTATTTTTGGCAGAATCTATCCATATAATATCTGATACCGTGGCTGCTTTTATAATATCCGCCTCGCCTCGCTTAGATAAAAATAGATTATAAGTTTTTTCGTTAAGCAAATACTGACGCTGTATATCCAACAAATTTTGTTGATCTTTCGGCAGCCTATTAAACTGGCTTCTCTGTTTTGATATTCTGCCATTTATCACATTAAGTTCTCTGTCTAAACCAGCTGTAGAAGATTTAATATTTTCTAAAAGCACTTGTTTCAAGCCTTCTATTTGCGTATTCAACTCATCAAAAATAGAAGCTCCTGGTTGTATGGTAGCTTCATATTTAGCTTTTTGAACAGATAAAGTATTAATTTTTGATATATTGCTCAAAATGTTACTATCATCAATTCCTGCCACAGAAGGTGCTGGCAACTCAGTAAACGACCTACTAGTCTCTAAGTATGATTTTAAACTACTGTAATAAGCTTTTTTTCTATTAACATCATCTTGTTTTAACTCTAAATCTGATAATTTTTGAGTTAACAATTCACTTTCCTGATCTAAATTAAAAACACCTATTTTAGAACGATACTTGTTTAAAGCATCTGAATTACCTGTCAATGAATCCTTTACCCTACTTAATTGGCTATCAATAAACTTAATAGTATTAGTTACAAACTGGTTTTTTCTTGTAAGCTGTTCTTTAGTTAACACCCTTACTGTTTCATTTAAATAATCTTCAATTTTTTTGGTATTATTATCTACCATACTTAAATTTATTATGGAAGAATTTCTAGGGTTTCCTATTTGTAACTTACTTCTATAACTTGCTACTACAGCATCAAAAGCTAAAAGATTTACATAGAAAACATCTCCAGGTTTCGTGCTACGCTCTTCTGCTATTGTAAATTGTCCTTTAAAATAAGGAAGATTAATAAACTCTCCTATCGCATGGGTTGTTTTAGTTACACCCAAAGGAACATCTATTATTTTAGTAGCTTGGTTTGAATATTTTTGAGCTGTTACCCTGTTAGCAATAAAATTAAACTCTAAATCAAACTGGTTATTTTCTTTAAAGCTAATTTTAACGGGCGAATTTAAAATTTGATACGACGTAGTGTCAATCTCAAATCTAAATGGGGCGCTTTTATAAATATCATCCTTTCTAAAACGAGATGCTTTTAAATAGGTTACATAAAATTGCAAATTATCTACTATTTGTTCATGAAGACTTCTAGATTGAAGTGTATTAATTATAGTTTGTATTTTACCTGAAATACCTCCATAATTAAAGGTTAGACTAGTATTAGATGAAAACAGAGGGTTTTTGTCCTCTTGTAACGATATTTTTGTACTTAATTTGTAAGATTGTTGCTTTCTAATATTTTGCTGATAAACAATAAAGAGCCCAATACTAACACATAGCACAAACAACTTCCAATAACTTAAGGCCTTAAATAAAAACGCCTTAATATCAAAAGCTGGACTAGAATCTACAATATCAAACTCGTTGTTCATAAAAAATTTTAGTTGTTATTGGGGCGTGTTAACAGGTATGTTGATACTAATACAGAAAAAATACTAGCTAAAGTAGTTATGGTTTGCGAAGCGGTTTGTCCTGCACCAAGTGCTTTTCTTTTAAGCGGCTTAACTAAAATCATATCATTGGGTTGTATGAAATAGTAAGGTGAGGTCATAGCAACCTTGTCTGTTAAATCTATATGGTGTATTTTTTGGCCGTCTGGGTATTGTCTAATTACCAAAACATCAGTTCTATCTCCAGTATCTTTTATATCACCAGCATTTGCTAGTGCTTCAATAATATTTACACGATCTTGAAACAGGGTTAGCACACCGCCACCAGATACTTCACCTGTAACAGTATATCTTAAGCCAGACAATTTCACAGTTATAAATATTTTTGATACATCTTTTAAATATTTGTCTAAAAGTGCTTGTTTTACTTTTTCTTCAATTTCATCTGTAGTAAAACCTAATACATTTATTTTATCAAGTATCGGAAACTCAATATTTCCGTGTAAGTCTACCGTAAAACCACTAAAATATAAACTCTCAGCATTTATAAGACCGCTAGACTGCTCAGTTGGTTGAAAAATCTCTACCAGCTCCTTAAGTTCTTTATCGGTAGATTTTATACTAATACTAAGTATATCATTTACTTGCACTCTGTAAGGTGCAGACATACTTTGTATTTGCGCAGTAGCATCAACAGTTGTACCTTTATCCTGCAAATACACTACATCTTTATTTGAGATGCAAGAATTAAATAAGATACCAAAAATTAGTAGATAAAAACAAACAAATTGCTTCATTTCAAGGGGTTTGAGATATGACAAATATAACCTTTCATCGTGAATAACAAAACTTTAATCGGATTTTTTGGGTTTTTATCTAATATTTCTAAAAACAATATCTATTGAATTATTTAACTGTAGAAAACATAACAAAGTCTTATGGAGAACTTACACTTTTTGAAAATATTTCATTTAGTGTCCATAAAGATCAAAAAATAGCATTTATTGCAAAAAATGGAACAGGTAAAACATCTATATTAAATATACTATCTGGAACTGATGTTGCAGACTCTGGAAATATTATTTACCGTAAAGATATTAAAGTGTCTTTTTTATCTCAAGACCCAAAGTTTGACAGTACACTTACTATTGAAGACACTATTTTAGCTAGCGAAAATCCTATTTTAAAAATTATTGCTAATTATGAAAAAGCTCTTTTAAACCCTGAAGATACCGAAAACTACCAAGCCGCATTTGATGCTATGGATCTTCACCAAGCTTGGGATTTCGAAACCCTTTACAAACAAATTCTTTTTAAGTTAAAACTTGATGATTTAAGTCAAAAAGTAAGCACCCTTTCTGGTGGACAAAAAAAACGTTTGGCATTAGCAAATGCCTTAATTAATAAACCAGATTTACTCGTTTTAGACGAACCAACTAATCATTTAGATTTAGAAATGATAGAGTGGTTAGAAGCGTTTTTTGCAAAAGAAAACATCACTCTTTTTATGGTAACACACGATCGTTATTTTTTAGAGCGCGTGTGTAATGAAATTATTGAGCTAGATGAAGGTGAACTATACAGTTACAAAGGAAATTATTCATACTACCTAGAAAAACGAGATGCTAGAATTGAGCGAGAAGCTGTAGAAACCAATAAAGCAAAGCAACTTTTTAAAAAGGAGCTTACTTGGATGCGCCGACAACCCAAAGCTAGAACCACAAAATCTAAATCTAGAATTGATGATTTTGCCGATATTAAACATAGGGCGCACCAACGTAGAAACGACCATGAAATCCAGTTAGAATTAAATATGGAACGTTTAGGAAGCAAAATTTTAGAGTTTCATAATGTTTCTAAAGCGTTTAAAGATAAAACCATACTCGATAAATTTGAATATACTTTCAAAAAAGGCGAGCGCGTTGGTATCATTGGTAAAAATGGTACAGGAAAAACTACATTTCTTAATATTTTAACCCAAACTGCACAACCAGATTCTGGTAAGGTTATTAAAGGTGACACTGTTAAATTTGGGTATTATACACAAAACGGTATTAACATAAAACCAGAACAAAAGGTTATTGATATTATAAAGGAATTTGGAGACTATATTCCATTAAAAAAAGGGCGACAAATTAGTGCCCAACAACTACTAGAACGATTTTTATTCAGCAGAAAAAAGCAATATGATTATGTTGAAAAATTGAGTGGTGGCGAGCGTAAACGCTTGTACTTATGTACTGTTTTAATTCAAAATCCCAATTTTTTAATTTTAGATGAACCTACAAACGATTTGGATATTGTTACACTAAATGTTTTAGAGAGTTTTCTTTTAGATTTTCCTGGTTGTGTTATAGTTGTAACGCACGACAGGTATTTTATGGATAAAGTAATAGACCATTTATTTGTTTTTAAAGGTGAAGGTGTTATTGAAGATTTCCCTGGTAACTACTCAGATTATAGAGTTTATGAAGATAGCCAACCTATAATTTCAAACACAGCAAATACTGATACTAAAAAAGAAAAACACTCTAAAAAACAAAACGAAGCCTCTAAACTAAGTTTTAATGAAGACAAAGAGCTAAGAAATATTGAAAGTAAACTAAATAGCTTAGCATTTGACAAAAGAGAATTAGAAAGTAAATTTAATAATCCTGATTTAACACAAGATGAGATTAATACACTTTCTGACGATTTACAAAAAATTATTGATACTATAGAACGTAAAGAGGAGCGTTGGTTTGAATTATCGGCAAAATTAGAAGGCTAATTAGATTAAAATGTTTTATCAGATTAAACAGTACATAAAATTCATTTTTAAATCTACTAACCAACATGGTGTTCATTCTCCGTTTATTTACAACTTAATTACCACCTGTTTTTACGATAAAAAAAAGTATCATGATTATAACAAGAGTATAGACTTTAGAATACGCTTAAAACAGACAAATGATAATATTACTGTTACCGATTTTGGTGCTGGTAGCCACAAACTAAAATCAAAATCAAGACAAGTTTCTGATATTGTAAAACATGTTTCTATTTCCAAAAAAAATGCTAGACTTCTGTATCGAATTAATAAGCACTTTGCTTCAAACTCAATATTAGAACTTGGCACATCGTTAGGAGTAGCAACACACGTGTTGGCTTTAAGTAATCCTGATGCTATAATTACAACTATTGAGGGTTGCCCAGAAATTTCAAAATACGCTAAACATCATTTTCAGCAATTACACCTTAAAAATATAGATGTGATTACAGGTGATTTTTTAGAAATTATACCTAAACTAAAACACCCAAAATTTGATTTGATTTTCTTTGATGGCAATCATCAAAAAGAGGCTACACTTATGTATTTTGAAATGTTAATAGATAAAGCACATAACGATTCAGTATTTATTTTTGATGATATTTACTGGTCTAAAGGTATGACGGAAGCTTGGGAGGTTATTAAGCAACACCCTAAAGTAACCGTAACTGTTGATACGTTTTATTGGGGTATTGTTTTCTTTAGAAAAGAACAATTAAAAGAGCATTTTGTAATAAGGACTTAAATGTTTTAAGACATTAGGCTAATCTATCAAATTAATTTCTACTCTTCTATTCCTTGATCTTCCGTAGCTTGTTTTATTACTAAAAATAGGCTTGCTTTCTCCATATCCAACAGTTAATAATCTATTAGAATCTATACCATTACTTACTAAAAAGTCTTTCACCGCATTAGCTCTAGCTTCAGAAAGCACAAAATTTGATGTTTCTTTACCAACACTATCCGTATGCCCTTCTATTGTAAATCCAGCACTTGGATATTCATTTAAAATGGCAATAATTTCACCTAAAACCTGATTAGACTCAGTTTTTATCATTGAAGTACCAGAATCAAACAAAATAGTTTTTGCAAAAGCATTTAACGTTTTTTGAATCTCCTCTGTAACTTCTCCTTCGGGGCAACCATTATTTGGTATAGTACCTGCTTCTTCAATACAATTATCGTCTTTATCGAGAATACCATCACCATCAGTATCTTTCCATGGGCAGCCTTTATTTTCAATAGGGCCTACTTCATCAGGGCATGTATCTTCATGATCTAAAATACCGTCTTCATCTTTATCACCCCATGGGCAACCATTGTTTTCTAATGGTCCAAATTCTTTAGGACAATTATCTTTTTTATCAATAATACCATCTTCGTCTGTATCCTTAGGCGTATTTTTGTAAATGGGTATTTTTAATCCTGCATATACATCAGCGTGTTGGTTATTATCACTGGCTAATGCAGAAATTATTGATCCAGAACCTATATACAAAGGTCCTGCTCGAAGGCCAGCACCCAACCTTAATCCATTACGCTGTACAACACTTAATGGTACATAAAAACTAAACCACTTACTTTGGTATCGTGGCGTTAGCGATACGGTATTTGTAATTCGGTTTGCTGTTATTCTAGTTTTAGATATTAACGATACATCAGTATTAACATTTATAAAAAACTTTGAGTTTAAATTCCAATCTAAATTTACATGAAGTGCAGATGGTAAATCTATTTTATAACCAATACCAGAGCCACCCAACACATAAAACTCATTTAAAAATTCACCAAGGCTTTCCGCATCATCAAAGTCAGCCTCACTTTCGCCTGCATTATTAATACCATAAGCTTCGCGAATACCATCTTTATAATTAACAAATCCAATATCTGTAACACTTAAACCAATTCGCAATTTATAATCGTTTACACCGTTTCCCGAAAAACCATTAGGGTTCCAATCATAAGTTAAACCAAAATCTATTCCGTAACCACTAGAATTACTTGGTGATTCGTAGTTGTAATTATCGGCATCAAACTCTTCAAACCTCCCATAGTTTAGTGTCCCTGACGAAGCAATACGCCCTGTGGTTTCTCCACCACCCAAATCTGTACCATCCGCATCATAAGTAATACTAAAATCTTCTCCAAAAGCATATGCACTTCCCTGTCCTTTTAAATATTTTAACGATATACCTCCTTTCAACTTGTTTTGCTTATTATTTAAAATAGTTCTGGCGTAAGCTAGTCCAAATTCTGTCCAAGCATTTCCAAGACTATTAAATCTGTCTTCATCAATATTAAAATCTCCAGTAGTATCATTATTTATAGACGATATACTTGCACCACTAATATCGTCAGCATTAAAAAAAAGGCGTCCTCTAGTAAAAATTGCTAGTGTACTATTTGCGTTAAGATTAAATAATAATGACGGCCCTAAAACATCAAAATTACCGGCACCTCTATTATTATTTGATGGTGATTGTGTGGGCGCTGAGCTAAAATTATAGCCACTTTTTAACGCATCAAACACATTAACTCCAAAATAGTCGTTACTCGCAAACGCACTTATACCTGCTAGATGTATATCTAATTTATATGGCGAATCAGTAATATTTGCTGGGTTTAGGGTAACGGCATTTACACCACTATAATTATCTGAAGTAAAACCCATATAAGATTGTGCTTCTAAATAATCAGAAGCCGCTAAAACACAGAAAACTAACACATAAAATTTCCTCATAAAGGCAATAATTAAGAGAGTAACAAATGTAATTTTTTTTCTATTAAAGACGCTTTAAATTCTTAACTTTAAATAAAATTACAATTATGTTACTACAGATTATTATCAGTTTTAACTAATATCACTTTTTTTTGGCTAAACCCATAAAACAACGTAAAACGTTTAAGGGCGACTTTAATAAGAAGAAAAAAATGTATTTAAATGAGAACAATACTTATACTATCTATCATTTTTGTTTTGATAAGATTGGTTTCTAACACTTTAAGTAAACGGCGAGAAAAGAAACATAGAGATACCATGTTTAAACGTAGTTGTATGAAGAAAGATAATGACATACACAAAACTGATGTCTAAATATCTCAAAAATTATCCTTTGAATTAGTGCTTTCCCTAGATTTCTCTTAAATTTGATTAAAACATGGCGTTGATTCGCCTTTGCTAAGAAAAAAATGAAAATTTACACAAAAACAGGCGATAAAGGTACTACCGCACTATTTGGTGGTACGCGTGTACCTAAGCACCACATTAGAATTGATAGTTATGGAACCGTTGACGAGTTAAACTCGCATTTGGGGTTAATTAGAGACCAAGACATCAACCAACATTACAAAGAATTATTAATGGTTGTACAAGATAAACTCTTTACAGTTGGTGCTATTTTAGCAACCGATCCTGAAAAAGCTATTTTAAAAAATGGAAAAGAGCGTTTAAATATCGAAAAAATAAAAGCTACCGATATTGAACTATTAGAACAAGAAATGGACGAGATGAATGCAGCTTTACCACCAATGACTCATTTTGTACTCCCTGGCGGGCATCAAACGGTGTCATTCTGTCATATTGCACGTTGTGTTTGCAGGCGTGCAGAACGTTTAGCCTCAGCTTTAAACGATTTAGAACCTTTTGAGGCTAATGCGTTAAGGTACCTAAACCGCCTTTCTGACTACCTTTTTGTGTTGGCACGAAAATTGTCTTCTGATTTACAAGCAAATGAAATTAAATGGATTCCTGAGAAGTATTAATCTTATTAGAATCTAAATTTACAGCTTATTTAAAAAAAGCTGTTATGTTACGTTATTATTAACAAAGCGGAAATAATTTCGAGTGTTTTGAGTACAAAGAGATATGTTCTTTTAATTATTGATTAAATATTTCACTTTTTTCTTGCGTGTTTAAACTAAAAAATTATTTTTGCAGAAAATTAAACATTAAGAAATGTATTGGACTTTAGAATTAGCATCATATTTAAGTGATGCACCATGGCCAGCGACAAAGGACGAATTGATAGATTACGCTATTAGAACGGGAGCACCTTTGGAAGTTGTAGAAAACTTACAGTCTATTGAAGACGAGGGAGACTCGTACGATTCGATTGAGGAAATCTGGTCTGACTATCCAACCGACGAGGATTACCTCTGGAATGAAGATGAATATTAAATATAAAGCATAGCAGCATAGATTAAAAAGTCTCGATTTGAGGCTTTTTTTTTGTCCTATGCAGTAGAAAAAAGTTGAACAAAATGTATCTTTGAAAGTCGCTTTTAAAATCAGTTCTTATTTGAAATTTATGATAAAACAAAATGATAATTTTTTTCTTTATATGAAAAAAGAAATTTAACCATAGCCTAAGTTACGGTTACATTTTATTCTGAAATAGAAAGGAAAAAAGAACGTTTTATTATGGTAATTTTAAATTAGAAATGGTATAATAGCGTGTAGATAAATGACAAAACCTAGGATTTTCCTAGTTAAAATATAAAAATATTATAGTATGGGATTTTTAGATTCGGTCTTAAAAGTATTTGTTGGAGACAAATCGAAACAAGATGTAAAGGCAATATCGCCTTTAGTTGATGAGATTAAAACGTTTGAAAGTGCTCTTGAAAGATTATCGCATGATGAATTAAGAGGTAAAACTGTTGAATTTAAAGCAAAAATTGCTGAAGCTAGAAAAGCTATTGACACACAAATGGCCAACTTACTAGAAGAGGCTGAAAATACTGAAGACATTGATGTTCGTGAAGATATTTATGAGCAAATAGACAAACTTAAAGATGAGGCTTATACAGTTACCGAAGATATTTTAAATAACATTTTACCCGAAGCTTTTGCCGTAGTAAAAGAAACCGCAAAACGTTTTGTACATAATACCGAAATTAAGGTTACCGCTAATGAGTTTGATAGAACACTATCTGGTGAAAAAACATACGTTACCCTAGATGGCGAACATGCTACTTGGGCAAATTCTTGGGATGCTGCAGGAAAACCCATTACTTGGGATATGATACACTATGATGTGCAGCTTATTGGTGGTATTGCTTTACACCAAGGTAAAATTGCCGAAATGCAAACTGGTGAAGGTAAAACACTTGTAGCTACATTACCTGTATACTTAAATGCACTTGCAGAACAAGGTGTACACTTGGTTACTGTTAATGATTATTTAGCAAAACGTGATAGCGCGTGGATGGCTCCTATTTTTGAGTTTCATGGTATGAGTGTGGATTGTGTAGATTACCACCAACCAAACTCTGCAGCCCGAAGAAAAGCTTATAATGCAGACATTACTTACGGTACAAATAACGAATTTGGTTTTGATTATTTACGTGATAACATGTCGCACTCTCCTGAAGATTTAGTGCAACGACCGCATCACTATGCAATTGTAGATGAAGTAGATTCTGTATTAGTGGATGATGCCCGTACACCTTTAATTATTTCTGGACCAATACCAAAAGGAGACCGTCATGAATTTAATGAGTTAAAGCCAAAAGTTGATGATATAGTTTCTGTACAACGCAAGTATTTAACTGGTGTTTTAGCAGAAGCTAAAAAATTAATTAAGGCTGGTGATGATAAAGAAGGTGGCATTCAATTACTACGTGTATATCGCGGTATTCCTAAAAATAAAGCATTAATTAAGTTTTTATCTGAAGAAGGTGTAAAACAGCTACTTCAAAAAACTGAGAATTTCTATATGCAAGATAACAACCGCGAAATGCCAAAGGTAGATGCGGATTTATACTATGTAATTGAAGAAAAAAATAACCAGATTGAATTAACTGATAAAGGTGTTGAGTACATTTCTGGTAAGGATAATCCTGATTTCTTTGTAATGCCAGAAATAGGTATTGAAGTTGCTAAAATTGAAGAGCAAAATCTTGAAAAAGAAAAAGAGGCTGAACTTAAAGAAGAGTTATTTAAAGAATTTGGTGTAAAGTCTGAACGTATACATACACTAAACCAGTTATTAAAAGCTTACGCTTTATTTGAAAAAGACACGCAATACGTGGTTATGGATAATAAAGTAATGATTGTTGATGAACAAACGGGGCGTATTATGGATGGGCGTCGTTATTCTGACGGGTTACACCAGGCCATTGAAGCTAAGGAAAATGTAAAGATAGAAGATGCTACACAAACCTTTGCTACTGTTACATTACAAAATTATTTTAGAATGTACCGCAAACTATCTGGTATGACGGGTACAGCGGTTACAGAAGCTGGAGAATTTTGGGAGATCTATAAATTAGATGTTGTTGAAATACCAACAAACCGCCCAATAGCCCGTGATGATAGAGAAGATTTAGTATATAAAACCAAACGTGAAAAATATAATGCAGTTATAGATGAGGTTACTAAATTATCGCAAGCTGGTCGTCCAGTATTGATTGGTACAACATCAGTTGAAATTTCTGAGTTACTTGGTAAAATGTTAAGCATTCGTAAAATACCGCACAATGTATTAAATGCAAAACAGCACAAAAAAGAAGCAGAAATAGTTGATGAAGCTGGTAGAAGCGGGCAGGTAACTATAGCAACAAATATGGCGGGTCGTGGTACCGATATTAAATTATCTGACGAGGTAAAAGCTGCAGGTGGTTTAGCCATTGTGGGTACAGAACGTCATGATTCGCGTCGTGTAGATAGACAGTTACGTGGTCGTGCAGGACGTCAAGGAGATGTTGGTAGTTCTCAATTCTATGTATCTTTAGAGGACAATTTAATGCGTTTATTTGGTAGTGAACGTATCGCGAAAATGATGGATAAAATGGGATTAAAAGAAGGTGAAGTCATTCAACATTCTATGATTTCAAAATCCATTGAACGCGCACAGAAAAAGGTTGAAGAAAATCAATTTGGAGTTCGTAAACGCTTATTAGAATATGATGACGTTATGAATGCACAACGTGAAGTGGTGTACAAACGTCGTTATAATGCCCTAAACGGTGAGCGTCTTCGTGTAGATTTAGCAAACATGATTTTTGATACTTCTGAGGGTATTGCAGAAACCAATAAAGGTGCTAACGACTATAAGAATTTTGAATTTGAATTGATTCGTTACTTCTCCATGAGTGCGCCTATATCTCAAGAAGAATTCGAAAAATTATCAGCACAAGATATAACTTCGAAAATATACAAACTTGCTTTTGAGCACTACAGAGAAAAAATGGAGCGTAATGCTGAATTAGCATTTCCTGTAATTAAAAATGTATACGAAAATCAGCGTGATAAATTTAAGCGTATTGTAGTACCATTTACTGATGGCACAAAGAGTTTAAATGTAGTAACAGATTTAGAAAAAGCATATGAAACCGATGGTAAACAGTTAATTACCGACTTTGAAAAGAATATTACGCTTGCCATTATTGATGATGCTTGGAAAACACATCTACGTAAAATGGATGAGCTAAAACAATCTGTACAATTAGCAGTACATGAGCAAAAAGATCCTTTATTAATTTATAAGTTTGAAGCGTTTGAATTGTTTAAAGCTATGATTGACGAGGTGAATAAAGATGTTATCTCTTTCTTATTTAAAGGTGAATTACCGCAAGAAACACAAGACACAATACAAGAAGCGAGAGCTAGAAAACGTGAAAAAGTAGAGACTTCTAAAGAAGAAATTCCTAATTTAGATGAACGTTCTGCACAAAACAGAGCCGCTGGTAACACACAGCGCCAGCAACAACAAGTTATAGAAACCATTGTACGTGATAAACCAAAAATTGGACGTAACGACCGTGTAACTATAAAACACGTTATGAATGGCGAAAACAAAACTTTAAAATACAAACAAGCAGAACCTTTACTTGCAAAAGGTGAATGGGTTTTAATTGAAGATTAAATACTTTTTATTCAAAAAGTAGTCTTATTTATAATTTAAAATCCCAATAACTAAAATTAGTTATTGGGATTTTTTTTATAAAAAAATCAAATTTTATACTGTAATTAATCGAACTAACTTCATCTTCAAAAAAGTTCTTAAAATTAAATTACTACGTCTAGGTATTATGTGATTTAAATCAAATACTTAAGTAGCTCTTAATTACGGCATCATTAAATTAGTTATGCACACTATATACAAATAACAGTAGAATTCCGCAATAGAATCCATATCTTCGGCAACATCAAAAAATATCTTATTCGCTTTAAATAAAATTAACACATGGATTTTACTAACCCATTAGTATATGGCATACCTTGTTTTTTAGGTTTAATATTAGTTGAACTTACTTATAGTAAAACGCATGACCACGATACTTTATACAACTGGAAAGATTTAGCTTCTAGTATTACAATGGGTTTAGGCTCTGTAGTTTTAGCACCACTTATTAAAACAATTTCTGCAATTATTATTTTTAATTATTTATATGAATTGTTTAACCCTATGGTGGATGGCGTAAGAACTAACATTATGGGTTGGCAATCTTTTGGTTATTCTTGGCCCGTTTGGTTGGCATGCCAGTTTTTAGATGATTTTACATATTACTGGTTTCACAGGCAAAACCATATGATTCGTTTTTTGTGGGCAGCACATATTGTACACCATTCTTCCGATAATTTTAATCTAGGTACAGCCGTTAGAAATGGCTGGTTTACAATTTTATACAAGCCGTTATTTTATATGTGGTTGCCAGCTGTAGGTTTCCCTCCAGAAATGGTAATTGTATGTTTGGGCATAGAAGCATTATGGCAATTTCAGCTACACACGACCTACGTGCCTAAACTTGGAATTATTGAAAAGATATTTAATACGCATACCATGCACCAAGTTCACCACGCTAAAAACCTAGAATACATGGACAAAAACCATGGTGGGTTTTTAAATATTTTTGACAAAGTATTTGGCACTTGGAAGGCGTTAGATGAAGATATTGATATTGCTTACGGTGTTACTAGTCCACCAAATTCATACAATCCTTTGGTTATCTTAACACATGAATACAAAGATATCTGGAGAGACATGAAGAAAAGCTCAAACCCGTATCATAAATTTATGTATGCTTTTGGACCACCTGGTTGGAGCCACGACGGTAGTACACTAACTATCAAACAAATGCGTAAAGAAATTGCTAAACAGAACTAAAAGAAATAGTCGCAATTATGAAGGAGGTAAAAAAAATTATTGAACATTTACAGTTAAACCTCATCCCGAAGGCGGTTATTTTAAAGAAACGTATAGAAGCAATGGTGTAATTTCTAAAGCAAATTTAAGTGCTGAGTTTAGCGGTGATAGAAATTATTGTACAGGTATCTATTTTTTATTACCCTCAGATACGTTTTCAGCATTTCATCGGATAAACCAAGACGAGATGTGGCATTTTTATAAAGGTACCACACTTACATTACACGTAATTTCTCCAGAGGGCGACTATTCAAAAATTAAGATTGGAAATACAATTAGAGATAACGAAGTTTTGCAATTTGTAGTTCCAGCAACACATTGGTTTGCAGCAGAAGTTTCATCAAAAAATAGTTATGCGCTTTTAGGTTGTACCGTTTCTCCTGGGTTTGATTTTAGAGATTTTGAAATGCCAGAACAAGAAAAGCTACTATCCTTATTTCCACAACATTCAAAAATAATCACAAAACTTACGCGCGCCATCTAACCCCATAATAAAACTTCTGGGTTTGGGCAATTCTCCAAATAAAAAGGTAAATCGCTTTTAGCGCTCACTCCAGGATAATCTCCAAAATAATCTTGTATATCTTTTATAATTTGAAAATGTAAATGCGGTGGATAATCACCATTTATTGAAGTATCACCTAAAGTTGCAATTTGTTCACCTTGTGTAACGGTATCTCCAACGTTTAAATCCTCAATAGACGCTAAACTTAAATGCCCATAGAGTGTGAAAAAATTAACTTCGAAACTATGATGCTCTAAAATTAGAGTTGGCCCATAATCACCATAATTCCTGTTATTTTTAAAGCTATGTACTGTACCGTCTAAAGGTGCTAAAATAGGAGTTTCAGTAGCACACCAAAAATCCATACCTAAATGAATGTTACGTTTATTTTGATTATCAACATCAAAATAAGTACTCCTGTCATAGATAGTTCTTACTTCATTATAACCACCAAAAGCTACTAAAGCGTTATGTTTTTTTAAATAAGAAGAGATGTATTTTGAAAACTCACAAGATGAAGACACATTTATATCTTGTACATCTGGATTATTTTTTGATAGGTTTAAAGAAGTATATTTTGCTATAGGAATAGAAGCATCTATAACGCGAAGAGGTTTAGGACTGATATTTTTTAAAACATCTAAAAATTTACTTGAGGTCATTAAAACTTACATTTCTTCAAAGCTAAGAATACAAATTTAATTTTAAACTGTCGTACAGCTAATTTAAATTATTTATTTATGTGAAATTTAAAATTCTAAGCATAGCCTTAGCTACGGTTTTATTTTAAATGAGATATAGAAGAAAAAGAAACGAATTATATAACATGTTTAGAGTTAAACAGGTATCGTTTACTCCATAATAACTTTACTGTATTTTGCATTAACAGTAACAGTTTTATTACTCTCACTGTTACTCATAGAAAAAGAGTTAACATCTTTACCATCACTTGTATTATTGGGATGTTCTAAATAAGAATTTGTACCTCTGTAATTCATATTATAATCTACATCTGGCATTAAAACATAAGCCTTATTGTTTTGTAGAATAAAATTTAAGTTAGTGAAGGTATCTGCAACGTTTAAAATTTTTACATCACCGATATTACTATCTATAATAGCACTACGCATCACATCACCTATTGTAACATTAGACGATGTACAATTTAAAATCACATGTTTTACTGTTGTTAATTCTGCCTGTTTTACATGGTTTAAGTTAAGCTCACCCAAATTCCAATTATTTATATATACCGGTGCATAAGCTGCATTAATGGAAGTACTGCTTCCATTAATGCCCTCTGCTTTAAATATGGTATGCGATAAATCTGCCTGCACATCATCTAAAATTGATGCAAACTCAAGTTCTCCATGGCGTACATCTGCTTTCACCTTTCCTTTCTTAGGCATTTTAATAATTATAGTTTTCTTTAAGTGCGAATGCTTATTATTTTGTTTAGTACGCTGTTCTGCTAATTTTGCACGCTTTTCTGCCATTTTAGTTCTTAACCCAGCCTGTTTTTCTCGTAATGCTGCTCGCTTTTCAATCATTTTAACTCTTAATTCCTCTTGCTTTTCTCGTTGTTCTACTTTTCGTTCCATTTGTGCTGCAAAGCGTTCGCCCCAAGCTTCCATTTTTTCTCCAAACTTTTCGCCCCATGCTTCTCCAAATTTTTCTCCCCAAGCTTCCATATCCTTTCCAAAACGTTCGCTCCAGGCTTCACCAAACTTCTCTCCCCATGCTTCCATTTTTTTGGCGTAGTCTTCTCCATATTTAGACTCAAATTTCTCAGACCACTTTTCTAAATATGTATCACCATCTTTTTTATAGGCTTCATAATCAAAAGCAATGGTTCCAGCACCTTCTGGCAACTCTGGCAATTCAGGAAGTTCTGGCACCTCTGGTATTTCTGGCATCTCAGGAAGCTCCATAATATGAACATTACCAAAATCAAAATTCAAATCTGGTAAATCGGCTAGTTCAAACTTCAAGTTTTGTAATGCGCGTTGTACCTCGTCAGAATAATCCCCATGAGCATTAAAACTGTAGGAATGGGATGCATGTCCACCTGATGTATTTATAGATACTAATTTTGTAGAACCATCAATATCTATACGCCAAGTTTTAGCAACTTCTTCTAGCTCTTTTTTAGTAAGCACATCGCTTTCTACATACGATTCTATACTTACTTCATTTTTATTCCAAGTATCGAAAACGATATTGCATTGGCTTGTATTTAAATCGATAACAACATCTTTATCTACTTTAAAACTTTGCGATACTTTGGTTACTTTTTCTTGCGCTCCCAATGTTGCCATAGTTAAACAAGTGAGTAATACTATTTTTATTTTTATAAATTTCATATTCATTTTTTGATTTTATTAAATTGATGACGCGGTTCCTCCAGTTAATTCCTCAGAACCATTTAAGGTTTTTAATTGATCTTTTAAACGATACAATAAGTTTAAACGAAATCTTAAATTATCTATCAATGCAGTAATTGTTAATTCTGTAATACCATTTTTAGTAAGCTCTAAGGACAATTTATCATACTCCTTGTTTAAAGCCTCTAACTGCTCTAAATACCCATCAAAAATAGCTTTGGTCTCAGGCGTTGGCTTTATTTGAGATAATTCAGCATTTATACTAGCCAAATAATAATCTTCTACCTTTTTTAAATCTGGAGATACATCACCTAAAGTTTTAGTTTTAACAGTTTCTTTGGTATTGGCTACCTCAACAGCTGTTTCAACATTTGGCATCATAACTTTATATGCGCCAAAACTTAAGCCAATAAGTAATATAATACTAGCCGCTATATTTAGCCAATTAAACGAAATAGTTGTTTTTTTCTCCTCAGGAAGAGCCGCCTCTAATTTTTCAAGAAAACGTAGGTCATGATGTTTTGGCAAGTCTTCGTGCTTCAGCGTTTCATTTTTAAACAAGTCTCTAATATCTCGTGCCATTGCTTTTTATCTTTAATAGTTCTTGTAATTTTGCTTTACCTCTGGATAATTGTGTTCTAGATGCCACTTCGGTAATATTCAAAATTTCCGAAATTTCCTGATGGTCATACCCTTCAATTAAATACAGCATTACTACATACTCGTACTTTTCAGGCAGTTGATGAATTGCCTGTTTTACATCGTTTACCGTAATGGTATCGTCTACCAACCATTTGTCGTTATCGTCTATATCAACCACTTTAAGGTGCACCTCATTTAATTCTACCAACTGTTGTTTTTTTGATTTCAGAAGGTCGATACTTTTATTAACCACAATACGTTTTAACCAAGCTCCAAATGTTACTTCAGCCTTATATTGATGCAATTTGGTAAACGCCTTAATAAAGGCTTCTTGCACCACATCTTCAGCATCATTAGCATCTTTCAAAAATCGCTTTGCCACAATGTACATCCCGTTGCAGTACTGGTTGTACAACTGCATTTGTGCCTTACGATTGTTCTGTTTACATTGTTCTATAATGTCAACTTGAAACATACTATACGTTTGGTTTTCTTGATTGGTTCACTTAAAAGACGATTGAAAACACAAAGTGTTGCAAAACCTTATAATTTTTTTTTAAAATTACAAATTAGGGCGCCTACCTAACTGCTGTATCGCAGGTAGGCAGGTCTTTTAAAGCGTCATAGCGAGGAGTGAGCGACGTAGCTATCTGTTAAAGTAGCTATCAACATTAAATTTATTATCCTTTATCTTTAAAAAGGATGCCGCTGCAATCCCTAACGCGGGTGTATTTGCTAACTTAAAGGTAAGCCTGAAGAGTAGTTTTATTTTTGTGAAGGTTGGTTAAACTTTAATATAAGAAACGAAGGGCAAGTTATAAGTAATAAGTTCGGGTTTGTTAAAAAGTCTAATATAATATTTTGCTTTTATCTTTATTGTTAAAAATGCCAAATTTTATGTTTGGCGACTTTGAAAAGTAAAAGGGACATTCGGTTAAGTACCAAATGCCTTATATGTTTTATACTGTTCTGTATCGGTTTTTATTTAATACCTCCAAAAGCACCAAAGCACATGTTCTTATGTAAAACTTCCGTCTTTTTAAAACCTACTTTTTTCATTAATTCTAACTGATAAGTCATTGACCTAGGTGAATCTTCTTTTTCTACATAATCTAGAACTTTTTTCCTGTATTCCTTTCCGTCTATACTCTCTAGATAATCACCATAACGTTCCCAAGTATACTCATTAACAGCATCGGTTTCTTGAGTTATTAAATCCGAAATCATTAAACACCCACCTGGTTTAAGTAAGCGATATAGCTTAGTAAACGTTGTTTCCCAGTCATTATCATCTCGCAAATGATGCAACACCGCTCCAGCCAATATAATATCAAAACTATTTTCTTTCAAATCTACTTCTCGAATATCTCCTTGGATGGTTTTCACTTTGTTGTTTGTTTTAGCGGATACTCTTTCCTTTGCTTTATCTAACATAGGTTTGCTCAAATCAACCAAAGTACAGTTTAGGTCAGCTATTTTAGTTAACATTTTTAAACTATAATTTCCTGCCCCACAACCTATGTCTAATAAATTTTTAGCATTAGGTGCAATTCTTTTAGAAGTTTCTGTTAAAAGTTCAAGAGATATTTTTGCATCAATTGTAGCTACTTGCCCCGTATCTAGATTTGAAAATCTTTCGACATCATTATCAAAGCGTTCTTTTATTTCTTTTATTGTTGATTTTCTCATTGTTTATTTTTCATTCAAAACCTCCTGAAACACCTATTTTTTGTCCTGTTATCCAAGAAGAATCATCAGAGGCTAAAAAGACAGCTAATTCTGAAATGTCCTTGGGTTGTCCAATTCTCCCCAATGATGTATTTGCGACTACAAAATTTTCTATATCTGTACCTGCAATTTGATTTCCTTCTGTTTGAGTTGGACCAGGTAAAATTGAATTTACACGAATGTTTTTTGCTCCTAATTCTTTTGATAATGTTTGAGTAATTGAATCTACAGCACTCTTACTAGCAGAATAGACTACAGACATAGGAGTAGGTTTAACACTAGCAATAGAGCTAATATTTATAATGCTAGCACCATTTTTATTGAAACTTTTTAAAGCCTCTTGAATACAGATTATTGTACTTAAAACATTAGTGTTAAATTGATGGTAAAATGCTTTTTCGGTAACAACTTCTATAGGTTCAAAATTATATACCCCGGCATTATTTACTAGTATATCAAGCTTTCCAAATGCTTTGTTGGATTTTTTAAATAGAATTTTTACATCTTCTGATTTTGTGATATTAGCTTTTATAGCTATTGCAGTACCTCCGTTTTCAGTAATCGTTTTCACAACAGATTCAGCTCCATTATGGTCTGAAAAATAATTAACGATAACTTTTGCACCTTCTCTAGCTATCGATTTTGCTATTTCAGCTCCAATACCTTTTGAAGCACCTGTAACAATTGCTGTTTTGTTTTTTAATTTGTTCATTACTCTAGTTTTATTAATCTGGAGTAAAACTAGAGTAATGAGCAAACAAAAAGTTTGCCCTATGACAAAAAATCACTTTACTGCTCTTATTCTGCTAAGGGTGTATTGTGTGATCCCTAAAAAGGATGC
Source organism: Hyunsoonleella sp. 2307UL5-6 (assembly GCF_047345485.1). NCBI lineage: Bacteria > Pseudomonadati > Bacteroidota > Flavobacteriia > Flavobacteriales > Flavobacteriaceae > Hyunsoonleella > Hyunsoonleella sp. 2307UL5-6. The sequence goes on along the minus strand of NZ_JBLFEN010000004.1, from coordinate 68,014 downwards.
AATTTGATTTTGAGGAATACGTTGAACTATTGATGGGTGTCGTTGTATTAATTTCTTGTATTTTGTTTGTGCATCATCCACAAACATTTCGCTTTTTAAGTTATATTTTTCAAGTAATGCTTGCTCTTTAATTGAACTTATTATTTTTGAAAAATTAGCAACTTTGTCTTCAAATAATTTAAAGGAATTGTCTGTTATTGTTACAACAGAACATTTTGTTAACGCTTTTATATATTCTTTTGAAGGAGTTTTATTAGTAAAACTATCTATGTCTACAGCAAAATGCCCTTCGGTAGTAAAATATTGTATAAATTCATCTTCATTAGAATTAGTTCTAACAACTTTAAAGACACCCTCTAATACGAAACCTAACTTTCTACAAATTTTCCCTCGTTCTGAATAAATTTCCCCTTTTTTAATAATTTCTAAATGCATATTGTTTTTCATTAAAAGTTGTTCTTCTAATGAAATAGGTAGGACTGAGTTTAATTTTGTTAGTAGTATATCCATTTTCTGTCGTACTTATACACAACTAGCATGGTCGTTTTAATACTGAAACAAGTTCAGCACAGGTGAATTATATCCAAAGTTACCTGCCAGTTGGCAGACAGGAACGAATATAGCTGAATTTCTCTACAAATTCAAGTGATTAGGATAAATGCCTAATCCATTAACAGAGTTAAATCTAAAGTTGTTCCCAACCTATTTACGCACATAACAACAAACCTAAATAAACCAACGTTCTACTTCACTAATACTAAGCTATAAAGTATCTTTGCATCGCAAAAAACTCTCAATTCATGAACACCTTTTTAAAGCGTATCATTATTTTATTACTCTTAGCAGCAGTTGGTATTTTTGCCTATTCGTATTTTAACGATGGTTTACAACAACGAAAAAGTCCCAAAAAAAATGTAGCTTTTAAGGTAGACGATTTAAAACTAAATGTGTTTTACAATCGTCCGTCAAAACGCGGACGAAAAGTTTTTGGTGCTTTAGTACCTTACGGAGAAGTTTGGAGAACAGGCGCTAACGAGGCTACTACTTTTGAAACCAACCAACCTCTTCATATAGGAAACACAACTATTGAAGCAGGTAAATATACACTTTGGACAATACCAAACGACACCATGTGGACGGTGATTTTCAACTCTAAACAATACCCTTGGGGTGTAGACCATGTTACACATAAACCACTAAGAGAGCCAGAGTTTGATGCAGCAAACTACAATGCTAACGTTGAAAATTTAGAGACTACTGTAGAGCAGTTTACCATAGCTTTTGATAACTCTACAGATAAGCTTTATATGACCATGGCATGGGATGATGTTTTAATTAAGGTGCCGTTACGATAGTTAATATAGGTTTTTGATATAAACACTGAAATTCATGTAAATTATAATCCCAATACTATATGATGTATCAAAATTATAGTTTCCGTCAGTTCTGGTGATTTTAAGGCACAAAACATTGTACCGAGAACTCTTTAATCCTTTATAGATTGAAATTCTAATGCGCAATACAAATTATACTTATTTGTAACGTTTAGTTGAGTTTACAGAATTTATTCAAAACGCACGAGGGGTTAAATAAAATAATTTCTTGAAACGAACTATCCTCAAAGCAGAACCATAGAGGTATTTCGCTCGTTTCATTTTTGACTTTTTGGTCAAAAAACCGAAATTATGTTATCTAGATCCCGAAACAAGTTCGGGATGGCAATTTCAACGGAAACCCCGACGCAGAGCGTCGAGGAATTCTTTTCGATTAAAATATTATCTTAGAGATTTATTACAATTAATCTTGAAAAACAAAAAAAATACAGCTTTAAAAACTACAGATGGTGTTTCCGATCCGGAAATTATCAATCCATCTTCTATGTTAAAATTCAAATCTAAACGCACTAAAAAACTCCATACAGACACGTTAGTTAATGGGTTATTAAATCAAAATATAACTCATCTAAGTCGTGCTATAACACTTGTAGAGAGCACTAATGCGCAGCATCAACAACAAGCAAATACTATTTTAAAACACTGTTTGCCACATGCAAACACATCAATTCGCATTGGTATTACAGGTGTTCCTGGTGTTGGTAAAAGTACATTTATTGAAGCTTTTGGTACATACCTAACTGCTCAAAAAAAACGTGTTGCTGTATTAGCTATAGACCCGAGTAGTTCACTTACAAAAGGTAGTATTCTTGGAGATAAAACCAGAATGGAAGCTTTGGTAAACGACAAAAACGCTTATATACGACCATCTGCTTCTGGTAATTCGCTTGGTGGTGTAGCGCGAAAAACAAGAGAAACCATTATACTATGCGAAGCAGCAGGTTTTGATGTTATACTTATTGAAACCGTGGGTGTTGGCCAAAGCGAAACTGCGGTACATAGTATGGTAGACTTTTTTTTATTGCTAAAGTTAGCTGGTGCTGGCGACGAGCTACAAGGTATTAAACGTGGTATTATTGAAATGGCAGATGCTATAGCTATCAATAAAGCAGATGGTGATAACCAAAAAGCTGCAAAATTAGCCATGTTGGAATTTAATAGAGCATTACACCTATACCCACAAAAAAACTCAGGATGGACGCCAAAAGTATCATTATGTAGTGCTTTAAATAATGAAGGTATTAGTAAGATATGGCAAGAAATTTCAGAATATTTAAAACTCACTAAAAACAATAATTATTTCGATACAAAACGAACAGAACAGAATAAGTTTTGGGTGCTTCAAACTATTGAAAACCAGTTAAAATCAGATTTTTTTAACCGTTCAGACATCAAAAAAGAATTAGAAAACCAATTAAAATTAATAGAGACTAATAAAACAACACCTTTTGCAGCAGCAGAGTATATTTTAAGTTTGAAATTTACTTAGTGTATTACTGTTTTTAAATATTAATATTCTTAAGAAAGCAAGCTGCTACTGTAACTCAAATCGCTTTAAAAAATACTGAGCCAATTTGTAAAAGATATATCCAGATATTGCGCCAAAGGTTAAACCACAAACAATATCTAAAGGGTAATGTACACCTAAATAAATACGACTGTAGGCTACAATAAAACTCACCACTATTAAACCATAAATAATGTTCTTGTAATACTGCCTTAATAATAAACCTCCAAAAATGGCAACTGCCATAGAATTTGAGGAATGCCCTGAGAAGAATCCGTATTTACCGCAGCGCACTGCCATAAATCGCATATCATCAAAAATATTAGCATTCCCACAAGGTCTAGCTCTTTGAAAACCACGCTTAAATACGTTGGTAATTTGATCGGTAAATGTTATCATTAAAGCACATATAATCATTAAAACCAATACGCCTTTCCAACCAAATTTCTTTTGAAAAAAAAAGATTAAAAGCAATCCTAAAATTGGACCAAAAATAAATTTATTGGTAATCGCTAGCCATAAGCCATCCCAGGGTTGAGAACCCAAATTATTCAAAAATAAAAATAACTGAGTATCGTATTCTAGAACTTGATCAATCATAACAAAGCTTATTCGTCGTATTTAGCAATTTCGGCATCATAAAAATCAGTTGCCAATTTTATCGCGTGTTCTGTTTCCATCTCTAGTTCTTTTTGATCTTCAGCATCAAAATCTTCAAACCATTCCACAGTATCATTTTCTAAGTTTATAATAAATCTTGGAAATTCTGTATGAATTACAAATATTGCATTAGGAAATGCTGTATTATCGCCTAGTATGAATTTTGGGAGTGTCATTTTTGAATAATGATTTATAGGTGTCTAAAATACTTAAAGTTTTAGATTTATCAATAAAATAGCTAATTAGTCATTATTATTATTCAACTTTAAATACTTAGGGCACTATAAGAGCACTTACAACTTTAGCATAATCAACTTTTTAGTCAAATAATTAAACCGAATATACAATAAAATTGCAGCCACTGTTAATCCTGCTAATAAACCAAACCATATACCAACGCTACCTAAGGCATCGGCTTTACCCATAAACCAAGACACAGGAAAACCAACCATTCCATAAGCTACAAATATTAAAAGCATGGGGATTTTTACATCCTGTAACCCTCTTAAAGCCCCTAAAACCACAACTTGAATACTATCACTTATTTGAAATATAGCGGCTACCAATAGTAACTTTGATGCGATTGCTAGTACTTCTTTATTGTCTAAAGCGTTAGTAGTATCATTATAATCTAAATATATTTTTGGTAATTGTTCGTGAAAAAACAAAAACATAAGCGCAAAACTAATAGCGAAAAGAAGTCCGAATAAAAAAATAGAATGTGCTATTCGCCTTAATTCATTGTAACGCTTTAACCCTTTTTGATTTCCTACACGAATCATTGCAGTAACGCTTAAACCCATAGCAACCATAAACGTCATTGAAGCTAAATTAAGTGCTATTTGGTTTGCCGCTTGCGGATTTTTACCCAACAAACCACTTAACCAAATGGCAGCTGTAAAAATGGCAACTTCAAAAAACATTTGCATTGCACTAGGCATCCCCAAATTAAATATTTTATTTAGCACCACTTTATCTAAAACAAACAATTTTAGTTTAGAAACATAGTGTTGTGATGCTTGGTTTTGTTGTAGTAAAAACCATAAATAAGCAACCATAACAACTCGAGACACTAGTGTACCATAAGCAGCACCAACGATACCTAATTCTGGAAAACCAAATTTCCCGAAAATTAAAACATAGTTTAAACCAATGTTAACTATGTTAGCCAAAAGTGTAGCATACATAGGTTGTTTTGTCATAGACAAGCCATCACTAAATTGTTTAAACCCTTGAAATATTATAAGCGGAATTAATGAAACTGCCACTAATTCTAGATAAGGAATAGCTAATGCTACTACCTCTGCAGGTTGTTTCATAACATATAGTAATGGCTTAGAAAAAAACACCAATAAAAACAATAAAACACCTAGTATGGTGCATAAAAACAAGCCATGTTTAAAAAATGATTTTCCTGTTTTAAAATTCTGTTCTGCATCCGCTTCTGCAATTAACGGTGTTATTGCTGTAGAAAACCCAATACCTAAAGACATGGCTATAAACATAAAACTATTACCTAAAGAGACTGCTGCTAACTCTGCAGTACCTAATTGCCCCACCATAATATTATCTACAAAACTTACAAATGTATGTCCTAACATGCCCAACATAACAGGTGCGGCTAGCTTCCAATTGTATGTAAACTCTTTGGTATAGTTTTGTAATTTCATGAAACAAAAGTAAGCGTTCCACTTAGTTTTACAGTGTGAAGTATGTTTCTTTTTTAAAACTAAATATGCTGAATATTTGCTTTAGTTGCGTTAAACTCTGCTATAATATCTTCTACTATTACCTGTACAGGTTTTATGGTATCTATTACCCCAGAAACTTGTCCTATTTCCAATTCACCCTCTACCAAGTCTCCTTCAAACATTCCTTTTTTAGCACGTGCTCTACCTAATAAAATTTTTAGTTCTTCTACAGTAGTACCTTTATTGTATAACTCTTGGACATCATTATAAAATTTATTTTTTAGAAGTCTCACGGGCGCTAACTCTTTTAAGGTAAGCTGTGTATCTCCTTCTTTTGCTTCTAAAACTTTGTTTTTAAATGCGCTATGAGCAGAACTTTCTTCGCTAGCTACAAACCTACTACCAATTTGTACACCATCTGCACCTAAAACCATACATGCTAACATAGCTTTACCAGTAGCTATACCTCCTGCTGCAATTAAAGGCACTTTAATTTTTTCCTTCACCATTGGTATTAGTGTAAGTGTTGTAGTTTCGTCTCTACCATTGTGTCCACCAGCCTCAAAACCCTCTGCGACTATAGCGTCTACACCCGCAGCTTCTGCTTTTAAAGCAAATTTTACACTGCTTACTACATGCACCACTGTTATGCCTTTGTCTTGCAACCACTTTGTCCAAGTTTTAGGATTTCCAGCAGAGGTAAATACAATTTTTACATTTTCTTCTACTATAATATCCATAATTTTCTCAATATCTGGATATAACATAGGTACATTTACACCAAAAGGCTTATTGGTAGCTTTTTTACATTTTATAATATGCTCCCGCAATACTTCAGGATACATAGAACCTGCCCCAAGCAAACCCAAAATACCTGAATTACTAGCAGCAGATGCTAATCGCCACCCGCTATTCCACACCATACCAGCCTGAATAATAGGATGTTTAATACTAAAAAGATCTACAACGCGATTAGACATTATTGTTTTATAATTTTTAAAGTTTTTATAACATCATTAGTTTGTAGCTGAGCAATATAAATACCTTTTGAAAATGGAGATACATCTATACTATTATTTTCATTAGATACTGCGTAAGAAGCTATATACTTGCCTAACACATCATATATAGCAATATTTGCTTTTTTAACTTCTGAAGTAAATGCTATGTAAAGTACATCATCAACAGGGTTAGGATACATGGATATAATATTATTATTTTGCGCAATATCTTCATTAGAAAGTGCTGTATTTAAAGCGATTTGTAAATCTGGAATACCATATCCCAAAAAGTTATCTGGATTATTATATTGAGAAGCAGATGTTCTAACTATTTGCATAATTTCAGCATTCGTCATGTCAGGAAACGCTTGCCATAAGCAAGCAATTCCACCAGCTAAAATAGGCGCGCTAAATGATGTCCCATTTGCTCTACCTATTACATCAAATTCATTGATAACATAACTTAAACCACCTTGTGCAACCACATCTGGTTTTTGTGTAGGTTGATGAGACGTACCTACAGAACTAAACGATACGTAATTCCCAGAAGCATCTACCGCACCAATAGAAAGTACATTAGGAGCATCTGCAGGAGCTGTTACTCCAAAATTACCTGAATTTCCGGCAGAAGTCACCATCAACAATCCTTTTTCAAAAGCAATATTTGCGCCTCTTGTAATAAAAGTGGTTGCGCCATTCATATCAGATTGTGTATAATCGTATTTAGAACCATCAAAATCAGAATAGCCTAAGGATGTATTAATAATATCTACACCTAAACTATCTGCACGTTCTGCGGCTTCAACCCAATACGTCTCCTCTACTGGAGTTTCACTAGCTGCATCTTCAGTAATAAACAGATAATAAGATGCATCTGGCGCTGTACCAACAAACTCATCTTCAACATAAGCAGCCATATCACTCAATACTAAAGTACCATGACTACTACTAGTGCCCGTGTAAACATTAACATCTCTATTTACAAAATCGTAAGTACCGTGAATATTCTTAGCATCTCTTAAACGCTGAAATGAAGACATAATATGTACGTTAGGAAAACCAGCATCCATAACTGCTAGAGTTACTCCAGAACCTGTATAATCTTGGGCATGTAACACATCACCATTAAACATTTCTATTTGGTTGGCTGCATTACCATAATTAAAATTTGCTAAAACACCTTCTAACTTAGATTTAGTTTTTTGTTGGTTTGTTTTTGTTTGGTTTAAACTCCTATCGGCAAATTCAATATCAGCAACAAAATTCAAATTATCAAGCGCTTCAATAGCCGTTTGTGTACCTCGAACATGAACCGCATTAAACCATTTAGATTTAGCTAAAACAGTAAGTCCCTCACTATTTTTTATCTGAGAAATATAATTTTCATTTACGGGCACATCACGAGCATCGATGGCTACTCCGTGCCTGTTCTTTCTATCAATTGCTTTTTGTGTTAATATGGAAATCGGGTTTGCAATAGAAGCATCAACATTTTCTTTATCAGAAAAAAACACCCAAGCATCTTCTTGGGCCTGTATAAAAAGAGGTAAAAGAAATAATATAAAAACAAAGGATATACGTTTCATAACAAAGGATTTGGAATTACTAAGTTACGAAATAACTCCAGAACCTATAAGCTCGTCTTTAATATACCAAGCAGCGAACTGCCCTTCGGTTATTGCAGATTGCATGTCTTCAAACTCAATATACAGTCCTTTTTCCACTTTGTGTAACGTGGCCTTTTGTAAAGCTTGCCTATATCTAATACGCGCACTAACCTGCATTGTTTCGTTAACTTGTAGTGCCAAATCTTTTCTTACCCAATGAAGTTCGTCATTAGTAATAAAAAGCGCTTTTTTAAAAAGACCTGGATGTTTTTTTCCTTGGCCTGTATATATAATGTTATCTTCAACATCAGTATCAATCACAAATAACGGCTCTGGTGTACCACCAACAGCTAAACCTTTACGTTGCCCTTTTGTGAAATAATGCGCCCCTTGATGTTTACCAACTACTTTACCGTTGTCTTTATGATAAACAATTTGTCTTGATAAATAGTTTAGCTCTGCTTCTTTAGAGACAAATTTATTTTTTGAAACTTTATATATGGCTTCAGATTCTGAAATTTCAATAATTTCACCTTCTTTTGGTTTAAGTTGTTGTTGTAAAAACTCAGGTAATTTTACCTTACCAATAAAACATAAACCTTGCGAATCTTTTTTTTCTGCAGTAACTAAATCTAATTTTGTGGCTATTGCCCTTACCTCTGGTTTGGTTAACTCACCTATTGGAAATAACGATTTTGCCAATTGTTCTTGGGATAACTGACATAAAAAATAAGATTGATCTTTATTGGTATCAACTCCAGAAAGTAATTGATATATAGGTTGTCCATTTTGTTTAACAGTTCCTTTTCTACAATAATGCCCTGTAGCTACATAATCTGCACCAAGCTCTAAAGCAATCTTCATAAAAACATCAAACTTAATTTCTCTATTACATAATACATCTGGGTTTGGTGTTCTGCCTCTTTCGTACTCCTTAAACATGTAATCAACAATACGCGCTTTGTATTGCTCACTTAAATCTACCGTTTGAAAAGGGATCTCTAATTTATTTGCTACTAACATAGCATCGTTACTGTCATCTAACCAAGGGCACTCATCTGAGATAGTAACAGAATCGTCGTGCCAGTTTTTCATAAATAAACCAATAACTTCATACCCTTGTTGCTTTAACACGTAAGCCGCAACACTAGAATCTACACCACCTGAAAGCCCTAAAACTACTCTTTTCATTTATAAATATGACTAATTTTGAAGATGCAAAGATACGTATTTTGCTAAATTATAGTTTTACTAAAATCACCGATGAAATGCATAAAGAACATGTTTTGTTTAATTTTTACATTTTTTTATGAAACAAAATTTGGTATTTTGTTTAATTATTATCTATTTTTGTTGAACAAAATAAAATTAAACAGAAAACTTATGAGAACATTAATGACATCAAAAAAAATATTGATACTATTTTTAGTTTCTATATGCATCCTATCATGTAGCGATGACGATAACGATATACAACCTTTTGTACCTACCAATAGTATTGTGGAAATAGCACAATCTTCATCAGATTTAACAACATTAGTTGATGCTTTAACAAAATATCCAGATCTAGTAGACGCTTTGAGTAATGACGGTACATTTACCGTGTTTGCACCTACTAATAGTGCTTTTGATAATTTATTAGTTGCGATTGGTCAGGAAGATATTGATGATGTACCTGAAAATGTTTTGAGAGAAGTTCTAGAATTCCATGTTCATGCTAACGCTGCAATTCCAGCAGAATTAGTAAGTCCTGGTCCTTTAGATATGTTTAGTGGAGAAACAGCTACCATTACTGCAGACAATACTGGTGTATTTATAGAAGGTGCTCAAATTATAGCAGTAAATGCTGCAGCTACTAACGGTATTGTGCATATTATATCTGATGTTATGGTTCCACCTTCAATAGCACCAATTGTAGGTACTATAGTTGCTCCAGCATATTTTAATAATAACTTTACAACTTTAATAGCTGCGGTTGAAAATGCAAATACTGGTGTTTTATCTGTATTATTAGGAAATGGCCCAAGTGGTAACGGCATTACATTATTTGCACCAACAAATGCAGCTTTCGAAGCAGCAGGTGTTACTGATGTAAATGGTGCTGATGCTGTACTAACCTATCATGTTGTAGACGGCACTGTTAATGCAGCCGATTTACCTTCAACAAATGGATCAGCAGCTGCTATTACAACTTTAGGAGGAGACTTCTTTTTAACAAATGCAGGAAACGGAGTAGTAATTAATGGAACAACAACAGTAACAGATGTTGATATTGCAGGATCTAATGGCGTAGTTCATATCATAGATAGAGTATTATTACCTCCAACACAATCTATAAACGAAATAGTAGCTGGTTTTGCTTCAGCTGATCCAGCAGAATTTACATTACTAGCTACAGCTTTAAATAGAGCAGGATTGGGTGATTTCTTTGATGGTGATGGCCCATATACAGTATTTGCACCAACAGATGCAGCTTTTTTAGCAGCAGGTTTGGATGCTGATACCATAAATAATACAGATCCTATGGCAGTTGCAGGTATATTAACGCATCACGTTGTAAAGGCTAATGCTTATGTGTTTTCAAGTGATTTAGTAGATGGAGATGTAGAAATGTTGAATGATCAAAATGTAGGTATCAACCTAGGTGCCCTTACCGTACAAGACGCAGCTATGAGTAATCCTGCTGCAGGTTTAATTCCAAGTTTATTAAATGTACATGCAACCAATGGTGTTGTTCATGTTATAGATAAAGTGTTGTTACCAGCGGCACAATAATTTAGTTTGGTTTGTTTAGAATAGGCAGATTTTTAGTTTATAGTTAGTAAAAAATTGTCTATGAAAATGGTCCCTTGAGAAATCAAGGGGCTTTTTTTTTAGGGTTATATTTACCTTTTATAGTATAATCTTTGGTCTCTTTAAGCGTATCGTTTTCATAATACTTCCAAATACCATGTTTTTTTCCTTTTCTATAAACACCCTCTGCAAGTAAACTGCCCTTAGGATTATAAAATTTTGCTTCTCCATGAAGCGCTCCATTTTCATAAATTAAGGTTTTTAACAACACACCCTTTAAAGAATAATATGTAGCATTACCGTGCAAAACACCTTCTCTATATGTAGTTTCCTCAGTTATTTCGCCATTATTATAGTATACAAAGCGTTTACCGTCTAGCTGCCCTTCGTCATTATAAAATTCTGAAATTAATAGTTTGTCTGATTTTTTTTGATAAAACTTCCAAGAGCCAATGTATAGTTTACCTCGCATGTTCCCTTCACTTATTAATTTTCCTTTTGAAGTAAAGAATTTAACCTCGGCTACATCGGTACTGTCATTAAACTGTCTAGTTGCTGATAAAACTGCTACACCTTTTACGTTTTTATAAAATTTAAAAAGTCCTATCTCTTTTCCGTGATGAAATGAACCTTGGTAGCGCATAACATCGGTTTCTTTAAATGATTTTGTCCAAATACCATGGCGTTTTCCATTGGCATCATATTGATTGATTTTTTGGGCAACTATGTATTGCGTAACAAAAATCAATACACTAAATACAACCAGCTTTTTCATTCTTAAATTAAAATTATAGTATCTCATCTACTAACGTTATTTAATTCATTTTGTTATACATAAAAAAGGCTGCCAGATGGCAGCCTTATATTTTACTTTTTCTTTTTTTGTTGCATTTGCTTTTGCTGTTCTGCTTGCTCCATCATTTGCTTCATTTTAGTTTGAAACTTACTTTGCTTTTTCGGCTTCTTCTTATTCTCTTGAATCTGAGCGTGAATTTTATCCTCATCAAGAATATAATTTTTAATTACTAGAATGATACCTATACTAATAACGTTTGAAATAAAGTAATACAAACTTAAACCGGATGCATAGTTATTAAAGAAGAATAACATCATTATAGGAGAGAAATACATCATGTACTTCATCATTTTACCCATATCTGGCATACCTTCTTGTTGTGGCTGCGATTGCATGTTCTGTCCTGTTGTTAAACGCATATAGAAGAAAATTGCGATAGACGCTAAAATTGGAAACAAACTTACGTGACTTCCATAAAATGGGATATGAAATGGTAATTCTGCTATGGTATCATAAGACGATAAATCGTCTACCCAAAGAAAAGGCTCTTGCCTTAAATCGAAGGCCGAAGGAAAAAATTGAAACAGCGCATAGAATACTGGCAATTGTATTAAAGCAGGCAAACAACCTGCCATTGGGCTTGCGCCTGCTTTGGTTTGTAAGGCCATGGTTTCCTGTTGCGCTTTCATTTTATTACCCTTATGCTTCTCTCTTATCGCATCTAACTCTGGCTTTAAAATCTTCATTTTTGCCTGAGACAAAAACTGCTTATACTGGACAAAAGATAATAGTATTTTTACTAAAACCGTCATAACCACAATAGCTATCCCATAGGGTAAAAACCCGCCCAAGAAGCTAAATAGAGGCATAAACACATAACGGTTTATTAAACCAAATATACCCCAGCCAAATGGTACAATTTCATCTAAATTTCTATCATAACTATTTAAAATATTAAAATCATTAGGACCAATGTACCAATCCATAGATTCGCTTAATTCGCCTCCTTTTAATTCTAAAGCTATTTTAGAAGTAAACATTTTGGTATAAACAGTATCTATTTCTTCATCTTCCACTAAATTTTGAGTGGTAATTTTTGCAGTTTTAAAAGGTGCATCAGTTAATAAAACCGATGAGAAAAAATGTTGCTTATACCCTATCCAAGCCACATCATTTAAATCTTCGTCTGCATCACGAGCACCTGTGTAGTCTGGATTACCGCCATCATGTTCATAGTGAATATCAGTATATCTATTTTCATATGAAATACTTTTAGCATGGCGATAGCCTTTTAGTTTCCAATCTAAATTAATGGCTTGCGAGCTATTAATAACATCACCCAAACCTTGAGACTTCACACTAAAATCTATCATGTAGTCGTTAGGTTTTAGCTCATACCTATACTCTAAAAATTTACTTTCAGTGATTTTAAATTTCATTGAAACAATAGTATTCTCACCATTTTTAGATACTGTAGGTTGAAAATATCTTTCTTTTGTATTAATAACTCTACTATCTGTAGTACCAAAATCTAAATTAAAAAGGGCATTGTTATCTTTTATAATATAAATAGGTACAGAATCGTAATCTACAAATTGCTTTAGCTTTACTTCTGACAAATAACCACCTCTATGATTAAATGTTAATTTAAAAACATCAGTTTCAACCTCGGTTTGGTTATCACCTGTAGCTAGCGTTTCAGAATACGCTAAAATCCCAAATTTATTTTTTAATTGAACAAGTCCTACAGAATCTAAATCTTTAGCAGATGTGTAGTCTTCTGCAGAAGTTACTAGAGTTTGGCTATCTGTTTTGGCTTTTTTTTCAGCTTCAACCTGCTCTTGTTTTGCTTGTTCTTCGGCTGCTAATTCTTCTGGCGTTGGTTTATTTTGCCAAAACATATAAATCATTATTCCAAAAATGAGAACAAAACCTATAATTGAGTTAATATCTAACTTCTTTTCTTCCATAATTTTAAATTAAACATCCTAGATGTAGCGGATGGTTTACTGAGTGTCAAAAAGTTGTCCAATGTACAACAAAATGCCACAATGACACTTATTTAGAATTTTTATGTTTTAATGCTGCTTTTACAAAGCCTACAAATAATGGGTGCGGATTTGCCACTGTACTTTTATATTCTGGGTGATACTGCACGCCAATAAACCAAGGATGCTCTGAAATTTCTACAATTTCAACTAAATCGGTTTTTGGGTTTAAACCAGTGGCTTGCATACCGCCTTTTTCAATTTGATATCTATAATCACTATTGAATTCATAACGGTGGCGGTGACGTTCGCTAATATGCTCTTCATTATAGATTTTTGCAACTTTGCTATCAGGCATAAGTGCACAATCCCAAGCACCTAAACGCATAGTACCGCCTTTATTTTTAATTGTTTTTTGCTCTTCCATTAAATCAATAACGGGATGCAAAGTATCAGGATCCATTTCAGATGAGTTTGCATTTTGTAAATTCAATACATTACGCGCAAACTCTATAACTGCCATTTGCATTCCTAAACAAATTCCTAAAAATGGAATATGTTGTTCTCTCACATATTTTACGGCAGAAATTTTTCCCTCAATACCACGCTCTCCAAAACCAGGCGCCACTAAAACACCATCTAAATGCTCAAGCATTAAACCAGCGTTTTCGTCATTTAAATATTCTGAGTGTACAGACTCTACATTTACTTTTACTTCGTTTGCAGCTCCAGCATGAATAAAAGCTTCTAAAATAGATTTGTATGAATCTTGTAACTCTACATATTTACCAATTAAACCAATATTAATTTCGGTTTTAGGATTCTTATAACGGTGTACAAACTTATTCCAGTTTTGTAAATCTGGTTTAGCACTTTCTAAATCTAGTTTATTTAAAACTACTTTATCCAAACCTTCTTTCAACATTAAGTTTGGCACATCATAAATAGTAGATGCATCAATAGATTGAATTACAGAATCTACAGTTACATTACAAAATAAAGCTAACTTTCTACGTAAATCTTTTGGTAAGTCATGCTCTGTTCTACACACCAATATATCGGCCTGCACACCACTTTCCATAAGTGTTTTTACACTGTGTTGTGTAGGTTTTGTTTTTAATTCTCCAGCGGCTGATAAATACGGCACAAGAGTTAAATGTATAACTAAACCATTGTGTTCTCCTAAATCCCAACGTAATTGCCTTACAGCTTCAATGTATGGTAAAGACTCAATATCTCCTACAGTACCACCAATTTCTGTAATTACAATATCAAAATCACCAGATTTACCTAGTAATTGTACACGTCGTTTTATTTCGTTTGTAATATGAGGTACAACTTGAACCGTTTTTCCTAAAAACTTACCTTCGCGTTCTTTTTGAATCACACTTTGGTAAATACGCCCAGTAGTAACGTTATTGGCTTGACTTGTTGGTACATTTAAAAAACGCTCGTAATGGCCTAAATCTAAGTCGGTTTCGGCACCATCCTCGGTAACATAACACTCACCATGCTCGTAAGGATTTAAAGTTCCTGGATCTACATTAATGTAAGGATCTAACTTTTGAATGGTAACTCTATACCCTTGTGCTTGCAATAATTTGGCTAAAGATGCGGCTATTATGCCTTTTCCTAGTGAAGATGTAACCCCGCCGGTTACAAAAATGTACTTAGTTTTGGTCGTCATGTTGCGCTTATAAACGCAGGCAAATTTACAAAATTAAAATAGTTATTCAGGAATAGTTTTTAAACTATTAAATTGATGTTATTAACAGTGGTTTTAGTTAGAATATCTATTGAGGATGTGTTGTTTTCATAAAAAATTTCAACTATATTCGTTTAATTTCGGATATAAATTACATGCACTGATCTTGTTTAAGTATTAAAATTCAAGGATATCTGATAATATATAAAACAAAAACTACCCTTAAACATAATTACCCAAAAGTAAAATAAACCAATTAAATCATGCAAACACCTTCAATTTTTGATTTTAATACAACTACTATAGACAACTGGATTATTATTGACGATGCTGTAATGGGTGGCGTATCTTCTGGCGCATTTAAACTGGACGACCAAGGCAATGGGCTGTTTTATGGTACTATTTCGTTAGAAAATAATGGTGGATTTTCTTCTGTACGTAATCGTTCTAAAACCATTAACGTAACCGGATTTAGTAAAATAACTTTACGTTTTAAAGGTGATGGCAAACGCTACCAATTTAGAGTAAAACATAATGTAAATGATAAACACTCGTACGTTACACATTTTATGACCTCTGGAATATGGGAAACTATTGAAATTAACTTAACAGATTTACAACCTAAATTTAGAGGTAAACATCTAGATTTACCAAACTTCTCACATGATACTATTGCTGAAATAGGATTTTTATTTGCCAACAAAAAAGCAGAACCTTTTGAGTTATTGATTGATTCTATTACTTTACAATAAGCAAAAAACACATTCACTATGAGTGCAAAATACAACCATATTGGTATTGATTATAATTCTACACGAAACGCTGATAAGTATCTTACTCAACAACTCATTAAACATTTAAACCCTAATACTAGAGGTGTATTTTTAGATATAGGCTGTGGCACTGGTAATTATACAAATGCGCTATCAAAACAAGGGTTTTCTTTTATAGGTATTGACCCTTCTGAATTAATGCTAGAAAAAGCAAAATTATTGAATAACTCAATTGATTGGCGTATTGGTAGTGCAGAACATACTGGATTGAATAATGCTTCAATTGAAGGCATTATTGGTTCTCTCACTATACATCATTGGACAGATTTAAACAAAGCGTTTATAGAACTAAAAAGAATTTTAAAGCCAAAGGGACGTATCGTATTTTTTACATCAACTCCTAAACAAATGAAAGGCTATTGGCTTAATCATTACTTTCCTAAAATGCTAAAAGATGCTATTAAACAAATGCCTACTTTAAATTTTATAAGAAAAGCTACAGAATTATCTGGACTTCAACTAAAGGAAACTCATAATTATTTTGTTAGTCCAAATTTAGAAGATAAATTCTTGTATTGTGGCAAGCATGATGCTAAATTGTATTTTGATGAAGGCATACGCCATGGTATTTCATCATTTTCTGATTTAGCAAATAAAAATGAAGTATCACAAGGTTTAGCAAAATTAAAACAAGATATTTCTAGCGGTAAAATACACACAATAATAAAATCTTATGAGAATGATTTAGGTGATTATTTATATATTATTATTGAAAAAAATGAGCAGCTGTTAATTTAACATATTAACGCCTTTTGCCACCAGAATATTCCATGGCTTCGCCTTTGCCAAAACCGTAACTAAAACCAATAGCTACAAATCTACCACGTTGGCTAAAACTTGATGCTCTAGAATTGTTTTGAGTTATAAAGGTTTCAAAGAAGCGAGAAGCAAAAACATCTCTAATACTTAAACTGATAACACCTTTATCTTTAAATATCTTTTTACGAACACCAATATCTAAAAACGTATTAGCACTTCGCGCACCTTGAACTGTTTTAACTTTAGACCTGTGGTTACCGACAGCTTCCAAATCTATATCGGCTGGTAAATCAAATTTAGCCATAAGCTTTGAACCCCATTGGTTGCCATTAAAGTCGAAAATTGCAGTATTAAAAGTTCCTTTTCTATCAAATTGGTTGTAATTAAAATCTACATTAAAAGTTAACCATTTTGCAGGACGATACTTGGTATTAAACTCAATACCTAAAGTACTATTTGTACCAACATTTTCTGGCATACTGGTATTAATATTGTTTTCGAAAGTTGAGATACGCTCAATAACTTCTGTGGTGTAACGGTGATACACGCCAAAATTTAATGATGTTTTTCCGATGTCAAAAATACTTGTGATTTCATAGGAGTCTGTAAACTCTGGCATAAGGTTAGGGTTTCCTTGGCGAATATTAAAATTGTTTCTAATATTAAAAAACGGATTTAACTCGCGCATTCCTGGTCTATTAATACGTGCAGAATACCCTGCTTGAAGTGATACTGCATCAGATACCTTGTAGCTGGTATGAATACTTGGAAATACATTTGTATACTGCTGATCGTTTAACTGATTTGTGGTAACTAATCGTGTTGTTAAATCGGTTTGCTCTAAACGTAAACCACCTTTTACACCCCATTTTTCATATTCGTAGCCTCCAATAAGATATACACCTAATACATTTTGATCAAACTCAAAATTATTGGTTAACCCTAAATCTGTAACAAATTCACCATCCACTAAATCCTGTACTTCAAAATCGTTACCAATATCATCTATTTGGTATTGTACACCAGTTTCGAGCGTCCAAATATCAGAAAATGGTTTTGTATAATCTACCTTAAAGGTGTAGTTATTAGAGCCATAATCGGTCCTTGTATTTTGGGTATCGTCTCTATCTTGAGTACCAGAAATGGTAGTATCTTGAAAAAGTGAGGTTAAATCTTTTGAAAAAGAACGCCCTGTAGCGCTTATTAATAAATCGTGATCTTCATGGTCTGTAAAATCGCGTTTATATACTAACTCATATTGCCACTTTGGGTTTGTAGCTTCTGTAGTTTCGGTACGGTTCCATTCTGAAGTTACAGTATTTGTACCATCTATAGATGTAAACCTAATATCTGAGGGTTGGTCTTCAATCTCATAAGCAAAATTTCCTGATAGGGTTAATACATTATTAGCATTGATATAATAGTCGGTGCCTAAAGTAATATTATAAAATTTCTCTACTCTTAAATCTGTGCCTTTACTTAGTATAGATGTTCCAGTTTCTATATCTTCATTAGTATTTTCAGAGTCTCTTGGGTATACTCGCCTCCCTAAACCTAATTGTGTAAACAAATTAAACTTTTCTGAACGCCTATTTAAACTTATACCAATACTGTTATTATCTGGCAATCCTGTATTTACACTTACTGCGCCATTTATGCCTTTACGGTCGTCCTTTTTTATCACAATATTTATGATACCCGAAGTACCTTCAGCGTCATATTTTGCAGATGGGTTAGTTATAACTTCTATTCTATCAATCATATCGGCAGTAATACTACCTAAAGCGCCACCATCATCAGTTAAAATTGAAGGTTTTCCGTTTATTAAAATTTGTACTCCAGAGCTGCCACGTAAACTTACTGCGCCTTCAATATCCACATTCACAGAAGGCACATTATTTAAAACTTCTAAAGCGCTAGCGCCCGTACTACTTAAATCTTTACCTATATTAAATATACGTTTATCAAGCTTAAATTGGGAAGACGACACTTCGGCTTCTACAAGAACTGTAGCTAATTGTGCGGCATCTTCTTTTAAAATAATAGTACCCAAATCTACTTTAGCCCTTTTAATATCAAACTGAGTTATGGTTTTTGTAACAAAGCCCATAAAACTGATTTGGAGATAAAATTGCGTAGCATCGGTTTCTATTTTAAAGCTCCCATCGTCGGTAGTAATAACACCTGTAAGGGTTGCTTTAGTTGTAGTATCAAAAAGTGTTACAGTAGCATAAGCTAAAGGCTGTTTGCTAACTTCTTCAATAACTTTACCTTTAATTTCAATGTTTTGAGCAGAAAGCAGGTGCCCAAGCGTGCAAATAATGGTTACTAAAATTAGTTTGAGTTGGTTCTTAAAATTCATTTTACTAAAGTGTTTTAAACGTATTTGTA
Source organism: Hyunsoonleella sp. 2307UL5-6 (assembly GCF_047345485.1). Taxonomy (NCBI): domain Bacteria; kingdom Pseudomonadati; phylum Bacteroidota; class Flavobacteriia; order Flavobacteriales; family Flavobacteriaceae; genus Hyunsoonleella; species Hyunsoonleella sp. 2307UL5-6. The sequence goes on along the minus strand of NZ_JBLFEN010000004.1, from coordinate 48,889 downwards.
TAAAATGTAATGATAAGCTTAGTTTGTTTCTGCGAAGTTATTAAGTATTAGAAGATTGTTTCCCGTTTTCATCTTAAAGGTTTCTTAAAAGTGTATAACTAAATCTCTTAAAACATCAAACTATCGAAACGATTTCGAATTTTAAAAATGGAAATCTCTCTAATTGATATGATATATATATAATTAAGTAATTGCTTTGGCGGATGGTTGCGTTAGAGATTGAAACGGCATCCTTTTGTTTTTAACTAATTATGCGGACTGTTACTGGAAGTATGAGTTAATGGCATTATACATTTCTACATTAACAAAAATGATAAAAAACAAAAGATATAGTGGAAAGCTCGACCGCACTTTGGGCGCCTTAGCGCCAAAGTGGGGTAACGCCCAAATAATTATTATAATCCCACTTTTGTTATAAAATGCTAAACAAAAAAGCCTGCAACTTATAGTTACAGGCTTTATTAAAAAGAAATAGTTTAAGTTAGTTTTTCTTGTTTCCTTCTAATTTTTTTACTGAATCGTACATTATTGGCGTTGCAATAAATAACGATGAGTAGGTACCTACGATAACACCCACAATTAAGGCGAACATAAATCCTCTAATAGAATCGCCACCAAATATAAAAATGGATAATAACACAACTAATGTAGTTAATGATGTATTTAAAGTTCTACTTAATGTACTGCTTAATGATGCGTTTACTACACGGTTAAATTCCCAGTTTGTATGCTCGTTGAAGAATTCACGAATTCTATCGAACACTACCACGGTATCATTTAATGAATACCCAATTACTGTTAGAATTGCTGCAATAAATGCTTGATCTATTTCCATGTTAAATGGCATAAATTTGTAGGTTAATGAGAAGATACCTAACACGATTAATACATCGTGGAATACGGCTGCTACTGCACCTAGTGAATATTGCCATTTTTTAAATCGGAATAATATATATAAGAATACTACGATTAATGAACCTAAAATTGCCCAGAATGATGCTTTTTTGATATCATCTGCAATGGTAGGGCTTACTTTATCGTTACGCATTAAACCGATTGTTTTATCTTCTGCATCACTTATAAAATCTTCATAAGTCATACCTTCAAAATAAGGCTGTAATGCATTGAATAATGAAGATCGTATTTCTTCGTCTATCTTAGCACCAGTTTCGTTTACTTTGTATTTAGTTGTAATTTTTAACTGGTTAGCGTCTCCAAATGTTTTAGCGTTTGCACTACCAAAAACTGCAGGATCTGAAAGTACATCTGTAATTTCAGATGCATTCATATCTTGTGCAAAACGCACTTGGTACGTTCTACCACCAACAAAATCTACACCTTGATCTAAACTATTTGTAAATAAAGAGCCTAAACTTAATAGAATAAATGCTCCTGAAACGATGTAAGCTACCTTACGTTTTTTCAAGAATTCGATATTGATATTTCTAAATAAATTTTTAGTAATTGCTGTTGAGAATGTAAGTTCCCCGCCTCTATTTGTATACCAATCCACTAATAGTCTAGTGATAAATATTGCAGTAAATAATGATGTAGCAATACCAATTAATAAGGTTGTTGCAAAACCTTTAATAGGCCCTGTACCAAATATAAATAGGATTAATGCTGTTAAACCTGTAGTAATGTTTGCATCTAATATTGATGATAATGCATTACTAAAACCATCTTTAACCGCTTCTTTTTGGCCTTTTCCTTTGGCTAGTTCTTCTCTAATACGCTCAAAAATAAGTACGTTGGCATCAACCGACATACCTATAGTTAATACAATACCTGCAATACCTGGTAAGGTTAATACTGCGCCTAACCCTGATAAGATACCAAAGATTAATAAAATGTTTAACAACATGGCAAGATCTGCAAAACCACCTGCTTTACCGTAGTAAAAAACCATCCAAATTAATACTAATGCCAAAGCAATTAAGAAAGACGTTGTACCACTATCTATAGCTTCTTGACCAAGTGATGGCCCTACTACTTCACTTTGAATAATATCAGCAGAAGCTGGTAATTTACCCGCACGTAATACGTTTGCTAAATCTACAGCCTCGTTTAATGTAAAATTACCTGAAATTGATGAGTTACCACCAGATATTGGACCGGTTGTAACACCAGGAGCAGAATATACCGTGTTATCTAAAACGATGGCAATTTGCCCTCCTTGTTGATAAGCTCTACCCGTCATTTCTTCCCAAATCTTAGCACCTTTGCTATTCATTTGCATAGATACTTCTGGCTCTCCAGTAGACCCATAAGCCCTTCTTGCATCTGTAACTACAGCACCACTTAACTCTGGTGTATCATCTCTATTACCTTTTAGCGCATATAAATCTACTAACTCGCTATTTTTTTCTTCCTTACCAAATACAAATTTAGCATAACGCATATCTGCTGGTAATAATGCTTTAACCTGAGGCTTATTTAAATACTCAAGCACAGTTTCTTTATCCTTAATTTCAAAAGTAGCGATAACTGGTCCTCCAGGATATCCCGCACCTCTAATTAAACTAATTAAGGGTCTGTTTGATGTTAAATCAACTTCTGTAGAATCTGTAGCAGCTTCTCCTAAAAGTTCATCAATTTTATCTTCAGTTGCATCTTCTTCATCTTGTGGCTCGGTATCTTCTACATTTTGTTTTGTATCAACTAAACCTTTTAAAACCTCATCTGCTTGTCCAATAAATTGTCCGAATTGCTCTCCTTTAAAGGTATCCCAAAATTCTAACTGTGCTGTACTTTGTAATAATCCTGTAGCACGTTCTATGTCTTTTACACCTGGTAACTCTACAAGAATACGACCTGAGTTTCCTAAACGTTGAATATTTGGTTGTGTTACACCAAACTGGTCAATACGTTTACGTAATACTTCAAACGCTGAAACTATAGACTCATCTATTTTAGTTTCTATAATGCCCTGTACGTCTTCGTCAGACATTGTACCATCAATTTCTCCATCTAAAGCTTTTGTGTAAAAAATATCTGGAGATGCTAATTTTTTATCACCTTTAATAGCATCAAAAGAAATAAAGAAATCTTCTAAATATGTATTCTGACTGTCCTCTTGAAGCTTAGACGCATTCTCTAAAGCTGTATTAAAAACAGGATCTTTGGTATTGTTAGCTAATCCTTTTAAGATATCTTTTACAGATACTTGTAGAATTACGTTTAAACCACCTTTAAGGTCTAAACCAAGATTCATTGCCTTTTGCTTTACTTCATTATACGTATATTCTGATACTAGAATATCAAATACCGTATCCGTTGCCTTTGCTTCTAAATAATTAATTTCTTCTAAACCTCTTTTTGCACGATAATCGTCCTCGGTTTCAGGGAATTTACTAATGGCTAACTCTTCAGCCTCTTTTTCTATTTGATTTGCTTTAAATGTGAATGATAGTTGGTATATACTTACCAAACCAAACAATATAGCAAATAACTTTACTACTCCTTTATTTTGCATTTTTCGATTTTTATGGTCAAAATTTTAAACGCGCAAATATATAGTTTGCGTTTATATTTGACAATTTTTTATAATTTTAAGATTGATAATAGCTTACTAGTTATTAAGCTACTTGTAGGCACTATTTTTTATACTACCTATATGAAAGTATACGTGGAATTTTATATAACTATTAATCCACTAACAACAAGGTCCTGCTCTGACTTCGGGTATTTGTTGTAATGCATTATTTAATGCATGAATTGTATTTTTATGAAGATTGAATGCAACTCTTGAACTTACAGTCTCTTTGTCTGAATATTGATAAAACGGTGATGCTACTGTTTTAGGTACTGAAAACCTATCCGTTTTTGGTTTTAACTCTAAAACGACTATACCATTAAGACCAGAATCTGTTTCATTTCCATGCTTAATTTCGTTAACATCTAAGTTATAAGCTACTGTATCACCATCAACAGGGAATTGAAATGGTAAACCTTTATCATTTAAAGGATGAAGTTCAGCTCTGATTTTTTTAAGTAACACACGCTTAACTGCTGCTACATCAGTATTGCTGTAATAGGTGATTTTTAATCTGCCACCATCATTTTCGATTACTTTAAACTTAGTTACACCAAGTTGTGCTAATTCTCTTTTTAAAATTGAAATAGTACGTTGTGAATCTACATCAGATGCATTTGTTTCATTATATTGAAGTACAATTTCTTGGTTATGCACATCAACGTTTTGTTGATTAGCAATACCAAGTAAAGCAATAATAACAGCTATTAGCCCTATGTACTTTTTAAAATTCATGCGGCAAATATAAAGAAATAAAGGTTATTAATTTTTAATGATGGATTGTTCTAATAGTTTTAACTGAGGAATGGGTGTTCTAGATGATAAAATGGCGGCTAAATTTTGAGCTTCATCCAAGTTTAAGCCTCCAGAAATACTAAATTTACCTTTTCTTACTGGACCTTTAGTTACCTGTGGTGTAGAATAAACTACACCGTTTAAAGTTATCGCTATACTTGTCTTATTTTGATAAGCCTTTGTTGTCATTCTCTCCCAAATTAAAGTACCTTGTTTATCCATTTCTAAAACTATAGTTGGCTTACCTAAACTGTCTTTGGTATAAGTAACTTTATTAATTACCCTACCATTTAAAGGTGGTTTTAGTAAGTTTTTAGTTTTTATAGCGTATAAAGGGACCGTATTCTCTTTATCTCTAAGCCCCCATAAAAACTTCACTTTATTATACACTATTGGCAGATTATGTCTTGATGTTTCTTTAGCTAAAACATAATTTACATATGATGTGTCTTTTTTATAAAACCTAGAAATAGTAGGACGTCCTAGACGATCTATAGACACCACCAAACTTTTTATTTTCCCCAAAGTATTACCATGCTCTTGCTTTACATCCATTCCTAAAAAATATGGTAAAATACTATCTCTATTATATAATTCCCAAAACTCAAGTTTACCTTTATTAGAAATCAACTGATCTATTCTTTTTGTATTCAAGTCATTAGCCCTAATATTGACCTCAATTTCATTTTTTGTAAAACAATTAACAGTGTGCTCAACTCCAAAATAAGTTAGTCTTTTTTTAATAACTTCAACTGTTTTGCTTAGCTCCATTTTAGAAACATTTAGTTCGTTCTCAAAACCATAAACAAACCTAAATTCTTGTTTGGGTTCTAAAAATTGACACGAGCATTCACAAACCAACAACAGTACTACACATAATTTTCTCATATCAAAAAGCATAAAAAAAGGCTATCAAATTAATTTGACAGCCTTAATGTATTTAAAATATAAATAAATGTTATAATTCTAATAATCCATTAGTTTTTGTAACACCTTCTGCACTAGCTTGCATGTGTGCTTTTTCAGCATCACTTAATGGTACATCAACAATTTTCTCTATACCGTTTCTCCCTAAAATTACTGGAACACCAATACAAATATCACTTAAACCGTATTCACCTTCTAAAAATGTAGAACATGGAAACATTTTCTTTTGGTCGCAAGCAATAGCTTGTACTAAACCACTAACAGCAGCACCTGGAGCATACCAAGCAGAAGTACCTAAAAGCCCTGTAAGCGTTGCACCACCAACTTTAGTATCTGCTGCAACTTGCTCTAATCGTTCTTCACTTAAAAACTCAGAAACTCTAATACTATTTCTGGTAGCATGACTTGTTAATGGTACCATACCTTTATCACTATGCCCACCAATTACCATACCGTCAATATCACTAATAGGTGCTTCCATAGCTTCTGCTAATCTATATTTAAAGCGTGCAGAATCTAAAGCACCACCCATACCAATAATTCTATGTTTTGGTATATCTAATGTTTTATGTGCCAAATACGTCATAGTATCCATTGGGTTACTTACCACAATTAGAACCATATTTGGAGAATGCTCTAATAAACTTGAAGATACCGCTTTTACAATACCAGCGTTAATACCAATTAATTCTTCACGTGTCATTCCTGGTTTACGAGGTATTCCAGAAGTAATCACACAAATATCACTATTTGCAGTTTTACTGTAATCGTTTGTTACACCAGTTATTTTAGTATCAAAACCGTTTAATGATGCACATTGCATTAAATCCATGGCTTTACCTTCGGCATACCCTTCTTTAATGTCTAATAACACAACTTCTGATGCAAAATCTTTAATTGCTATGTATTCGGCACAACTTGCACCTACTGCTCCTGCTCCAACTACGGTAACTTTCATAATTTTATGTTTAGATTGTTTTTATTTAAAATATTATACATCATAAACATAAAACTAGGTTTTGTTTTATTTTATGATATTTCTCCTGCAAAATTACTCAAATTATACACCATAACCAATTGAATTATAAAAGAAAAAAGTGTAGCATTAAATGCTACACTTTTCAACTAAATTAAATAAAAACTAACTAAAAAAACTAAATAATTATTATGAAAAATTATTTATACTATATTATCTAAATCCGAAATTTACACCTACTGAAAAGGCATTAAAATCTGATACGTGATATTCTGCATTAAGTCTAAAAAAACCTAATTTTAATTTTGTTCCGATAGTACCTCTAACAGCTGAAACTTCGCTAGATACTGAAAAAGGATCTGTTATTGTTTGAGAAAAAAGTGGCCCATTAGATACTGTGTATTCTCCTAAAAGATCTGATTCTGATGTTCCTTTAATATAACCTATACCGCCATAAAAATTAATTATTGGTAATTTTGTAGATACTATAGCTTGTAATAGCCATGTGTTTGTATCACTTTCTAAGCGTTGATTGCTCCCACTAATTCCTGAAGTCTCGGTTAAATCATAAGAAGCATCAAGCCTTGTATAAGCCACCAATCCAGAAATAGCAATTGGTAACAACTTATCAGCTGGTAACCACTTGGTAACATCAAACTGTATACCTGCACCGTACATACTTAAATCTACATCATCAGTATCAATTTTAGGAACAAATCTTGCTTTTAACTCAATACCTTTACCCAAACCTAAAGCACCTTGTAAAAATGCTGTTGGTAATAAGTTCGCTGTATCTTCGCCAATACCACTAGGTAGCGTTATGGTTTCAGTTTGCTCTCCTAAGATAGCGTCTTCAAAAGTTATGATAATGTCTACATTAGGATCGTTTTCTCCAAGTACAGTAGCAACCTGTTTATCTGTTGCATTATCTGCAAACGATATTTCAAAATCTTGATTTGGATCGCTATTATAATCGGCTATAGTCATTAAAAACGATTTTTGCTCGTTATTAATACTTGCTGCGTTTGCAATTATCGAAATTTCAAAACCACCCAAAGGCTTAGCATCTGCGGTATTAAACCATCCTGCATTCATACTGTGCATTAAACCATCTGTACCAGGCCTTAAATAATCATCTGCAAAACGTTCGGCATTTTCTACACCAGCGGTCAACAGTGCATCAATATCTTGTGCATTTATATTAAGAATTGACAAGAAAAGAATAAAAAGTGTGGTTAATTTTTTCATTATGGTTTTTGATTTGGTTTTACAAATGTATAAAAAAAACCACGGAAAACAACATTTAATCGAAAAAAAATGCTTTTTATCGATTTTTATATGCAAAAAAATAACCCTGAGTCTTTCGAAACAGGGTTATTTATTAGTAAATTATAAATAATATTATTTACGCATCAATATTAGCATAAATCGCATTCTTCTCAATGAAATCTCTACGCGGTGGCACCTCATCACCCATCAACATCGAAAAAATTCTATCAGCCTCAGTACCATTATCTATTTGCACTAAACGCATCGTTCTAAATTCAGGATTCATAGTTGTATCCCAAAGTTGTTCAGCATTCATTTCTCCAAGACCTTTATAACGTTGTATTTTAGAGCCATCACCAAATTCTTCAATAATACCGTCGCGTTCTTCGTCAGACCATGCATACTGCTTTTTAGCACCACGTTTCACTAAATATAACGGCGGTGTTGCAATATATATATGTCCGTTCTCAATCAACTCCTTCATATATCTAAAGAAGAAGGTTAATATTAACGTTGCAATGTGGCTACCATCAATATCGGCATCACACATAATCACTACTTTATGGTATCTTAATTTAGAGAGATTTAAAGCCTTACTATCCTCTTCTGTACCAATAGTTACACCAAGCGCTGTAAATATATTTTTAATCTCTTCATTCTCAAAAACCTTGTGCGACATTGCTTTTTCAACATTTAAAATCTTACCTCTTAATGGTAAAATAGCTTGAAATGCTCTATCACGACCTTGTTTTGCGGTTCCACCTGCCGAATCTCCCTCAACTAAAAACACTTCACATTTTGCAGGGTCTTGCTCAGAACAGTCACTCAATTTACCAGGCAAGCCACCAATACTCATTACCGTTTTACGCTGCACCATTTCACGCGCTTTTTGCGCTGCATGTCGTGCTTGTGCCGCTAAAATCACTTTTTGCACAATCGTTTTAGCATCATCAGGATGTTCCTCTAAATAATCCGTTAACATTTCAGAAACAGCTTGACTTACAGAAGCAGAAACCTCACGGTTACCTAATTTTGTTTTTGTTTGCCCCTCAAATTGAGGCTCTTGTACTTTTACAGATACAATAGCAGTTAAACCCTCACGAAAATCATCTCCAGCAATATCAAACTTTAATTTATCTAACATGCCAGATTCATCGGCATATTTCTTTAATGTATGCGTTAAACCTCTTCTAAACCCAGATAAATGTGTACCACCTTCATGCGTATTAATATTATTTACGTAAGAGTGTAAATTCTCAGCGTACGATGTATTATAAATCATCGCCACCTCAACAGGTACACCATTTTTCTCCCCTTCAAAAGCAATCACCTCTTTCATTAAAGGCTCGCGCGTTGCGTCTAAATATCTAATAAACTCAGACAATCCATTTTCAGAATGAAACGTCTCCCCCTCAAACTCACCATCTTCTTTCTTTGCACGTTTATCTACTAAATGTACCGTAATCCCTTTATTTAAATACGCCAACTCTCGCAATCTACTTGCTAAAGTATCATAGTTATATTCCAAGGTTTGCTTAAAAATGGTAGCATCTGGCTTAAATGTAACAACCGTACCACGCTTATCGGTATCACCCACAACCTTTACAGGATATAAACTTTTACCACGCTCATACTCCTGTTCATACACTTTACCTTCTCTATGTACTGTTGCCTTTAAATGTTCAGAAAGTGCATTAACACAACTTACACCAACACCGTGCAATCCACCAGAAACCTTATAAGAATCCTTATCAAATTTACCTCCAGCACCAATTTTAGTCATGACCACCTCTAGTGCAGAAACGCCCTCTTTTTTGTGCATCCCAACAGGTATTCCACGTCCATCATCCTCGGTAGTAATAGAGTTATCCTCATTAATAGTCACCGTAATATTATTACAATGTCCCGCCAAAGCCTCATCAATCGAGTTATCTACAACTTCGTACACCAAATGGTGTAAACCACGAGTACCAACATCACCAATATACATCGATGGACGCATACGCACGTGCTCCATACCTTCCAGAGCCTGTATACTATCTGCCGAATAATTGTGCTTGTTAAATTCTTCTTTACCTTCGCTCATATTATCTATTTAGTTTGTTTTTTAATACTATTTTTAAACACCACAAAATTAGTTTGGGCGTTACAAAAAGGGTCGAGTTTTTATTCATGCATTTTATGTCATGTCTTGAATTCATGAACATAAATGTTTCGCTACAAGTCCTCACTCCTCCTGCGTCGGGCTGTGGGCTATCCACTACAATCCCTAGTGTACATATCTGCTAAATTAAAGCTTAAAACCAGCATTATTTTTATTTGCCAGCACCTAGTTTTATACACAAAAAAAGACGCCATATAGCATCCTTCTGAATACAAACAAATATACAAAATTTAAAACCCTTTAAAAAGCATTTTAACGAGGTGTCTTAATAATTATCAACAATTGTTAATTACTCAAAAGTCGCTTAAATCGTTTTAAAAGTGCCTTAAAATTGATTTTATTCTGTTTTAACCCTCTCTTAAAAACATATACACTAAAAGATTGCTATAAAGCCAAATTTTTGCATTATCGCCTTTTTTCGAAACACCTATCTTCACATCAAAAAATAACATTTTATCAAAGTTTTTTTAGATAAAAAATATAGTTCTCAAAACATGACACTTATCACTTTTTAGCATTAAAGTTCAACCTAATTTTGTAACAAACATTACCAGTAAATTTAAAACTATGCGTAATTTTAAAGTACTAAACTTAACCATTTTACTCTTATTTTTTTTAACACCCTTGTTTTTAATAGCTCAAAACAAAAGCACTAAAAAACCCAAAATTAATTGGAATATCACCTCGCAAATCTGGTTGCGCTATTCCGATTTAAATGAAGGGTCTTTAATAGTAGAAGAACCCACTTCGCAATTTCTAGATATATCAGTTAGAAGACTTCGCATACCTGTATCTTCTCAAATAACCCCTAATATTTATGCATACGCTATTTTTGGGGGCAATAATTATAATTTTAAAAACAAAACTTTTTCGCTTGAGGTTTTAGATTTATATGTAGAATATAAATTTACCAAATGGCTAGAGGTTGGTGTTGGTAAGTCTGGATGGCAAGGACTAAATAGGTGGAACATTCGTTCTTCTAAAACCATGATGGGTTTAGATACGCCACTATTCACACTAAACTCTGTAGAAAAAAATGACGATTTAGGGCGCTTATTCGGTGTATGGCTAAAAGGGCAAACTGGAAATTTTGACTACAGACTTGCCTTTAACAGGCCATTTGCAGTAACCAATATCCCTAATGGCGAAGTCAACTTTTCAAACGGCAAACCTAGAGTAAAAACTTCAACATATGTAAAGTATCAGTTTTTTGAGCACGAATCTAATAAATCTGCTTACCATACAGGTACTTATATGCAAGCAAAAAAAGTATGCAATATTGGTGCAGGATATCAATATCAAGCAAAAGCCATGAGTGATGGCGATGCACAACTACCAAATACAACGTTTTTTGATATTAACCATTTTGCAGCAGATGTGTTTTTAAATTTACCACTTAAAAACGGTAATGCTATAACATCATATTTAGGTTTTTTTGACTATGATTTTGGTCCAAACTACATACGTAACGTTGGTGCTAATAATCCAACAACAGGAGGCGGCACAGATTTTAATGGCCCAGGTGTAGCATTCCCCATGATTGGTACTGGCATTACTTGGTACATGCAGTTTGGTTATGCATTTAAACAAACTGAAATACTAAACCAACCCATGATTATACAGCCAAATATTGCCATACAACACTCTAATTGGGATGCTTTACAAAGTACCATGACGGTTTACGATTTTACAATAAACTTTTTACTTAACGGCTCTCATAACAACAAATTTAGCTTAGGGTATCAACATCGCCCAATTTTTGATGCTACTGCATTGGCACAAAAAAACTATAAAGGAATGGCCGTATTACAATATCAAATTTCCGTGAGGTAAATACTAGTTGTAACTAAATACAAATAACATTTATTACTAATTTTGTTTATACAAAAACTACTATTTACCTTTTATTCTAAGATACATAAGCTAAAATTTAAATAACCCTAAATCATCTTAATTTTCATACATAACAGATGTAAAACATCTAAATCTATAAATTATAATGGTATTAGAGCATTTTATACACTTTCAATATTACTATAATTAGATACTATATCTATAAAAATTGACAATAATATTGTTAATATCTTGAATATTCCAAAGCAATAGAATTATCCACCCAACTTTAGCACTCTAAACCCCTATTCTGCATAAAAACTTTTGTAATTTTACCTGCTAAAAATTTTAAAGAAAAAGACATGAGTAAAATTATGACAGTCGACGTTTTGTCGAGTATTAAAGGAGCGCAGCCATCAGAGGCAGTGAATAAATTATTTGAAGTGATTAAAAATGCCAATCCATCAAATAATAATTCTTTTAATAATCATAATAATGCGGTGTCTTTAGATAGTTTAAGAGACGATGTGGTAATAGATAGCCCATCTGTAGAAAAGCAAATTATCAAAGAAAACTTTCCAAAGGAAAAGAACGGCTATTTAGTAGTATCTAAAGTAATAGAAGAATAGTTATGAATTCTCAAATACATAAAATTCACCAACAACTGGTGGATAAGGCTATAACGTGCACACAGTTAGTGCAACAAAAACTAGAGGCTTTACAGCAAAACACCCACAACACCGTAAATGCTGTATTAGATAAAAAGGCTTTAGACTTAGCCGCAAAGGTTGATAAAAAAATAGCAAATGGGGAAACTATTGGGCTGCTAGAAGGCATCCCTTTTGGAATTAAAGATGTGTATATGGTACAAGGTACATATACTACAGCAAGTTCTAATTTATTAAAAAACTACAAATCTGCTTACAGTGCTACGGCCATTCAAAAGTTATTGGATGCTGGAGCAATTCCACTAGTAAAAGAAAATTGCGATAGTTTTGGCCATGGTTCATCTAGTGAAAACACCATTTTTGGAGCGGTTAAAAATGCTATAAATCCGCAATTAGTTGGTGGTGGTTCTAGCGGTGGTTCTGCTGTAAATGTAGCTAAAGACTACACCGTGTTTTCTATTGGTGGAGATACTGGTGGCTCTATTCGCCAACCTGCAGGTTACAATAATGTGTATGGCTTAAAACCCACTTATGGTCGTGTATCTCGATATGGCCTTATGGCTTATGCCTCCTCTACGGATTGTGTTGGCCCTATTGCCAAATCTATCGAAGATGTTCGTATTATTTTAAATGTTATTAGTGGGAAAGACGTAAAAGACCAAACCACTTATACCTCAGAAGAAATTTTAAAAGAAAATATTTTAAATACCGAAGGTGTAAAAACTGTTGGTTATTTTAAAAATTTTATTGAAAACGATGCTATTGATGCTCAAGTAAAATCAGACTTTTTAGCATCTATTGATAAAATAAAAGCTAAAGGTATTGCTGTAAAAGCTTTAGATTTCTTTGAATCTAACACTTTAGTTTCCACATATTACACTTTAGCTATGGCCGAAACTGCCTCTAATCTATCGCGTTTAGATGGCACTAATTATGGCAATAGAATTGAAGCCGAAAACTTAAAGGAAACCTATGCGGTAACCCGTTCTGAAAATTTTTCTGAAGAAACTAAACGAAGAATTGTTGGTGGAAATCAGGTACTATCTCAAGGGTTTTCAGATGAAATTTACTTGAAAGGTTTAAACCTAAGAGATCAAATTATTGAAAATTTCGAAAAAGATTTTAATACTGTTGATGTCATTCTTTCTCCTGTTACACCAAGCACACCACCAAAAATTGGTGATAGTTTAAAAGATCCTTTAGCCATGTACCTATCTGATGCCTATACCGTTGGTTTTAGTTTAGCGCAACTGCCTACACTTACCATACCACAAGGCACCCCAACAGGCTTACAAATTACAGCTGCAAAAAATAATGACGAACTCGTTTTGAAGTTTGCTAACTTCCTAAAATACACTATATAATGGATTTAGAGCAATTAAACGATTTACTTAAACACCACGAATTAGAGCTAGTAATCGGGCTAGAAACACACGTTCGGTTAAATACAAAAACAAAGTTGTTCTGTTCTTGTGCTAATCAAGAAATAGATACACCCAATGAAAATATATGCGCTGTTTGCACAGGACAAATGGGCGTTTTACCTTCTATAAATAAAGAAGCGATTACAAAAGCAATTTACTTTGGTAAGGCTGTAAAATCTACTTTTGAAAATGAAGTAATTTCTTGGGACAGAAAGCATTATGAATATCCTGACAATCCTAAAAACATACAAATTACCCAGTTTCATAATCCTGTGATTCCTGACGGTCAAGTGTCTTGTTATAGAAATGATGGCTCGCAGTTTACTGTAAACTTAACGCAGGTGCATATTGAGGAAGATGCTGCAAAATTGATGCACGAAAAAAATGTATCACTTGTAGATTTTAACAAAGCTGGTGTACCACTTATTGAAATTGTAACAGAACCTTGTATCCGCCATATTGAAGATGCTTCAATTTACGCGCAATACATTCAGCGTATTGTACAAAACTTAGGGATTTCAGAAGCGAACCTAGAGAAAGGAGAGTTTAAATCTGATGTTTCTGTATCACTTAGAAAAAAACATACCTACAATCTAAACCCGCGTACAGAAATTAAAAACCTCAACTCATTTAAGTTTATGATTGAGGCACTTAAAGAGGAGATTGAAAAACAACTTAACTATTATATAAAACATAAAGATTTTAGACCAGACCAAACCACGGTACTTTTTGATGCGGATTTAAAGCAGACAAAAACTATGCGTAAAAAAGAGTTTGAGGCAGATTATCGTTTTATTTCTGAACCCGATTTACCATTTGTAGCTATAAAAGATGTGGTAGAAAGTATTGATGTAGATTTAAGCACATTACCTTTTGCAGTAGAATCTATCTTGATAAAAGGCGGTGTTTTACCTCAAGATGCAAAGTTTTTTACGGGAGATGCATTACGTTCTGAAACCTTTATCACCATAAATAATGTTATAAAAGATCCTTCTTTTGTTGCTAAAACATTAACTAATAACATAAAACCTGAAGCATATTCTAAAATTAAAAACAGCTCTGATATTGTTGAAATTTTTAGTTTGTTTAAAGACGGTAAGGTTACACCTGTTTTGGCTCAAAATGCTATAAAATCTTTATTAGAAAATCCTGATTTTGATTACAACAGTTATTTTGAAACCAACACCATTTCAGAAGATAAAATTAATGATGCTATTGCTGAAGTAATCTCTAAAAACGAGGCTGTAGCAAATGATATTAAAGCAGGAAACCAGGGAAAAGCAGGTATTCTTGTTGGAAAAGTTATTGGTATTATCGGTAAAGGCGCTTCTGGTAAAGTTATTAGAGAACATATTTTAAAACAACTAGAAACATCTAGCAATACAGCAAATACAACAGTTACAGCTAACGCAATAGCATCAACACCAGAAACTTCAAATCAAAATTCTGAAGAAGAAATACTACCTGAAATTCCAATTGTAATAAAAGAAGAATATCGCACACATAAAGCATCTGATTTAAGTGAAGCGTCTATTGGCACAAAAGTAACTTTAGCCGGTTGGGTGTCTAGTGTAAGAGATCATGGAGAGTTAATGTTTATTGATTTACGCGATTCTAGTCATGAAATTTTTCAAGTGCGTTTAAGTAGAGAATCGTTTCCGAATATTGATGATTTGGTAAAGCTTAAACCAGAATCTGTTATTACTGTTACTGGAGAAGTTGTGCAACGTAAAACAGATGATTACAATCCATCATTACGTGCCGGAACAATTGAGTTGGAAACTTCAGAATTAGATATTTTAAACCTTTCTAAAACACTACCATTTGAAATAAAACGTGCGGATAAAACTAACGAAAGTGTACGTTTTCAATATAAATATTTAGACCATAGAAATGATGCCGTTAGAAAAGCTATCGTAAACCGCCATAAGGTGATTAAAATGATGCGTGATGTTCTAGACGAGCAAGAATTTATAGAAGTAGAAACACCGATACTTACTGCAGGTACAGACGAAGGTGCTCGAGAATTTATTGTACCTACACGAAAAAAAGCAGGTTCTTTTTATACACTACCGCAAGCACCACAACAATTTAAGCAAATATTAATGGTAAGCGGTTATGAAAAATATTTTCAAATAGCGCGTTGTTTTAGAGACGAAGATTCTCGTGGTGATAGGCAACCAGAATTTACGCAATTAGATATTGAGGTAGCTTACGCTAGCATGCAAGATATTATAGATTTAAACACTAAAATGTTTAATGCTATTGTGACTAAAATTTATGGTAAAAAATGGATTTTACATCCGTTTGAAGTGATTACGTATAAAGAAGCCATGGATTATTATGGTTGTGATAGACCCGATTTACGTTTTGGCTTAAAACTTCAAGACATTACCAGTATTGTAAAAGAAACAACGTTTCAGGTATTTAGCAAACCTATTGAAGAGGGTGGTATTGTAAAGTGTATAAAAGTTTCTGCTGAAGAACAGGGTAAAAAGCGTTTATCTAAAGGGCAAATTGAAAAACTAACCGCTATTGCACAGGATAATGGCTTGGGTGGTTTAGCCTATATTATTGTTAACGAAAGTGATTTACAATCGCCTATTATCAAGTTTTTAGGTGAAGCCATTGCTAAAAATATTATTACAACTACCAACGCAAAAGTTGGTGATATTGTATTCTTTTCTGCAGCAGATTACGATACTGCTAATAAAGCACTGGATGCTGTAAGGCAAGAATTGGGTGCAATGCTTAAACTGATACATCCAAAAGAATTGAGACCAGCTTGGGTTATAGATTTCCCTATGTTTGAAAAAACAGATGAAGGTCGCTGGACGTTTACGCACAATCCATTTTCAATGCCTGCTACATATGATATAGACAAACATATGAAGGGTAAAGACGATGAAATTGGAAGCATTATAGCGCAACAATACGATTTAATATTAAATGGCTACGAAATAGGCGGTGGCTCTGTACGTGCGCACAAACCTGAAATTTTAGAAGCTACCTATAAAAACATGGGCTACTCTAAAGCAGAAATGATGAAGAGTGTTGGCACCATGTATACTGCATTTCATTATGGGGCGCCACCTCATGGTGGTATAGCTTGGGGTGTTGATAGATTGATGATGATTTTAGAGAAAAAAGCATCAATTAGAGAGGTAATGGCATTCCCGAAAACAGGCACAAGTGAAGATTTACTGTTTAATGCTCCTTCTCCACTCTCGGATAAGAAAGTTGAAGAGATGAATGTTAAAGTGATGCGTAAATAATATTTATTGAAATATTTAAGCTGATTATATTTTACGAACCATTAGAGTGCGTAACTTATACTATAATTGAAAGAAAATATGTATTTTGTACATTATTTTATTTCTTTCTATTATGATTAAAAAAGGAAGATTATAAAATTCATTTATAAACCACCTTTCTTTATTACGCTAAATAACAATGATTAAACAAACAACGCTATTTCTATTTCTAATCCTTGGATTAAATATTTTTGCTCAAAACACCTTTTTAAAAGGTTACTATATTAATAATTCCAACGAGAGAATAGAATGTCTCATTAAAAATCTTGATTGGTTAAGTAACCCAACTGAATTTGAGTATAAGCTTTCTGAGAATTCTGAGAAAAAAATCCAGACTGTTAGTACAGTTAAAGAGTTTGAGATTTACAATACATCAAAATATATTGGACGCACTGTAAATATAGACAGGTCTAGCATTAATATTAATAAAATGGGGTATGATAAAAACCCGGTTTTTAACAAAGAACAACTATTTTTAAGAGTATTAATAGAAGGAAAAGCAAATTTGTATTTGTATGAAGATAGTGGTTTAATACGATATTTTTTTAATGAAGGTTTAAATGATGTAGAGCAATTGATCTTCAAAAATTATTTAACTGAGGATGGACAAGTTTCTAAAAATAATTTTTTTAGACGTCAATTATGGAATAGCTTAAAATGTGAAAACACCTCAATGTCTCAGGTTGGTAAAATAAATTATAGACAGACTGAATTAGTTAATTTCTTTATAGGTTATAATGAATGTACTAATTCTGAGTTTACTAATTACGCTATCAAACAAAAAAAAGATTTATTTAATTTAACCATACGCCCTGGTGTAAGAAGCGCTTCTCTTTTAGTAAGAAATGCGCAAGTTCCTTGGAGAGAATTAGATTTTGGCAAAGGGCTAACCTCTTTTAGATTAGGACTAGAGGCAGAATTTATTTTGGGGTTTAACAATAATAAGTGGTCATTAATTGTAGAACCTACATATCAAAATTTCTCATCAGAAGCAGAAAAAATTATAAACGAAAGTAGTGGAAGAAAAGTATTTGGAACTATTGACTATACATCTATTGATGTAAACCTTGGCTTAAGATATTATATATTTCTGAATGATGATTTTAAACTCTTTGCAACTTCAACTAGTGTTTTTGGTATTAGCTCATCATTAATTGAAATTATTGAAGAAAATAGTAGCACTCCAACCCTATTAGATATTAACTCTGGAGTTACGCTAGCTCTGGGTGTTGGATGTAAGTATAAGGAAAAATATAATTTAGAACTAAGATACGCACCTAAAAGAAATATTTTAAATGCGCAAGGAGCCTGGGGTACAGAATTCACTTCTGTATCACTAATCCTAGGGTACACTATATTTTAAAGTTACCTGCAAGCTGAAAAAACCGAATGAAGAAAACAATCCTGCTTATTTTATTGACAATATCAATTACGTCTTGCAAAAGTCAAGAAGAGATTGATTTTAAAGTTGGTTACTTACCAAATTACAATTACACTCTGACTCAAAAACAAATTTCGGAAAACAATGTAAAATACATTGCATCGGACGAAATACTTCAAAATTTAAAAAATAACGGCGTTGAAAATCCAACAACAACAAAAGATACAAGTCTTTTAAAAAGTATTTCTAAAACAGGTGCACTGAAAGGAAACGAATTTCCGATTGACATAGAATTGTTAGAATCTAATAATCCGACCTTAACAAGTGGAACCAAATTTTTTGGAAAATCAATTGACGGAAAAACAAAAATAGATTCTATTTATTCATTGACAATGTCAGAAGAAAAGAAGAAAACTCTTCTTCCAGCAATGGAATCTCAAATGAATCAAATCAAATATCCGAATAGAAAGATTAGGGTTGGAGAAAGTTTTGAACAGAAAAACCCAATGTCAATGCCAATTGCAGATGTCACAATTGAAATGGAAATTAACTCAATTTACACTTTAAGAAAAGTAGAAAACGGAATTGGATATTTTGACCTTGACCAAGTTTATACCATAAAATCAGCAACTAAAGATTACGAAATGGAATTGGATGGAATTGGCAAAGGACAAATCGATTATGATATCGAAAAACAGTTTTTTACTAAATTCTATTTGGAAATGGAAATGAATTTAAAAACAGAATTAGAAGCATTTAGTATTGAATTACAAACGAAAAGTACAACAGACCAAACAACTGAAATAGTAAAAGCCAGCAGGTAACAATGTGTATAATTCATTGCTAGATATGACCTACTTACGAAAGTCCTCACGGACTTTAATCTGTGATTTATTTGCTAACTTTAGTGCTTAAACACGCAACGAAATCATACACGAGACCGTTATCAAACATACTGGATAAATTATGCAGTATAACTTAACTAAAAAAAAGTCTCATAATTACTAAGCTAGGATTTAGTACAACACTCTAAAACACCAAGCTGTTTCTAAAATATTACTACAACTTTATTTTTTAGAACAAACTCCACTAATTAAGGATTAACTTTGATAAACTATAATAGTTAATAAAATAACTGACTTAAAAACAACAAAGCTAGCAAACTAGCCCGCGTTAGGGATTGAGGCATTTGTTGAAGCTCCCCGACGAAGGAGGGAGCGACTGCCGAAAGCCCGACCCGACCTTAGGAGGGTAACCTGCCTGCAATACCGCAGGTAGGCAGGCGCCCAAATTAAAATTTAAACCCTGTAAATATCTGGCACTGAATTTGTTTGTAACATATTAGTAGTTTTTACTACTTATTTGTAAAACAGGTTTAATTAAAAAAAGAAAACAATGATTAACAAAGGAACAATAGCCTTAGGCATTTTAATTGGCGCGGGTTTAGGTGTATTGCTAGCCCCCGAAAAAGGAAAAGTAACTAGAGACACTCTAAAAAAAGAGGGTAAAAATATAAAAGACCAAATAACTAAAGATTTTACTGAGGTTACTGCAGATGTATCTGAGGCGGCAAAATCTGGTAAGCACCAGTTAAAAAAAGATGCAAAAAAATTTGCATCTAAAGCGAGTTATAAAACAGAAAAAGCCATTTCATTTTTAGAAAAACAATTGGCTATACTTAAAGAAAAGAATAAAACCTATCAACAAACAAGTTAGGTGTTTAATACATACGAGATACTGAAAAGAAATTAGTATGGTAATATAAAAAAATCCAACGCTTTCACGTTGGATTTTTTATTTGTAATTGTGTATTATAATTTAAGCGTTTTGCTTCTTAATTAAATTAAGTGCAGAACCCTCATTGTACCATGCTATTTGTGCAGCATTATACGTATGGTTTAATTTGATGGTATCTTTGCTACCATCGGTATGCACAACTTCAAGTGTTAATTGTGTATCTGGTGCAAAAGCATCTAAATCTATAAAGTTAAAGGTATCATCTTCTTGAATTAAATCATAATCTGCTTCGTTTGCAAACGTTAAGCCCAACATACCTTGCTTTTTAAGGTTAGTTTCATGAATACGCGCAAAAGATTTTACGATAACCGCTGCTACACCTAAATGGCGTGGTTGCATTGCAGCATGTTCTCTTGACGACCCTTCGCCATAATTATGATCGCCTACTACTACAGTTTTTATACCAGCTGCTTTGTATGCTCTAGCAGTATCTGGAACGCCACCGTATTCTCCAGTTAATTGATTTTTAACAAAATTGGTTTTCTTACCAAAGGCATTAACTGCACCTATTAATGTATTATTGGCAATATTATCTAAATGCCCTCTATATCGTAACCATGGGCCTGCCATAGAGATATGGTCTGTAGTACATTTTCCGAAAGCCTTAATTAGTAATTTGGCTCCTGTGATTGTATCTCCAAGTGGTGTAAATGGTGTTAATAACTGTAAACGCTCTGAATCATCATTCACAACAACATTTACATGACTACCGTCTGCCTCGGGTGCTAAATACCCGTTATCATCTACCGCGAAACCTTTCGGTGGTAGTTCCCAGCCTGTTGGCTCTTCAAACATAACTTCTTCGCCATTTTCGTTGATTAACTTATCTTTTAAAGGATTAAAGTCTAAACGACCTGCAACAGCGATTGCAGCTGTTAATTCTGGAGATGCTACAAAAGCGTGTGTATTTGGATTGCCATCAGCTCGTTTAGCAAAGTTTCTATTGAAAGAATGTACTATACTATTTTTTGGTGCATTTTTAGGATCTGAATATCGTGCCCATTGTCCGATACATGGTCCACACGCATTAGTAAATATTTTAGCATCTAAATTTTCAAAAATACCTAAGATACCATCGCGTTCTGCTGTAAAACGCACTTGCTCTGATCCTGGATTAATGCCTAATTCTGCTTTCATTTTTAAACCTTTATCTATGGCTTGTTGCGCTATAGATGATGCTCTAGATAAATCTTCGTAAGAAGAATTGGTACAAGACCCAATTAATCCCCATTCTACTTTTATTGGCCAGTCGTTTGCTTTAGCTTTCTCCGTCATATCCGATCCTACTTCTGTAGATAAATCTGGGGTAAACGGTCCGTTTAATAATGGTCCTAATTCTGATAGGTTAATTTCTATAACTTGATCAAAATAAGCTTCTGGGTTCGCATAAACTTCAGGATCTGCTGTTAAATGTGCCGCTACTGCATTTGCAGCCTCAGCAACATCTGCTCTATCAGTGGCTTTTAAATAACGCTCCATAGATTCATCATAACCAAATGTTGATGTAGTAGCACCAATCTCAGCACCCATATTACAAATGGTGCCTTTTCCTGTACACGACATCGCTGTTGCGCCAGGGCCAAAATATTCTACAATAGCACCTGTACCACCTTTTACAGTTAGAATTTCTGCTACTTTTAAAATTACATCTTTTGGAGCTGTCCAACCAGATAATTTACCTGTTAACTTCACTCCTATTAGTTTAGGGAATTTTAATTCCCACGCCATACCAGCCATAACATCAACAGCATCTGCACCACCAACACCAATAGCAACCATACCTAAGCCACCAGCGTTTACTGTGTGAGAATCTGTACCAATCATCATCCCACCAGGGAATGCATAATTTTCTAAAACTACTTGATGAATTATACCCGCGCCAGGTTTCCAAAATCCAATACCATATTTATTAGATACAGATTCTAAGAAATTAAACACCTCACTACTCACCGTATTGGCGTGTTTTAAATCTGTAGCTGCACCTTCTTTGGCTTGGATTAGGTGATCGCAATGCACCGTAGTTGGTACAGCAACCTTATCTTTTCCAGCTTGCATAAATTGCAATAGTGCCATTTGAGCTGTAGCATCTTGACATGCAATTCTATCAGGAGCAAAATCTACATAATCTTTTCCTCTTACAAACGCTGTTGTTGGATTTCCATCCCATAAGTGATTATATAATATTTTTTCAGAAAGCGTTAGTGGCTTTCCAACAACTTTGCGCGCTTTATCAACGTTCTCAGCCATTTTGGAATAAACTCCTTTTATCATGTCAATATCAAATGCCATAGATTTAAATTTTTAGTTGTTATTACTCTTATTTTCTGTGTACTAAGATACGAAATTAGACTACCTTTTTAAAACCTTATACATAGACGTTTCTTATTATATTATGTTACAAACATATTGGTATAAAAATACACTAAAAACAGATACTTTAAATCCATAAAAAAAACCCGAGGATAAAAAACTCGGGCTTTTGTAATATAATTTGATGTAGAATTAAGCCATTACTAATTTCTTTTTAGAAGGTTTTAATTTAGTTAATACAATACCTTCAACAGCTTTTTCGTATTCTTCCATAGTTGGTGTTCTTCCTAAAATAGTAGATAAAACAACTACTGGTGTAGAAGATAATAACGATTCTCCTTTTTTCTCACCTGTATCTTTAACAACCCGTCCTTGGAATAAACGTGTAGAAGTTGCCATTACGGTGTCTCCAGGTTCTGCCTTTTCTTGGTTACCCATACAAAGGTTACAACCCGGACGCTCTAAGTATAATAAATTTTCATACTTAGTACGTGCTAATCCTTTTGGTGCACTATCATCAAACTCAAAACCTGAGTATTTTTGTAATACATCCCAATCGCCTTCAGCTTTTAACTCATCAACAATATTATAGGTTGGAGGTGCTACAACTAATGGTGCTTTAAATTCTACCTTACCATGTTGCGTTTCAATATTCTTTAACATTTGCGCTAAAATTTGCATATCGCCTTTATGAATCATACAAGACCCTACGAAACCTAAATCTACCTTTTTAGTACCGCCATAATATGATAGTGGTCTGATATTATCGTGTGTATAACGCTTAGAAACATCTTCGTTATTTACATCAGGATCAGCAATCATAGGTTCAGCAATCTCATCTAAATCTACAACAACCTCAGCAAAATACTTCGCATCTGCATCTGGTTTTAAAGCTGGTTTAGAACCTGACTGTAACTCTTTAATTCTTGTATTTGCTTTATCTACCAACCCTTTAAGCATTTGCTTTTCATTATCCATTCCTTTATCAATCATAATTTGGATACGATCTCTTGCAATTTCTAAGGATTCTACTAGTGTTTCTTCTTCAGAAATACATATAGATGCTTTCGCTTTCATTTCTGCAGTCCAATCTGTAAATGTAAATGCTTGATCTGAGGTTAATGTCCCGATATGAACCTCAATTATTCTTCCTTGGAACACATTATCTCCTCCAAATTGATTTAACATTTGCTCTTGAGTAGCGTGAACTACATCTCGGAAATCCATAAAAGATTTCATATTTCCTTTAAAGGTAACTTTAACCGATTCTGGAATTGGCATAGTAGCTTCGCCTGTAGCTAATGCTAGAGCAACTGTACCAGAATCTGCTCCAAAAGCAACACCTTTAGACATACGTGTGTGAGAATCTCCACCAATAATAATATCCCAATCATCAACAGTGATGTCATTTAACACTTTGTGGATAACATCTGTCATGGCGTGGTATTGTCCTTCAGGATCACGTGCTGTAATTAATCCAAAGTCATTCATAAAAGTCATTAACCTTGGAATATTTGCTTTAGATTTATCATCCCAAACAGACGCCGTATGACAACCTGATTGGTAACCTGCATCTACAATTGGCGAAATAATAGTTGCAGCCATCATTTCTAACTCTTGAGACGTCATTAATCCTGTAGTATCTTGAGAACCTACAATATTTACTTCAACGCGTACATTAGAACCCGCATGTAATGTTTTTCCTGGTGTAGTGCCAACAGCATTTTTATTGAATATTTTTTCTACAGCCGTCAATCCTTGTCCTTCTATAGAAATTTCTTTAGAAGCCGCATACACTTGTGGAATTTCTATACCTAATATTTTACACGCAATAGTTTGTAGTTTTTTACCAAAAACAACTGCGTAAGACCCTCCTGCTTTAATAAACTCCATTTTTTGTGGTGTTAATGCAGTAGAGATGTCTTTTAATTCTTTATCGCCGTTATATAATTTTTTCGTTTTAGTATTAATAGTAAGTACTGTGCCAGTAGCTACAGAGTACACTTCTTTTAATATAGGTTCGCCATCTGCATCAACAATGGTATTACCATCTGCATCTTTTTGCTTTACCCAATTTTTTAAATCTATACCTATACCACCAGTTACACCAACAGTTGTTAAAAATATTGGAGCAATACCGTTAGTACCTGCAATTACAGGCGCTATATTAATAAATGGTACGTAGGGACTAGATGAAATACCCGTCCATAATGCAACGTTGTTTACACCAGACATTCTTGAAGACCCAACACCCATGGTTCCTTTTTCGGCAACTAACATCACACGTTTATTAGGATGTTGTTCTTTTAACGCTAATAATTCATTTTGCATGTCTTTATTATGCTCAAACATACATTGCCCATGTAGCTCACGATCTGATCTGGAATGTGCATCAGCACCTGGAGACAATAAATCTGTAGATATATCGCCCACTCCAGCAATGTAGGTAACTATTTCAATCTCTTCTTCAACCTCTGGAAGTTTTGTAAAGAATTCTGCTTTTGCATAGCTTTCTAATAATTCTTTAGCTATTGCGTTACCAGCTTTATAAGCATTTTCTAATTTTTCAGTATCTGCTTCGTATAAAAACACTTGTGTTTTCAATACTTTTGCTGCTTCTGCTGCTATTGTTGCATCATCACCTAAAGCTAAATCTAACAACACGTCTACAGAAGGACCACCTTTCATATGCGATAATTGCTCAAACGCAAAGGTTGGCGTAATTTCTTCAACTACAGATGTTCCAAGAATAATCTCTTTTAAAAAAGCAGCTTTTACACCAGCAGCACTTGTGGTACCAGGTAAAACATTATAGATAAAAAAGTTTAAAGAATCTGCTCTATGTGGATGATCTGAATCCTTAATTTGCGAAATAATTTCGCTTAATAATTCAGCTCCGTCAATTGGCTTAGGGTGCAAGCTAAGAGCTTTTCTTTCTTCGATTTCCTTGATGTAATCGTTATAGTTCATAAAAAGATGATTTCAATGTTAAATTTTACTTCAAAAAGCGACGCAAAATACAAATTTAATATATAGATGAAAAAGGAAAGACCATATAAAAACTAAGTAATAATACGTAATTACTATTGTATCATAATTACGTAATATGATTGCTCTTTATTTAATAATAGGAGAACATTTATAATAAATTAATAATTTAAGATTTATCGATACCTTTGAAACAAACCAAACATAAAAATGCTTTTTATAGTTTTAAGCTGGATTTATATTACGATAACATGCCTTAATTTTGGGTTTGTTTTTAGAAAATTTCTAAATATAAAGGACTGTCATTTTTCTATTCATCAAGTTTTAGGGCTTTTTCTATATACCTTAATTACTACTACAACAGCTTTTTTTATTAGAATTAATATTGAATATTATATCAGTATTTTAATATTGAATTGTGTACTTACTTTTATTTTTAGAATACAAATTATCACATATTTTATTGATGTATACAATACATTAAAAACGTTTAATAAAAAACTTAAGGTATTATATGTTTTACTATTTATAATTGTATTAACACAAAGCGCCACAAAACCCTATTTAATTGATAATGAATCTTATTACATACAAACCATAAAATGGATTAATGAATTTGGTTATGTAAAAGGGTTAGCAAATTTGCATTTATTCTTAGGGCAAAATTCGTCATGGCATACGTTACAAGCTGGTTTTAACTTCCCGTTTATAGCAAATATTTTTAATGATATTAACGGGTTTATTTATATCACTTTAGGATTTTTATTTGTAGAAAAACTTAGCAATGCATCACACAAACAGGATTTTTTTATAGGCCTAATACTAGTATTCAGCTTATTTTTTATGCAGTTTGTTAATGCGCCTTCACCGGATTTAATCATTTTTTTAATGGCACCTTACATTGTTTATGAATATCTTGTAAATGGTGATAATATGTCTGCTTCTAAATTCAATATCCTATTCAGTAGTGTGCTTTTTTTATGTTTTGTTAAAGTAACAACGATAGTATTCGCGCTTTTAATTTTGATACTTTTCATTAAAAACTTTAAGATTTTAAAAGAGAATATTACTCGCTATATCATACTTTCTACATCTGTTTTAGGATTATTTTTACTTAAAAACCTCATTATATCTGGACATTTATTTTACCCAACTGCAGCTTTTGATCTTTTAAGTATAGACTGGAAATTACCTCCTGAGCTATTACAGCTATATAAAACAGGAACCTATCAATCTGGTATGAATGATAGTGACGTATCTCAGTTTAGTTTTTTTGAAAAATTGAAATATTGGTTGCAAATACCTAAACTAGATGGGGTATTTAATAAGTTGTTTTTATTATTACTGATTATTTTTCCATTTTTTATTCTGAAAAGTAAAGCAAAGAAACCGTTACTTCTTATCTACCTATTAGCCGTTTTACAATTTACGCTAGCGTGGTTAAATTCACCACAATACCGATTTTTTATAGTCTTTATTATTATAATATCACTTCAGATATTTATAAGAATATTTAAATCAAGACGAATAGGTACTATACTTATTTAT
This sequence comes from Hyunsoonleella sp. 2307UL5-6, assembly GCF_047345485.1. NCBI lineage: Bacteria > Pseudomonadati > Bacteroidota > Flavobacteriia > Flavobacteriales > Flavobacteriaceae > Hyunsoonleella > Hyunsoonleella sp. 2307UL5-6. The sequence continues at coordinate 21,960 of NZ_JBLFEN010000004.1, read as the reverse complement.
ACGTCTTTAGTTTTAAGTGCTATTCCTATCCTAGTTCCTTTAAACTTAAAGAATTTTACTTCTAATAAATATTTAATTTTAACGAGCAACTTTAAGTTTAAAAATATTTTAATTCCAGAAGAAAGCACTAAAACTGCAACAACTTTCTCTAAAGAAAATATTGATGGTTTTAAGTATAATTCTCCAGATATAGACGTGTTTTTTTGGGGAACAGGCAATGGTGATTTACCGTGTGTTAACAAACAACAAGTAGACTATATTAAAGATTATTACTATTACACACCGCAACTAAGGGGTAATAATTTAAAAGATGGATTTATTTCTAAACCCTCTAAAACAAAATGATTTTGTTTGCACTAGAATAAACTCTTAATAATTTGCTTTTCTGATATACCTTCAGCTTCAGCTTTATAGTTTTTTATAATACGATGTCTCAATATACTGGTTGCCACAGCTTGAACATCTTCGTTATCTGGAGAAAATTTACCGTTTATAACAGCATGTGTTTTAGCCGCTAAAATTAGGTTTTGTGATGCTCTAGGGCCTGCTCCCCAATCTATATATTGTTTTATAATATCTGGCGCCGAAGTACTATTTGGTCTAGTTTTCCCTACCATAGAAACTGCATATTCAATAACATTATCAGCTACAGGTATTCTTCTAATAACATTTTGAAATTCTATAATCTCAGCAGTTGAGAATAAAGCATTCACTTCAACCTTAACATCAGTGGTTGTGGCTTTTACTACTTTAACCTCTTCATCGAAAGAAGGGTATTCTAAATTAATTGCAAACATAAAACGGTCTAGTTGAGCTTCGGGTAAAGGATATGTACCTTCTTGCTCAATAGGGTTTTGTGTTGCTAATACAAAATATGGTAAATCTAATTTATAGTGGTGTCCCGCAACTGTTACTGCACGTTCTTGCATTGCTTCTAATAAAGCTGCTTGAGTTTTAGGAGGTGTTCTATTTATTTCATCGGCTAAAATAATATTGGCAAATATTGGGCCTTTTATAAACTTAAAGTTACGGTCTTCGTCTAAAATTTCACTACCTAAAATATCACTAGGCATTAAATCTGGTGTAAATTGAATACGCTTAAAATCTAATCCTAATGCTTTTGCAATAGTATTAACCATCAAGGTTTTTGCTAAGCCTGGTACACCAACAAGTAATGAATGCCCCCCAGAAAAAACAGAAATTAAAATTTGATTTACAACATCATCCTGCCCTACTATTACTTTGGCTACTTCTTGTTTTAAATCCTTATACTTTTTTACAAATTGTTGTACTGCAGCAACATCAGACATAGGCTATTATTTTTTTAACCAATTACTAGAAAATTCACAACCTCTCATACTACCAGTTATCTTAATATAGGTAGCATCAATTTTTTCAGTTTGCCAATCCTCAATAGCTTTAATTTTTTTCTCGTTTAAGGCTAGTTCTTTAATTTTCAAAAAATCTGACGCATAATCTGCATCGTGGTCTTCTGTTCTATCAAATACTGTTAAAATCTTAAACTTTAATTTATTAGACCTATCTGTTTCTCCTACTACCTCGCTTATTTCACCTTCTTTTAAATCTTGAATTTGCGAGTAAAACTCAGGATCCATTCGCGTTAATTCAAAATTATAATCTTGAGTTTCTGGATTTATTAGTTTACCACCATCAAATTTTGTAGTCTCATCATCACTGATTTCTTTAGCGGCATTCTCAAAAGTAATTTCGCCACTAACAATTTGCTGTCTTACTTTTTCTAATTTTTCCTTTGCTTCTATAACAGCATCATCTGAAACTTTGGGGATTAAAAGCACGTGACTAACATCGTATTCTTGACCTCTGATTTTTTCACAATATACGATATGGAATCCAAAATCTGATTCAAAAGGTTCAGACACTTCGCCTTCTTGTAAGGCAAATGCAGCTTCTCTAAACTCTTTAACCATTCTAGGTTTTTTTCTATTCAACGTATATTTATATCCTGATTGTTTTATACCTGGATCTTGACCATACAGGATAACCTTAGATCTAAAACTTGCACCGTTTTCCTCAACATCTGCTTTAAATTGTTTTAGCTGGTTTAATATTCTTTGTTTTTCTTCTAAAGATACTTTAGGCTCTACTACTATTTGGGATACTTTTAACTCTGTACCAAAACTTGGGCGCTCTTCTTTAGGTATTTTATTAAAAAACTGTCGTACTTCTTCTGGTGTTATTTCAATGTCTTGTATCACTTTAGATTGCATGCGTTGCGACAACATCATATCTTTATTCGCCTTATACATTTCATCTCTCAAACTTTCTTCATTTTCCTTATTGTAGAGACTTAACAAACGATCCATATCTCCATTTACCTGTTGCAAAAACTGTTGTACTTGATAATCTACACTATTTCTTATTTCAGCATCAGAAACTATGATACTATCTTGTATAGCTTGGTGTGCGTATAATTTATTCTCTAAAAGCTTACCGAAAATTTGACATCGTGTTATTTCTTTGGTGTCTACACCTGATGCTTGTAGTTGTAAAAATTCCTTATCAATATCAGAGTTTAAAACAATATAATCTCCCACAACACCTTCTACAGCATCAATTTTTATAGCCTTAAATGCACCCGTAGAATCTATGTCTTTATTTTGCTGTTCCGCATTTGCATCAACACTTGGTGTATCTTCTATAATTTCTTGTGCTTGTATCGAAAATACAGTTACAAGCATTAATAGGAATATTAACTTTTTATTAATTGTAGATTTCAAATTCCTTGTTTTTAATCGCATCTTTTGTAATATCTTTTTCTAATTTTTTAATAAGTTCTAGCTTACGCCTATTAATAACTATTTGGTTTATTATTGGCTTAACATACTCAAGTGGTGCAGTATCATTACGCAACAACACCTGATTTACTTGCATCAAATATACTCCTAATGAGTCTGTGAGTTGCACAAAATTAGATTTTTTTAACAGTTGATTTTTATTTTCTGAATTAACACCTGGTATTTTAGAAATAACTTGACTCATTTTAACCCAAATGGAATCATTTAGTGAGTAAGATTTAAATTGTATAGCCATAGAATCTAGAGCTATTTTATCGCTGCTATTAAATTCTTGAAAGCGTTTTTTAATGCCTTTTAGGTCTATTATATTTTTATCAACATGAATGTATCTAAATTTTATAAGCTCCTCATTTAATTTAAATGCTTCTTTATTTCCTTCATAATAAGTAGCAGCCTCGGCTTTACTTACTGCTGTATCTAAATTACGCTTAACAAGTGCCTCTAAATAAGCTTTACTAAAAAGATCATTTTTATATTGGTCTATAAGTTTATTGAAATGTTTTTGTTTCTTTTCACTTAAATTAATCTGAGCGCCATCGACTAATAGCTGCTCTGTAGCCCATTCTTTAATAAAATTTTGAACAATTAATGTACTATCCTGTCCTGAAACTGCATCTGATAATACACTCACTAAATCATCCTGATATAGATAGTTATCACCAACTCTTGCAATAGGTTTACGCTCATCTGTTTCTTTATAAAAATTACAAGATGTTACACAAACAATTAAAATTGATAGTATTGAGAGGGATTTTATTCGCACTGTTAACCTTTAATTTCTTCTTTAACTTTCTTCAAGACATCTTCATTAATAATCACTTTATATTTTGCTCTAAGTTCTTCGAGCCATAAATTTTCTTTTTGAGTTTGATAATCACTCAATACCAAACCTTTTACCTCATCATAAGATTTTTCTGTTTTTGGTAATACTTCCATAACATTTGCAACAATAAAACCATTATTGTGTTTATACACTTTAGAAACTCCTTTTTGCTGTATATCGAAATTTTTAGGTAGTGCTTGATGATTTACATCCATGGTATCAACAGTGAAAATTACATTAACTTCGCCATTAGTATTTACCAACGATTTAATATTTTCAATATCCATTTTTTCTCTCATCAATTTAGCTACTTTTTTAATCACTTTTTTATTTGAAGATGAGGCTACCGTTGCATTAATGCGTATTGGCCAAAAATAGTTTTGCTTATGATTTTTATAGAAATTTTTAATAGCTACAGAATCTGTTTTAGCAGATTGCCATATAGTGGTTTCCATTAAATCAAACAATAATAATCCGTCCCTATATTCTCCTAAAACATGGGCAAATTCTTCATTTTCATACTCTAAATTCTCTTCTTGATAGGTTTTTAAGTTAGAGCTTAAAAATGAATTGTAAGCAGTATTTATTATTTCTTCAAACCCTTTTTTACTTCTAGTACGTTTTTGTTGAGATAGTAAAAAATTACCAAAGTCTTCATTTGTTACTATTTTATTACCAATCTTTAAAAATTGTGTTTCTTTCTTAAAGCCCTCTGGCAATTTCCATGTACGCTGATAAAAATCTTCATTTAAAATAGATGTAAAATACTTTAAATCTACATCTTGATTTGTAATATTATACTTTTCCTTAAGCTTAGTAATTAAAGCGTCATCTATTAATTTTGATCGCGTATCACGCCTTACCTTTTCTTCTAATTCTGATTTTAATTCGTCAAAAGAACCTATTGGCTTTTTATTTACTAATTTAATAATATGCCACCCAAAATTAGTTTTTACAGGTTTAGACATATCCCCTTCATTTTCGAGTGCAAAAGCTACTTCTTCAAATTCTGGTACGCTTAACTGCCCACTAGAAAATGATTTTAATAAACCGCCGCTTGGGGCGGAATTTGTATCATCTGAAAATTCTTTTGCTAAATCTTCAAAAGTTTCTCCTTGTTCAATTTTTTTATATATTTCTCTTATTCTAGTCTCAGCATCAGATAATGTATCCTTTGGTTTAGTCTTTATCATAATGTGTTTTACCGTACGCTCACCTCTAGCTTTACGCTTATCAAAAACCTTAACTATATGATAGCCAAAACGCGTTCTAAATGGTTGAGATATGTCTCCAACAGGAGTATTAAATGCCACTTTCTCAAACTTATAAACCATTCTAAAACCAGAAAACCAACCTAATTCTTCACCAAAAAGTGTTTTGCCATTATGTACTTCTTTTCTAACATTTTCAAAACCATTCTTAATAGACCGTTCACGCAATTCATTTATTTTGTTAAAGGCTTTTAAAGTATCTTGTGGTGTAGCACCTTCTACAACACGCACCAAGATATGATTAGCCTTAATAGTATTAGAAATATTAGCATAAGCCTCTTTAACTAGTGCATCAGTAACTTTTGCATCAGTTATATAATTTTTAGCTAATTGTTTTTTATATGTATCTAACTCTCTTTTGTATGATGCTTTTTCGTGTAAACCCAAAGCTTTAGCTTCGTTGAGTTTTAATTTATAGTTGGTAAATAATTTTAAGTACTCATCAACATCTTTTTGAGACTCGTCTTGAACCAAATTTAAATTTTTATTGTAAACTCTTAAAAATTCTGAAACATAAACAGGATCATCAGCAACAGTAAATAGCACCTGCTTTTTTGATGTTTGGGCAAGTGCAAACACAGAAAAAAATAATATAAAAACTAAGGAGTTATACTTCAATGTCATAATAAAATTTTACTTTTAAACAGATACAAAAATACTAATATATAGCTTTAAAACAAGTTGTTTTAATAAACGTAAATAAACTAAGTTTATTTTATTTCGTTTATGAGATAAACACTATTTTTATTTCTCTGAAAACTAAAAAAAGTACATGCGAAAACTAAAGCTAATATGGGATTTTAGAGGACCTGATGCTACAAAAATTGCGGAACATCATGAGTTTCATCTAAAAGAATATATCAAGATTGAAAAACTAGAGTTAAATATTACAGGTTTTGAAATAATTAATAACATGCACACTATTGCGTTTATGGTTGTTTTAGAACACCAAATGAAACCTGTGCGCGATGCCCTAAAACCGCATAGAGGTATGCTTTATAATGAATAATTTATAATTTAATATTTAGCAAAACCTGTAGCTTAATATTCGTATTTTATTTGTTACTTTAGTGATAATTACAAACTATACATGAATTTAGACCAGCTTGTTAACAAATTTCAACAAAAAGACGTAAAAGCGTTTGAAAAATTATATGCTATGTATAGTGACAGTATGCACGGTGTGATATACAATATTGTAAGAGACCATAATGTAGCAGAAGAGGTGATGCAGGATGTATTTGTTAAGATTTGGCAAAAATCTGATAGTTATACTAAAAAGAAGGGGCGCTTCTTTACATGGATTCTAAATATTGCCCGTAACGCAGCTATTGATAAAACCCGCTCTAAAAACTTTAAAAAAACAAAACAAAACCTAGATGCCACTTTTTTCGTAGATATAATTGAAAGCAATGATAATCTTGATAACACAACTGACGCTATAGGTATAAAAACTTTTGTTAGTAAACTAGCTGAAAAGTGTAAGCAAGTTATTGAGTTATTATATTTTAAAGGATACACACAAAGCGAGGCTTCTGAAGCATTAGATATGCCTATTGGAACTATTAAAACTCGCAATAGAAATTGTATTAAAGAATTGAGAAATATAGTTTTAAACTAGTAAAATGGATATTAACGCGTACATATCATCTGGGATTTTAGAGCTCTACGTAGCTGGTTCGCTTTCTGAAAAAGAAAATGCAGAAGTGTATACGCTTATGCAAAAGCACCCAGAAATTTTACAAGAAGTTTTAGAGATAGAAACTGCAATTGTTACATTAACAGCATCTACATCTCAACGCAACAATAATCACATTTTAAATACAGTTAAGCAAGAATTAGGTATTGATAATGATAGAGACGATACTAAAGTTATCCCTATTACTAAACCTAAATATAATTGGATTGCATATACCGGTTGGGCAGCTTCTATTGTTTTAGCAGCAGGTTTATTTTGGTCTTTAAATCAAAATAAGCAATTAAAATCTGATATTCAGGTTACAGAAACGCAACAGTCCTTGTTAGAAACACAAATCGAGTTTTCTAAAAACAACCTAGAAGAAGCACAAACTTTAATTTCTGTTTTACGAGATGATACTATTTTAAAAACACCTTTGGCAGGTCAAGGAAATTTTGCGGATACTTATGCTAAAGTATATTGGGATAAAGATGAAAAACGTATTTTTTTAGATGTTGAAGGTTTACCAGATCCTCCAGAGGGTAAGGTGTATCAAGTATGGTCTTTAACACTAAACCCGCTTACCCCTACAAGTTTAGGTACTATTGACGACTTTAAAACAGATGCTAACAAAATCTTTGAAATTAAAAACGTAAATACAAGTGAGGCTTTTGGTATTACTTTAGAACCTGCTGGTGGAAGCCCTACTCCTACTATGGAACAACTGTATACTTTAGGCGTGGTTAGCACATCATAATTATTCTAGAATATTACAGATTTGGGTAAATTATTAGAACTGCAAAATGTATGAGAAAAATTCTACACATATTAACTTTTGGAATTTTAATTTATTCCTGTTCTTCCTCGAAAGTTGTTAATATTAAAACTAAATACTTCGACGAAAACAATTTAAAAATAAGCAAATCAAAGTTTCAACGAATTCTTTCTACAAATAAATTATTAGATATTCCCGGAGATTCTATTCATCATAAAAAACTGACTTTAAGGGAAAAACGTGGTAAAATAACAAATAGAGTTTTATTGGAATCTCTACTTGAGAAAGAAACAAATCAAGAATTAGATGCAACTAAACCAATAGTTATAATTTATTATCCAGGAAAAGACCATTGTAATTCAAGTGGCTCAACTATTAAAGAATCAAGAAAAATTTGGTTTAAACAATTAGAAGACGGAATAAATCAAGTTGCTCAAACTAAACCGATTTATCTTTATAAAGATAATGACGGTTTAGAAAAATATAATGGAGTTTTGACTTGGTATAAAGACCCAGAAGAAACTGTTGAAAGACTTTTTTTTCAATATCATTATCCTTGTAGCAGTTTTGTGGTAATTTCAAAAGACGGAAACTATATTAGTTATTTTGGCGAATTTGGAAAAGAATATGTTTGGAAGGCAACTCAAATTATGAATAAATAAATACGTTTTACGACTAGTTATATAACTAACAACTAATTAGTTGATAAATCGCATTTATAGCCTATTTGGGAAGTTACCAAATTTTAAATTATATACTAGGAGCCACATACAGTGACATTATCTTAAATAAAATTCCTTTTATTTCATAATCCTAGTAATGAACATCACCCTATAATAGATAAACTTGCACCCGCTAGAGAAAAATAAGTTATTTGATACTCTGCAACAAATAAATTTTCTTAAAGTACTGCCAAATTCATTTGAAATCTACATCAAAAAAAAAAAAAAAAATATCAAACAATTACAGTAATAAAAAAACCCCCAAATGTATTTCTACAAATGGAGGTTCCAATCAAACAAAAAACTTAAACCGAACATTTAAGAAGGTTTAAAATGATAACAACCAATCCCTCAATCGATTATTAATCAATGCTTTATATGTTTTTAATATGTTCAATGATTATTGGCCCTAATTCAAAACTACTTTCCAAAAGTTCGTTCTTCAATACTTGCGCTACATCTAATTTTCCGTTTGCTTTATATATTTCGGCCATGTGGTATAACACTTCTGGCTCAAAAGTTTTTCCTGCTACGTGATTTTCAATAACCTCTAAAGCATCAGCAGTTTCTCCTTGATTAAAATGTGTCCAGGCTAATAAATCGTAGGATTGAGCTGTAGGTCTATTATTTATTTCTTTATTGGCAATTTTTAAAGCTGTAGCCGTTTTTGTTTTATTTTCAGCAAAAAGCAATACGTTGTATTTATTATACATATCGCCATATAAGTCATTTTCTACTGCTTTTCTATAAGCTGCAATTTCTTTTTGTTTTAATACAGTATCACCCTTAAATTCTGCTATTTCTGCTTTTAGTAGGTGATAATCAGGTGCAAAATAATTAGCTGTAGTTGCATTTAAAATACGTAAAGCTTCATCTGCATTTTTCTCATACGAGTATATAATCCAAGCTATTCCCTTTTTAGCATAAGCATCATTAGGATCTAAATTTAAAGCTTTCAAATAATTATTATAAGACGCCTTTATTTGTCCTGCGTGTCCATAATAATCAGCTAAATTAGTGTATGCCCATTGCATTAAGCCCTTGTTTTTTGAAACCTCTACCATTTCAGTAGCTTTTTCCAAATAAAGAATGGCTTTATCTAAATCTCCATTATGATCGCTCCATTTTGACTTTCTAATTAAAAAATCGAAATCTGAAAAATTTTCAATTTTATCTAAGTATACTTTAGCTTCAGATACATTACCTAGTTCTAAATACACATCAAATAACATTTTTTGAGTAGATTTTAATCTATCACCATTAATTTCGGCTTTTTCTAATAATGCCAAGGCATCCTTAAATTTATGCTGAGAAATATAATTTCTAGCTAAAGCTCTTAAATAACCAGAATTGTTATAGTTAGTAGCTTTATTTAAGGCAATTAATTTTTTTTCAGCAGTTATTAAATATTCAATTTTACCTGTTTTATTAAATAAAAGAGATTGAGATGCTGCAGCTTTTCCCAAATAAGGGAATTGATTTGGCTCTTTTTCTAGCTTTTTTTCCCAAAACATATAATCTTGCTGTGCAGCACCCAAAATCTTATCTTCATTAACTTGTAAGTAATGCTTATAGTCTTCAACATTTGAGACTAATTCTGGTGTATTTGTGTTGGTTTTACAACCAAAGACAAATAATATCAGTGTAAAAAATATTAGGTTTAAAGTTTTCATGTTATTTTGTTTTATGTTTGAAATAAAAAATAATCCGAGTATGCTTATACAGCATACTCGGAAATGTATACTACCAAGGTGAGGCTAAGTAAGGGAATGAGCTCAAAAAGGTTTTATCGTTAGCATCTACATTGTCATCAGATAATGTTGGGTTCTCACTAAAATCTTCACCACCAAAAATTAGTAGTAGCTCTACAGTTATTACATCATCAGCTAACGCACGACCAGTAAGGACATTTTCGCCATCAAAAAATGTTGTAGTGCCATCTAGTGATACATTTAAAACATCAGTTGCCAATAAACCTGTAAATGTTGCAGCATCTTGCCCAAGAGCGTTAGTACCACCATTAGCATAAGCAGGACTTAAGGCTAATAAATTAGCTTCAAACATACCCTGAAATGCAGCATTTTGTTCAGAAGGAACAGTTACATTATACATATCTTTATTTGCAGGAGACACAAATACTGTGTTAACAGCTGGTCTACCCATTTGATCTTCTTGAGAATATGTACCAGAAAAATCAGGACCTGCTGGTTGTGTAGGTGCATCGTCATCATTATTTGAGCAATTAAATGCTAAAAATGAAAGTGTTAGTGCTAGTGTATATATTTTTAAAGTTTTCATAATTTATATTTTAATAAGATTTATAACTATTATTATTTTGTTTTACTTTCTACCCAAGTATTAATAGTTCCAGAACCGCCTATCATAGATTTAGGCACTTCTACAACAATTGACATTACATTAGATCCAGCAAATGTATCAGCTCCTGGATCATTAAACCCTGTTGCAGTACCACCAATAATTGCAGAATATTGTGCAAAATCCATAAAGAATGGATCATCTCTTGGTCCTGCAAAAAAGCTCATACCGTTATTTGTTGCTATTGTAGCACTAGAACCATAAGCAGTAATATCTACAACACCACCAACTGTAGCGTTAGTTTCAATTGTACTATTTAAACCTGTTTGAGATGGTGCTATCGGGCCAAAAAAGTACATTTGCCCATCTCTTGCAATGGCTTGTATTACTAGGTCTTCAACATTATCACCTGTGTTATCAATATTAAACTCCACCAAAACATTTTCGTCAAAAGACGCATTTGCTGTGTTTGCTGGACTAATTAAACCTTGAATGTTAGCTACAAATACTAAATTATCAGTGTCTTCGCCTTGAAAGGCATAAAAATCGGTGATATCACTTGTACCACCACTTACTGCAGGCGCATCGATATGATCTGCTGCAATTACGAAGAAACTAGCTATTGCTAAAACTCCAACTCCTAAAACTGTTTTTAAATTTTTCATGATTTTTTGAGATTTTATATTATTAATTTTTGACTCTCAATCTACTTACGGAAAAAAGGTTTTAGCGGTTTTGTTAAAATTATGTTAAAGAACAAAACGTGCATTATTTTCCAGTAAAAGCTTACTTTTACATTTCCCTAATAAAGTATATGAACCCATCAGCAACTGGTTGGATAAAAAAACTTGAAAGCGAAGTAGCTTTAAATAATATCTTCTTAGATTTTAGTGAAGAACTATTTTATGATGCTTTAAGATCTTGTGGGTTTATTTACGGTAGTAATCAAAATAGTATTGCTCAAATAATACCTAAAGGATATCTTACTGAGGAAGAAATTTGTAAAATAAATCTTTGCACATCCTTATATTACACACATTATAATTCTGACAGCAGAACACCTTTTGTAGATAGCATAATCGGATTTTATTCTGAAATAAGTGATATAAAATCTTCTTTTTTTAAAGATTTGTTAATAGGAAAAAAAAATCACGAACAACTAGAAAATGTTATACATAAGCGCATTCAAATTGATGCAAATGTTCTTACTAAAAACTTCAATTACTTTATTATAAATGCACTACTTTATGTAGATGTATTGGCATACAAAAGGTATCTAGCGAAACATAAATTTTCTATTAATTATATAAAGAAATTAGAAGCTTCTATTATTACAATTTCGTTAGATGTTTTAAACTCTAAGGAAGAAAAAAACGACTATGATGAGAGTTTGATAAAATTATTTCAATCATCACTTCGGTTTAACGAGCATAAACACTTAAATTATAAAAAAGCCATATTATTTCTATCTACAAATGAAGAACGTTATTACATTTTAGATTTAGCATGTATGGCAACTTGGAGTGATCAAACTATTGATGTTGAAGAGCAACATTTTTTAGAAAAATTAGGTAATGATTTAAATTTGAGTATTTCTAGAATAAACCAAGCTATAAAAACAGTAAATCAATTTTACACATTACATAAAAATGATATTGCTTTATTAAGCTCTAAAAACATGGTACAAAGTTTTTACAACAATTCTAGCAAAATAGTTACAAAATTAATTTCTAGAAATAGTAAAAGGTTATATCAAGAATTAAAAGACAGTAAAGAACTCATGGTTTTACTTTCTCAATCAACCTTGAGGGATTTAAATAAAGAAGAACAACAAAAAGTACAAGAACAACTATTAGATATTTTTAAATCTATACCAAGTTTAGCTATTTTTTTACTGCCTGGTGGCGCATTACTGCTACCACTAGTTGTAAAATTTATACCAAAGCTTTTACCATCAGCATTTGATGAGAATAGGATTGACGATTAAAATACCACTAAAATTGCTTAAAAAATTTATTCAATTATAAAATCAAAATATGTATTGCGATAAGGTTCGCCTTTTAGGGTAAAATGCCACCACTCTTTTGCGTAGTTTCTAAAACCATATTTTAACATTACAGTTTGCAATAACACCCTATTTTCTTTTTGTTTTTTAGTGACACCCTTAAAATTCACCCAAGACTCCATACCAAAAAAATCATAGATACTACCCATATCGAGTTCCTTATTAGTACTTAAGTCTATAATTGTAATATCAACGGTACTTCCTTTTGTATGTCCAGATCTTGAGGCTATATATTCTTCTTTAAATAAATTCTTTTTTTTAATATTTGGGTAAAACTCAGCTTTATTAATAGTATCACTTAAGTTTTTAGCCCAACGTATAAAATGATTAACAGCGCGTTGTGGTCGGTAACCGTCATACACTTTAAGCCCTAGGTTTTTACCTTTTAAATCTTTTTGAACTTTTTTTAGAGCACTTAAAGTTTCCTCTGTTAATATTAAGCAGTTATTTGTATACCCATCTATTTGTTGACCTACAAAATTATGAGTTCCAAAATATCTTAATTCCACCTCTATATCAGGAATAACATTTTTAGCGTAATTAAAACCCTCTGGTAATTGAGCATAACTTAAAAAAGTAAATAACAGTAATAAAAATGTAAAACTATATTTCATTAAAAAAATGATTTATGCTAATTTAGAAAATAAAAACTATGGCACTATTAGACGTTCAGAATTTAAATATGAAAGATGCAGATGTTGTCTACTATCCTAACTTTTTTGATAAAAATAAAGCAGATACATATTTCAAAAAATTAAAGTCTGAAATTAAATGGCAACAAGATGAAATAAAAGTTTTTGGAAAAACTTATAATCAACCTAGATTAACTGCTTTTTTTGGTGTTAATAATGAACCGTATACGTATAGTAATATCACTATGTATCCAAATCGCTTTGATGGTGCTATTCTAGATATTAAAAATAGTATAGAATTACAATTAAACGTCTTTTTTACTAGCTGTTTAGCAAACTTATATCGTGATGGTAAAGATAGCAATGGGTGGCACGCAGATAACGAGAAATCGCTTGGTAAAAACCCAATAATTGCGTCTCTTACTTTTGGTGAGGAACGCCCGTTTCATTTTAAACATAAAGATGACAAATCTTTAAAACATAAAATAATATTAAAACACGGTAGTTTACTATTAATGCAAGGGCTAACACAAGATAAATGGTTACATCAAATACCAAAAACAACTAGAAAAATAGGCTCTAGAATTAACCTAACATTTCGGATTATTCCACAAAAAAACCGAGTTCCCTCAAACTCGGTTTCTTCTTAATTTGCTTTTTATATTATGTGCTAGATTTGGGGTCTCCACATCAACATCATAATGCAAATATTAATTAATTAATCCATTGAACTAAAAAGTATATTATTTAGTACACTTCAAATATATAAACCGAATTGAAATATCAAGATTAAAAACATAATTAATCGATAAAATACACATTTCTTTAACACACTTCGTCGATATAACTAAAATCATCGACGAAATACGTATTTTGTTAATGGTTTACATGAAAAAAGCATCCTTTTAAAAGGATGCTTTTTTTCTAAACTAACCAACCAAAATATGAAATTACATTTCTAAAGTTTAAAGTAACCACTCAATAAACTAGTATTCGAACTGTAATCGATTTAATATAAACAACTACTATGCCAAACTAAAACACTTACTCATTATATTTTATTTATCTTAGAATCTTAAAAAGATTTTTAAATGTTAAACCAACCAATATTCACACAAGATACTATTGTATTCGGGTTATTGATGCTAGCTCTAGGATTTGTTTTTTATACATCAACAAGCTCTAATAGATTCTGGAAAAAATTCTACAAGTACATTCCTGCATTACTAATGGCGTATATGCTTCCAGGAGCGTTTACCACTTTGGGCATTATTTCTCCAGAATGGTCGGTAACCAACGAAGCTGGAGAGGTAATTAAACATAAATCTCAAATATACTATATAGCTAGCCGATATTTACTTCCAGCTGCTTTGGTATTAATGACGCTAAGTATTGATTTAAAGGCTATCTATAATTTAGGTCCAAAAGCTTTGATTATGTTTTTAACTGGCACAGTAGGCGTAATTATTGGAGGACCACTAGCTATTTTACTAATATCTATAATATCACCAGAAACTGTGGGTGGTGCAGGACCAGATGCAGTTTGGAGAGGTTTAGCTACATTAGCTGGTAGTTGGATTGGTGGAGGTGCAAACCAAGCTGCTATGTTAGAAATTTATAAATTTAATACAGACAACTACGCAGGAATGGTGATTGTAGATATCGTTGTAGCAAATATTTGGATGGCAATCTTACTATTAGGTATTGGTAAATCTGAAAAAATTGATAAATGGTTAAAAGCAGACAAAAGTGCTATAGAAGAGTTAAAGGATCGTGTTTCCACGTATACAGATAAAATTTCTCGAACGCCAACGCTAAGCGATTTAATGATTATTTTAGGTATTGCGTTTACTATTGTTGGTATTGCACATTTTGGAGCTAATACTATATCTAAATTTTTAACTACTAATTTTGAATCGGTAAGAGATACATCTTCTGCAATGTCGTCTTTTGGTTCTCAATTTTTCTGGATGATTACAATTGCCACTATAATTGGAATATTAGCATCTTTTACAAAACTTAAAACCTATGAAGGTGCAGGTGCCAGTAAAATTGGTAGCGTTTTTATTTATATACTTGTAGCAAGCATAGGAATGAAAATGGATTTGACTAAAATAGCAGAAAATCCAGGGCTTATTTTTGTAGGTATTGTTTGGATGCTTATTCACGTTGTTCTATTATTTTTAGTAGCTAAAATTATTAAAGCACCTTACTTTTTTCTCGCAGTTGGAAGTAAAGCTAATATTGGTGGTGCTGCATCAGCTCCAGTTGTAGCGGCTGCATTTCATCCATCACTAGCAACAGTTGGTGTATTATTAGCCGTTTTTGGTTACGTTGTAGGTACATACGGCGCCATGTTATGTGCAGAACTAATGAAAATTGCTGCAGGCGGTTAGTTTATATTTAATAATTATAAGATATTTGCGCACCTAATTATACGTTTATTAATATGAAAACATACAGTATTCTATTCCTTATCGGAGTTATCTTTTCTTGCTCAAATACCTCTAAAGACTTAGTTGTAAAAACAAATATTAAAGATTTAAAGAAGGGAACTGTTTATCTTAAACGGGTTGTTGATTCTACTCTAGTTACTGTAGATTCTGTATTGGTAAATGGTAATTCTGAATTTGAATTATATGCCGACTTAGATGAACCTGATTTGTTTATTTTAGATCTTGATAAAAATTCTAAGGAAGATGAAAGAATTAGTTTTTTTGCAGATAAAGGTATCATAGAAATTAACACCACTTTAAAACGTTTTGTAACTGATGCTGAAATAAAAGGATCTGAACAACAAAAGGTTTTAGAAGATTATCAAAAACTAATATCGCGTTTAAATAATAGAAATTTAGATTTAATTAAAGAACGTTTTGAAGCAGGAAAGGTGGGAGACACAACCTTACTTAGGTCTATTCAGAAAAAAGAATTAAGTGTTTTTAAAAGTAAATATTTACAAACAGTAAATTTTGCATTAAATAATAAAGACAGTGAAGTAGCTCCTTACCTGGCACTTTCAGAAATTTATGATGCTAATTTAAATTTATTAGATACTATACATAAATCTCTTACTCCCAAAATTAAAGCATCTAAATACGGTAAAGAATTACATAATTTTATTGAACTACGAAGAGCAGACGAAGAGTAATAAAAAAAGCCTCAAAACTTAGTTTTGAGGCTTTTTTTTTGAGCCGATGGAGGGACTCGAACCCACGACCTGCTGATTACAAATCAGCTGCTCTAGCCAGCTGAGCTACATCGGCGTTTTTTCATGGATGCAAATATAATTTGTATTATATATTATGCAATTAATCTCCAATAAAAATTAACCTAAATTGTTAATTTTTTCAATTAATGCTCTTCCTTTTTCTTCCAATTCTTTATTTACTGTTTTTAATTGTGATTTTTTATTATCAACATTTCTATCATTTACCTTAGCAATTAATTCATCAAATGTTTCAATAGCTTCGTCTATTATTGCTTCACTTTTTTTAGTGCCCTTATCTGTATTTTCGTATTCCCAAACATAAACCGCTTCAATAATATCTCCAAACACGTAGTTTATATCTTTTTTTAAATTCCTAATACTTGCCATAATTCTATTTTTAATTTATTGTAAATATATATTATTAACTTTTGGATAGCCCAAATAATTTAGTTTCCAGAATAAGTAACAAAATTACGAGGTGTTTCATAGAGTGTAATTTCTAATTTTAAATCACCATCTAATTTAGATTTCATTTTATCGTAAATGACTACTGCAATATTTTCGGCTGTAGGATTTAAATCTTTAAATTCTGGAACTTCAATATTTAAGTTTTTATGATCAAAAGCGTCTTCTACTTCACTTTTAATAATATCTTTTAAAACTTTCATATCTATTACGTAACCAGTTTCTGGATCTATTTCTCCGTTGACACTAACGATTAACTCATAATTATGACCATGAAAATTAGGGTTATTACATTTACCGAATATTTCATCGTTTTTTTCAAAATTCCAATCTTTCTTGTATAGTCTATGAGCCGCGTTAAAGTGTGCCTTTCTACTAACTGTTACTCTCATGAATTTATATTTATATGTTTGTAAAATTTATCAAAAATGACTTTAAACCACGCCGTATATAGTTCGGGATTTAGTGAAATATCTGTTTTAACTTCTTCTAAAGGCATCCATTTCCAATCTGCAACCTCTTCTTTATTAATTTTTGGAGCTTCAGTATATTTTCCCAATAAAACATGATCGTATTCGTGCTCTGTTAGGCCATTATCAAAAGGTGCTTTGTATATAAACGATATAGATTCTTTTAAATCTACTACAAAACCCATTTCTTCCATCAATCGTCGTTTTCCTGCAGCAATATTAGTTTCTCCATCTCTTTGATGACTACAACATGTATTAGTCCAAAGTCCTGGAGAGTGATATTTAGACAAAGCGCGTTGTTGCAACATTAAGTGATTATCATCATTAAATATAAATACAGAAAATGCACGATGTAATAATGCTTTTTTATGAGCTTCAAGCTTAGGCATTAAACCAATTTGTTCATCTTGTTCGTTAACAAGAATTACTTTTTCTTCTTTCATCTGTCAATTTTTATGAGTAGTGAGGTAAGATATCATTTGATAGTGAAACTGGTAAATTAAACTCAATTTATACTCATATCATAATTTACAAAAATACGAACAAAATATTACTTGTTTCGCCCTGTTATAAATAAAAAAGCACCTAAAATATATTTAGGTGCTTTATAAATTGATGGTTAATATTATTAATTTTCTACAACAATAAATTCACTTCTTCGGTTATTTTGGTGTTCTTCTTTAGAACACTTTACACCGTTGGAACAACGATTAGTTAATCGCGTTTCCCCATAGCCTTTTCCTGATATTCTGTTAGTAGAGATACCGCCTTTATTTATGATATATGCCTTTGTGGATGCGTTTCTTCGTTGAGATAATGATAAATTATAAGCATCTCGCCCTCTTGAATCGGTATGAGACCTTACATCTATTTTTACGCTAGGATACTCTTGCATATATTTGATAACCTTAGCTAATTCTATTTCTGCATCAGGTCGAATAAATGATTTATCATAATCAAAATAAATTGGATTTAAATTTAATAAAAGTGCTAAATCTGTTCCAATTTTAGCAGCACTAGGCTCTAATGATAATTTTAATTTTAAATCGTCCGTTGAGCTAGCATCTACAATAAAATCTGTAAAATCATCTTCAAACTTTTCTTTTTGTGCTTCAACTATATAGGTTTGCGCTTTACAACTTAAATTAAATTGAAATTTACCTTTATCATCACTATTTAAAGTTTTTAAAATATTATTATTTTCATCTTTTAAAGTGACTATTGCATTAGGCAAAATCTCATTTGTTCGTTTATTTACTACTGTACCTTCTATATCATATTCGCATTCAGGTATTTGAAAACTATAAATATCATCATCACCCTTTCCTCCTTGTCTATTTGAAGAAATATATCCTTTTTTTGTAGCTTCATCTATAATATAAGCAAAGTCGTCTTTTGGGCTATTGATAGGTTTTCCAATGTTTTTTAATACACCAGATTTGATATTTTCTGCTTCTATCATAAAAACATCTAAACCACCTAAACCTAAATGTCCATCTGATGAAAAATATAAAACACCTTTATCACTTATAAAAGGAAAGTTTTCTCTACCCTCTGTATTAATTTTTGGCCCTAGGTTTAATGGCGCTCCATAAGTACCGTCATCATTTATATCAACAACAAAAATATCTGACATACCCTTAGTTCCTGGCATATCTGAAGCAAAATACAAATGCTTTTCATCTACACTTAAAGCTGGGTGTGCTACACTATACTCGTCATTATTAAATGGCATAGACTCTACGTTAGTCCACGCTCCATCAACTAAAGTTGCTTTGTAAATTTTTAAAGCATGCGTATTTTCGCTATTCTTTTTAAACTTACCGTTATAATAATTATTTCGTGTAAAATAAACTGTAGTGCTATCTTTTGTATAGGAAGTGGAAGATTCGTGATATTTTGTATTGATATCGCCTACGATTTCTTGAACATTACCTTCGGCATCCAATTCAAATAAATCTAAAAACGGTTGAGCATTCCAACTGTAAATTTTTCCATCTTGATCTCTTGAAGATGCAAACACAAGATTACCATTGTGCAAAGAAGCTCCAAAATCTGAAAATGCAGTATTAATATCTAAATTCTGCAATGTGAAATTTTGAGACATGGTTTCCACTACATCTAAATAATTTGAATTATTTAAAAACTTTAAACCTCTAGAGTCGTCTGGTCTTAATGACGCAAACGTTCTAAGAGCATCATCTGCAGCCTTATAGTTTTTTTCTGCTTTAAGCGCCTGAGCATACCTAAAATAATTTTCAGGGTTTGTTTGTGGGTTTAAAGCAATCAATTTGCTATACCAATTTATAGCATCATTCATTTCACCATTAAAGTAAAAAGCATTAGCTAACTTCTCTAGAACTTCAGGAGATGCGCCCTCGTTATTCGCTAACTTTAAAAGATCATTTCTTGACTCTACGTAAGACAGTTTTTCATACTTTTTTATAGCATTTGAAACTTTACCCTTTTGAGCATAAGACGTTGCAAATACAAAAACAGTAATTATAGATAGTATATATATTCTTTTTTTCATATCAGTTGGCTTTTTAGAAGAATCTTGGTGATAAAATTTTACCTATTTGCTGTAATTCAAATCTTAACATAATTTCATGTGTTCCACTATTATAATTATTCAATGCTGTTGTTGTAGCATCATAAGCATACCCTGCAAATAACCCTGGTGTAATTTGAAAACCTAATAAGCCACTTACGGAGTCATCCCATCTGTAGGCTAAACCTAAAGTAAATTTATCATTAAAAAGAGCATTAACAGATAAATCTGCAATTAAAGGTGCTCCTGAAACGCCTTTTACAAGAAACGCTGGCTTTAATTTAGTGCTTGCACTTAAATCAAAAACATAACCACCTATCAAGAAATAGTGTAAACGCTCTGTTGCGATTGATTCTTGAAAATCATCATAGTGCTCTGTAGTAAACATATTAGGTACTGATAGCCCCAAATACCACCTATCAGAATGCAAATACAATGCAGCCCCTAAAGTTGGTGAGATTAAATTGATATTCTCATTAAATAATCTATCGGGATTTTGAAACAAACCTTTACTCCAATCGGTATCCAATAAATGCAAACCACCTTTTAAACCAAAAGACAACTCTAAATCTCCAGAAGCATTAACTGGTATAGTATATGAAAAATTTACATCTATACTGGTTTCTTCTGCTGGTCCTAGTTGGTCACTAACAATATTTAGTCCTAAACCTAGTCTTTCATTTCTCAATGGTGAGTGAATTCCAAATGTTACAGTTTTTGGAGCTCCATCTATACCAACCCATTGTGTTCTATAAAGTGCAGTGGCGCTTAAAACATCTCTTTGTCCTGCATAAGCTGCATTAACACTCATAGTATTATACATATATTGTGTATACTGTGGGTCTTGTTGTGCGTTAGTTTTTATACTTAATAGTGCAGTAAACACTACTAAAATTAAACTTTTAATTAATGATGTATTCTGTATCATCTTTTTAATTTTTATTAGCTCGTTTACTTATTATCTATTTATATATAACCATCCTACTTTTGGTTCTGAACCATCACCGAAATCCAACACATAATAATATGTACCTGGTGGTAATTTGTCATCTGTATTTACAGTAGCTCTTCCGTTAGATGTTCCATCCCAATCATTGTTATAGTTACGTTCCTGATAAACTATATTACCCCATCTGTTGTATACTTCTATCTTATTGTTAGGGAAATTCTCTATACAGTTTATAATTAAAGTGTCATTAACACCATCTCCATTAGGTGAGAATTCGTTAAATACTACTAAACAACCAAGTTCTGTGAATGTAGGATCGTCGGTGCTATTACCATCCAAATCATCACCATCATCACTTATATCAGATACAGTACCAACACTTGTATTAGTTCCTGTAACCTGAACACTATTGCTTACACCTCCAGCATTAATAGCTTCTTGATTTATAATAAAGCTAGCCTGATATGTTGCTATTTCGCCTACTAATAATGTTCCATCTGGACTACCCAGTGTTGCATCAACAAATGTAGGTTCATCAGTTAATGAGATAGTATTTCCGTTAGCATCAGTAAAGTTATCAACTAATGCTATTCCCGTTAAGTCAAAATCACCTGTATTCTCTACTTCAATTGTATAGATTATTAAACTGCCTAATGTTGTACCTCTAACATCAGCTAACTTAATAACTCTAATAGAAGCTTCACAATCATTAGATATTGGACTACATGGATTATTTGGATCACTTGTTGGGCCGCCTGGGAACGTTGTTGGATCTGCTGGTGTACTTGGATCGTCGATTCCTGTGGTTTCTTCACAATCTGTAAGTCCGTCACCATCTGTATCCGTTGTATCTATTCCGATTGGACTACAAGCATCGTTTGGATCACTTGTTGGGCCGCCTGGGAATGTTGTTGGATCGTCTGGTGTACTTGGATCGTCGATTCCTGTGGTTTCTTCACAATCTGTAAGTCCGTCACCATCTGTATCCGTGGTATCTATTCCGATTGGACTACAAGCATCGTTTGGATCACTTGTTGGGCCGCCTGGGAATGTTGTTGGATCGTCTGGTGTACTCGGATCGTCAATTCCTGTGGTTTCTTCACAATCTGTTAGTCCGTCACCATCTGTATCTGTTGTATCTATTCCGATTGGACTACATGGATCGTTTGGATCACTTGTTGGGCCACCTGGGAATGTT
>NZ_JBLFEN010000003.1:0-488306 GCF_047345485.1 Hyunsoonleella sp. 2307UL5-6 | reverse complement strand
TTTCCTTGCCTTACCTGGCTTTACACTAATACGAGCATCGGGGTCGGTAGGACTGTAATGTGTTTTGTTTGAAGTATACCTGCCTCGTTGGCAGGCAGGTTTACTGCCTTTGTTACCTGCTCCTGGGCGCTGGTCTTGGTCTGCTCGTCAACGCTTATTTCGACTTTTTAACTCCTGTAACTCGTAATTACTCGCTGTAATGCCTTGCTGCGTTTTGGAGGCTTTATTAATCTTAGATTTCCTTATCGGAGTTTTTTTTATCCATAGAACTGATGTGACGTATCTTTTCTAAATGAACTTCTAAGTCTTCTTTGGGGACTTTAAGTTCCAAACTGTCCATAGATGCATTCGCCTTGACGGGTGCTGAATCTATCGCTTGGGTATGACCTGTTACCATACCCTGATTAACACACATCCCTAATACCTTGGTAAAAACATCTTCAAATACAGTTTCAGGATACAGTTGACGTGTACGACTTATAGTAGAATGCCAGGGTAATTCTTCATCGATGTCATAGCCTAAAAAATATAGTATATCCAATCGCATACCGCTATGCTGTATCAATTGGCGGTCACTGATAATATTCTCTAAATAGCCTACCAAACATAGCTTGAAGAATACTATGGGATCGATGCTTTTTTGTCCTCTAGATCCATAATAGCTCTTGGTTTGTACATAAAGAAAGTCTAAATCTAAAACGGCTTTTAATCGTCTGTAAAAATTAGACTCTGGAATTCGATCACTTAACTGAAATTGAGCAAATAACTTTTCTTGATAATTTTTCTTGCCTTGCATATATAAAAATACGAAATTTCTTTATATTTATAAAGGATTTGTGCAACAGGCACAACGTATATAATCCATTGCTAGTGAGAGCCTACTTACGAAAGTCCTTGCGGACTTTCTATCTGTGATTTATTTGCTGACTTTAGTGCTTAAACACGCAACGAAATCATACACTAGACCGTTGCCATTAATTTTGACCCGTCCTGAATAAAGGCTACATAATTTAATAAAAATTAGTATAAGAGCAACTCACATTGTATTTTCGGCACAATAAATGCACAACATTTCGTTATAACACAAAAAACCATTAACATGAAGCGTATTTTCATTGCTTTAATTTTATTTGTTGCTCATATTACATATTCACAAAATACAGCCATTGCAGCGGGCGAAAAATTAGTTTATACTGCATCCTATAATATGTCTGGTGTATTAAATGATATTGCCCTAGTAACTTTAGAGACAAGCAATATCAAAACTTCAAAAGCTACTTTATTACACTTAAAGTGTAAAGCCATAACTTATAGTAAATGGGATAATTTTTTTAAAATTAGAGATTTATATGAAAGTTATGTAAATCCAAAAACACTAACGCCTTACCTATACAAAAGGGATATAAATGAAGGTGGGTACACTAAAAATGTAAAATATACATTTAGCCATAAAACCAATACAGTAAAAAGTGTACAAACTAAAAGAGAATGGGTTGATAAAAAAGATGTAAAAATAAATTCTGGAACTAGAGACATTGTTTCTACTTTATACAAAATAAGGCTTTTTAATTTTTCATCAATGCCTGTAGGAACTAAAAAAACATTTACCGTTATTTTTGATAGAAAAGAGATAAGTGCTAAAATTACTTTTCTTGGAAAAGAAACTATAAATACTGCTATAGGTAGTAAAACTTGTTATAAAATTGCAGTGAGTAGTAACGAATCTGAAGTCATAAAAGGCACAAAAGACAATTTGATATGGTTAACTGCTGATGAAAATAAAATTATGGTTTATGGGAAATTTAAGATACCTGTTGGTAATGGCGAGTTAAAAATAAAATCTGCAACTGGTTTAAAACACTAATTTTTTATGAAACGTTTATTTACAATTCTTGCATTAATAACATCAATTTTAGCAATAATTTTATCAGTTTTACCTATATCTAATTTAGCAATATTCCCTTCTATAATTGCTTTAATCTTTGGTTTAATCGCGTTTTACCTTTCTAAAAAAACTGGAAACGTAAAAAAAATTATCCAATTTTCGTTTATTTTAACAATTATGGCTTTAGGCTTAACAACATACAAAGCTATTTTTAGTGAAACAAAAGTAGGTAACACAGAAGCCTTAATAGAAAAAGAAGAAACCTCCAAAGAAGAAGCTATAGAAGAATTAGAAGAAATTGATTTTGAAGAAATTGACTTAGATCAGTAACTTATTTTTTTTACTTTTTTTTATATTTGCACCGTTTTTAATACTAAATCAATATAAAGTTTTACTCCCTAAAAACTTTTATTAGCGTATTGTTATCAGTAAACTAAAACGAATGAAATTTTTTAGCACAATTCTCTTATTAACACTTGTTGGTACATGCGCTACACCTAAATATACTTTAAAGATTAAACATCTAAAGGAAAGTGTCTCTCTTGTTGATACCTCTGAAGTAAAAAAATACTCAAAAACAATTACTGCAAAAGAGTTAAGCACACAACTTTACAAATTTGCCTCTAAAGAATTTCAAGGGAGAAAAGCAGGAGAACAAGGACAAAAACTAGCTGCAGAGTTTTTACAATCTTACTACATTAATGAGGGTATTACTTCTCCTTTTGATGACGCAAATTATTTTCAAAAAATCACCAGACCGTATTTAACAAATGGTATTGAAACTACTGAGAACGTTTTAGCTTTTATTAAAGGTTATGAAAAACCAGATGAAATTCTCATTTTATCTGCTCATTTGGATCACTTAGGTAAAAAAGATGGTAATATATACTATGGTGCTGATGATGATGGTTCTGGCACAGTTGCTATTATGGAAATTGCACAAGCATTTAATATTGCTGTAGCTAATGGATATCGTCCTAAAAGAAGTATTTTATTTATACACTTTACGGCCGAAGAGATTGGACAAATAGGATCAAGGTTTTATGTAGAAAACCCCATTTTTCCATTAAAAAACACAATAGCTAATTTAAATATTGATATGATAGGACGTATTGATAATAGACACACACATAATAAAAATTATATTTATCTCATAGGGTCTGATAGAATTAGTAAAGAATTACATTATGTTTCTGAAGCTGTAAGTAAGGCTTATGTTGATATTGATTTAGATTACACTTATAATACTTTAAATGATAGAAACCAATATTACTCTAGATCTGATCACTATAAATTTGCAAAACGTGATATACCTGTAATTTTTTATTTTAATGGGGAGCATGAAGATTATCACAAACATACCGATACACCTGATAAAATAGATTATGAACTTTTAGAAAAACGTACCAGACTAATTTTTTCAACCGCATGGCAATTAATAAATCAAGAACATCGAATAGTAACTGATGATAATAACCTAATTTTAAATTAGTGTTATATTTGGTTTATGAAAAAGAAAATTATCTCGCTAATTACGACACTAATATTACTGGGGTGTAATAGCTCTAAAAAAAGTTTAAAAAAAATTGCTAATCCTGAAACTTACGCAAAAACAATCACAGCTAGCGAATTAAAAAAAATGCTTTATACTTATGCTTCTGATGAATTTGAAGGCAGACAAACAGGAGAAGCAGGACAAAAGAAAGCTGTAAATTTTATTAAAGCTAGTTATTTAGCAAACAATATACCTTCACCAATTTCAGATGGTAACTATTTTCAAGAAATTCCTGCTAACTATTTTAATGGGAGAGCAACTAATGACTCTGAAAATGTAATCGCTTATATTGAAGGCGATGAAAAACCAGATGAAGTTATAATAATTTCAGCGCATTTAGATCATATTGGTATCTCAGGAAGCGGTGATATCAATAATGGTGCAGACGATGATGGCTCTGGTACAGTAGGAATTTTAGAAATTGCAGAAGCCTTTAAAGCAGCTGAAAAAGATGGCTATAGTCCAAAAAGAACCGTTGTGTTTCTACATGTAACTGGTGAGGAAATAGGTTTACTTGGGTCAAGATATTATACAGATGAAGATCCTATTTTCCCATTGAAAAAAACTGTAGCTAATTTAAATATTGATATGATAGGACGTGTAGATAAAAAACACGAAGAAAAACCTAATTATTTATATTTAATAGGTTCTGATAGGTTAAGTAAAGAGTTACATGCAATATCAGATTCTATTAATAAAGCTACTGTTAATTTAGATTTTGATTACAGTTTTAATGATGAAAATGATCCTAATCGGTATTATTACAGATCTGATCATTATAACTTTGCAAAACATAATATTCCTGTAATATTTTATTTTAATGGTGTACACGATGATTATCATAAACCAAGTGATACGGCAGATAAAATTAATTACGATTTTTTAGAAACACGTGCACGACTTATTTTCTATACAGCTTGGGAATTAGCTAATAGAGAGGAAAGAATTAAGGTAGATTAATAAAAATCACTTTAAAAAAACTATACAAAAAAAGCCTTTCAATTTCTTGAAAGGCTTTTATTTTGGGTGGAAGACCGGATTCGAACCGGCGACCCTTGGTACCACAAACCAATGCTCTAACCAACTGAGCTACAACCACCGTGTAACAGCATTTTGTAATGCGTGTGCAAATGTAAATGTTTTCGATGTTATCTACAAAGACTTTTTTTAATAATTTAAGTGCAAAAACGTAACTACTTCAAGTCAAACAAACTATCAACTGCAGGATAACGTTCTACTGTAAAACCTTCTGCTGCCTTCACTCCTATTAGGCGTCCTAAATCTCTAGCTCTATATATAATACTGTCTGTAAAGTTTTTACTGGATATTGGTGTTTCTGGTTCTTTACTTTTCTCGCTAAAAAACTGTGTTTCATAGGCTAATACAGCTTTCATTTTAATATCTATATATCCAGATATATCTGTGACGATATCTGGCTCTAAATTTTTCCATTGTATATAATGGTATATGTGCTTTGGCCGCCACGGTTTTTGAGTGTTACCATCTTCATCTTTTGTTTCAATCTTTATTAAACCACTTAAAAAACAAGCATCACTAGTTAATTTACTTCCTTTTGCATGATCAATATGCCTATCATCAATAGCATTACATAACACTATTTCTGGTTTATAAGTTCTAATTTTTTTAATTAACGCTAACTGATGTATTTTATCATTGACAAAAAAACCATCAGCAAAACCCATATTTATTCTAACTGACACACCTAAAATATCTGCGGCATTTTTTGCTTCTACTTTCCGCGTTTCGGCTGTTCCTCTAGTACCTAACTCTCCTTTGGTTAAGTCTATAATACCTACTTTTTTTCCATTGGCTACTTCTTTAGCAACTGTACCACCGCAACCTAATTCAACATCGTCGGGATGTGCACCAACAGCAAGAATATCTAACTTCATATATTTTATAAATAATTAATAACTCCTTTGGTCGTAAAAAAATAAACATAGCTACTTTATTTTAAAAAAATAAGCACTTTTGAAAATAATACATTCTAGTTTTCATTAAAATTACAAATTTATTTAGCAAACTTGTATTACGAAAGCGTTTTCGTTTAATATTTATTTAATTTTCAGAATAAAAAATCATCAATATTGTAAAAATTAACCTAACGAAAAAAAGCATGATATTAATCATGATAATTAATCATACACTGAGGTAATTTTACACTATAAGAATTAATAATAGTTAATACTATAAATTATGATATACTTAATGCTTACTATATTAGTAATTACAATAGCATTATTTGTTTGGGGAAAATTTACACCAGACATTGTTGCACTTTTATCAATGATAAGTCTGTTTTTAACTGGAATCTTAGATGCTAAAGAAACTTTAAGCGGATTTAGTAACCCTACAGTAATTATGATTGCTGCACTATTTATTATTGGTGAAGGACTATCTCAAACAGGCTGGACAGCACTTGCAGGTAAAAAGTTTGTACAATGGGCTGGTAAAAGTGTAACTAAACTGTTGGTTATAGTCTCTCTAGGATCTGGAGTGTTATCAGGTTTTGTGAGTAATACGGGTACAGTAGCTACATTAATGCCTTTAACAATAGCATCTGCTTGGAGTATTGGTACGCTACCATCTAAAATGTTAATGCCTGTTGCTTTCGGCTCTAATACAGGAGGTCTATTAACATTAACAGGTACACCTCCAAATATTATTTCGAGTAATGCACTTATTGAAGCTGGATATGAAGGATTTTCATTTTTTGAATTTGCATTAATAGGTTTGCCTCTATTAATAGTAGCTTTACTTTATTTTAGATTTATAGGCTATCGGTTACTGCCTAAAAATAAAACGAATAATAAACCTGTGGATATAGAAACAACATTTCATAAATGGATTGAGGCTTACAAGATAGATGGTGATTATTATAGATTACGTGTGCGTTCGGTTTCTCCACTTTTAGACACACATTTTGGTCTCTGGAATTTTGAAAAAGAGTACAATATTTCTATTTTAAGATTAAAAAGAAGACACCCAAATCCACTAAAAGGTATCCCGCAGTTTGTAGAATTCCCTAACAATAAAACCATGTTTAATTATCACGATATTATCACAGTAAAGGGAGATACAGAAGCTATCAACAAACTCATGATTACATTTAGACTTGGTCTTTTACCGTTAGAACCAGTTACAGACGAACTTAAAAATAACCTTATAAATCAAGAAGTTGGTATGACAGAGGTTATTGTAAACCCAAATTCTATGTTAGTAGGTAGAACCTATAAATTAGGAGACTATTTTAGTCGTTATGGTATTCAATTACTAGCTGCATCTAGAAACAATAAACCACTTACAAGTAAAGAGATAAAAATAAAGGTAGGTGATTCATTTTTATTACGTGGTACTTGGGAAAGTATCGAAGATCTTAAGAAGCAACATGATAACTTAGTAATTTGTGGTAGCCCTGAAGGAATGGCTAAAAATATTGATAGTTTAAACTCTAAATCTTATATAGCCTTAGGTGCATTACTTTTAATGATTGGACTGCTTGTATTTAAAGTAGTACCAGGTTCTATAGCTGCATTAATTTGTGGTGGTATTGTTTTATTAACTGGATGTATCCCAATGTCAAAAGCTTATAAAGGTATAAGTTGGACAAGTGTTGTGATGATTGCAGCTATGATACCTATGGGTATTGCGTTACAAAAAACAGGAACTGCAGAACTTGTTGCAAATGCGCTTGTTACCTATTTAGGATCTATTTCTCCTGTAATGCTGTTAGGTGGTATATTTTTACTTACTACTACGTTTAGTCAAGTTATAAACAACTCTGCAACTGCAGTACTTATGGCGCCTATAGCAATACTTGCAGCAACATCTTTAAACCTATCACCAGAGCCTTTTATGATAGTGGTTGCTATAAGTGCATCTACAGCATTTTTAACACCAGTTGGTACTACAACAAATGCAATGGTAATGTCTGCTGGAGGATATAAATTTATGGATTACTTAAAAGTTGGCGCTCCTTTATTACTTATGTTTTTTATTATTTCACTTGTACTTGTGCCCATTATTTGGCCTTTTTAAATATTTTAATTTTAGATAAAAAAAAGAGACTCTTAATTGAAGTCTCTTTTTTGTTTATAATAAGTTAGTAATACTTTTATATTTTAAATTGAGCTAAAGCATCTGCCATTTCATCTCTTAAACTTGAAGCTTTTACAGCTGCTGCAGCTGCAAAATCCTCACCATTAGAGGCATAAATTATACCTCTAGATGAATTTATTAATAAGCCAACAGAAGTATTCATTCCATACTTACATACCTCTTGAAGATTACCGCCTTGAGCACCAACACCTGGAACCAATAAAAAACTATCTGGAATTATATTACGAATGTCTGCTAGATATTCAGCTTTAGTGGCACCAACAACATACATTAAATTTTGTGAGTTTGTCCAAGACTTTGAGGTTTCTAAAACGTGCTTATAAACTTCTTTACCATCAATGGTTTTTGTTTGAAAATCAAATGCACCTTGGTTAGACGTTAATGCCAACATAATGGTATGCTTGTCGTTAAAGGCCAAAAATGGTTCTACAGAATCTTTTCCCATATATGGAGCTACAGTAACAGCATCAAACGCTAAATCCTCAAAAAAAGCTTTAGCATACATGGTACTTGTATTGCCAATATCGCCTCGTTTAGCATCTGCAATGGTAAAAATTTCTGGATGGTTTTCGTTTAAATAAGTAATTGTTTTTTCTAAAGCTTTCCATCCTTTAATACCATAAGCTTCATAAAACGCTGTATTAGGTTTATACGCTACACATAGATGATGTGTTGCATCAATAATAGCTTTATTAAATGAAAAAATAGGGTCGTCTTCTTTTAAAAGATGTTTTGGAATTTTGTTTAAATCTACATCCAATCCAATACATAAAAAGGATTGTTTTCTTTTGATTTCTGAAATAAGCTGTGTTGTTTTCATTTACAATTTAAATAATAAAGTTCCTTTTATTTCTTTTTCATCTACAAAACCACGATATCTAGAATCTATTGAATTTTCTCGATTATCTCCAGAAAAAAAATACTTCCCTTCTGGTATCGTAATTGGTCCAAAATTATTTAAATCCCAAGTCTTACTTTTTGAAAAAATACCTTTAAATAAGTTGCTTTTTTCTGTGGAGACATGTCTCTTCAGCTTAAGAGGAAATTTTGAAACAAAATCATTATCTAAAAAAGTAAAAATCGAATCTTTGGAAATTGGATAATACTCAAAACCATCGTCACCTTCAAAAAAAGGTTTTAACTGACCAAATGACACATTATCAATAACATATGAAAATCTTAAATTTAAATCTTTATCAACATTTTTCTCATTAACAAAATAGTTTCCTTTTTTACATTCTAGTCTATCACCTGGTAATGCTATTAAACGCTTTACTATTGTGTATCCATCAAGGCTATCTGAGAATTTAAAATAAGCAAAATCATTTCTTTTTGGTTTCAAAAGATTAGAGCCAAAAATATAACAGTTTGTTGGTAAATTTGGTTCATTCGAAGAGGACGGAACATTATAATAAGTAAACATTCCTGTTAATTTAAGAAAGATAAATAATGAAAATATTACAATCAAAAAATTTCGTAAACCTTTATTCATTTTGCTTCAACCAATAACAAATTATATAGTCTCATCACTAGCCTTTAACTTTTCAGTGTTTTCAGCTAATTGTAATTCATCAATGATTTTTTGAATGTCGCCATTTACGATATTTGATAAATCGTAAAGCGTTAATCCTATTCTATGGTCTGTTACACGACCTTGCGGGTAGTTATAGGTTCTAATTTTAGCACTTCTATCACCAGAAGACACCATGCTTCCACGTTTTTCAGCATCTGCGGCATTTTTAATTTCAAGTTCTCTATCATACAAACGAGAACGTAATACTTTAAATGCCTTTTCTTTATTTTTATGTTGCGATTTTTGATCTTGACACTGTGCCACCAAACCCGTAGGCTCGTGAGTTAGTCTAACAGCAGAATATGTTGTATTTACAGATTGACCACCAGGACCAGAAGAACAAAAGTAGTCTATACGCACATCTTTTGGATCGATTTCCACATCAAACTCTTCTGCTTCGGGAAACACCATAACGGTTGCTGCACTTGTATGTACACGCCCCTGAGTTTCGGTTTGCGGCACACGTTGCACACGATGCACACCAGCTTCAAACTTTAAAGTACCATAAACATCAGCACCAGAAACTTCAAATTGTATTTCTTTAAAACCACCATTAGTACCTTCACTAAAATCTACAGTACTTACGCTCCACCCTTTACCTTCGCAATATTTGGTATACATTCTAAATAAATCACCTGCAAAAATACTAGCTTCATCTCCTCCTGTTCCCGCACGTAACTCTACTACTGCATTTTTAGCATCTTCTGGATCTTTAGGAATAAGCAGTACTTTTATTTCTTCTTCAAGAAGTGGAATTCCCTGTTTAGCTTCGTCGTATTGCATTTTAGCCATTTCAACCATTTCAGCATCACTCCCATCGGCTATAATTTCTTCAGCTTCAGCTAAATTATTTGTAAACTCAATGTAGGCTTCACGCTTATCCATTAAAATTCGCAAATCTTTATATTCTCTTGTCAGTTGCACATATCGTTTTTGATCAGAAATAATATCTGGTTGAATGATTAAATCACTCACCTCATCAAAACGCTGCTTTATTATCTGTAACTTATCTAACATCTTCTTATATCAATTGGTCACCAAAAATACGATAATTTATGAATTTTGAGTGATTGAGATCAAACCTTATCCACACAAATAAAAATAATACTATTGTTTAAACGTTAGTAACTGTATTATGCAACAATTTTCTGCTATACTTCTATTTTACAAACCATTCTTTTCATGGTCTTGTGGTATAAATTTTTTACTCTTGCTTTTAGGTTTCGAAATTGTACCACTCTTTCTAGTAAAAATGTTTCTGGTAATTATTCTATGGTTTTTTATTACCGAATCAACTGTTAAACGGCAATTAACACTTTATAAAAAGTTAGGGATTTCAACATTAAAACTCTTGGTATTATTTTTTGTGATAGATGTACTACTTAGTATACCTTTTCTTTTAATAGTAAAGGTTTTTATATAGTATTAAAATTAGCTAAACGAGATTTTAACCACATTTAGAAGAGCCACAATCTTTGCAAGTAAGACAACCTTCTTGGTAAATTACGTTTCCAGAACCACAATTAGTACAGGCTTGCCCTTTGGCTTGTGTACCATCTTCTATATATCGTTTTAAGGCTCTACCTACGCCGTTTTTCCAAGAATTAATCGATACGCTATCTAGCTGTAAACTATTGATTAAATCTACAATTTTATCAATAGGCATACCATGCCTTAATGTACTAGAAATAAGTTTTGCATAGTTCCAAAACTCTGGATTAAATTTATGCGATAAACCTTCAATAGTTGTTTTATACCCTCTAGTATTTTTGTATTGAAAATCGTAGCGAGACGAACCATCGTCGTTTCTATTTTTAATAATTAAGCCCGTATTTACCCAACGTGGTATTAAAATACCATCTTCATCATCGGCTAGTCCTGTAAAAATTTCGTAGGGCTTATTATCAACTAAACCAATAAAAGCAATCCATTTTTCTTTTTTATTTTGAAAGCGAACAACATCTGCTTCCAAAATTTGTGGACGTTTGTTTGGAAAATCTGTAAGTGTATGTTCAGTACTTTCTTCTTTCTTTTCATCGTTTGAAATTAAGACGCCAGAACGAGAACCATCTCGGTACACGGTAACACCTTTACAACCAACTTCCCAAGCTTTTACATACAAATCACCTACTAATTCTTCACTTACATCATTTGGCAAGTTAATAGTAACACTTATAGAATGATCTACCCATTTTTGAATAGCTCCTTGCATACTTACTTTACTCAACCAATCTACATCATTTGACGTTGCACCGTAATAGGGCGATTGCTTAATTAAATCGTCAATTTCATCTTGAGAAAAGTTTTTAGAAGTATCAATTCCGTTTACGGCCATCCACTGTTTAAATTTATGATGAAACACCACATATTCTTCCCAAGAATCTCCAACCTCATCTACAAAATCTACGCGAACATCTTTATCGTTAGGGTTTACTTTTCGTCTTCTTTTATACACTGGTAGAAATACAGGCTCTATACCAGATGTAGTTTGTGTCATTAAACTCGTAGTACCTGTTGGCGCTATAGTTAACAAAGCTATATTTCGTCTCCCATGTTCTAACATGTCATAATACAACTTACTATCTGCCTCTTTTAATCGTTTAATAAACGGATTGTCCTTTTCTCTAGTAGCGTCAAATATTGAAAATGCACCACGTTCTTTAGCTAAATTTACTGAACCTCGATAGGCCTCGATAGCAATTATTTTATGCAACTCTACAGAAAATGCATTACCTGTTTCACTGCCATACTTTAATCCTAAAGCAGCAAGCATATCACCCTCGGCAGTAATACCAATACCTGTTCTTCTACCATCGCTTGCTTTTTGTTTAATGTTTAACCATAAATTTCGCTCTACGGCTTTCACCTCATCTTGCTCTGGGTCTTCATCAATTTTTTTAAGAATGACATCAATTTTCTCTAATTCTAAATCTATAATATCATCCATGATACGTTGCGCATAAGCTACATGTGTTTTAAATAACTCAAAATCAAAACGAGCATTTTCTGTAAAAGGCGCTTCAACATAAGAAAATAAATTGATGGCTAATAATCTACAAGAATCATAAGGACATAAGGGAATTTCTCCGCAAGGGTTTGTTGATACGGTTTTATAACCTAAATCTGCATAACAATCTGGTATAGACTCTTTGGTAATAGTATCCCAAAATAAAATACCAGGTTCAGCCGATTTCCATGCATTATGTACAATTTTTTTCCAAACACTACTAGCATCTATAGTTTGTGTTAGCTTAGGCACTGCACTAAATATTGGATATTTTTGAACGTATTTTGAATTGTCTTTTACGGCCTGCATAAAATCATCATCAATTCTTACAGATACATTAGCCCCAGTAACTTTACCTGCTTCTAATTTTGCATCTATAAAATCCTCAGCATCAGGATGATTTATTGAAATAGAAAGCATTAAAGCACCTCGCCTTCCATCTTGTGCTACTTCTCTGGTTGAATTAGAATAGCGCTCCATAAATGGCACAATGCCAGTTGATGTTAATGCTGAATTTTTAACCTGAGAGCCTTTTGGGCGAATGTGTGATAAATCGTGACCAACACCACCGCGACGTTTCATAAGTTGAACCTGTTCTTGATCTATCTTCATGATACCGCCATAAGAATCTGAAGCACCATCATTACCAATAACAAAACAATTGGATAGAGATGCGACTTGATACGGATTACCAATACCAGCCATAGGGCTACCTTGAGGTACTATATATTTAAAATCCTTTATTAAATCGAAAACTTCGGCTTCGGTAAGTGGATTTTTATATTTTTTTTCAATTCTAGCAATTTCTTTTGCAATACGCTTATGCATATCGTTTGGCGTTTGCTCAAATAGGTTTCCCGCTGCGTCTTTTAAAGCATATTTATTAATCCATACTCGAGCAGCTAAATCATCATTATTAAAATATTTAAGTGATGCTTTAAAAGCTTCTTCTTGAGAAAATACGTGTTGTTCTAGAGGTGTTTTTACCTGTGTAGCCATTACTATTAAATATAAAATTGATGGATTAATTTTTCGAATTGTAAAACAACAAAAATAATTTCATTTTTTACATGATAAAAATCATAAAGTTTACAACAAAAACTACACAATCAACTCAAAACAAGGTGATTATGATTTTATTAACACTAAAAAGTTAACAAAAAATTTGTTTATAGATTAAAAATCTACTGCAAAACCTATACCTAAAAACTGTTTCCATTGTATTCTTGCTCCTGCTTCGTCAAACTCGCCTTCTACAGTTGCTGATGGTTCTAAAGTTTTTACATCATCGTCATATTTTAAATGAGACTCTAAAGTAGCACGCACAAAATTATTCACTTTAAAATCAAAATTCAATCTCCAATCCACATCTACATTTCCAAAGTTATTAATGTAGTCTGTATAAACACTTAGTAAATGTGTTGCTTTTATATTTTTAGCAAGTGCTATAGCGTAACTATTAGTTATAAGCACTCCTACTTCTCGCCTTAAATTGCTCCCTTCTCTAACAATGTTACCGTTTTCATCAAAAATAGCTGGATCTACACCAAACGAACCCGCATTAGCTAACTCTTGATCTAATACAAACGTTGCCTTAAGTGTTAAAGGTGATAGGTAAAAAGACAGTTCTTCTATATTTTTACCGTATTCCATACCACCACCAAAAAATAAATACCCCGGTGCTAATAGCCTAGAAATAGGATTTTCCGTGTCAGGATATCTAAATCCTTCAGTAAGCTGTGTTTTAAAATTAAAACGTGCAGAATAAAACCACTTAGAATCATTAGTAGGCTGATACCCTAGATTTGATGTAATCTCAAAAATATCATCTGTTTTACGTAATTCTCTGTCTTCTTGTTTATTTACACCATAACCAACTCTAAGTCCATTGTTCCAAAAGAAAAATTTATCCTTGTAGTTAGCGGTATATTGATAGCCTAATAATGCCGAAATTGAGTTTGTACCACCAGCATTCCAATTTGTAAAACTTACCTGGCTAATATCTATACTTGCTTTTTGGTTTTGTTTCCATTGCGGACCATCATAAGCTTTTTTTTCTATGATGTATAGTGAATCTGGCTGAGCAAAAGAGCATTGAATAAAACATATAATGAGGGCTACAAAAAGTTGTCTCATGATTATTTGATTTGATTGAAAAACACCATATCTTCAAAAATCATTCCGTTAGAATAATTTGATATATGTTTATGAATATACAAACTCCCCATATTCACTTTTTATTGTAAGCTCTTTTTTTTCTGAAGCTTCTACCCTACCAATTACCTTAGCATCTACATTAAATGATTTTGAGATTTCAATAATATCATTTGCTATGTCGGGAGATACATAAAGTTCCATTCTGTGTCCGCAATTAAACACTTGATACATTTCTTTCCAATCTGTTTTAGATTGTTCTTGTATCAATTTAAATAATGGTGGTACTGCAAACATATTATCTTTTACAATATGTAAATTATCTATAAAATGCAAAATTTTAGTTTGAGCACCTCCTGAACAATGTATCATACCATGAATTTTATCACTTTTATAGTTAGATAAAATAGCTTTGATAATAGGTGCATAAGTACGCGTTGGCGATAGTACTAATTTACCTGCATCTAGTGGTGCTTCATCTACAGTATCTGTTAATTTTACATTACCAGAATACACCAAATCTTCAGGAACTGCTGCATCAAAACTTTCAGGATATTTTTCAGCTAAATATTTATGAAACACATCATGGCGCGCAGAAGTTAAACCATTACTCCCCATACCGCCGTTATATGCTTTCTCATAAGTAGCCTGCCCAAAACTTTCTAAACCCACAATAACATCACCAGGTTTTATATTGGCATTATCTATTACATCACTACGTTTTAGTCTTGCAGTTACTGTAGAGTCAACAATAATGGTACGTACCAAATCGCCAACATCGGCAGTTTCGCCTCCTGTAGAATGTATGGTAACACCAAAAGATTTTAAATCTTCAATTAATTCTTCTGTTCCATTTATAATTGCAGATATTACATCTCCTGTTATTATATTTTTATTTCGACCTATAGTAGAAGATAGCATGATGTTATCTGTTGCGCCTACACACAATAAATCGTCAATATTCATAATAAGTGCATCTTGCGCTATCCCCTTCCAAACGGATACATCACCAGTTTCTTTCCAATACATATATGCTAAAGATGATTTTGTACCTGCACCATCGGCATGCATTATCAAACAATAATCCTCATCATTAGTTAAATAATCTGGTACTATTTTACAAAATGCCTTTGGAAATAATCCCTTATCGATATTTTTAATAGCGTTATGTACATCTTCTTTTGAAGCGGAAACACCGCGTTGTGCATAACGTTTAGAAACTTCTTGACTCATAATTAAATATTGAGTTGCAAAGTAAAGGAATATTTTAAAAATTACTCGTATTTAAAAGTGGTATAACCAGACTTTTATTAACTAGTTTTTAACTTAATTTGAGATTATTTGATGACAAACAAATACTTAGTTAAATAGGACTGATGAGCACATACACACCCGAGTTTGGACATAAAAAAGCTATTAAAAACACCTAAGTGTCTAAGAAATAATTATGATCATTTATTTCATTTTTAAGGATTTGCCTATCGCTTATACCAATTTTTTTACCTTGTGCCGTAATCAACTTTTCTTTTTTTAATGCTGAGAATACCCGAATAACTTGCTCTTCTGTGGTGCCTGCATAATCGGCATATTCTTTTCGGCTAAGTGGCAAATTTATAAATCCGTTTAAATCGCCAAACTTACGGTGTATGTATAACAGAGTATCTATAACCCTCTCACGAACCGTCATTTGCGAGATAGATTTAACTTTATTTTCACTTCTGTTAAGCTCGTTGGCATAAAACAACATCATATCAAACGAAAACTTAGGGTTTACAAGAAGTGCTTCCTGCAGGCTTTCTTTAGAAAAATAACATAATACTGTATCTTTTAATGCAATAGCTCCTATAGAATAATACTCTTCAGTACCAAAACCACGATGCCCAATAATTTCACCTTCTTTGGCAAATCTTACAATTTGCTCACGACCATTAATACCCGTTCTAAAAACTTTTACTGTGCCTTTTAAAATAAAAAAGAGTCCGTTTACTGGCGCCCCTTCCATTATAAATTGTTGCCCTTTTTTACAAGGTAATGTACTTTTATTCTGTATTAAATGAGAATCTTTAAGAATAGTGAGATTTCTTTTTAAAATACAATTGATATTCTCGCATGATGCACATGAAGTATCTTTTAACGAACGAAATTTTGTGTTTTTTTTTAACATAGCTACTCTAGATATAATCTAGCGTTATGTTTCAAAAATAAGTAATAATACTTAGTTTTTGACCTTTAATTACTTATTTTTACGAAGTTGATAAATTCGATTACCTTTTAATTTGAATATCTAAAATTAAAGATTTAAATATTTATATTTTTTAATATTTTTTGTTTCTACAAGAAGATGCAATAACATCTACCACGAAAATCGCTATATTTGCTAGGATATAACGAAAATTTTTATGATTTCTATTGCTGAAGCTATTTCCATTGTAAAAGAAAACGGCAAACCACTGCTGCAGTCAACTATAAAAAAGGTTGAAAAAGCTGGTGGTTATGAATTGTTTGAAGACATCTTCTCTCCTATCAACATGCCTCCTTTTCGACAATCGGCTATGGATGGGTATGCACTAAATTTACACGAAAACTTAAGTTATAATTTAATTGGAGAAATTAAAGCTGGTGATGGACATGCACTTAAATTAAAACAGGGTGATGCAGTTAGAATTTTTACTGGTGCTCCTGTCCCTGATTCTGCAGATGCGGTAATGATGCAGGAAAAAGTGACAGTAAATAGTGATACGATTACTATTTCTCACCAAATTAAAACAGAACTTAATATTCGCCCTTTAGGTGAGCAAGTAAAAACTGGAAATATTGCTCTTAAAAAAGGCACTAAACTCACACCTGCTGCAATTGGCTATTTACTGTCTTTGGGAATTACTGAAGTTTCGGTTTTTAAAAAACCAAATATAGGGATTGTAACTACTGGAAATGAACTAATAGCACCTGGTGAAGACCTTGCATACGGCAAAATTTATGAAAGTAACTCTAAAATGTTATTGAGCGCACTTTATAATTTGAAGTTTTATGATGTTACACTTTATAAAGTTGAAGATGATTACACAAAAACCATTGAAACATTAGATACAGCGTTAAATGACAATGATTTGGTATTAATTACAGGTGGAATCTCCGTTGGCGATTACGATTTTGTTGGAAAAGCGCTTATTGAATTAAAAGTTGAAGAACTTTTTTATAAGGTAAAACAGAAACCTGGTAAGCCTTTATTTTTTGGAAAAAAGAATGAAACTAAGGTCTTTGCACTTCCTGGGAATCCTGCCGCGGCATTGTCTTGTTTTTATATCTATGTTTATATCACGTTGCAACAATTTATGAATCGTGAGGTTTTGGAATTACCCAGAGTTAAAGTAACATCTACTAGTACTTTTGAAAAACGAGGAGATCGCCCTCAATTTTTAAAAGGGATTTATAATAACGGAAAGGTTGAAATTTTAGACGGTCAAAACTCATCGATGTTACAGACCTTTGCGGTAGCTAACGCTTTGGTATTTGCGCCTGCTGAACTTACAACAATTAAAATCGGAACTGAGTTGGAAGTCATTTTATTACCAAACTAAAATACACTTATGGGATACAAAATAAAAAGCCGAATTTGGATTGAAGCAGACAATAATGTGCTTCTGGGTGAAGGTAGAGTGCATTTACTAAAAGCCATTCAAGAAACAGGGTCGTTATCTAAAGCTGCAAAGTCTCTAAATATATCCTATAAAAAAGCGTGGCAACTCTTAGACTCTGTGAATAAATCGGCCAAAAAGCCTGTAACTATAAACAGTATTGGTGGTAAAGGTGGCGGAGGTGCAGAACTTACTGAATATGGAAAATCGCTTGTTGTTGCTTTTGATGAGATTAATAGGAATTGTTGGAAGTTTTTGGACAAGGAATTAGCAAGAATTGAATTACTTTAAGTGTCTAAAGTTAGAAGTATTTAAAGTGACTAAAGTTAAAAAGTAATGAATAATAAGGAGTTTGCGAAAAAATTGGAATACAGGACGAGGCAATTTGGTATTTCTGTTATAAAATTATCTAGTGCTTTACCTAACTCAATTGAAGCAAAAGTTATTAAAAATCAGATAACCAAATCAGGCACAAGTGTTGGCGCTAATTATCGTGAAGCGAATAGGTCTCGAAGTAAACGTGATTTTAAAAATAAAATAAAAATATCTGAAAGTGAAGCTAGTGAAACTGAATATTGGTTAGAAATAATAAACGATTTGAATTGGGTGGAACACGCAAAATTAAATCCAATAATAAAAGAAGCCAAAGAACTTTTAGCACTTTTCACGTCCATTTCAAACAAACTTTAGACACTTTTAACTTTAAGTACTTTAGGCACTAATACATGCTACAAACAGAAAACATATACATCTTTTTACTCATACTACCCGTAGTATCCTTTTTGTATGCAAGCGTTGGACATGGAGGCGCAAGTGGTTATTTAGCTTTAATGGCTTTGTTTTCATTCGCAGCAGAAACTATGAAGCCTACAGCGCTATTACTTAATATCTTTGTAGCTGGTATAGCGTTTTACTATTATTATAGAGAAGGGTTTTTCAATAAGAAGCTTTTTTTATCATTTGCTACAGCTTCTATTCCGTTGGCGTATTTAGGAGGTACTTTAGAAGTTGATTCATCTATTTACAAAAAGATCTTAGCTATTTTACTCATTTTTGCAATTCTAAAAATGCTGAATGTTTTTGGAAAAGAAAGTAACACTATTAAAGAAGTAAAACTTTGGCAAGGACTTATAGTTGGTGGCATTATTGGATTCTTTTCTGGACTCATTGGTATTGGTGGCGGTATTATACTAACGCCTATTATTTTACTCTTGCATTGGGGGAAAATGAAAGAAGCTGCGGCAGTTTCGGCCCTATTCATTTGGGTAAATTCCGCAGCTGGTTTGGCAGGCCAACTTAAAAGTGGTGTATCTATTGAAAGTGGCTCTTTCCTATTGGTTGGGATTGCCTTAATTGGAGGTGTTTTAGGTGGTTTTTATGGTAGTAAAAAAATTAACAATCAAAGTTTACGATACATATTAGCTTTTGTTTTAATTATAGCCTGTGCTAAATTAATATTCACTTAATATGATACGGAAAAAATACATAACAGGTATTATTTTGGCAGGCGGTAAAAGCTCTCGTATGGGTACAGACAAAGGGTTTTTAATA
Source organism: Hyunsoonleella sp. 2307UL5-6 (assembly GCF_047345485.1). NCBI lineage: Bacteria > Pseudomonadati > Bacteroidota > Flavobacteriia > Flavobacteriales > Flavobacteriaceae > Hyunsoonleella > Hyunsoonleella sp. 2307UL5-6. Next base: position 468,806 of record NZ_JBLFEN010000003.1, on the reverse strand, counting down.
TTGAATAATAAATCTTTCGTACAATATAGCATTGATGCGCTAAAACCTTTAGTTTCAAAAATAATTATTGTTTCAGATAATCCAGAGTATGATGTTTTTGGTTATAAACGCATTACAGATGCTATAAAAAATGCTGGTCCGGTTTCTGGGATTTATTCTGGATTGCAAACCTCAAAAACAGAATATAATTTGGTTTTAAGTTGCGATATTCCATTAATTACATCGGAAGCTTTGAAAAAACTAATTGATGCTATCGATGACACCTCTGAAATTATTCAAGCTGAAAGTTATGGTAAGTCTATGCCGTTAGTAGCCATCTATAAAAAGAGCATTGCTGGCGTTTTTCATAAGTTTTTAAAGAAAGATGAACGCCGATTGAGAATAGCTATTAAAAGTTGCCAATTTAAAAATGTAGTTTTAGATAAGGCATTTGAAAATACCACAATGAACATAAATACTAAAGAAGAATTTAAACAGATACAAAATGCTGATTACTATTAAATATTTTGGTCAAATAGCTGAAGTGACAAACAAAAACGAAGAACAGCTAGAAGTCTCTGGAACTTCTATTTCAGAACTTTTAGAACAATTGTATTCAATATATAACTCATTGAACAACAAAAATTTTAAAGTAGCCCAAAATCAGGAATTAGTAGGATTAGACACAAAATTAACAGGAAATGAAATTGCATTATTACCGCCTTTTTCAGGGGGATAATTTTTATTTAACAGTTGAATCATTAACCTTTACAAACGATTACACAATTACACAAAATAAAAAGATACAACATTAAACTTTATCAAATGAAAGATAAAAAACCAAAAAATGTATTTAGAGAAGGCGCTATTTCTTCCGATTTTATAGGGAACTCGATTTATAAACACCAAACTAAAACGAGTATTGGAGCGCATAATATTTTCCTTGGTCAAGTTCGAGCAGATGACATTGATGGCAAAACAGTCTCAGCTATTGAGTATACAGCATATGAAGATATGGCAAATAAAAAATTTCATGAGATCAGAGAAGCAGCTTTTGAGAAATTTGATTTAACCTGCATGCATATCTATCACAGTTTAGGAACAGTAAAAGTTGGAGAAATATGTCTATTTGTATTCGTTTCTTCACCAAGACGCAAAGTCGTTTTCGAAGCTTTAGAATTTATAGTTGAAGCCATTAAAGCAGATGTTCCTGTTTTTGGAAAAGAGATTTTTGAAGACGAATCACACCAATGGAAAGTGAATTCTTAAATTGTTGAATTATACTTATAAAAAACTGTGTTAAAACTTGATATTAATCCAAATCAAAAGCATATTACCAATATTGAAAATTGGTTATCTAGCGAGTGGAACAATACTAACGAAGGATTTTATTGTAACTGGGAAATCATTTTGGTCGCATTTAAAAAAAACAATTTAATTGTAATAACTCGTGATGATTATCCTATTGGGTTTTTGTCTTACAGGATTCATAACTCTATTTTAATAATTGATAAGTTAGAAATTAAGCCACTAGAGAGAAGAAAAGGTTATGCAAAAGAATTATTAAAACAAACATTTGAACATTTTATAACTGAAAGGGTGTTAGTTACAAAACTTTATTGTTCACCTCCAAGTTCAGAATCTTTTTGGGAAAAAATTGGTTTTAATAACCTTCCAAAACTACAAGAACATGCTGATATTATTTATATGTATAAACCGCTAGTGAAGACTTTGCAGCCTGAAGGAAAAGCTAATATAAATTCCACTATTAGTTTATGGAATTGCGAACCTTATCAGATTAATGATACCCTTCCAACATGGGTTTGGAACTTGATTTTTTTAGAAGATAAAAAAACTTTGATCAGACCAATAATTTTTCCTGCTTCTGCTAATTGGCAATTAGAATTAGTCTTAAACGGGAAAAAAATCATAACTAACCAAGTAAAAAAACTTTCAAAACATCTTTTATTTGACGAGAATTTTATTATTCTCACAAAGATAATTACATAAAACTTGTTTCAATAATTATTAAATAAGCCCGAAATGGTAGATATTACATATAAAAATACCACACTAAGAACCGCAATTGCACAAGCCGTTGTAAAAGTTAGTAAACCTGAAACAATTAATGCGATACAAAATGATACCGTTCCAAAAGGTAATGTATTTGCGATGAGTAAAGCAGCTGGATTATTAGGCGTGAAGCGCACTCCAGACATTTTACCTGATTGTCATCCTTTGCCAATTGAATTTACAGGTATTGAATACAAAATTGACGGTCTTGAAATAACCGTTTTATTCACTGTAAAAACCATTTATAAAACAGGTGTTGAAGTTGAAGCGATGCATGGCGCTAGCGTTGTGGCTTTAAACATGTACGACATGCTAAAGCCTATTGATAAAGGCATAGAGATTCATGCTATTAAACTGCTAAAAAAGAAAGGTGGCAAATCTGATTTTAGAGATAAATTTAGAAAAGATTTAAGCGCTGCTGTTGTGGTTTGTTCGGATACTATTTCGGCTGGTCATAAAGAAGATAAAGCTGGAAAAGCTATTATCAGTAAGCTAGAAAGTTGTGATGTGAACATTTCAGAATATGTCATTATTCCTGATGAAGTCGCAGACATTCAGCAAAAAGCAAAATCATTTCAAGAACAAGGTATTGATTTGGTAATATATACTGGCGGAACTGGTTTATCAGGACGCGACGTTACACCTGAAGCACTTATACCATTATTAGAGCGAAGAATCCCGGGTATTGAGGAAGCGATTAGAAGCTACGGACAAGGGCGCATACCTTTCGCAATGCTATCCCGAAGTGTAGCCGGTACAATTGGAGATACTTTGGTATTGGCTTTACCAGGCTCAACAAATGGTGCAAAGGAATCAATGGATGCAATTTTTCCTGCTGTATTACACAGTTTTAGAATTTTAAAGGGTGCAAGACATGACTAAAATTTTGATTCGTGGAATCGTTAAATTGTTTAACCGATTACAAAGTGCAAAGATTCAACAATTAAACAGATTGAATACATGAGCGACAATAAAAATATATTACAAGATTCGCATGGTAGAGACCATGCGTATTTGCGTATTTCATTAACCGAACGCTGTAATTTACGCTGTTCGTATTGTATGCCTGCTGATGGTGTAGCATTATCTCCTAAAAGTCATTTAATGACTTACGAGGAAATTTATGACATTGCTAAAACCTTTGTAAATCATGGGGTTACCAAAATTAGATTAACCGGAGGCGAACCCTTAGTTAGAAAAGATATTCCTGTGATTTTGGAAAAACTTTCAAGTTTGCCTGTGGAATTATCTATAACATCAAACGCGGTAATTATTGATAAATTTATTGATGTTTTAAAAGCAAATGGTGTTCAAAAAATTAATGTCAGTTTAGATTCTTTAGACGCCGCTAAGTTCAAATATATTACCCGAAGAGCTGAATTTAAAAAGGTTTATGACAATATTTTACTATTAGTTAAAGAAGGTTTTACCGTAAAAGTAAATGTCGTTTTAATGAAAGGGTTTAATGATAATGAAATTATCGATTTCATAAATTTCACGAAAGATTTACCAATCTCAGTTCGTTTTATAGAATTCATGCCTTTTGATGGCAACAAATGGGATATGAGTAAGCTAGTATCCTACAAAGAAGTTATGAAATACGTCAACAAAGCCTTTTCAAAAGACAAAATAGAACGTTTACAGGATGCTCCAAACGATACCTCTAAAAACTATAAAATAAAAAGCTATAAAGGCAGTTTTGCTATTATTAGTTCTGTAACCAATCCGTTTTGTGATTCTTGCAATAGATTGCGTTTAACTGCCAACGGGCAATTAAAAAACTGTTTGTTTTCATCTGGAGAATCTGATTTGTTAACAACGCTACGTGAAGGAAAACCGATTGAACCTATCATTCAAAAAGCAGTACAAGCAAAATTTAAAGTTCGAGGTGGTATGGATACTTTGGAGAAACTTCAAGAACCAAAACTTCACACTAACAACAGAAGTATGATAACTATTGGGGGGTAATTACTTAAGAATTTATAATACTAAATCCTTATTAGGATAAATCAATGAGCTGATGATCATTTTTTAATATCTCTAAGGATTCAGTTATAGAAAATATACTTTTAAATAAGGTTTGTTTCATTTCTTTTTTTTCTAAAACTTCACTGTTATATTTTACTAAAATATCTTGATGTTTAGTTATAGAGGTTATGATATTGTTTATACATGGCATATAGTTATTTAACTGATTAGCATTTACAAATCCCACATGTTTTAAATCAAATTGATTGAACATAAACCGAGCTCCTGATCGAATTGCAAAAACATCAGATTTAAATTTTTTAATATCTACTATGGTAATAGTATTTAAGCATAAAGCTCTTATATCTTTAAGAATTTGATACGTTTTATCTCTACTAGCATTATTTACTAAACATAATTCTAAGTTTTTGGCCTCATTTAAATGCTCAACAAAAAAATGTGTATTTATATCTTTTTCATTATTGTGAAATATTATAATAATTCCTATTTTCATTACTAGTATTATTTAAACAATTATACTACCCCTAAAATTCCGTTTTCAATAGCGTAGGCACGCTTCTTTTTTCCTCTATAAACCCAAGCAATCTGCGCTAATTGACCCACAATTTTAACAGAATCTTTCATTGAAAGTTTAGAACCATCAGCATGAATCCATCGTTTTAACGGCTGCTCACAAAGCATTGCTTTTGCTTGTTTTAAACCAAAATGTATACTCATTCTTTTAAAGATTTCAACATCAAAAATCCATTGGGTGACGAATTTTTTACCAAAAGCTATCGCTATAACATCTTTATGGAAAATTTTAGCACCACATTGCGTGTCTTTAAAATCCATTTTCAAAATTTTTCTGATGATGAAATTAATAGTTAAGCTAATTATTTTTCGTGCCGATTCTTTAGTAATATTTGCGCCCATTCTTGCTATACGAGAACCACTAACTATTTTAAATTCAGAGCTTTCAATAGTTTTTACTAAATCATCAAAGTCTGCTAAATCTGTAGATAAATCGGCATCTAAAAACCCAATATAATCTAAATCTTCTTTTTTAGCCATGTGCAACATTCCTAAACGTACCGCTTCAGCTTTACCTCCATTTTTTTCACAGTCGTATACTGTAATAAAATCCTCTCTTCCTTTTTGTAATTCTTTTAATACTTGTAACGTTTTGTCTTTACTTCCATCGTTTACAAAGCATAAATGGTAACCAGAATTTTTATCTATATAATCAGTAAATTCTCTACTTAATAAACGTTCTTCTTCATTGTAGCATGGTATCACAACCCCGACACAACGCTCTTGAATCATCACATCACTTTTTCGAGTCATATTTTTAACTTCTGGTGCGCCAATTAATCGTTTAACACGTGCACAAATTTCATTAAGGCTTAATGGCTTTTTCATGTAATCATTAATACCTAATTCAAAGCCTTCAGTAATAATATCATCTTTTGTATTACCTGATAAAACCATTATTGGTGTATCCGCCTTTTTTGAATTTCTTATTTTTTTAATTATATCTAATCCTGAGACTTTAGGCATATTAATATCTACAATTACTAAATCTGGTTTAAATGAGTTGTAAAGTGAAATACTATTATTGGCATCTGTTTCTATTTTAACATCATATCCTAATTCTATCAACCGCTTTTGTATGGGTAATAAAACTAATTGTTGATCGTCTATGGCTAATATTTTCATGATTTCTAATTTTTAGAATTTAATTAATGTATTTTAAAAAAGATATTTAAGCGTTTAATACGTGCACAAATATCATTTAATGATGCTGGTTTTTTTATAAAATCATTTATTCCAAGTTTGAAAGTATTGGTAATAATTTCGTTACTAGTATTGCCTGATAAAACTATTATTGGAGTAGATGAGTTTTTGTTAATTCTTATATAATTTATAAATTCTATTCCAGAAAAATCTGGTATATTGATATCTACAATTACTAAATCTGGTTTAAATCTATCATAGATCCCTATACCTTCATTAGCATCTGTTGTTGTGCATACTTTGTAACCTAGTTCTTCTAATCTTTTTTGTAAGGGCAATAAAACTAGCTGTTCATCGTCTATGGCTAATATTTTCATTGTAATGGATATTGTTATTAATTACAGGACAAATGTACATTGAAGAGCACTTGTAAAATTAATATTTAGCCTAAGGCATAGTGATGTGTAGACGAATGGCAGATTTGTATAGATAAATAAAATCACGCCTAGTAATTAAATTATTTATCTTTACACCTGTAGCTTTTACCGTTCAAAATAATTAATGAAAGAAACCTCAAATAAATACTTAATATCTGCCCTTATTTTAGGTTTAGCGTTTCACGGTAGTGCTATATTTTTTACTTTAGAAACTACGTATGATGCTTTAATACATCTATTTTTTGCAGATCATTATGCCAACAGTTGGTTTGAACCTTGGAACTACGAGTGGTATACTGGTTTTACGGTACAAAGTTATCCACCTTTAGTCCATCAATCTATAGGCTTATTGTCATTAGTTGGTGGTTTAAAATTTGGTATGTTTAGTGTTGCGCTTATTGCTATAGTTCTATTTATTACAGGCACCTATCGCTTTTCGCTGCTAATGACTGGCAATAAAACAGTAGCAGGTTATGCAACACTATTAGCTGTGTTTTCATCTTCTTTTGTAGAAACCTTACATATTTTTGGACAATTACCAAGTATTGTTGGAGTTTCCGTTTTAATGCACGCCTTACCCGAAATTTATTTATGGCTTAAAACAGGTAAAAAATGGTATTTAGCCACAAGTTTATCGCTTATTGCAGTTACGGTTACTTCGCATCATGTCACCCCTATTTTTGGCATGGTATTTTTTATATTTCCTTTAATAGGGATGGTAATTATGGACGTGTCTAGAGAACAAGTCGACACCATGAAAGCCGTAACCTTTAAACTGTTTTTAAATACATTTTTTAAACTATTTAAACGTATTGTTAGCTTTGGGATGCTCTCGTTAGTATTAATTATTGGTTGTATTTTTCCCTATTGGCTAAATTCTAAAGCAAATCCTATTACGCAAGTGCCAATTCCTCATGGCTCTCGTGATAATTTCTTAGAAATCACATCTTCTGGACTGGTATTCTTTCTAATTCCTTGGGGTGTATTACTTGTATTATTGCCGTATATATTTTACAGATATTATAGCAAACGTTATTTGTTTTTTGGCTTATCTGTAACCATTTGCACTATTTTAGGAACTGGTGGCACCACACCAATCCCTTTAAAAATGTTAGGCGAAACTGCATTTAACATATTAACACTAGACCGATTTACACTTTGGGCATCAATATTATCTATACCTTTAATGGGTGAATTCGCTTATCGTTTTGTTGAAGGCGATTTAAAAGCACTAATACAGCGTAAATTTGGTGCTGTATACCACAGAATTATTGGCGGTATATTGGCAGGTCTTTTTGTGTTTATGGTAATTTTCACCATGAGTTTAAATTACTTTAGACCATCGCAGCCTCAAAAAATAAAAATGCTCCCTATTGTGAATTTCTTAAATCAAGACGATCATGATAAATGGCGATTTTTAACCTTAGGTTTTGGCGACCAAATGGCGTGGTTAAGTGCCCAAACCAATGCTATGACTGTAGATGGTAACTACCATTCTGCAAGACGATTACCAGAATTAACCACCCGACCAATCGAACGTTTAGAAAACTCTAAATTTAAAGGTGTTGCTGGTATAGGCTCTTTACAACAGTTTTTAACTACACCAGAAAAATACAATCTTAAATACATATTTTCTAACGATAAGTTTTACGACCCTATTCTTTATTTCTGTGGGTGGCAACGGCTACGCCAGCTAGAAAACGGTATCATGGTTTGGGAGCGCCTTAACATACCGCCAGTATCTGCAATTTTACCAAAAGAAGATGTGGCAAAATGGCTAAAAATACATTGGGGTATTATGCCATTTTTAACAGTTTTAATCGCTTTTATTTTAAACATACAAATGCTTTGGGTTAATATGCTAAAAACGCGTTTTAAACCTATACCAGATTTTTTAAAGTTTCCTACAACCTATAATAAATTTAATAGAAACGTACTACGTATTACACATATTTGGTCGCTAATATTGGCTTTAGTGGTATGTTATGGCATTTATGTATTCTATTTAAAAAACGATTCGCAACGCAGTCCAGAAAATGCTATTATGGCGTATTATGATGCCTTAGATTTTAAGGAGTTTGAAAAAGCACATAGCTTAATTGATCCAAAAAGCAACCTACCAATTGCACAGTATATGCTAGAAATTTCGGTAACCGATGGCTTATTAAGTAGTTATGCTAAAATGGATGCATTAGATACTGAAATAAAGACGTATAACGATAGTACGGTGTCTGCAAAAGTGACTACACAATGGATTACACCTCTTGAAAAAATTGAAAAGATAGAGTATAAATCGTTATCAAAAATTAAAGGTAAATGGTATTTACAACCAGACGATTTAAATAACGATTTACCACCAGACCAACTATACTCCAATAATGTAACAAAATATTTTAACCAAGGAAGACGACGCATAACCACAGAACAAACCCATCATGAAGATGTATTAAAACAACCTGTTTTAGAAGTATTATCTGCTAAATTGGTACAATATAATGGCAGTTATGCAATAATTGGAGAGGTTCAAAATATAGATAATGTTCCTGCGGATGTTATTTTAAAAGGAACCCTATATAATGACGAGAACAAACAATTAGCAACCTACAACGCTAAGTATCATGTAAAGCATAAATTAATGCCTAAAGAATCCAGTAGTTTTAGAATTAATTTTGAGGGTATTGCCTGGGCTAAAACACAAGATTCTATTCCAGATACGTTTAATCCGGATGAATTTACACCTGTTGCTTTTGAAGAACAGCCTACAAAATTCAACTTACAAGTTGCGGGAAATGTATCAGGTTCCGATTTATACAAAAACGTAGTACTAAGCGCTATCACTATTGATAATAATGTTATAAGCGGAAACTTATTTAATAGTGGAATTCAAGAAATTACAATACCTCAACTTTTGATTACGTATTATGATGCCAATAAAAAAATGGTTTGGGTAGACCATTTGTTTGTAAAAGCTGGTGTACGACAACAACGTAAACAAGATTTTAAGTATGAAGTTTTAGAAAATGGAACGGTAAATAGTATAAACCAGAGTATGGAAAACATATTTGTAAATGGTTTACCAAACAAAGACATCTCTGATAAAATTGTACCTAATAGAATTAAAAATCATACACATGCGCAATTACAACCTATTGAGCATCCTGATTTTAGTTATATAAAAATTGAAATAAACACCTATATAGGCAGTCCAAATTAATGCGAATAAAACTAACATACATATTATTTTTCGGTTTGATATTTCAGTCATCGTTTACCATTGCACAAGAAAATGATACTTCAGCCAAAATTGAATTATTAAGTACACAGTCAAACTATGACGTTGGCAGTAAGGTGATATTAAAATTTTCAAGCGCCGAAACGAAAACCCCACTATTCTACTGCTCTAACAGTTATGGTTCTACACTTGTCGCTGCTACTTTAAAAAACAACACTTTAGAATATATCATTCCTAAAAATATTACAAAGAAGATTGGTATTGTTAATTGGAAATTATTGGACAAATCCGGAGTGCTTTCAGGTAAATTTTACATGCAGCCCAAGGCAGAAGTTGCTACTATGGAAACTTACATTGGGCCACCAAGTATTGAAGCTGGTGGTACAGATTATACTATGCTTGTTGTTATGCCGACAGATTCATTAGATAATCCTATACCTGAAAACTCTTTGGTAACTACGAAATATCAATTTTTAACTTCAGAAGAAAAAGATGCTATTTATACTAAAAACTTAATTGCGTATAAGAACATAAACTCTAAAAAAGAGGATGGGCGTATGCTTATATCATCTGAAAGTTTAGAAAAAAATTCAAAAGAATTTACAATTAATGTAACTGCTGCAATACCTACAAATTTTAATATTACTGCTACTCGCCCGCATAATTATGCCGATGGAAATCAAGTCACTACATTTTCTACTTCTATAATAAAAGATAGATATAATAACATAGTTAGTGATGGCACTTTTGTCACCTTTTTTATCACTAATTCTAAAGGAAATATTTTAAAAACTACAGGAACAACTATTGATGGTGTAGCCAATTCAAAAATAATTCATCCTGACTATAAAGATAATTGGAGTATAAAAGCCTATGTAAATGGTATGGCTGAAAGTAATAAGATAACCTTAAATTACATACAAGTTATTAAAGATTTTAAGGTTGAATTTTCAGAAAATAATAGAACTATAACTGTTGGCCCTCTAAAAAGTTTTATGCAACAAATGATACCAGATGGATTGCAAGTAACTCTAACTATTTACAAAAACGACAAAAATATTGAAACGCTTACAAAAACATCATTTAATGGCTATGTAAAGTATAGATTAAAACCTGCTGTTTATGAAAATGGCACCTATAATTTCAGTATTAAAACTGCCGGTAAACAAAAAGAATTTAAGACAGTAAAGCTATGGTAGGTCTCAATAAAAACATACTACGCAGCATATTAATAGCGTCTTACATTATACTCATAGCGCTTATAATTTATGGCATAAGTGCCTTATTTAGTTATTTAAATACAGGTGCAGATCGTAGTAAGATGCTACACACAGAGATAAAAAAAGTAGACCAATATTTACCAAAATTAGTTTGGGCACCTTTACAAAATGAAGGTAGACCCATGGATAAAGAAAACCTAAACGCACTACAAAACGATTATTTAGATGCATGGTATGTAAAACAAATAGCATACAAAACCAACAAAACTGCTGGCATTAAAGACTACTATACTGACAGTGCAAGAAAAAATTTATATGATTTTATTGCACATAATAACGCTGAAGATATTAGTATTGAAGCTACTACTTTAAATCATAACCCAACTTTAGAGTTTTTTAGTGAAGATGGCCAATTAGTCGTTATTACAGATAGAGATGTGATAGAATATAAACGTGTTTTTAAAGCTGATAAATTAGTTTTAGAAACTACAGAAACATCCATTTATAAGATGGTGTTTTTACTGGAAGATGGGTTTTGGCGCATTAGGCATCTGGTAAAGGAAGATACTGAAATCTACAAATCAAAAACTAAAACTGTTGCGGTTGATAGTTTGAATATTAAAGGGATTAATTACTACCCGCAAGCCAACCCATGGCAGATGTTTGGGGATACGTTTTCTAAAGACACAATTTCTAAAGATTTCAAAATTATAAAAGATGCAGGGTTAAATAGCATCAGGATTTTTGTGCAATATGAAGATTTTGGTAAAGCTGCAGTTGATTATAAAAAATTAGAACAGCTAAAACAGACTTTAGATATAGCGGAAGTAAACGATTTAAAAGTAGTTATAACGCTTTTTGATTTTTATGGTAATTATGATGTGATGGACTGGACATTAAACCATCGTCATGCTGAAACTATAATAAATGCTCTAAAAAACCATAAGGCACTATTAGCTTGGGATATTAAAAATGAACCCAATTTAGATTTTGATTCTAGAGGAAAAGACGTGGTTATAGCTTGGTTAAATACTATGATTGATGTTGTAAAATCTAATGACAACCTCCATCCTGTTACCATTGGTTGGTCTAATACACAAAGTGCTTCTATTTTAAAAGATAAAGTAGATTTCGTATCCTTTCATTATTATGAAGATTTAGATCAATTAGACACCGCCATCAAAACTATGAAAACTGATATACCTAATAAACCTTTGGTTCTGCAAGAGTTTGGATTGTCATCTTACAGTGGCATTTGGAATTTATTTGGGAGTTCGGAGGAAGATCAATCTGAGTATCATAAAAAGATACAAGGCATTATTGCTGACAATAATTTACAATTTATGTCCTGGACACTTTACGATTTTGCTGAAATACCAAAGGAAGTCGTTGGACGACTTCCTTGGCGTAAACGGGCTCAAGAGCATTTTGGCTTCATCAACCAAAACGGAGAGACTAAGCCCGCGTTTCAATATATTTCTAAAGAATAACTTCTTGAGATTGTATAGAATTTTTAGAAGATTTTTTATTTATTATCACTTCAAACGTATTGATATACAATTCTGCAATTCTAGACATTGGGTATGCTGTAGCTGCTTTATAATTTGCTTTTTCAAGAGAAACACGGTATGCATTATTTTCCAAAATTTTCTGTAATGCAATCGCTAAACTACTTGGGCTTTCCGCATCAAAAAACTCGCCTCTATAACCTTCATCTTGTACTAATAAAGCTAAATCTCCTAAATCTGGCATAACAACAGCCTTACCATAACTTCCTGCTTGGTGCAACACACCAGAACTTCCTGTTGTAGACGTGTATGGGAACACCACAACAGCACTTTCTTTAAATATCGTTGGCACGTCTTCTTCAGCAACATAACCCGTAAATTTCAAACCTTTAACATGACTATATTGTTTTTGTACGCTTTCTAAATACCCAGGAGTATTTGGGTTATCGGTTCCTGCAATAACTATTTCCATATTTAGATTAGAGACTTCTCGTAACATTTCTACAGCTTCAATCATCCCTTCCACTTTCTTGTAAGTTCCAAATTTACCAAAAGTCATTATTTTAAATGGCTCTAAAGGTGTTTCATAATTAGGTTCTTCAAGAATTTCAAACGTACCATGAGGTATCAACTTTACATTATCAGCATTATATTTATTACTTAAAATATCTACATACTTTTGCATAGTAACTGCAACGGTGTCAGCTTGTAAAATCAATCTTGTTAGTGTAGTACCAATAAATCCGTAAATTTTTTGCATGATTTTATTACTGGTAAAACCAGCACTCCCTAAATCTACTTCCTCCATAATATTATGAAGTAACACAATGTTTGGAATCTTTTTTAATTTACACACTAGAGGTAACATTAAGCCTAATGCAGCAGCCACTTTTTTATCACCAAACTTCATAAATTGAAGATTGAATAATACGGCTTCTGGTTTTACTTGGTTAATAGCTTTAGTAACTTTTACAATATTTAAATAGCTATTAAACGTCCAACATTCTTTTACAGTGATTTTACAGCCATCTTCTGTAAAGCTAATGTCTTTTTCACCTTTAGTCGTATCAGTAAGCAATACCAATTCTGTGATATTTTGGTTTTGCCTGAAGTGTTTTACTAAGTGGTATGCATATTCATTTAATGTTACCTTACTTGGTGGATATGCTGTTACAATTGCTAATTTCATGATATATTATTTTAAATACTATAATATTAATTACAGTACAAATTTGGGGTTTTATTCAACTAAAATGAGTCTCTTGTAGATGGGATTACCTTTACTGTAGACGAATGGTAAATTACTTAAGATAAAGCTAAATTGAAAACGTCTAGTTTTAATGATGTGATGCCTCATTTGTGCCTTGTCTCGACATAACTATCACTCTTCAAATAACACGCTTTAGCCATTTCAACTAAATAAGAAATCACCTAAAGAAGCCTTAAAACTACTAATTATTCAAATTTACTTGAAGATTTAGAATCGAACTTAAAAAATACAATCTGAATAACTAACAGCAATACCATAGCAATAATTTGTACATGTACGACTTCCTCCAAACTGTCATGAAAAAAGATAACCAATGCCATTTGTAACATACCAAACACACCAGAAATAATTACTGGTATATATTTATCTAAAGAGAGATAGTAATAGGCGAAAATATTTGAAATAGCAAACATACTTGTAGCAATGGCATATTGCCATAATAAAGGTGCAATAGCTATGTAACTTTCACCAAACAAGATATTTATAATAAGTTCTGGAAAACTTAAGCATACCAAAATGATACTTACAGATATTGCTGCGATGTAGCCTATATATTTAAAAAGTATAGGAGCAGTTTCTTTTCCGTCCTTTTTAAGTTGTACAACAGTTGGTAATAACAACATTACAAACATCCAAGCTATAAAATAAACAATACGCCCTATTAAAGCCAAAGAGGCATATAATCCTGCTTCGTAAGATTCAAAATAATGCTTAACTAATAGAATATCACTATTGTTAATGATGATTTGTGTTAATTCGTAAAACGCAGTTATCACAAAAAAATGTTTAATACTTTTGGAATGAACCTCAGGAAGTGCTAGCGTTTTTTTGAATGATATATGTTCTGATTTAAAAGGAAAAAGTCCGAATACAAAAGATGCTAAAATACCAACAGCAATAACTACTGAAGATTGGATATTGAAAATTAAAATCAAACCTAAAGTAATGATTAATCTGCTTAACATTTCAGATTGATACGTAATTGATAACTGTTTAAATGCTTTTTTTCCTTGAAACACGCCTCTATTTACACTCATTAAAAAGTATAAAGGCACACCAAAACCAAACACAAGAAACATATTTGACGACGATGTATTAAATACAGATTGTAATTGTGTTGAAAAAACAACGATAAGTAATCCCATTAAAACACCAACTAAAAGTGCATTTTTGTAGACTTTAGCAATAAAACTTTTAAAAATTTGATGCTCAAAAAGCACGGAAAATTTAGCAGTTACTAATTGAAATGTCATAGCTGCAAAACTTAACACCAATAAAAATGTAATAAGTACTGCGGCATCTGCAAATTGTGCTGGTCCTAACAGTCTACCCAAAATAAGATTGTACAAGTAATTACCCCCATTTACAGCCAAAACACTTAGCATAAATAGTTGTTCTGGGGAGATTTTTTTTGATTTCAAAAATGTTAAGATTTGCATAACTTTGGGTTTTTAAGGGTTAACCTATTGTAATTTAAGCTGCAACGCTTGTTTCAAAATCTTGAAAAATTTCCTTGCACCCATACCCTACTACAACAAATTTTTTGTTGTTAGCAATAGCTGTTTTATATAAATCTCTAAATACTTGCATTCCGCTACTATCAATAGCAGCAACATTATCAATATTAATAGTAAGTTCTTTTTTATACAGAATTAAAAACTCCATATGATTTTTAAACTGATTAGCTGTTGAGGCGTTAATAGAACCTTCAATAAAAAAAGTAGTATTGTTTTCTTTAATTTTAAGTGACATAGTTTTGGGGTTTTATGATTAGTACTTGTGATTTCTGATACAAAGATGCTTCTTCATACGATGTAGCAGGTTTAAATTTCGTTAAATCGCACTTAGCTTTAGGTGAATGAATAAAAAATAAAGTTTAAGCACCAACTGCTTTAAATGTATTTAGATACATTTCTGCAATATCAGACATAGGGTGTGCCGTTGCTGCTTTATAATTAATTTGTCCTAGCTTAACTTTGTAATCATTATTAGTTACAATGCTCTCAATGGCTTGCGCTAAACTATCCACAGATTTAGGGTCGAAAAACTCACCTTGATACCCTTCATCTTTAACTAACATTGCTAAATCGCCTAAATCTGGCATTACTACAGCCTTACCGTAGCTACCTGCTTGGTGCAATACTCCAGAACTCCCAGTAGTAGATGTATACGGAAAAACAACAACCGTACTTTCATTAAATAACACAGGAACTTCGTTTTCTTCAACATAACCAGTAAAACGAATTTGCGGTATATCCTTATAAGTTTCTTTAACCTTTGCTAAATACCCAGGGACATTGGGATTATCTGTACCAGCAATAACAACCTCTAAGTTTAAATCGGTTGATTTCCGTACTTTCTCTACAGCTTCAATCATAGCCTCAACCTTTTTATACGTACCAAATTTACCAAATGTCATTATTTGCATTGGGTTAGATGGTGTAATATAATTAGGTTCTTCTGGAATTTCAAAAGTACCATGCGGTATTAATTTTACATTATTAGCTTTATACTTTTTGCTTAAAACATCAACATACTTTTGCATGGTTACAGCTACAGTATCAGATTTTAAAATAAGTCTCGTCAACGTATTACCAATAAAACCATATACGTTTTGCATCAGCTTATTATTAGTAAAACCAGCACTTCCTAAATCTACTTCCTCCATAATGTTATGCAGTAATACAATATTTGGAATCTTTTTTAATTTACAAACTAATGGCAACATTAATCCTAATGCAGCTGCAACCTTTTTATCACCAAACTTCATGAACTGTAGGTTGAACAAAACAGCATCTGGTTTTGTAATATTTATAGCCTTAGTAATACTTACTATATTTTTGTAACTATTAAATCTCCAACATTCTTTTACAGTAATGTTACATCCATCTTCTGTAAAGTTAATGTCCTTTTCGTTATCAGTATAATCACACAACAAAATGAGTTCTGTAACGTCTTGTTTTTGTCTAAAATGTTTTACTAAATGGTATGCATACTCATTTAAAGTAACCTTACTTGGTGGATATGCTGTTACAATAGCTATCTTCATAATTTGGTAGGTTTTGGGTTAAAATAATCTTCGCATAAACTCTTTAATTCTGACACGAAAACGAACAAATATACCATTTGTCGATAAAATTTACAATAAAATCTTATATTTCTTTCAAAAAAAAGTTATATTTACGACAAATTATAACATAAAAAACATAATAAAAAGTAGTACAAACCCTAAATTTAACCTTAATAAAACCTACCAATATGATTAAAATTTTAGCCATAGATGACCAGCAATTAATAGTGTTGTCACTAAGAAAACACTTAACCGACCTAGGATTTAGTATTAAAACCGCAAATACAGGAGAAGAAGGACTACAAATCTTCGATTCTTATCAACCAGATATTGTAATTGTAGATATTAATATGGAGGGGATATCCGGTCTAGACGTTGTTAAGACAATTAGACATGAAAAAAAATCAGATGTTAAAATTTTAGTGCTTTCTGGTAATACAAGTGAAGATACTATAATAGATGGGTTTGATTTAGGTATTGACGATTACATGAAAAAACCCGTATCCTTAAACGAAGTTACCGTAAGAATTTCTAGAATATTTGGTATTAAAACAAATAAGCCACAAAGCAATAGCCCAAAAGAACAAATGCTTCAAAAACGCTGTGTGGGTGTAGTAATACCTTGTTATAATGAAGAAGAACGTTTGTTGAGTAAAGAATTTATTGACTTTGTAGACAGTAACTTAGGCTATCATTTATGTTTTGTAAACGATGGTAGTAAAGATAATACGTTGCAAGTTTTAAATGACTTACAAAAGGAAAGACAAAATAATATTAGCGTATATAACTGCGAAAAAAACGGTGGAAAAGCCGAGGCTGTTAGACAAGGCGTTCTCCATTTAGCAAAAGACTCTCAATTGGATTATATAGGATATTTAGATGCGGATTTATCAACAGATTTTAGAGATTTTGACGATTTAGTAAAAACTATTGAAACTTCTGATTTTAAAATTGTGAGTGGTTCTAGAATGAGTAGAATGGGCGCTGATATTACCAAGGAGTCTGCCAGAAAAATAATAAGCAAAACCATAAACCTTATTATAAGAACTATTTTAGGTATGCCTTTTAACGATACACAATGTGGTGCAAAAATTATGGATAAAGATATTGTGAAACATATGTTTAATGATAAATTTATAAGTGCTTGGATTTTTGATGTCGAGATTTTTATAAGAATGCGAAAGCATTATGGAAAGAAAAAAGCGATTTCATACATCTGCGAACAACCACTAAAACGATGGATACATGCTGATGGCTCTAAATTATCAATGAAAGATTCTATTAAAATTGTAGGACAGCTTGGGCAAATTGCATTGCATTATAAATAAAACAGCCAAAGCACCATTAATTTAATTAGGATAACACTACACCAGTAAGGCTATATTTTACTAAAAACTCAGGTGTATTTGCTGTAAACTGAGTACAGTATACACCAAATGGCAGTTTAATGTCGGTGAATGGTAGTTTCCTGTAGATTAGTATTGTGGGTTTTGGGCTTAACTTGCAGTATCACAAAAACCAAACAATGAATATAAAATTATATAGTGTCTTAATCGCCTTTTTTGTTACCACAGTAGCATATACACAAAACATGCAGGAAGGCTTTACTTATTTAGAAACTGGTAAATACACTAAAGCAGAATCGTTTTTTGAAACCATTTTAAAAGAGCATCCTAACAACAAAACGGCCAGATTATGCTACGGAAGAGCTATTGGTTTAAACGGAAAACCAGAACAAGCAAACATGCTTTTTAATAAGTTATTAAAAGACTACCCTAACGATTTTGAAGTAAAATTAAACTATGGTGAATCGCTGTTATGGACTAGTAACTTCCCTGAAGCAAAAACCTATTTTAAGACTTTAATAAATGAAGACCCTAAAAGTTTTGCCGCTTTATTAAGTTACGCCAATACTTTGTCAAACTTAAAAGAATACGAAGAAGCCTTAGTTTATGTGAATAAAGCTTTAGAGGTATCTCCAGGAAACCCGAATGCGTTAACCTCAAAAAAATACATGTATTTAGGGTATGCCTATCAAAATCAACAAGCTCAAAACTATGATGAAGCCGAACGTCTTTTAAAAGAAAACCTAACACTTTTTAAAGATGATAAAGACACGCTTTTAAACTTAGCCAACCTGTATTTAATTATGGGCGAATTTGATAAAGCTACAGACACTTATAATATATTAGCCAAAAATCCGGACAATAAAATAACAGCAAAAAATGGTTTGGCTTTAGCACAACATTTAAAAGGCAAAGAAAAGGAGGCGCTAAAATTAAGTGAGCAAGCCTATTTAGGTTTAGAGAATGATACGGATAGCACATTGGTAAAAGCAACAACAGAAAGACATGTACAAGCTTTAATTTGGAATAAAAAGTTTAAATCTGCCAAAATATTAATTGATGATTTAATAGAAAACAAACCTAACGAAAACTGGATTTTAGCCTTACGTGCTACCCTAAATATTTATAAAAGTGATTTTAAAAAGAGTGTTGCAGATTATAACCGCATTTTAGAAAACGATAGCAGTTCTTTTGATGGTAATTTAGGAAAAGCAAATGCCCTAAAAGCTTTAGGGAAGTATAATGAAGCTTACCAATCTGCAGAAAATACCTTAACGTATTATGACAAGCAAAAAGATGCTACTAATTTTATTAAAACTCTAAAGACCTCTTTTACGCCGTTTTGGGAAACTAAAGCGAGTTACTCCTTTGATAATGGTGATAATAAAGCCTTTGGCGTACAAACCAAAATAGAATTCCCAACCTCAACCAGGTTTAAATGGTTGGCAAATTATGGCTACAGAACAACAACCAATAAAGTCACTAATTTTGATGCCACATCAAACGATTTTTCATTAGGGTTAGCGTATCAGTTACTACCAAACCTTACCTTTAAAGGAACTGCAGGTGTAACGGCAGCAAAAGCAAATACAAGCGATTATACACAATTGGTTGCTGATTTAGCGTTTAATATAAAACCCTTTAAACTACAAGTTTTAGATATTGGTTACAAAAGCGAAATTCAAAGTTTTAATGCCGAATTATTAGATAGGGAAATTGTAATGAATAATATTTATGCCAATTATAGTCTAAGCACCAACTTTAATTTGGGTTGGTTTACACAGTATTTTTATACGTGGCAAAACGACGATAATACTAGAAACTTATTGTTTACCTCGTTGTACTATAATATTTTACCAAAACCATCACTTAAAGCGGGTTTAAATTACCAATACATTACCTTTAAAAACCAAGTGCCAACCATTTATTTTAGTCCAGAACAGTTTAATGCTGGCGAAGTATTTGTAAATATTATTAAAGATGAAGCCATTACCAAACCTAACGAATGGTTTTATGAATTGACTGCCGCTACTGGTTTACAATACATTGAAGACGATAGCAGCCAAAGCACTTACCGCGTACAAGGGAAACTAGGTTATAAATTTTCTGAACGTGCCTTGTTAAACCTTTACGGTACCCGAAGTAATATTGCCTCTGCCACTGCAGCTGGTTTTACG
Source organism: Hyunsoonleella sp. 2307UL5-6 (assembly GCF_047345485.1). Lineage (NCBI taxonomy): Bacteria > Pseudomonadati > Bacteroidota > Flavobacteriia > Flavobacteriales > Flavobacteriaceae > Hyunsoonleella > Hyunsoonleella sp. 2307UL5-6. Next base: position 448,789 of record NZ_JBLFEN010000003.1, on the reverse strand, counting down.
TTTAATGAAATTGGTGTGAGGTTTAAGTGGTATTTGGGTGGGACGCCGGTTTTTGAGGAGTAACGCTATAGTGTATGGTTTGTTGCGTGGTTTAAGCACCTAATTTAGCAAATAAAAACCAAATAGAAAATTCCGCAGTAATATTCGTAAGTAGGCTAGAACTAGCCATTAATTTTACAAGTTGTTGTGCATAGTTTTTATTCTTCTAAGACTCCAATAAACATTAAATACTTAATTTCAGTATCATAAATTTCGATTAGTTCATCCTTTGATAATTTTACTTTTTCCTCATTCAGAGCATATTCCACCATTTGATTTATATCCAATTCGGTATTCGATTCAGGTTCGTTTTTAGGGTTTTGATTGTCAGAAGTCAGTCGAGTTTTCTCCATATAATTCATTTCCGCAATTAGAGCGTCACGAATCAAATTTAGGTCAGATTTTTTCTTATTCAGCTTTAATGCAATGAAACAAGTTACCTCGTCTAAATCATAGATTTCTTTTCCAGCGTTATTTTCATTTATAGTACAGATTGGATCGTTTTTACAACCGAAAAATGAGAGTAAAGTCAAGATTAATATTTTTTTCACGAATTATAGTTTTATGCGTTAAATTTCGATTTTATTTTGTCCCATAATGAGCTTTTGTTGATATGAAGTTTATTAATCGATTCAGCAATTTTTTCTACCTGTCCTGTCTCGTGATTCCAGAAATATAGTTCTTCACTTAAATTTCCATTTCCATTATGAGTTAAGATTAGTTGATTCCCAAATCCATCCGCACCAATTGCGATTCCACTTTTAGGAAATCCATTCCATTTACGAGCATTTTTTGTTTCAAGTCCAATATGATTGCAAGTTCGACTTATTCTTTTCTTGTCAGTTTTGTCAAAAAAAGGGTAAAGTTCAAATTCAAATTCGTCCGTAATTAATTCGCCACCATTTATTTTTATCATTCGGATTTTGAATTCATTTGGGAATTTTACGTTCAGTTCAGATTCCGTTTCTTTTATGTGTTTTTCGTCAATTGGAAATGGCATTTCGAGGTTTTGGTTAAATGTTTGCTAACGGTCTCGTATAAGAATAGTAGCGGATTTTGGAACGCTAACTTTTCGGTTTAGTACAGACCTTTGTTTATGTGTTTCTTATTTCGTTTTAGCGATTAAACCGCTATTATTATTATACAATGTTAGGCACAGTTATTTCTTATTCCCAATCCCAGCTTTCAGGATAGAAAAATGTTTTGTCTTTTTCGGCTTCAGAACCAGAAAATGTTTCAGCATAGGTAGGAAGCCAAATTTTAGCAACATCAACTTGAAGTATTTCTGATAACTCTACAACACCTTTAGGATAGTTTTTACTTGATATTTCACGCATACAAACAAAAAGCTCTGAGAATGTACAGTCTAAAATAGCTCCTTGTAAAGGCATATCTAAAAAATCAATAGGTGTACCGTGCTTTAAAATATAAAAGTATTTTTTAGTTTCCTTAACTGTATATTTTTCAATAGGGCATAAGTTATCTCCTTTGGTAGTTACATCTTCAATATCACAAAGTTTTGCGAAACCCTTTAAGTCTATCTCAATATCTTTAGAAGAAGCACTACAAAGTATTGCCCCGTTTTTGATATCGTGGATATCAGCAACTCTAATTGAACGTCTACCTGAACATCCCATCACAATATCACACTCTGAAAGTAATTGTTTTAAAGGCATTGGATAAAAACCTCTTCCATATCCTAACATATTTACAATAGGGTTTATGTCATAGATTGAAACAACTGCATTTCTACCTTCAAATGCAGTAGCACAAGACTTACCAATATTACCCCAACCGATTACTCCACAGCGAACACCATCTAAGATAGAAGCTAATTGAGTTCTCATAACTTTTTCAAGACTATACACACAAGCATCGCCAATTAATGAATCTTCAACTTTTTTTAAATCTGTTCCTGCCATAGATAAAACAGGTAGTTCTAAAATTCCATCAGCCTGAGCTTTCTCATATCTCCAAAGTCCGTTTTTTGTGTCTTCTACACAGCCTTTAAAGTTTTTGTTTTTTGACAATTCTCTTGTCCATTTTGACATATATCCACCTACCTCTTGGAAAACTATTGGATGCTTACAATTCGCAACAACCTTGTCTACGTCTTTCCATAGCTCATTTTTCATATAATCGATACTCGGTGGAACGATAACATTGTATCCTTTTTTTCTTAACGCCTCAACTGTTGGCATATCATTAGAATATACTATTGATATGACTAATTCAACAGGATAAACTGAATTAACTATGTCAATATATTCAATAGTTGTTGGTAAAATATGTTGCAAAATAATACTGTGTGTCTGGTCTGGATTTTCAGTTTTATCAGCTAATTGTTTAAGGACTTTCATTTTTCCTTCTATGTCAATTTTTTTAATTCCAAAATCGACACCTTTCTCAATATTGCTTTCTGCAAAAAATGATTTACTTAATCTATTCATAATGGTTGGTTTTAATTGTGCCTAACGTTTTTGTGTATGATTAGTTGCGTGGTTAAGCAACTAATTTAGCAAAAATGGACCGGACTTAGGAATATTCCGAAGGAATATTCCAGATGAGTAGAAAGCAAGCAATTAATTATACACTTTGTTAGCTTTTAGTGCTTTCATAATTCATTCGTTTTTTTCTTTTTTTCGGTCATCATTTAATTCCAATTTTATAATTTCTGCTTTTTTATTCATTCCGCAAACTTGCTAAAATTCCGACCATTTTTTTATTCGGGTTTGAGTGAGCTATTCCGACGTTGCTTTTCCAGTTCCGATTGCGCAAACCTATCTGTCGACAGGCAGGCAAGCTAAAAATTCAGCCGTAATTCAATTCAGTTCCGATAGCTATCGGGATCGAGTGGTCAATTCCGCTGTTGTATTTCATTCCGAATTTGAGTGATAATTCCAGAAATTTTTAAATTCCATATACAGTTTTTCTGATTTATCTACCTTAAAACTCAAAAAAAAATCGAAAAATAAACCAGTCTTTTTTTCAAACCGCAAACTTGCTCTAGCATTAAAGCTAACTTATTTATATACGTAACTTTTACCCGATTATACCCCTATTTAGTTAGGATAAGCGTAAGTTAAATATGTTTTATTTTCTCTAAAAATACTAAACCATAATACAAAAACCTATAATTTTCTCTCTTATAACTCCATACAAATATTACACACAAACCGTGTTAGGGATTACAGCGGCATCCTTTTTAATGCTTTGGCTAATAAACCGTCATTACGAGGAGGCACGACGAAGTAATCTCCTGTGATTAAGAAGATTGCTTCACTTTGTTCGCAATGACGTATGGATTATGACGCATTAAAAAGATATAGCCTTTCGACTGCGCTCAAGACAGGCTTCAAGCCCGACCTTTGTGGTAACGCCCAAATTATTAAAACAAAAAAAGGGCAGAAACTTACGTTTCTTGCCCTTTTTAACATTGGAGTATTTAGCTATTAACAATCCTCAGTTTACTTAATTTTAAGTTGGTTACTTAATTTACCATAAGCTTTACTGTTTTGTATGTTGTACTGCCACTTGTAAGTTTACAGAAATACATGCCTGAACTTAATTGATTTCTTTTTAATATTAAGTTATTTTCGCCACGTTGTGTGGTATAGTCTATTTCTTTAACTAGAGTACCTATTTGGTTATATACTTTTAATGTTACTGTTTCGTTTACTATTGCATTAAATGTTATGGTTGTATTGGCTCGCATTGGATTTGGAGATGCCTTCATATTTTCACCTGAATTTTCAGTAATATCTTCTACTGAAAGCGTACCACTTTTTGCAAAATGCACTTGTTGTAATGTCATTGTTTTTGTTTGTATTTCACCATTTTCTGCTAGCATGGTGTATACTATAGATGTAATATCGTTTGCTTCTAAAGGCGTACCGTTTAATGAGATAAAATCTGAAAACAATAGGGTGTATTCTGTAGTATCTTCTGTTAAATTTATACTAGCTTTATACTGTGTTTCCCAGTTCTCTACACTTGCCTTAACCAATCGTATTATTAATGTACCTGTACCTTTTGCTTGTAATTTTAGGCTGTTAAATTCTGATAAATCTATTGGATTAAATTTTGGTGTTAAGGCACGATAAGTGGCTACATAATTGCTTGTTGTAGCTTCCAAAATAATGTCGCGCTCTACAGCATATACATCTGTGTTAAATGTGGTGGTGTTTGGCAATACATCAAAACGGGTTACATTGGCTTGTGCATCATCATATCCCCAAGGACCGTCAGATAAGAATAAGTCATCTGGTATGTTTACACCATCGCCAATTCTAAACCCAATATCAAATAGGCTTCCTGCATCTACCTCTACATTAGAAATGTAGTGTTCGTCTAGTGCTATAGTAGTTGATACGGTTTCTACGGTTTCTGTTTCTGTTGTTCTAACACCGCCATCAAATACTACATTTGCAGTTCTATTTGTGTTTACTATTTGTAAATCTAACTTACCATTTCTGTATGTTCCTGATTTTACAAATACGGTTGGTGCTAATGAGTTGTTGTAACTTGTTATTGGTTTTTGTACACTTAATAATGTTACAACTTCTTCTCCAAGTTTTACTAAATCGTCTAGAGAGTTAGACCATATTTGGAAATTGTAAAACCCAACGTTGTTTTCGTATTTATCTAAATTCCAGTGACTTTCAATTCCAAAATTAACATCGTTATCGGTGGCTTTGGCCGATAAACTTAATACAAACTCTAAACTACCATCTATATTTCGTATTAAGGCTTTTATAAATTGTTGTTCTTTAATTTCTATGGTGGATACCGATACTAACTCTGCGCCTAATAATCTATCGCAAATGTACTTTGTGTGTTCGTAAACGCCATCGTAGGTTTTTAGTAATAGTATAGAGGCAATAGCTTCATTATTTTTCATGTAATCTACTGAATACACTTCTTTAGCGTTGGTAATTCCAATTAAATCTGTTGGAGAAGACTCTATAGCTTCATCTTCATTAACCACTTCTAAAGGTATTAAATCTGATAATTGAAATCCGTTCCCTTTTCCTGGTACGTTTTTACCGTATTTAGATGATTTTATAAAACGTTTAGCTGTGGTTTTATCAAAACTATAATTACGTTTTACACGATTAAAATTACGTTTGTTTATTAATTCTGAAAGTCTGTTATTACTTTCTAAACCACCTGCATTTGCACTAGAAGATGTTGAGGCTTGTATTACAGGGCAACCTGAATAGCCCGAACATGATGGGTCTTCGCAATCAATTAATCCATCGCCATCATCATCAATACCATTATCGCAAATTTCTTGTGGTACTGGTGCTGTAGGACAACGCGCTCCATCATTTTGAGAACTTGAAGGTCCAAAAGCAAATAGATTAGACTCCATGGTACTAGAACTTGTTAAATTTTGTACACTTTGGATAACATAAATAGTTCCTGTTTGGTTAGCAGATACATAAAACCGCCCTGAGGCATCAAAATATACAGCACCATAGGTATAATTTAAACCCGACAGAATTGGCACTACACCTAAACTTTCCATATTTCCAGTTTTAGCATCTATTCTGTATAAAATGTTGGTTTTCTTTTCTACTGCGTAAAGCTTCTTATCGATAGCATTAAATGCCCAATCGTGAATACTTATATTCTTTTGGAGTTGTAAGGTTTCTTTATGTTGTCCGTAATTATCAGATTCTGGATCTAAATCTAATGCGTAGTATGCTGTACCACCGCTTTTTAAATAGTAAATACCTTCTGCACTTATATCACCAATATAACGTCCGCTAGTTGGTAACTCATCTACATAATAAATAAGTGTTGAAAAATCTTTTCCTATTCTTACTATAGATTTTGAAGGAAAACTTAATGATCCCCAAATGTAACCATCTACCGGGTTGTATGCGGTTGCGTTGATAGTACCCTCTGTAACATCTTTAGCAACCTGATACGAATTTCCAGATGCTAGATCTATAGCATAAACATCATTATATTGAAATAAGTAGGCATTATAATCGCAGTTAAATGGGGGGTCTTGAGCAAAAACTGCGCTTGTGATAAATAATGATAGTAATAATTTTTTCATGGTTTCTTTGTTTTACACTACAAATGTAGGTTGGGTTTAAAGGGATTTTCACTGTTTTTCGTTAGATGAAACTTTTGTGTAGACGAATGGTATTAGGCTTAAGTTTAAATTAAAATGTATGATATTATATATAATTCCAATTTAATGTACGAAAAAGAATATTTAAAATGTTGTATTTTTTGTGTTATAGACGAATAGTATAATTTTTTAACAGTCTTAAATAATAAATCATCGATGATGTGTTATTTTGACTTAAACCGAATAGAAATTGGTATACGCTTTGTCATGTCGACATGAGGCACGATTGAGACATCTAATCCGAGTGCGCAGATGTTGATGAACACTAAAAATGTAATGTGATTTCTCCTTGCGTCGAAATGACTAGAGGTTTTATTTAAAATACGTCGTTATTGAGTGTTTCCCACTTCGGATTAAAATCCGAAATCAGTTTATTCTTCTTTTCCCGTCTCCACTTTTTTAGCTCTTTTTCTCTAGTAATACCTTGTTTTGGGAATTCAAAAGTTTCGTAGTAGACCAAATAAATACAGTCATATTTACCCGCAAAGGATTTTTTAGCGTTTTGAGAATCAAAGTAATGTTGTGCTAATCTATTTTGGATATTGTTTGTGAAGCCTATGTATAATGTGGTTCTGTATCTATTAGTTATGATGTAAACGAAATATTTATTTCCCATATTTCAATTATTATCCTCTTATTTATTACTCGAATGTGATTTCTCCTTGCGTCGAAATGACTACGGATACTAAATTAATATGCGTGTTGTCATGTCGACATGAGGAACGATTGAGACATCACATTCGAGTAAGTAGATGCTGATTAACACGTAATATGATGTGATTTCTCCTAGCGTCGAAATGACAGACTACATTTAAATGGTCTATCAAAGCAAGTTTAAACGCTTCATTAATTCTGGTCGGTTAGAGCGACTTACAGGAATTACGTCTTTTTTTATAAGTACACTATTATCTTCTATATCAATAATTTTATGAACGTTAATTATGTACGAACGATGTACTTTTAGAAATGAACTATGAGGTAGCTTCTCTTCAATTTTTTTTAAGGTAGAATGTACCGTGTAATTTTTATCATCAGTTTTAATATGAATATAGTCTCCTTTTGCTTCAATTAAGTATATACTTGGTATATCTATTTTTATAAGTCGTCTATCTATATTTACATAAAGGTTGTAACCTGATGTTGTTTCTAGTTTATCATTAACATGAGACTTAGATATGGTAGAAGCAAATAACTCTGCTTTCTTTATTGTTTTTTCAAAACGTGGTAAGGTAATGGGCTTAACTAAATAATCCACAATACAATCGTATTCGAATGCTTTTATAGCAAATTGAGCATCTGAAGTAATTAAAATTATTTTAGGAGGATCTTTAAGCGTTTGAATAAAATCAAAACCAGTAAAATCTGGCATGTGAATGTCTAAAAATATTAAATCTACCCTATTGTGATTTAAATATTTAATAGCTTGCATAGCGTTTGAGAACTCTTCCAAAACGTTTAATTCTGGTATTTTTGAGCACAACTGAGAAATGATTACTCTTGCTACGGCCTCATCATCAATAATAATACAATTCATTAAAAAAACTTTACAAAGTCTCTAAATAGTCTGTCATTATTTGGAGAATTTCGTTAAATACTTCGTGTCCTGAGATATTACTTTCTCTCAAACTATTTTCGTAATCTTCAGCTATAGTATAGCTTTTTTCAAGGCCTAAAATACTAATTTTATGTTTAAGTTTATGGACGTTTTGTGCAGTTTCTCTAAAATTTTTAGATTCAAAATTTTCAAAATATTGTGCCTTTTCATGTGGAAATTCTGTTTTCACGATTGAAATTAGCTTATCTCTAAAAGCATCGTCTCCTCGAGATAACTCGTTAATGTAGGATAAATTTGGTTGTTCCATATGTTATTTTTTTAATGTGAAGTAAAATGTTGTGCCCTCTCCTAGTGTAGACTCTAGCCAAATTTTACCGTTATAAAGATTGACTATCTTTTTAACTACAGCTAATCCAATTCCAGAAGATTGTGGGTTATTTTCTAATTTTTGAAATGTTTTGAATATCTTATCAAAATAGGTATCCTCTATCCCTTTACCATTATCTGTTATTTTAAATCTCCAAAAGTCATTTACGTCTTCTACACCTATCTCTATAAATCCCTTTGCTTTATCATTATATTTTATGGCATTATCCAAAAGGTTTTGAAACAGCTGTTGTAACCTGTATTTATCACCTTTAACTATAGGTAATTTTGATGTAATATTAACACTTATATGTTCTGGCAATAATGAAGCAGATAAAATACTTTCTATTAATAAATTAATATCAACATCATAACACTCTGTTTGATTTTTTGTAATAGTAGAATAATCTAAAATACCACTGATTAGTGTATCCATTTTTTCTACATTGTTTCTAATTAATTTTAAATTTTTAGCACCTTCTGCATCTAGTTCATCTTTATAATCTTCATATAACCAAGCGGTTAACGCATCTATACTTCGTAGTGGTGATTTTAAATCGTGAGATACCATATGTGCATAATCACTTAATTCCTGATTTTGATGTGCTAATTCTTCAAGAAGTTTTTCCCGTTGTTTATTAATTTTTATAATCTCTTTGGTTTGATTATCAATAAAATCCACTAGCTTAGAACCATCTAAATCTACAGTATCTATAGCGGAATTATGTGGCAATTCGTAAAACTTAAGTGTTTCAATAATATGTTTTAACTTATCAATAACGTCCTTTTGGGCTACAGCTTCATTTTTTAATTGTGTATTGGCAATAAATAATTCTTCAGAACTGATAGACATTGCTCTTTGTTGCATCACATATTGTTCATCAAAATTAGTATATGAGCTATTTACGGCATTTAAAAATGCTTCCATTTGCTCTGATGATGCTTGTTCTTCAGAAAGGTATTTTCTTATTTGACGTTTTAGTAAAGAATTCATTATTCGCTAATTAGCGTTATCGTCATGGTTTGATTGTGTAACTGGCAATTTTGCTCTCCATGAAACGGTGCAATTTCCCCATAAGAATAAAACCCACATATAGTTGTATCATCTCCTAATACGGCAACCACTTCTTCTATTTCTTCTTCTACCCGCTGATCTAAAACTAATTTTCTACCAATACAACTCACTAATAAGGCTAATTGTGGTTTTGCGTGTCTCAATTCTAATGCTTGTTTCGCAGCGCGTTCTGATGCATTAGCTATCTTATCCACGTTTGTCATCATCAATTGTACTTTAGAATTTACGGGGATATCTCCAGCTAGTATCATGGTATTATCCGCTTCGTCTATATTTAAAATGGTACGCACAAAAGATTGTTTTTCTTCTGTAGACTTAACATTTAAAGGGTACAGTAAAGCTGCTGATGGTAACTCTTTAGACTTATCACCTAAATATTTTTTATATAAATCTAGTGCTGGTTGGTTATCTAACTCATATAACACATTAGATTCTGATTTGGTTACAACGCGTTCTGGACCAAAGGGTGTCCAACCACCATGAATAGAAAATGAAGCTTCAAACGACTCACCATAAAATCCAATGGCTATAATTTCTCCTGGTTTAGGGTTCTCATTATAACCTGCTAGTGTTTTTTCAAAACGTGCACCATCGCCACACAAACCACCAGTAATTAAAATATTATCGGTAGTAGACGTATTCATCCCTTTGGTAAGCTCGCTTCCATTTATAAAACTCCCTTCTGATAAAACAAAAACGTATTTTAAACCTTGCTCTGGAAATTCCTTTAATAAATCAACTCCTGTTTTGTGGCTATCTAAATCTGTATTTAAAACATTACTCGTCTTAATCAAAAACTCTGTTTTTTCAAACTCAATTGCTGTTATCGTGATGCTATCATCATCAACACTATTTGAAGTAATATCACCACTTGTGGAACCAAAAACTATGTGCCCATCTGGAAATAATGTTTTTACATCTTCAAAAACAGTATCGTGCTCTAGCATATACCTGTTTCCTAAAACCAATACTAAGGGTTTAGACAGGGGTTGTTTTGGTGATAGATAGTCCCAATTACTTTCTTTATGTTTTTTTAATTGTACTGTTTTCATGTATTATTTTTTGAGAGTAAAAAAGAAGGTTGTGCCAATATTTGGTTTACTTTCTAACCAAATGTCACCTTCGTGTAAATCCACAATTTTTTTAACAATAGAGAGCCCTATACCTGTTGAATCTTTACTTTTATTTAATGTATGGAATATTTTAAAAATTTTATCATGAAATTTTTCTTCAATCCCAATGCCATTATCTTTAATTAAAAATTGATAATGTGTTCCATTATCCTTTACATCTACTTCAACCAAACCTACTTTTTTATCTATAAACTTTATGGCATTACTTATTAAGTTTTGAAATAATTGTTGCAGTTTAACTTTTTCTCCTTCTATTTTAGGAAGCGTATTTAAAACTGAGATTGAGACATGTTCTGGAACAAACAAAATGGTTTTTAAATCGGTTACCAAAGCATCTAAATCTACTATTTGTTTTTCTAAAGTTTCGGCACCAACACTTGAATACATCAATACATCAGAAATTAATTGTTCCATCTTTTCCAATGTGGTTTCAATTAAATCAAAATTTTGTAGACTGGTTTCGTCGAGTTTATCTTGGTTATCTTCTTTAATCCAATTTACTAAAGCATCTATACTTCGCAACGGCGATTTTAAATCGTGAGATACTATATGAGCGTATTCTTGAAGTTCGTTATTACTTTTTTCTAATTTTTCAAGTAGCTTTTCTTTTTGTATTTGTAGACTATTCATCTCTGTAATATCTCTAACTATACCCTGAGCAGCGACAGCCTCTCCATTATCATAAATAATACTAGCATTTATGTGTACTAGTTTTTCAACTTTTTCTTGGGTGATAATTTTAAGATGGAAATCTGTAAGTGTACCATTAATAAGTAAAGCTTTAAATGATTGTGCTACACGTTGCATTTCGTCTGGATGTGCCATATCAAGTAAATTAAAATCTACTTTTGAGTTATCAAAACCTAAAAGACTAACAGCAGCGTCATTCATTTTAAGAATATTACCCATTAAGTCCATGATAACATAGGCATCAACTATATTTTCAAAAACGCCTTGTAATTGAGAATCTGTTTTATTGAGTATGGCTTCAAGCTCTAAATAAGATTTCTCGAGTTTTTGGTTGGCTACATAAAGTTCATCTGCTTTACTTTCAAGAATTTTTTCTGCTTGTTTTCTTGCTGCTTTTTCTCGCGCTAGTGCACGTTTTAATATATCTATTTGATTTTGACTCATTAATTTTTATTAATCAAAAACTTAACTTCTGTTCCATCATCATTCAATTTTTCTAAAACTATACTTGCTTTAGAATTAAAGTGCTCAAAAGTTTTATTCATTAAGCCTAATCCAAAATGATGCATGGCTCTACTAGATTTATAAATCATAACAAGAGAATTTTCCGTTTTCTCAACAATTTCAAATGTTGGTAATTCTGCATCAGGATATATTTTTCTTACCTCAACATGTATATGATTTTCAATAGAAGATAACATATCGATAGGGTCTTTATACGTTGCCAAAAGCCCAGGATAACTCGTTTCTATAACACTGAAAAAATGTTCTGCATACACTAATAATAAATCATCTATGGAGATATTTGTATGTGCACTTAAATGCTGTAGTAGTTGCAGCATTTCAGAAAATTTATAAGTACCTACAGACGTATAAATACCCCCAGAATCTAAATTAGACTGTGTTATGATTTTATCAACCACTTCTAGTCCAAATTTATCTTCAACCAAATCAAGAAATTCTGTAAACACTATACCTTTCATTTAAACTTGTTTTAATTCATTAATACTCCAATACCCTAATAATTTTTCTATTTTTAATACGTAGTCTTCATATTTTAGAGGTTTTAACACGTAACCTGCTATTCCTATTTTATAACATTCTAATAAATCTCTTTGATTGTTAGAAGTTGTTAATATTATTGTTGGTATATGTCTTAAAAGATCATCTTGCTTCAAAATATTTAAAAATTCTATGCCATTTAATTTTGGCATATTCAAATCTAATAAAATAATGTCAGGTAATTCATCTTTTTTTTGTAAAATTTTCAGCGCTTCTTCGCCGTTATTAGCTTCAACTATATTATGATGTAATTCTAGTTTAGAAATTGTTCTCTTAAACTTCATAACTTCTATCATATCATCCTCAATGAGCAATATGTTTAATGTATTCATAATCTCTAGTTTTAAAATGTTAAATTAATTGAAGTAGAAGGAATAATGGATTGTATTTCGCTAATTTGGATTTTAGTATAGCTGAATGACGCTTAAGTGTCGACGAATGGTTTTATGAGTTTATTTTAAGCTACTTTAGTATTAAAAACCGATAAAGTGTTTTTTTGTGCTTCTAGCTTAATACGCTTTAATTCTTCTAGGTATGGTAAAGCATTTAATTGATTTTGGCTATAGTTCATTTCTAAACGGTCAATAAAATTTAGATGCTTTAAATTTTTATTTAAAACCAAACTCATATTGTCACTTAATTTTGTTTTAGGTTTAAGTTGTATTGTTTTTTTTGAGTTTATTTTTTTTTGACGTTTAATCCCCAAAGTTAGTTTAAAACGTAAAGCTCCAATTTCTATATTAATTAACATATTAAAGTTTAATTTTTGTTATCTATGTGCAAATATGCTTCACAAATACATGTTAAATTAAAAATTTCTGTATAGTTATTATAATCTAAAGATTGATGGCAGTTTTCTATAGACGAATGGTTTACAGCTTACAAAGATTTTACTAATACTTTTGTTTTAAAACTACTTTTTGGGGCTTCACACAGAGAGCACATATAATCAGATGGTAAATTTTTAAATGGTGTATTTGGAGGAATCCCTTGCGTAATATCACCGTAGGTATCATTGTAGATAGTCATACATTCTGAACATTGATGTACTTCCTCTTCTGTAGTTTCTTTTGTTTCTGCTTGTTGTGTTACATCATCACGCTCAACCCCTAATTGCTCAAAATACAACTGACTTAGTTCCATGAGCAACCCAGGTAACTCTAATTTATCTACATCTTGAACATGCATGATATATTCTCGTGTATTTGAATCGAAATTTTTAGCATAAAGCAAATTATAAGTATCTCTAATAGTAAAATCTCCATTGATTTCTGGCGATCTATTTTTTTCTATAACTATGGATGTAAAGTTGTATGTATCACTATCAAAACTAGTTATACCAAAGGTTAAACCATAAGTACTAATATCGTTTTGATCAAAATTTGTAACCAAATATTTTTTTAAACTTAAGGCTGCTTTATCATTTACTGGTAAATGCCAATTCATCTCTAACATAGAGTGTCTCACATTGATACCATACTTACCTAAAAACTTTTCCCAGTGTAACTTTGCTTTTAACGGGATACCTTTTACGATAAATGATTTCCAAGGGGTAATAGATATTTTACCAATTTTATTCTCTGAACATAAATCACACATGGCTTTTAAAAACGGAATATCGTATCTGTTATTTCGCCAATACAAACCCAACCAATACCTATCTTGCCCAATACGATTCATCCCTTCATAATATGGAAATGGATAAAACGGTACTTCTAGAGGTTTATCAACAGTACGGTTATTTGTTTCAATAGCATCTATTACCAAATCGAAAACCATCTCAATAGTTTCGGGTTCTTCAATTAATATATTTTCAATAGCCAATTCTATCTTATCCATATCCCAACTGTAAATTAAAGCAGGATACATTTCGGTTTTTTTCCAACCTGGAAGTCGCAAATACAAATACCAATAATCTTCGTGTTCTGAGGCTATAAAATTTACATTTCCTGTAAACAACGGCACTAATCGTTGCATAGGGTCTGTAACATTAATTCTTAGTTTTGGTGTGTGTTTAAATTGCTCTAAAATATATAAATACCTATCACTTGTTAACCATGATGTACTTGCTAAAATTTCTGTAGAAACATAAGAGGATGCTATATTTTCTACGCCATCACGTTTTGGTTTTACAAATTTAATTTTGTCAAACTGTGCAAACTTACTTTCATCAATTTCCTCAGGAAAAATTATATCTTGTCGAGAACCAAAGGATATTGCATCTAACCCTAGACCTTCTGCTGCTTCACAAATATATTTTAGTTCTCCTGGAGACAAAACACCTCCGTTAATCATTAATCTATAAGGCTCTTCCATTATGCTAATACTTTTGAATTTTGAAGTATTTCTCTAACTTCAGTTTTACAACTTCCACAACCTAAACCTGCACCAGTTTTATCACAAAGTTCTGTAAAATCAGTACAACCTTTAGTTATGGCCTCTTCTATATTTCCTGCACCAACTTGACTACATGAGCATACTAATTTCCCGATAACTGGCACATCGTTTGATGATCCTCTAAGTAGTTTATCACGCTTTTCAGCCATTTCAATCTTACTGTCAATCATGGTTTTAAATTCTGCAAACTCAGCTTTATCACCCATTAAAACAGCACCAATTAATAAGTCATCTTTTACAATACATTTTTTGTAATAGCGCTTTTTAATATCAGTAAAAATAATTTCTTCGTAACTATCGTCATTTTCAGGAACATTAATTTCACCAATACTACATAAATTTAAATCGTTGAATTTTAAAATATTCATTAAAACAGAACCGCTGTATGACGAACTCACATCACCCGCAATAAAATTGGCTAATATATTGGCTTGCTCTTCTGCAGCGGAGGTAATTCCGAACAATTGGTTATTGAATTCTGCAATCTCTCCAATAGCAAAAATATCTGGATGAGATGATTGTAAATGTTGATTCACCTTAACACCTCTTGTACATTTAATACCATTTTCTCTAGCAATTTCTACATTTGGAATAGTACCAATAGCGTATACAATGGCATTGGCAGTAATGGATTTTCCACTTTTAAGTGTAATATTTAAATCGCCAGTATCTTCATCATCAAACACCGTACTTACTTCATTATCAAAATAAATTTGAATCCCACGTTCTTGAACATCTAATGCCAGTAACTTACTAGATACTCTATCTAACTGGCGCTCCATTAAACGCGATGCACGCTGTACAATTGTTATTTTTGCATTTTTATGTTTCATAGCTGCAGCCAGCTCTAAACCTAACAAACCACCACCAACAATTACTACATGTTGCTCTTCTGGTGGCAAGCCTGTAGCATCTAAATAGGATTTAAATTGATCTGCATCTATTTTATTACGCATTGTAAAACGCCCCGGTAAATCTATTTGCACATCTTTAGGAATAAAAGCACGACTACCCGTTGCTAATATTAATTTATCAAAGCTATGTGTTGTAGCATTACTATCTGTAACCACTTTTTGTGCCTTGTTAATTTTTGTGATATACGTTTCTGGATGTAAATGTACATTAAGCTTATTAAGCTCTTTTTCTTTAATTTTAAGCAACTGCTCCCAAGATAATTCTTCGGTTACATATTCTGGTAATAATACTCTGTTGTAAAACAGATTTGGTTCTTTTGAAAACACATGTATTTCATCAGTATCATTTTGCTCTCTGTAATTTTGTACAAAACGGAATGCCGCTGCACCAGCCCCAGCAATTATAATTTTTTCTGGTGCTTTTTTATATTTTGAAACCGAAACACGGGTAAATTTAAAATCTGGTTCTTTTGAAACAGGATCTACATGTGTGTTAGTTAAGTTATTAGCTCTATTTAAATTACTTTGTAATTGTTTACCCCAATGCATTGGTAAAAACACTACACCTTTTTTAATGTTTTCGGTGACTTTTGCACGCACTCTTACTACGCCATTTTCACCTTTTATTTCGGTAATTGTGCCATTTTTTATATTGTACAAATACGCATCAGTAGGATGAATTTCTAAAACAGGGGTTGGATAATGCGTTTTTAAACGGGATACTTTTCCAGTTTTTGTCATCGTGTGCCATTGGTCGCGCACACGCCCTGTAGTTAAAATTAAAGGATAAGTATCATTAGGTAATACTGATGTGTTTACGATACTACTAGGTAAATTAAACTGTGCCTTTTGTGATGGTGTATAGAATTTTTTATCTTCAAAAAGTCTTGGCGTCCCTTTATGCCTGTGTTCTGGTACGGGCCATTGAAATGTACCTTCGGTTTTTAATCGTTCGTAATTTAAAAAAGACACATCAATATTAGTACCCTTAGTCATAGAGGCATACTCATCATAAATTTCGCTGGCATTATTAAAATTAAAGCCTCTAAAGCCCATGCGTTGCGCAAAATCACAGAAAATTTCAACATCTGGTCTTGCTTCTCCAGGAGCATCAATTTCTTTTGGTAAGTACGAAATTCGTCTTTCAGAATTTGTCATCGTACCTTCTTTTTCTAACCAAGCGGCTGCAGGTAGTACTAAATCTGCAAAAGCTACAGTATCTGATTTATGAGAAATCTCTTGAACTACCACGAATTTTGAATTTTTCATGGCCTTTTCAATACGATTTAAATTTGGTAAACTTACCAAGGGATTTGTACATGCTATCCAAACCGCCTTCATTTTCCCGCTTTCTAAAGCATCAAACATCTCAGTAGCTGTTAATCCTGGTTTAGGGTTTATCTTATCTACACCCCAAAACTGTGCTACTTCACGACGGTGTTCCTCATTCATTAAATCTTTATGTACTGCTAAAAGGTTTGCCATTCCTCCTACCTCACGTCCTCCCATTGCATTAGGTTGCCCTGTTAATGAGAATGGACCCGCACCTGGTTTCCCAACTTGCCCAGTAATTAAAGATAAATTTAAGAGCGATACGTTTTTATCAGTACCCACCATACTTTGGTTAAGCCCCATGGCCCACATACTAATAAAGCCTTTTGAAAGTCCAATCATATCAGCGGCTTTACGAATGTCTTTTTCTGGAACACCACATAATTTTGAGGCTTGCTTTAATGATGTTTCAAAAATTAAATCTTTATAATCTTTAAAGCCTTCTGTATAATTATTTATAAATGTTTCATCTATTAACCCACGTTTGTATAAACATCGGCCAATAGCATTGTATAAAATAACATCGGTTCCGGGTAGTAGTTGTAAATGTAAATCTGCGAAGTTTGCTGTATCGGTTTTTCTTGGGTCTACAACTATAATATTAACATCAGGATGCTCCTCTTTATGCTTTTCTAATCTTCTAAATAAAATTGGGTGACACCATGCTGGGTTTGCTCCCGTTATTAAAAATGTATCTGCCAATTCAATATCGGCATAAGATATAGGCACACTATCTTCTCCAAAAGTTTTTTTATACCCTACCACCGCAGAACTCATACATAAACGCGAGTTGGTATCTATATTATTTGTACCTAAAAAGCCTTTGGTTAGTTTATTTGCAATATAATATTCTTCAGTTAAACTTTGTCCAGACACATAAAATCCAACGCTATCTGGCCCGTGCTTTTTTATGATCGATTTAAAAACACTAGCAGCTCTATCTAGAGCATCATCCCAACTTACACGCTCCCTAGGGTGAGATCTACTCCAGCGCATTTCTGGATATAAAATTCTATCAGAAGTATCATTAGCTACGTAATGTAAATTCATCCCTTTAGAACATAACATCCCTTTGTTAACTGGGTGGTCTTTATCACCTTCAACAAAAACGGTGTTGTTATTATCTTTTTTAACAATAATACCGCAGCCTACACCACAATACGAACAAGTTGTTTTTACTTCGTTTTTAACCATTTACAGGGCCGTTTTTTACTAAACAATACATTTTAACTTATGGAAACAAATGCTTTAACTATTATTCTGAATCTTCTAAAAAATACTTCAAATTTTAAAATTTGACAAAAATTAAAGTATTATATAAAAAATATTGGTTACATAATTTTAGATAAGCTTAGCATTTAAACACAATCAAAACTACGTATTAATACTTAATTTTCAATATTAAATATTACGTAATGAAGTATAATTATGATGTTGATAATTTAATAATGTAGATTTTGAGGATTTAGCAAAATGAAGTATATGCTTGGTTAAGTTTTTAAGATTAATAAAAAACGCCCAATAAAAACACACTATAAATTGACTAAAATTGATACATTGTATTAATTATTTTCATCACCGTTAAGTGCATCCTTAATATCAATTTCATCATCTACTTTACCAGTAAATGCTTTTATCCACGCATTTTCAAAGAGGTTAAAAACGGTAGGCCATATATTACCTTCTACACTGTTTAGGTCTCCTTCAATAGGAATTTTTGTAGCAATGGTATCCGTTTTTTGATTTTTTAAAACAAACTTAAAAAAGCCAACAAAACCTTCCCATAATACACCTAAAAACCCATCATCTTTACCAATTAATTTAGTATCTGATAAGAGTGGTTTTACGTAGCCTTTTAAAAAACCGTCAGCTATGGCAACTTCACTATAAAGATTAAAACTACCTTCTTCAAAGTCTAAACCAGCATAATGGCGTGAAAAACTGTTTAGTGCAGCAATATTGGTATTTTCTAATGAAAAAGATAAATCTACATCTGGCACCTGTTTCACAATATTAATATTACCATTTAAATTTACGCTACCGCCACCAATGGAACGTGCTGTTGCTTGAATTGGAGATGGTAATGTACCTTTTTTTGAAACAACGTTTCTCAAATTTGTGGCAGTTAATTCTAAATTAGTAAAATTTAAATCAATATTTGGATCTGTAGATAATTCTACATATGCCAACTTACCATTTTTTACCTCTAAACGATTAATATCTATTGGTATAATATTAGTTAAAGCCTTACTCCAATGATCAACACCTGTTGCTGTACTATCACTACTTTGATCTTCAAAAACATAAATAATTTCTGGATTATGCATTACTATTTCGCTAACAATTTCACCTTTTAAAAGAGATTTCCATTCTATGGAAATATCACTCTTTGGGAAATTGAGATATGGTACTTGAGTTTTAGCTTCAACTTTATTTAAATATAAACTGTCTAAAACATACGCTCCCTTATAAAGTGCAATATTTACATCCTTAATTTCTCCATAATACCCAGGGATACTGGCTAGTGTTTTATTGATTTGATTTTTTACATAGGTGGGAAGATATATTCGCAAAAGAATCAATAATGCAATAATAATTACTGGAAGTTTATAACGTTTTTTTTTATAGCGCTTTCTTTTTTTTTGATTTGGCATATATAAGATTTAAGTAAAAAAATTATACTAAAGCATTATTTTTTGCTTTATCTATCAACTCTTTTAAATTTGAAACCTCTAATTTTTTCATCAAATTAAAACGATGCACTTCAGCTGTACGTTTACTAATTTGAAGTTCATCAGCTATATCTTTATTATTTTTAAATTCTAAAACTAAGCTTAAAATTTGTTTTTCACGTTTTGTAAGATTAAATGAATGTTCTTTTATATCTCTCTTTGGTATGACTACTGAATTTGTATTGCCATTCACAAAATTATTCATGATAATAGCAGATACATCTCCTGTAAAATATTTACCACCATTAGCCACTTTGTTTAATGCTTTTAAAAACTCTTCTTTACTAGCTCCTTTTAATAAGTAACCATCTGCACCTGCTTGAATAGCTTGTACAACATATTCTTCAGAATCGTGCATGGATAGTACTAATGTTTTTACATCTTGATGCGACTTACTCATCTCACCAACCACCTCTATACCATTCATTTCTGGCATACGTATATCTACAATCAATACATGTGGTTTGTTTTTAGCAATAACTTCTAAAGCTTCTTTTCCGTTTGATGCTTCGTCTATAACTACTATTCCAGATTGGTCTTCTAAAAGTGCTTTAATACCATCTCTTACTAACACATGATCATCAGCAAGTACAACATTAATTTTGTCCATAATTTACTGTTATAAATACAAAAATAAGAAATTAAGTAATACTACGTATTTTTAAGATTTTAAAGCAGTTACCTCAATTTCAATTTTCATCTTATCGTCTGCAAGTTCTGCAGAAAACATAGTTGCGGCAGGTTTGATATTACCTAAGTATTTTTTTAATACTGGCCAACATGATTTAAAATCTTCAGCTTTGGACAAAATATAAGTTACTCTTACAATATCTAACAAACTGGCATCTGCTTCTTTTAAGGTATTTTCTATATTTATTAAGCATTGTTCTGTTTGTACTATAACATTATCACTAATTGTCATAGTTTTGTAGTCATACCCAGTAGTTCCAGAAACAAAGATCCAATTCCCTTGCACTACTGCTCTAGAGTAACCTATATTTTCTTCGAATTTAGAACCTGAGGATATTAATTTTCTCTTCACAAAAATACGCTTTAACTATTATTTCTATTTTTCAATATGTTATGAATAAACTCCAACTTTTTATAAACTGGAGATGGTATTACAAAGGGATAAATATCTTGTAAACCCATTGATCTATTTAAGCTATTTGCTGCACAAGTTAATGCAATACTTGCATCAAAAATAACCTTAAAATCAGTAATTTTATATGGGTTAGGACACACTGAAGTTGTTATCTTTTGTTGTATTGGTGTATTTGATGCCGAAAAAGACATCCCTAAAGAATTTGCGGTTTCTAACGTATCCATAATATGTAAATAATGTGCCCATGTTTCTGCCCAATCTTCCCATGGATGCGCACTCGCATATTTACTAATGTAGTTTGAATTCCAATTAGATGGCGCACCGTTTTTGTAATATCTTTCTAAAGATTCTCCATAATCTATGTTTTCATTTCCAAAAATATTTCTAAACTTTTGCAAGTTTTCATTATCAAAAAGAAGCATCCAGTAATAATGACCTATCTCGTGCCTAAAGTGCCCCAAAAGTGTTCTATAACGTTCATCCATTTGTTTTTTTAGTTGCTCTCTATGAACAGAATCTGCCTCAGAAAGTAATATAGTAATAACACCATTAGAATGACCAGTTAATTTTTTTTCTTTATTATTATCAGAAAGAAAATCGAAGGCAATACCTATGTAATTTTTAATTTTTGAATGTAAGGGTAAGTTCAATGCACTTAATTGGTAAATTAACCTGTGTTTAGCAATTTCTAATTTTTGCCATTTTTTAAAGCTTTCTTCATCAGATTGGGTTGGTACTTTTCTATTAAGAGAACAAGCAACACAAAATTTATTTTCAGACGATTGCGCAATTAACCAATTGCAAACTGAATATTTATGGTTATAACAGAATTTAAGATTATTAGTAAAAGATGAGTTATACGTTTGAGGAACAGCAAATGCGTTCGTCTCTAAATGATAACCTAAAGTATTTTTACAATTTAAGCACTGCGTATTTTCAAAAAACACTGTAGAACTACAACTAGGGCATTTAAAAATTTTCATCGTTTTGTGTTTAATAAAATACCGTAAATATAACCAAGATTATAACTACTTAGTAACGCTATAGAAAAACATGCTATAGATTAATTTAAAAAAGCATAATATTCCATCAAGACATCAAATGCAATTATTTTAATGGCACATTTAATGTAACACGAGTACCTTTGCCTTTTTCTGAAGTTAAAAACATACGCCCTTCAATATACTGTATACGCTCTCTCATAAAGGTCATACCCATACCGCCTTCTCCTGTCTTTACGCGCTTAACTTTTTCAGGATCAAAACCTTTACCGTTATCGTCAATAACAATGCTTA
Organism: Hyunsoonleella sp. 2307UL5-6; assembly: GCF_047345485.1. Taxonomy (NCBI): domain Bacteria; kingdom Pseudomonadati; phylum Bacteroidota; class Flavobacteriia; order Flavobacteriales; family Flavobacteriaceae; genus Hyunsoonleella; species Hyunsoonleella sp. 2307UL5-6. The sequence continues at coordinate 426,946 of NZ_JBLFEN010000003.1, read as the reverse complement.
ATAGTTTTTTACTATGCGATAAAGACACAATAATATGGGTAGATTCAGCATATTTAATAGCATTATTAATCGCTTCTTGAGTAATACGGTAAATATTTATTTCAGCAAGTGAATCTAGACGTTGGTTAAAATCAGATTTATTAAAAAGCACAATTTCTTTACCCGTAAGTTTTGTCAGTTCTTTTACTAATTTAGTTAATGCTGGCACAACACCATGATCGGTTAATTCTGGTGGTGTTAAGTTGAATGTTGCGGTACGAACGCCTTTAATAATATCTGTAGTTAATGCTTTTAAATGCTCTATTTTAGAGGTTGTTTTTTCTATATTTTGAGTATCAATACTTTCTAAATTATACTTTAATCCAGTAAGCATCTGCCCTATGCCGTCATGTACATCTTTAGCAATACGGTTTTGCTCTTTTTCTTGGTTTTCAATAATTTTACTTGAGATTATTTTTTGCTGGCTCATCTTCTCCTCATAACTCTGCTCGGTCAATCTATCAATCTCTAACTGCGCCACTTTACGTTCTGTAATTTCTGAAGCGATAATTAATAATTCTGATTTATCACTGGTTGGGCTATAAGGTATAACAGCCATTTCTAACCATACATCTTTATGCTCCTTACAAGTCGCTTTTACTTCACCTTTCCAACCCGTTTTTTTATGTTTTTTTATGATAGCTTCAATATACGACTGCTCGTTTTCTAACTGTGAAATTGCTTTCCAAAATGGTACTGTATCATTAAAATTAGAGAATTTAAACAAGCGCGAAAATTTATTCCCCATATGTAGTAATGTACCATCTGGTAATGTTCTTGCAAACAGCAGGGTCTCATCCATAGCGCGAGTTAACGTACTCAATTCTTGGATGGATTTTTCTCTAGCCTTACTCAACTCATTGGCTTCAAAAGCCATTTGTTTAGCTTGTTTTTCAGCAGATAATAATTCTGCCAGAGTATAACGTACCGATTTAGCAGCGGGCCAGAAAATAAATAAAAATTCTCCAAGAAGAATTACTAGTGTTAGTATTGTCAACCAAAACTCAAGTTTTCGTAACCATGCTACCTTTTCCTCAGCTTCTGTATCATATTGATTTACAATAGCATCCATCTGCTGTAAAAACTCAGCTTCATTAGTTTTCACTATAGTTACATCATTTAAATATGTAGCAGCGTTAGTCGTATTATTTTCAATCTTACTAATAATAGATTTTGAGGCTTTAGCAATAGTATCAAAAACAGGATTTAAAACTGCAAACTTTAAGGTTATGGCATCACTATTTGTATTAGGTAAGCGTAAACTATCATTTCCATTTTGGAGTGCATGATGCGAAAACTCCCATATACGAAGCGTTTCTTTTAGATTATTTTTAATAGCTAGTTGCTCTTCTGTGCTTGATGTAGACGATAAGGATACCACGTTTTTAGCCAATTTCTGACTCAACATACGTTGCCTTCCAGCTATATTAATTACCGTAGAGTCACTTTCTTGCCCATTAAGATGCGTGCGAATTAAAATCTGACTAATAATTACAGAAAGTGCAATAGTACTAAACCCAATAATGTACAAACGGCGTAGTTTATCAAAAGTACTTTGGTCTAATGAGTTACCGTTTTTTGCCATTATTAAAAGTTAAAAATTACGCAATAGCTTGTTTTACTAACGCTAAAGATGCCTCAGAAAAGTTTAATTTTAAAGCCTCCTGCTGCCCTTCATCACTCATCTTTACCCATGTTTTTTGTAAAATATCAATTACCTTTTCATCAGGATGTTTTGCAGCAAACTCCTCAAAATAATAATCTAAAAATACTAAGCAAATGGTATCTTCTAAAGCTTGAGATTCTTCGTTTTTTTTAATCAATTTCTTAAGAATAATTTTTCTAATTCTATCTACAAATTGGTCATCATACCCCACTTGTTTCAAAATATCGGCAGTTAAATCAGCATGCATTTTTTTTAAAGTCTCACGCCACTTTAAATACCCCACACGATCCATCGGGTACTCATCCCTTGCAATTTTCCATCTACAAATATGTTGTGCGCGTGCTGCAATTTGTAATGCTTTAGACGCATCGGGCATAAACTGTAACAATTTCCTAGTCATACGCTGCGAATACAACAGCTCCTTAGCATACTGTAAACCAGCAACTTCATACGTGTTTATATCTTCAGAATTTGCTTTATCAATAAGTGCAATAGCAGTTTCAAAACGTGTAGGCTTCATAGTGTATTCTAGAATTTAAATCAGTGAAAGGCAAGATAAACAATTACTTTTTTTATTTTAATACTATGGTTACTAATTTTGTTAAAGCATCAAAATTTAGTATTCTTTTAAATTAAAATATTAAACAAAACAAACTGTTGTTTTGCAATAAACGCAACACTTTTTCTAAATTAAATACAAAAGCATACGGTAATATAAAACATTTGGAAGTTGTCTCAGTATTTTAATAACCTTATTAGTTTCCAATATCCATATATTACCGCATGCTTTAGCACATATAACTTTATTTTTTAGTTATGCATTTTATTTTTACTCCGCAAAACCAACATAAACATAATCACCTTCAACCTTTACAGGATAGGTAGCAATCGCATCCAAATCGCCATTAAGGTTTTCACCATTTTCTAATGAAAATGTCTTTTTATGTAATGGACAAGCTACTTTAGGCAACCCTTTATCATCACCAATCATACCTCTACTCAACACCATCTCCATTTTATGCGGACACAGATTTTGACACGCATACCACTTACCAATTCTTGTAAAATTAAACACCGCTATTTGCTTATCTTTATACTTTACACAAGCACCACCATCTATAGGAAAATTATCAACCGATGCCGCTTTAAACCACACCTTTACATCTTCTAATTTAGTTGATTTGTATTTATCTAAAATTTCTTCCATTACTAAAATATTATTTCTAATCTATACTATTTATTTGGGCGTTACCCGCAAGGGGTCGGGCTTTTCGTTACAAGTCCTCGCACCTCCTACGTCGGGCTGTGGGCTTTCCTCTGCAATCCCTAACGCGGGTATATTTGCTATAGTTCTTTTTTAATCTAAACTCAAAGCTTGTTTACCTGCACTTAGCATTGTTAAACAATTCAACCACTAAACGATTCAACAATTAAACGATTCAACAATTAAACATTTTAAGCCCAAGGCTCAGGCATTTTCTGGTCGCGCATTGGCACAAAAACCAAGTTATCATCGTCCTCTTCGCTATTCACAAAATGATTAAAACGTTTCATCATCTCAGGGTCGTTAACAGCCTGTGTCCACTCACATTCAAACTTATTTACCAAAGTTTGCATTTCAGTTTCCAAGTCTGCCGCAATACCTAATTTATCATCTATAATCACCTCTTTTAAGTAATCCAGTCCCCCTTCTAAACGCTCTTGCCATGCGGCAGTACGCTGCAACGGTTTTGCTGTACGCATATAAAACATTAAATACCTGTCCAAATATTTTATTACGGTTTCGTTATCAATCTGTTCTGCAAATAATTCGGCATGCCTTGGGTTGGCACCTCCGTTTCCACCTAAGTATAAATTCCAACCACCTTCAACAGCAATTAATCCAAAATCCTTACCTCGCGCTTCTGCACATTCTCTAATACATCCTGATACACCACCTTTTATTTTATGTGGTGCTCTAATACCTCTGTAACGGTTTTCTAATTCTATACCAAAGCTTACGCTTTCTGCCATTCCGTAGCGACACCACGTTGAACCTACGCAAGTTTTCACCGTTCTTAACGATTTTCCATAAGCATGTCCACTCTCAAAACCATGACTAATTAATTCTTTCCAAATTAAAGGCAATTGATTTAGTGTTGCACCAAATAAATCGATACGCACACCACCAGTAACCTTAGTATATAAATCGTATTTTTTAGCTATTTGCCCCAGCGCTATTAACTTATCTGGCGTTATTTCTCCTCCAGGAACTCTAGGTACAACAGAATAAGTTCCATTACGTTGAATATTGGCTAAAAATCTATCGTTAGAATCCTGGATAGCATATTCCTTATTAGCCGTATCGGCATGAATTGTTGCCATTAAAGAGGCTACAAGTGGTTTACACAACTCACAACCATGTCCACCATTTCCGTGATTATCTAATACCTCATTAAATTTAGTATAGCCTTTAACCTCTATAATTTTATATAAATCTTGTCGGTTATAATCAAAATGCTCACAAACCGTATCCTTAACTTCAATCCCTAAAGATTTTAGTGTTGCATTAGTTAAATCTGCAACCATAGGTTTACAACCACCACAACCTGTACCAGCTTTTGTGCAACCCACAACACCTGCTAAATCTGTAGCTTCTCCATTTTCAATAACACCACAAATCTGTCCTTTAGTAACACTCTCACAAGAACAAATTTGCGCTTCATCTGGCAAATCCATAACATCACCAAGTAAAGCACCACCTTCGCTAGCCGGCAATATCAATTGTGCAGGATCTTCTGGAATAGCCATTCCGTTTAAGTACACTTGATGCAGCATACTGTAATCTGTAGCATCACCCACAAGAATACCGCCTAACAGTTTTTTTCCGTCGTGACTTACATTAATACGTTTATATAAATACTGTGTTTTATTTTCAAAAATAATAGAATGTCCTTTTGAAGCTGGCATAAATGGCTCACCAAAACTGGCTACATCAACACCAATTAATTTTAATTTGGTAGACATATCAATTTCAGCAGGCATAAGCTTTTCAATATTACCAAGTATTTGGTGTACAGCTATATCTGCCATATCATAACCAGGTGCAACCAAACCATAAATCATTTGGTTGTATAGCGCTATCTCACCAATAGCATAAATACTATCATCTGAGGTTTTCATGGTGTTATCCACCACAATACCGCCTCTAACACCAACATCTAATCCACATGCTCTAGCGAGTTCGTCTCTTGGTCTAATTCCCGCTGAAACAATAAGCATATCAACATCTAAAACATCATCTTCTCCAAATTCCATCCCCGTAATTTTACCGTCGCCCAAAATTTGGTTAGTCGCTTTACTTAAATGAATATTTAAACCTATGGATTCTAATTTTAACTGTAATACTTGCGAACTCCTACTATCTAATTGTCTTGGCATTAATTTAGACGCAAACTCCACAACATGTGGCTCTAAGCCCATATCTAAAACTGCTTTACCAGCCTCTAAACCTAATAAACCACCACCTAAAATAGCAGCTCTTCCACCTGATTTTTCTGAGTTTATTTTAGCTGCATAAGCTAGCATACCCTCTAAGTCCTCAATGGTTCGATACACAAAAACACCTTCTTTCTCCACACCTTTAATTGGTGGCACAAATGGCGATGAACCTGTGGCTAACACTAAGTAATCATAAGAAAACTCACGATCTTTTGCTGTAGTAATCGTTTTGCTTGTTCTGTTTATATCAGCAACACGCTCACCTGTAATTAAGTCAATATCATTTTCAGCATACCATGACGCAGGTGCCATTTCTAAGGCTTTTGCATCTTGATTTTCAAAAAATTCACTAAGGTGAACTCTATCATAGGCTGGTCTTGGTTCTTCACCAAAAACAGTAACTTTAAAATTCTTACTCGCTTCATTAGCTACAAATTTTTCACAAAATTTATAACCTACCATGCCATTTCCAACTACTATGATATGCTTCATAATTACGTATTTGAATACAAAACTAAGTATTTATACGTATTTTTTAGTGAAGTTTTTTAATAAATTTAAGTACACATGTTATTATTATCAATTTCTCAAATTGAGATATAAATAATTGCTTATTAGTGAATTTATAATGATTTTTTGGTAAAAAAACTAAAGTTTCGCAACAGTAATTTTAACACTCTTAGATGCTGGAGTCTTTGCTGTATGGGCAAAACTATCTAAAGGCACCAATACATTAGTTTCGGGGAAATATGTGGCACAACAATTCTTAGGAATATCATAACCAACCACTTTAAATGCAAAAGCTTCTCGAATAACACCATTATATTCTGATTTTAAATTCACCATATCTTGGTCTTTCAAACTACGTAGTTTCATATCCTCGCGATTCATAAAAATAACCCTTCTTCCGTTAAATACGCCTCTATACCTGTCGTCCAGACCATAAATAGTAGTATTAAACTGATCGTGACTTCTTATGGTCATCATAATTAATTCGCCGTCTTTTAATTTCCAATTAGGCAGTTTATTGACTGTAAAATTTGCTTTTCCTGTTTTGGTTTTAAATTGGCGTTCTCTAGCGCCATTAGGTAAATAAAAACCTGAGGGTTCTTTTAATTTAGTATTATAATCTTCAAATCCGTTAACTACCTCAGCAATATCATCTCGCACCAAGCTATAATCGTCTTTATACGCTAACCAATTTATGCTTGATTGGTTTTTTAATGTAGCGTGTGCAATACCGCAAACTACAGCAACTTCACTTAATAAATCATCAGAACAGGGTTCTAAAATACCTTTAGTAGTATGTACTATTCCCATAGAATTCTCAACACTTTGGGTTTGCACACCTGTTTTTTGATAATCCTTCTCAGCTCTTCCTAAACATGGGAAAATCAAGGCTTCTTTTCCCGTAACTAGGTGAGACCGATTTAATTTTGTGCTCACATGTACCGTTAAATTACAATTAGCTAAAGCTTGAGCAGAATAGGCTGTATCAGGAACTGCAGAAATAAAATTGCCACCCAGTCCAAAAAATACTTTAGCCTTCTTTTCATACATGGCTTTTATAGATTCAATAACACTATACCCATGTTTTGGCGATGGTTTAAATCCATATTTAGCTTCAATTTTATCTAAAAACGCTTGTGGTGCTGCTTCCCAAATACCAACGGTTCTATCACCTTGCACGTTTGAGTGTCCACGTACAGGGCATGTGCCAGCACCTTCTTTACCAATACTGCCTTTTAGTAATAATAAGTTAACCAATTCTCGAATATTATCCACTGCATTTTCGTGCTGTGTTAAACCCATAGCCCAACAAATAATAATCTTATTTTTATTTAAAATAAGATTAAAAACGTCATCAAAAATTTCCCTTGAAACGCCTGAGGCTCTCAAGCAATCTTCAAAATTATATGTTTTTAAATCTGAAATAAATCCATCAAGTCCGTTAGTATATTCTTCAATAAAAACTTTATCAAATACATTTCCTATTTCTTCTTCTTTTTCTATCAATTTCAACAACAATGCTTTAAAAAATGCAACATCACCATTTATACTTATCGGTACAAAAACATCAGAAAGCTTTGTGCCGCCAGTAAGCATTTTTATGGGGTTCTGGGGATCGGTAAATTTCATTAACCCCGCTTCTGGTAATGGATTAATGGCTATAATTTTACCACCGTTTTGTTTTGTTTTTTCTAAAGCAGATAACATTCTTGGATGATTTGTTGCAGGGTTTTGACCTACAACCATAACCAATTCTGCTTTGTACAAATCATCTAAAACTACTGAACCTTTACCAATACCTAAAGTTTCAGATAATGCACTACCACTAGCCTCATGACACATATTAGAGCAATCTGGCAAGTTTGAAGTACCAAATTCACGAACAAATAATTGGTATAAAAACGCAGCTTCGTTTGTTGTTCTTCCAGAAGTATAAAATACAGCCTCGTCAGGGTTATCTAATGCGTTTAGATGTTTACCTACTTTATTAAAAGCAGTTTCCCAAGAAATAGGTTGATAATGTGTTTCACCTTCAGGCAAATACATAGGCTCTGCCAGTCTCCCAGATTTACCAATTTCAAAATCTGATAATACTGCTAATTCATCCACAGAATGTGCTGCAAAAAACTCGCGATTAATCAGTTTATTTTGCATTTCTTCTGCCATGGCCTTCAATCCATTCTCGCAATATTCGCCTAAAGACGAACGCTCATCATCTGGATCTGGCCATGCACAACCCGGGCAATCAAAACCCCCTTTTTGATTCATTTTTAAAGACACCTTTAAGGCATCAGCTGCATTCATGTATGTATTTGCATGATTTAAAGCAGCTTTTATTCCTCCAATTCCAGCAGAATTTGTAGATGGAGATTTTATTTTTAAACTCTCAAGTTTTTCTGGTGTTAAGGCTTTATCTATTGGCGATTTACTCATGCTTCGAAGATATAATAAATATTAAAAATTTAAGTAATATCTATGCTGAAGGTTTACTTACTTGTTGATAATCTTGAGGTGTATCAATATCAATATTCTCAAAATCTGGAATAATAACACTTACCGATGAGCTGTATTTTTTTAATATTGATTTTGCACCATCATCACCAGACAGTTGAGCTAATTCCATTAAATACTTTTTATGAAACAGTGCTGGAACGCCTTTTTTGTCAGCTTTATACGCTGTTGCAATAATGCCTTTACTAGTCCCATTGAAGGCTTCTATCATTATATTTAAAAATGACGATGTTACATAAGGCTGATCTGCTAATACAATCATAAGACCATCGCTATTTTCTTTTGAAGTTGACACATATTCTGCTGCAAATCCAATAGATTTCCCAAGGCCTAATTCCCATGATGTATTTGTAATTACGGTAATCATTTCGTCTTTAATTTCTGAAGCAATAACTTGACAGTTAGCACCTAATACTACGATAACATCTTTTACCAAAGTATTTTTACATGTTTTTATAGCGTGTTTTAATAAGGTACTGTCTTTCCATTTTAATAGTTGTTTAGGACTTCCCATTCGCTTAGAAGCACCAGCTGCAAGAATTGCTATTGATATATTTGGAGTTGAAGACAATTGTTATTGTTTCTGGTGAATACGACCAGTCTTTTGATTGAGTGGTTTTGCATTACGATTTCTAGTTACCGCCAAAATCTCTGAAACTATAGATATTGCAATTTCTTGTGGTGTTTCTGAGCCAATATCTAAACCTGCTGGCCCATGGATGGATTCTAAAAATTCATCTGATACGTTTGGACAATATTCTATCAATTGAGATAATAAATCTTCACGACGCTTTGTTGGTCCTAACAACCCTATATAATTTGGTTTTGTTTGCGCTAATGCAACAAGAAAACGTAAATCATAGGCAAAATTGTGTGTCATTAATACCACTGCTGTTTGGGTATCGATAGACGAAATATCTAAATCTTCAGGCGTAGTGGCTAAAAGGTTATTTGCACCTTTAAAATAGTTTACAGTTTTAGCCTCTGAAACACCTGCTATAATAGTCACTTCCCATCCTGTTAAATCTGCATATTTACACAATTGCACCGCATCATGTTCTGCACCAATAATCATCAATTTAAAACATGGTGGCATGGTTTGCTGAAACGTTAAACCATTCGTTAATTCAGAATTCACATTAGATATGGTAAAACTAGTTTCTCCAAGTATAACATGAGAACCAATCCCTTTAAAAACACCTTCAGATTTTTCATAATTTGAAATAACTTCAAACGCTATTCTATCATTCAAACATCTAAAAAAAGCAATTTCAAAAGGTTTTTCAAACGTAACCTCTTCTAATAAAATATATAATACACCTTCACAACCTAAACGGTATCTGCCATCATAAGTCATCATTTTTGATGTTCCAGTTTTAAATACAGATTGTGCTTGTAGCACCACTTCTTTTTCTACACAACCGCCACTTACCGCACCTACCATTACACCATTTTCCAAAATAAGCATTCGCACTCCTGGTCTCCTGTAAGATGAACCCTCTAAATCTACCACAGAAGCTAAAACAGATTTTAATCCGTTTACTCTGGCTTTTATAGCTTCTTGTATGATATGTTTAAATTCGTGTGTCATTTAGTTAATAATAACAGTGATATTAATTTACTTTTTTTTCATTAACATATTCCAATTCACCATCAATAAAATAACCTGAAATAATATTTTGAACCCGCACACCTACTGCGTTTTTTGCTGCTATTTTGAAGAATACTTGATGTTGGTTTTCTAAACGTACTTTTATCAAACTATCATTTATTGATTTATCATAATTTTTACCCCTAAGCGATTTCAAAAATTCTTTATTCGCTTCATGAAATACAACCCCTTCTTTAATAGTTGAACCAACTAATTTGTATGAATCAGGATTATACATGGTAGCTTTATAATATTGCTCTATTTGGTTTTCAAAATCTTCTTTTTTAGATACCTCAGAACAGGTATATAGTAAAAAAAACAGAAAAAAAACACCATACTTCATATACACTATCACATTATCCAACAATATTCTTATTTTGATTAATATTGTTAATGAATGGAAATTTAGTTAAACGAGTACCTGTAGCTTTATAAATAGCATTAGCAACTGCAGCGCCTACTGGTGGTAATGTAGGCTCACCTAATCCTGTTGGAGCAATATCACTTTCAATAAAATGTACATCTACTTTTGGTGTTTGAGACATACGTATCAATTGATAACTATTAAAATTATTAGCTGATGGCACACCATCTTTAAAACTAAAATCGGCATACATAGCATGACCAATACCATCTAAAACACCGCCTTTGGCTTGATTCATAGCGCCTAAAGGGTTAACCACTATCCCACAATCTACGGCACATGTTACCTTTTTGATAACAGGAACACCGTTTTCCATAACAACATCTGCTACTTCGGCAACATGTGTATTATGACAATAATATATAGATAATCCCTGATACACACCATCAGCTGTATTTCCCCAATTAGATGTTTCTACTACTTTTTTTAAAACACCTTGTAAGCGATCTGGACTATACTCTATTTTAGGATCTGGATTGTTTTTTACATTTTCCAATAAATCCATGTGCAATTTTACCCGATCTACACCCAACTCTTCGGCTAATTCATCAAAAAAACTTTGTTCTGCTGTTGCTAAAAAATTAGTGTAAGGCGCTCTCCAAGCACCAACGGTAATATTACTTTTTAATCGCGCGCTATCTACTTGATAATTATCAAGAGCACCAGCTGGGAAAAAATTAGGGATTAATCCGTACATATTTCCATTTACACAGGCTTCTTTTAAATGATACCCCGTAAGGTTTCCATCTTTTATAGAAGCTGCAATTTTATATTTACTAGCTGGTCTGTACACACCTGTTGTCATATCATCTTCCCGTGTGGAAATCATTTTCACAGGTTTCTTTATAGCATCTGAAATTTCAACTGCTTCCAACACATAATCATTATATAAACGTCTTCCAAAGCCACCACCCATTCTTGTAAGATCTACATGAATATCTTCAACAGGTCTTCCCAACATAGCAGCTACTGCACCTTCAGCAGCCTCTGGTGTTTGCGTTGGACCTACTAAATGCACCTTTTCAGGGGTAACATTTGCGAAAAAATTCATAGGTTCCATGGTATTATGCGGTAGGAATGTAGACTCATAAACACGTTCTAAAACTTTATCGGCATTGGCAAAGGCCTTTTTTACATTACCATCTTTACGCCTTGTTTTAAGAGTATTTCCATTTAATATGTTCAATAACTTTTCATCGTGATCTTCAGAACTTTCTAAATTAGAGTTGGTTTTCCAAGTGGCCGTTATTGCTTTTTTAGCTTTAATAACATCCCACGTTGTTTTTCCAATAATCACCACTTTATCTGTTGTACTTAACTTTACACTCCAGTTAGGTTTATTTTTACCCAAAATAGTTCTCGCCTTTTCACCAATAGTAATCACATCAATAACTCCAGCCATTGCTTTAGCTTCAGATGCATCATAAGATTCTAATATTTGCCCAAATGCAGGTGGACGTAATACCGATGCATACACCATACCTTCCTCTTTATAATCTAGTCCAAAAAGTGGTTTTCCTGTTGTAATTTTTTCAATATCTACATTGCCCTTTCCTTTTCCTATAATGGTAAAATCTTTAGGATCTTTTAGCTCTACTTCTTCCGGCACCTCCAAAATTGCGGCAGCTTCTACAACATCGCCATATCCTAGCGTTTCTCCTTTAGTATTTGTAATAACTCCAGCTTTCGCGCTACACGTATTAGCAGCAACACCCCATTGTGCAGCAGCAGCATTCACTAGCATTTGTTTTGCGGTAGCCCCAGTTTCGCGCAATGGCTGCCAACTTCTTCTAATAGATTGACTTCCACCAGCTACTTGGTTGCTATAATTCTCTGTATCCAATGGTGCTTGCACAACATAAACATCTTCCCACGGTACATCCAATTCCTCTGCAATTATCATAGGCATAGATGTTTTTACCCCTTGCCCTATTTCTGGATTTACAGAATAAATAGTAACTTTACCTTCGGGAGATATTTTAATATAAGCGTTAAAATCCTTGTAGTTAAGCGCACTTAAATCTACTGGCATTTTAACATCAGATTTGCACGAATTAAAAAGATTAAACCCAATTAAAATACCACCACTTGCAAGTGCAGATGTTTTTAAGAATGACCTTCTACTAAATGTATGTTTCATGTTCTTAGTATTATTGGATTAACTTATTTTTTCTGAAGCCACTTTCACCGCTTCTTCAATACTGTTGTATGATGCGCATCTACAGATATTTCCATCCATAGCACTTCTTATTTCTTCGTTTGACGGATTAGGGTTTTCATTTAAAAACGCCGAAGCCGTCATAATTTGTCCTGCTTGACAGTAACCACATTGTGGTACGTCTATTTCTTTCCAAGCTTGTTGCACTGGGTGCTCTCCATCTTCTGAAAGTCCCTCAATAGTGGTAATATCCATGTATGCTGCTTGCGATACTTTTATTAAACAACTACGCGTGGCACTACCAGCTACATGAATTGTACAGGCGCCGCATTGCCCAATACCACATCCAAATTTAGTACCTACAAGATTAATATGATCGCGAAGCACCCACAAAAGAGGTGTATCAGCATCTACATCAACAGTATGCTGTTTTCCATTAATTTTTAAACTGAATGTTGGCATATTTTAATTTTTCAAAAAAGATATAAAAATAAAGGTGAGTAACCAAAGTCTACCAATTTTTAACAATCGATTAACTAAAAAAAAACTATTTTGAAAATTTAGAGCAAAACTCTAAAGCACGTATTTCGTTGTAGTATAAATTATTTTTAGCAATAAACCCAGCGTGTCCGCCATGGTTTGGCATTTCTAAATATACATCGGGGGTTTGTTTCGCTTCCTTAACTGGATAACATTCTGGAGATAGAAACGAATCATTTAAGGCATTGATAATTAAAGCAGGAATTTTAATATTTGGTAAAAACTGTAAGCTACTGCATTTCTCATAATAATCTAAAGCATCTTTAAATCCATGCGCTTTTGAGGTGTAAACATTATCAAACTCTATTAGAGTTTTGATATTTTTCACCGCGTTTAAACTTAATTCATTAGGAAAGCGTAATTGTTTTTCTTTAAGATGTGTTACCAAATCTTTTAAAAATCTGTCGTGAAACGGCTTATTTTTAAGTTTGTGTAATTCTTTACAGGAGCCATGTAAATCTACAGGTACAGAAACTGCTACACCGGCTTTTACTTCTTCTGGAATATTTGAATGTTCACCTAAATATTTTAAAATAATATTAGCACCTAAACTAATGCCTTTTAAATAAATTTTAGTGTAGCCTTTTTTAGAAATAGCATGTTGAATCACAGCCTGCAAATCGTCTGTAAACCCCGAATGATAACTGCGATAATACAAATTATTTTCTCCACTACAGCCTCTAAAATTAACACAAATAGCATCTATTCCATTAGTATTAAAATGTTTAGCGGTGCCAGTCATGTAAGGACGTTGTCCATGACCTTCCAAACCATGCAATAAAATGATCAGTGCTTTCGATTTTTCTTTTGAATAACTCCAATCTAAATCTAAAAAATCACCATCGCTTAAGGTGATTCTTTCTCGGTCTTGTTTTAGACTAACGCTTCGGAATAATCCTGAATATACCGTTGCTATAAAACCGTTTTTAAAAAAGAAAGGTGGTTTGTAGGTTGATTCTAGTATTGGCATATTTTAGTTGACAGTTGCAGTCTCAGTTTTCAGTTGTTTCCGATTATAATTCAAGTGGTACAAATTTAAAATCTTTTCCATTAAACACCCCTTTATCACTTAATTTTAATGCAGGAATTACTAGTAATGCCATAAACGATAAAGTCATGTAAGGCGCATTTAATGCACAACCTAAAGATTTCGCCATCTTATCTAATTTCGCATATTGATGTCCGATGGTCTCAGCATCTTTATCACTCATAATACCTGCAACGGGAAGTGAAATAATTTTTTCTTTTGAATTAGACAGCGCACAAATACCACCTTTGTTTTCTATAATGAGATTAACGGCTTTACAAATAGCTGCATCTGAAACGCCTACGGCAATAATATTATGAGAATCGTGACCTACGGACGATGCAATGGCGCCTTCTTTTAATCCAAAGTTTTTTATAAATGCTATGGCTGGTTTTTGATTTTGATAGCGGTTCACAACAGTTATTTTCAGAATATCGTTTTCGATATTTGAAACCAGATTACCGTTTTCAATCGTAGCTTTTTCTATTAGTTCATTGGTTACTAATTGCCCTTCTAAAGCTTCTATAACGCGTATTTCTTTGGCAGTCGATTCAAATTTAAAATCTGAAACCACTTTCGTATCACAATTAAAATTATTTAGGTTCTTAAATGAAATTGATTCTATTAAAGATTCGCCATTATCAAACACTAATTTACCATTAATGTAGGTTTGAAGCGTTTTAAAATCTATTAAATCTTCAACAACTATAAAGTCAGCATCGTCTCCTTCATGTAATACCCCAACATTTAAATTATAATGTTTTACAGGATTAACACAAGCTACTTGCAGTACTTTAAAAACATCAATTCCTTTAGCAACCGCTCTAGCGCATAATTGATTGATATGTCCTAAAATTAAATCGTCTGGGTGTTTATCATCACTACAAAACATCATATTTTCAAAATGTTCTGGCAACAAATCGATTAAAGCCTCAAAGTTTTTGGCAGCACTTCCTTCTCTAATCAAAATCTTCATGCCTTTCTGAAGTTTCTCTAAAGCTTCATCATAGGTAAAACATTCATGATCTGTAGAAATTCCTGCATTGATGTATTTTGAAATATCATCACCTATTACACCTGGCGCATGACCATCAACAGGCTTATTATATTGTTTTGCCCAAGCTATCTTTTTGAGCACTTCTTCATCATCAAAAATAACCCCAGGATAATTCATCATTTCTGCAAGGTATTTGATGTCTGGATTTTCTAATAGTGTTTTAATAGCTTCAGAATCGATAGTAGCTCCAGCAGATTCAAAATTGGTAGCTGGCACACAAGATGGCGCTCCAAAATTAAATTTTAATGGCACTTGCTTTCCGTTTTCTATCATAAACTCCACACCTGCAACTCCTAAAACATTAGCAATTTCATGTGGGTCTGAAATTGTAGCAACTGTTCCATGTTTCACAGCTATTCTTGCAAATTCAGAAGGCACTAGCATAGAGCTTTCAATATGGATATGAGCATCTACAAAACCAGGTAAAATATAATGATTCACATCATGTTCTTTTTCAACTATAGCTGCTATTTTACCATTTATAAAAGTGATTTCACCTTTATAAATGCGCTTATTATGTATATCTACTATATTTCCTTGTAGCGTCATTATAAAAAATCTAAATTCTATGCTAAGTATTATAAACAACGAATTTACGTGCTTTATTTTACTTAAAAAAAGCAAAAAGAACCAAACATTAAGTTTGATTCTTTTTGCTTAAATCTTATTTTTAAAATTAATTAAAGTTATTTCCAAGTTACAACGTCTTCAATGTTTCGTCTAGTTTTAGGATGTTCTGGGTCTGCTTTTCTATGGCCAAATGCTACCATATAAGACAATCCGTATTTAGTAGTATCAACATCAAATTTATCCTGTAATAAAGCTTCGGTTTTTTCTTGATGAAAACCTTCTATCGGGCAACTATCAATACCATGCAATGCAGCAGCAGTCATCATATTTGCTAGAGCAATGTAGGTTTGTTTAGAAGCCCAATCGAATAATTTTTTATCGGTATCCAAATCAAAATCTGAGTCTTGAAAGTTTTTATAAAAACCAGAATACATTTCTATGACATCTTCAGGAAATTGTTTTACATCTTTCATCATGTGCATAATATAATCTGCATCCCATTTAATCATTGGTGCTTTCATACTTAAACCTAAAATAAAATGGCTTGCAGTATCTAATTTTACAGGTGCTCCCCAAGCTACTGGCTTTAATAATTCGCGTAACTCTTGGTCTTGCAACACAATAAAATGCCAAGGCTCAAAACCGAAAGAACTAGGTGATAAATTAGCTGTTTTTAAAATAAAATCGATATCAGCTTTAGATAGTTTTTTAGTTGCATCAAACTCTTTTGTAGCGTGTCTAAAATTAAAGGCCTTTAAAATGTCTTCTTTTGAAATATTAGGTGAATTCATATTTATGTTTTTTTTACTATACTTTTTATAGTTGCAAACTTAAGTATAGTATTTTATCTTTGCAATAACGGTCATAAATGATAGTTGTAAATAGTATTATTAAAAACTTAAGTTATGTATACTTTTAAAGGTAAAACCTACCCATGTTGTACCAGCTTAACCATGGGTATTATTGGTGGCAAGTGGAAAACGGTTATCTTATATCATTTGATAGATAAAACCTTGCGCTATAATGAATTGCGAAAAGAAATCCCATCGGTTACTGAGCGCACCTTAAGTTTACAGTTAAAAACTTTAGAAAACGATGGCTTGATTGAACGTAAAGTCTATACGTCTAAACCGCCTTTAAAAGTAGAATATAAGTTAACTGAATTTGGTAAGACTGTTATCCCTTTAATTAAATCTATTATAGATTGGGGGGAACTTGTTATTGAAACCCACATAAAATAATGTTTTTAAAGTTACACTATAAAACACTTAAGTCATTCACAATTCAAACTACATTAAAGATGTGAATTTCATAATTATTTCACTTTCAATTTAATAAATTTTAAAGCAAACCATTAATTACAACAATTAGGTAATACTTTATTTGACACTATATTTATCTAAATAATTAATGTTACTTTTATTCTAAACACAACCAAACTCTTATACTTCAAATTAATATGATTCAAAAAGGTAAAGAAGCAGAACGATTAGCAGTTTTAGATAATTATAAAAATTGGAAAAAATGGGGACCCTACTTAGCAGAAAGACAATGGGGAACCGTAAGAGAAGATTATAGCCAACATGGAGAATCTTGGGAATTTATAGACCACGAAAAAGCAAGAAGTAATGCCTACAGATGGGGTGAAGAAGGTATAGGTGGTTTTACAGATGCCAGAGAAATTTTATGTATGGCACCAGCATTTTGGAATGGCAAAGACAGTATTTTAAAAGAACGCTTATTCGGACTTACAAATAACCAAGGTAATCATGGTGAAGACGTTAAAGAACTTTATTTTCATCAAGTATCTTCTCCTACTCATTCTTACAACAAATATTTATACAAATACCCACATAGTGCATTTCCGTATAGTGATTTAGTAAACAAAAATAGAATTGGTAGAGACCAATATGAATACGAGATTTTAGATACTGATGCTTTTGCAAACAATGCTTATTTTGATTGTTATATTGAATATGCCAAGGCCGATATTGATGATATTTTAATGAAAGTTACGGTTATTAATAGAGGCGCAGATACTGCAACTATACACGTACTACCGCACCTTTGGTTTCGTAATTTCTGGAAACACAATGAACGCCATTCACGTCCAAACATAAAATCTACCTCCAATACATCTGCCTTAACCAAAAGCAAAAGAAACGGCAATTATTATTTTTATAATGATGGTGGTGAACAGCTTTTTTGTGAAAACGAAACCAACAACCAACGTATTTATAATTTCCATAACGATGTTGCATATGTTAAAGATGGTATTAACGATTTTATTGTAGATGGCAAACCTACTGTAAACCCAAAAAAAAATGGATCTAAAGTAGCCATTTGGCATAAATT
This sequence comes from Hyunsoonleella sp. 2307UL5-6, assembly GCF_047345485.1. Lineage (NCBI taxonomy): Bacteria > Pseudomonadati > Bacteroidota > Flavobacteriia > Flavobacteriales > Flavobacteriaceae > Hyunsoonleella > Hyunsoonleella sp. 2307UL5-6. The sequence goes on along the minus strand of NZ_JBLFEN010000003.1, from coordinate 408,958 downwards.
TGAATTAAAAGCCGGTGAAGAAAAAACGGTAAAAGTACGCCTAAGCAAAAACAAACTTAAAGATGCTTTTGCTGATTTTGATACTATTTTTAACGATAGAATAGTTGAATGTGAAGCATTTTACAATGAAACCATAGCTACTAAAATTCCGAAAAATCAACAAGAGATCGTTAAAAGTGCATTTTCTGGTTTATTATGGACAAAGCAATTTTATTACAACGATGTATTTAAATGGCTATTTGGTGGTCCTGGAGAGAGTAAACCTAATAGGTCTAACCTACGAAATTATAGCTGGCAACACCTTACTAATAGAGATATTATTTCTATGCCCGATAAATGGGAATACCCATGGTATGCCGCTTGGGACTTAGCATTTCATATGGCTTCATTTGTTGAAATAGATCCATACTTCGCAAAAGAACAGCTTTTACTAGTTTTAAAAGAAAACTATATGCACCCAAATGGGCAAATTCCTGCTTATGAGTGGAATTTTAGTGATGTTAACCCACCTGTACATTCTTATTTTGTTTGGAATGTATATGAAAAAGACAAAAAAAATACGGGTAAGGGTGATATTGAGTTTTTAGAAAAAGCATTTCAAAAGTTATTGATAAACTTCACTTGGTGGGTTAATCAAAAGGACAAAAATGGTACAGACCTTTTTGAAGGTGGTTTTTTAGGCTTAGATAATATTGGCGTTTTTGATAGAAACCATATGCCACATGGTATTACAAGAATGCAACAGGCAGATGCAACTAGCTGGATGGCAATGTTTTCGTTAAATATGTTACGTATGTCGTTTGAGCTTGCAAAAACTAATAAAAGCTACGAAGAATCTGCTGCAAAATTCTTTAGACATTTTTTAAATATTGCTTGGGCTATGCATCACATAGGGCAAAAAGATATTTCGCTATGGGATGATGAAGATAATTTTTATTACGACGTGGTAGAAATGGCATCTGGAACAACCGATCGTTTAAAAGTTCGCTCTTTAGTTGGTGTAATACCACTCTTTGCTGTAGAGATTATACACAAAGATTTATTTGAAGAATTAGAGGATTTTAGACATAGAGCAAACAAAATTATAGAAACGCGACCTGACTTAGCATCGTTAATTACCAATTTAAATGCACCTAATGAAGACGGTAATTATCTTTTTGCAATAATGCGCGGTTTTAGACTAGAACATTTACTCAAAAGATTGTTGGATGAGGATGAATTTTTATCAGATTATGGTATCCGTTCTTTATCTAAATACCACGAAAAACACCCTTTTGTATTTCAACACCATGGGCATCATCAAATTCAGTACGAATCTGGCGAGAGTCAATCTAATATGTTTGGTGGAAACTCAAACTGGCGCGGACCCATTTGGTTGCCCTTAAACTATATGATTATACAATCGTTACGAAAATATTACACATTTTATGGGGATAAATATAAATATGAATTTCCAACAGGCTCTGGTAATAAATTAAATTTAAAACAAATTGCTAATGCTTTAACTAAAAGGCTTATTAAATTATTTGAAGCTGACAATGCTGGTAAATTTATATACCATGCTGATAATAAAGGCAAACATTTTACTAACGATGCGCATTTTAAAGATTTGCACTTATTTTATGAATTTTTTGATGGCGACCATGGTAAAGGCCTAGGTGCTTCTCACCAAACAGGATGGACAGCGCTTATTGCCAATTTAATTATGGAACTAGATGAGAATTAATTACTGAATTTTATCAAAAAAAGTAATACCCTTTACAGATATCTAGAAGGTTTTTTAAGTTTGATTAAAAATATGATTAATTATATTTACAGAATAACGATAATAAAAAAATTATCATATTATTATTAATTCACGGAATATAGATAATAAAAGTCTTTATATAACACGTTAGCTGCACGTTGAAAAATGAAAATTAGTCTTATTAAAAAAGTTTGGAGAATTGTAATTTTACTGACTACATTCATTTTGATTTACAATTCGAAATCTAGTTACTATGAAAATAAAGTAGCTTTTTATAATAAAAATGTCAACGGAATTATTACAAACATAACGGCTAAAAGATGCATTACCGTTTTTTTTAAACTTATCTAAATCAATATTATAAAGAATTTACACGCAACCTTTTTTAGAAAATCACATCTAGATTAAAAAGTAATTACCCTTTATAATGGTAAAAAAAACACACTTCATATTACTAATACTTCTTGGAATACTATCGTGTTCTGAATCTGATTCTGAACCACAAATCTTAAACGGAATTTTAACTGGAAATTTTATTGAAATTACTCCAGAAAATAATAGAACACTATTAATTTTTAGTCCAAATAGTAATCAACTTGAAGAGAAAAGGATTACTGATGGAAAAAACTCTGCTAGTAGAACTTTTTCAATTCGCATATTATAGGATAACATGATTCAATTAAGTAGAAATGAAGCCGACGAAATTGCACCTAGAATACTTCATTACTCAATACTTAACAATAACAGCTTTGAAATTGGAAATTTAAATAGAGATGATCCTGAAGATATTATAATGGTTTTTGAACGTAACTAGTACACTAACTAAAAAGGTATTCTTAACATTTTTATAAAAAAAGAGCAAATTGTTACTTATAAACTTAGTAAACTCATATAGAACCCACTACTCTAAATTATCTGGGAATTTATAAAATATAACCAAGAGAGACCGCACCAGAGTTTAAATGGAAAAGCACCCAATAAATTTAACTAAAACTGTCCTAGAGTTAGTTTACTTTTACAGAATTGATAGAATTTTATCAAAATGTACAACAGGTTAAGCTATACTATCTTAACCTTATCGTATAAGTTAACCTCAAATGTTAGCACTTTAGAAATATTAAACAAACGTACAATCGGACTAAAGAGCTCCAACGATTTGAACCTCTCCAACTTCACTGAGGACAAACTACAAGCCTAAACTTCAGCAATCCTACAAGGTTTTTTGCCTATTCAAACATCAGCGATGGCTAACAAAAAAAAGATAAACCTGTGTGTTAAAATACTGTTGATAAACAGCTTTGCTTAGCAAAAAAAAGCGATAGCAAATCGTGAAAAAAGTGTATTTTTGCGTTTTCGTAAACTCATACAAACCATTACATAATGATTCATTTCTTTGGAAACGTAACCAGCACAATATTTGCTGTTCAAACAACAAAAGAATTATCAACTGAAACAATTTCAAAATTAACATGGCTTTTTGGCAATCAACCAAAAATTGAACAAGCATCTTTAGATGCTTTTTTTGTTGGTCCGCGTGCCGCTATGATAACGCCTTGGAGTACCAATGCTGTTGAAATTACCCAAAATATGGGGATTAAAGACATTATTAGAATTGAGGAATTTGAAACGGTTACTGAGGATTTTACAGATTTTGACCCCATGATTTCTGAAAAATTTAATGGTTTACATCAAGAGAGTTTTACCATTGCTATTACACCTGAACCTATCTTAGATATTGAAGATATTGCAGCGTATAACCAACAAGAAGGCTTATCGTTAAGTGATGAGGAAGTAGCGTATTTGGATGGTGTTGCAAAAAAAATTGGCAGACCTTTAACCGACTCTGAAGTGTTTGGGTTTTCGCAAGTAAACTCAGAGCATTGTCGTCATAAAATATTTAATGGCACGTTTGTGATTGATGGCGAGGAAAAACCGACGTCGCTTTTCAAATTAATCAAAGAAACATCAAAACAGCATCCTAACGCTATTGTTTCGGCCTATAAAGATAATGTGGCTTTTATAAAAGGCCCTAAAGTGGAACAGTTTGCACCAAAACGTGCCGATATTCCTGATTATTATATAACTGAAGATTTTGATTCTGTAATTTCACTTAAAGCGGAAACGCACAATTTCCCAACTACTGTTGAGCCTTTTAATGGTGCTGCAACAGGTTCGGGTGGCGAAATTAGGGATAGACTTGCTGGCGGAAAAGGCTCTTTACCATTGGCAGGAACTGCGGTGTATATGACCTCGTATTCTAGACTTGAAGAAAACAGACCTTGGGAGCAAAAGTTTGAAGCCAGAAAATGGTTGTACCAAACGCCAATGGATATTTTGATAAAAGCATCAAACGGGGCATCTGACTTTGGTAACAAATTTGGACAACCGCTTATTTGTGGTTCTGTGTTAACTTTTGAACATAATGAAAATCCGTCTTCAAGCGATGCAAAATCTAGAAAATTAGGTTTCGATAAAGTGATTATGCAAGCTGGTGGTATTGGCTACGGAAAACAAGACCAAGCTTTAAAAGATACACCAAAAACTGGTGATAAAATTGTAATTCTTGGTGGCGAAAACTACCGTATTGGTATGGGTGGTGCTGCGGTATCATCTGCTGATACTGGGGCGTTTGCTTCGGGTATTGAATTGAATGCTGTACAACGTTCAAACCCAGAAATGCAAAAACGTGCTGCTAATGCGGTACGCGGTATGGTGGAAAGTGATGAAAATTTTATTGTGTCTATTCATGATCATGGTGCTGGTGGTCATTTAAATTGTTTATCTGAATTGGTAGAAGATACTGGTGGTAAAATAGACTTGGATGCATTACCAGTTGGAGACCCTACCCTATCTGATAAAGAAATAATTGGTAACGAATCGCAAGAGCGTATGGGCTTAGTGATTGCCGAAAAACATTTGGAGACGCTTAACAAAATTGCAGACCGAGAACGTTCGCCAATGTACACCGTTGGAGATGTTACTGGAGATAATCGATTTACATTTCAATCTAAAACCAAAGGTAACAAACCCATGGATTTAGCCATGGAAGATATGTTTGGAAGTTCGCCAAAAACAGTTTTAACGGATAAAACAGTTACTAGAAACTATAAAAACCCAAGATATAAAACCAAAAACTTAAATATTTATTTAAATCAAGTGTTACAACTTGAGGCTGTAGCTTGTAAAGATTGGTTAACAAATAAAGTAGACCGTTGTGTTGGTGGTAAAGTTGCTAAACAACAATGTGTTGGGCCTTTACAAATTCCTTTGAATAATGTAGGCGTTATGGCACTTGATTTTAAAGGAAAAGAAGGTGTAGCAACCTCAATCGGGCACTCGCCTATTTCTGGATTAATTAACCCAGTTGCAGGAAGTAGAAACTCGATTACCGAAGCACTTACCAATTTAGTTTGGGCGCCTTTAAAAGATGGTTTAGAATCGGTTTCATTATCAGCAAACTGGATGTGGCCTTGTAAAAATGAAGGTGAAGATGCCCGTTTGTATGAAGCTGTAAAAGCAATTTCTGAATTTGCAATTGATTTAGGTATTAATGTACCAACAGGAAAAGATTCATTGTCTATGAAACAGAAATATCCTGATGGTGATGTTATCTCTCCAGGAACAGTTATTATTTCTGCTGGAGCAAATTGTAACGATATTACTAAAGTTGTAGAACCTGTTTTTAAACAAGACGGTGGTTCTATTTATTACATCAATATTTCACAAGATAATTTTAAATTGGGTGGAAGTTCTTTCAATCAAGTATTAAATACCATTGGAAATGATGCGCCTAATGTAAAAGATGCCGGATATGTTGCAACAGTATTCAATACCATTCAATCTTTAATTGTTAGGGATAAAATTACTGCAGGACATGATGTGGCTTCTGGTGGTTTAATTACAACACTTTTAGAACTTTGTTTTGCTGATGTAGATTTAGGTGCAGATTTAGATCTTTCTAAATTGAATGAAGAAGATTCTATAAAAGTGTTATTTGCTGAAAACTCAGGACTTGTTTTTCAAGCAGATGCTTCAGTAGAAACTGTGTTATCTGAAAATAATATTGAATTTTTCAATATTGGTTCAGCAAACAATTCTGGAAATTTAAACATTAAGAACAACGATGATACGTTCGATTTTAATATTGCTGAAACTAGAGACTTTTGGTATAAAACATCTTTCTTATTAGACCAAAAGCAAACAGCAAATGGTTTAGCCCAAGATCGTTTTGATAATTATAAAAATCAACCTTTAAAGTATACTTTTCCAAAACACTTTACAGGAAAACTTGTAGACGTCATTGCGAACACAGTGAAGCAATCTGCCAGTACAAAGTGCGAGATTACCACGTCGCAAACTACTCGCAATGACAAAGGACGTCCAAAAGCGGCTATACTTCGTGAAAAGGGATCAAACTCTGAACGTGAAATGGCAAACGCCATGTATTTAGCAGGTTTTGATGTTAAAGATGTACACATGACCGATTTAATTTCGGGTCGCGAAACACTTGAAGACATACAGTTTTTAGGAGCTGTTGGTGGTTTTTCAAACTCCGATGTCTTAGGTTCTGCTAAAGGTTGGGCAGGTGCTATAAAATATAATGAAAAAGCCAAAAAAGTAATTGATAATTTTTTTAAAAGAGATGATACTCTCTCTATTGGTATCTGTAATGGGTGTCAACTTTGGATGGAATTAGACCTCATCAATCCAGATCATGACATTCATGGTAAAATGCATCATAATGATTCCAACAAACACGAAAGCGCCTTCACTTCGGTAAAAATTCAAGAAAATAATTCAGTCATGCTTTCAACGCTGGCTGGTACTACTTTAGGGGTTTGGATTTCACACGGTGAAGGGAAGTTTAATTTACCATATTCTGAAGATAAGTATCATATTGTTGCAAAATATGGATATGAAGGTTATCCACACAATCCAAATGGTTCTGACTTCAACACCGCTATGATGACAGATAAAACAGGGCGTCATTTAGTGACTATGCCTCATATTGAGCGTTCTACATTTCAATGGAATTGGGCTAATTATCCCGCTGGTCGAAAAGATGAAGTTTCGCCTTGGTTAGAGGCTTTTGTGAATGCTAAAAATTGGTTGATAAAATAGTAACTACATAAAAAACTCAATATTCTGACTTCAAAATATAGAGTTTTTTCATTTAAAAGTTTTCTGTTTTTTAACCTAAAAAGAATTGACAAAAAACCGTTTAAACAACTAAATATATCGATTAAACGACTATTATGTAAATAAATATGTATATTTGATATCCTATGATCATCAAATTAGTATGAAGTATTTAAATAAACCACTATTTATATTTGCTTTTTTAACTTGTACATATCTTAATTCGCAAAACCAAAAGCTTGATTTATTTTTAGATAGCAGCAACAAAACCGCTGCCGAAATTTTACCAGAAATTTCTAAAGATTCCACTAAAGCAGAATTATCAAATCATGTAAAGGCCATGATTGAATGGATGACTACAGAGCATTATAAATCTAGTTATGTACAAATTTTAATTTATGCTGATAAAGGGATGTATCTTGCAAAGAAATGTGGTAACAGTACATATCTAGGTCAAGCAAGATCTATTATAGGCAATACTAAATTACGTGTAAAAGATACATCGGGCGCAAAAAAAATATTCTTAAAATCACTTAAAGAAGCAAGAAAAGCGAATGATAGTATAGCAATATTAAAGTCAATTGGTAATCTAGCCAATGTGTACTATTACATGCCTGGATACAAACATAAAACTATTGAAAAGTATTTTGAAAGCATGAAAATTGCTAAACGTTTGAAAGATACTATGCGTTTGTTTATTATGCATCATAACTTATCACGACTTTTTAACGAAACAAACCAACCTGAGAAAAGTAAATATCAAATACAAAAAACTGAAATATACTTAAACGAAATAGGAAATCCTCCACATTACAAAGCCAGCCATTTACATAACCAGGGGAGATTGCATTTATTATTGAACGAACCAGATAAAGCTATAAAAAAGTTTAAACAAACTATAGTTTTATGCGAAAATACTGATTTTGTTGATGCGCTTGTAGAAGGTTACCAAGGGTATAAAGAAGCTTTGGAAATGAAAAAAGACTATAAAGGCATTTATGAAATAAATAAAAAATTAGAAGTTTACGAAAACAAGAAGGATAAAGATGAAGCTAAACATGTTACTGATGCTGTTTCGGCAAAACTTAATGTTGAGCGTTATAAAGATCAAATTAAAGCTAAAGAACTTGAAAAACAACTAATAACTCAAAAATCAGAGCGTAAAAATTTCCTCTTAATAGGCACAATATTATTTGGAGTTTTTCTTATTTTTTTATTATCAATTATTTATGCATCTAACAAACGAAAAAAACTGCTTGTTGAAGATTTACAGGTTAGAAACAAGCAATATTTAATTGCAAAGCAAGAAAGTGAACAACTAGCAAAGTCTAAATCTAGATTTTTTGCAACAGTAAGTCATGAATTAAGAACTCCACTTTATGGAGTTATCGGTTTAAGCAGTATTTTGCTTGAAAACGTTGAGCTTAAAGCACATGAAAAAGATTTAAAATCTCTTAAGTTTTCTGCAAACTACTTATTAGCACTTATAAATGATTTACTACAAATGAATAAAATTGATAACAATAGATTTACCAAAGAGGAAATTGTTTTTAACCTTAGAGATTTAATAAATACTATTTCTTTTTCGTTTGAATATATAAGATTACAGCATAAAAATAAAATCAATCTTCTTATAAGTGATAATGTTCCTAAATATTTAAAAGGTAACTCTAGAATGTTATCTCAAATACTAATGAATCTTATTGGTAATGCCTGCAAATTTACAGAAAATGGTGATATTGATGTTATTATTAATTTAGATAATATACACGAAGATATAGCAAACATTAAGTTTACAATTAAAGATGATGGTCCTGGAATAGAAGCCTGTAAACTTAAAACTATTTTTGATGAGTTTACTCAAATTAACTCATCAACCAAAACATATCAAGGTACTGGTTTAGGACTCCCTATAGTTAAAAAACTAGTATCGCAAGCTGGAAGTTCAATTGATATAGAAAGTAAATTAGGTGAAGGCACTACCTTTAAGTTTGCATTAGCACTAAAAGTAGCTTCGCAATTTGAAGAAAATGCTTCTTCTTCAATAAAAGACACCTCGCAACTAGCCAATAAACATATACTTGTGGTTGAAGATAACCGTATAAATCAAATAGTTACTAAAAAAATATTAAAAACATCAAATGTAAATTGTGATATAGCAGATAATGGTGAGGAAGCTGTTGCTAAAACAAAAACACAAGATTACGATTTAATATTGATGGATATTAATATGCCTGTTAAAAATGGACTTGAGGCCTCTAAAGAAATTAGAACTTTTAATGATAAAGTACCTATAGTTGCATTAACGGCTGTAGAAATTGAAGAACAGAAATATCAAATTTTTGAATCTGGAATGAATGATATTATTGTAAAACCCTATGATATAGATATATTTAAACAAACTATATTAGAAAATCTATTTACCGATAAACGCAAAATATTTAAAAAACTAGGATAATTAAATCTACATTATAAACTTTTCATCTTGATAAGATTCTAAATTTAGAATAGTATCTTAATTAAACAGGTTAATAGTAAACATTAATAGTACATTGCTAAGCAACTACAATAGTGATTTTATTTTTTCAAAGTAATGCTAACTGCTATTTTGCTAGTGCTTAAATGCAACTCTTAATTTTTTTTTAACTGTTTTATTTTCATTTTCTTGAGTTTTGTGTGCTCTTACTACAGTACGCTTCATCAGTAATGATACTAAAAATGCAATAATAAATAAACCTGCAAATACTTTTAATGTAGTATCTAAAGAACCTGTTGCAGTTTTAACCATATCATAAACAGTTGGCCCAACAACTCCTGCTAATCCCCATGCTGCTAATACCATACCATGAATGGCGCCTAATTGCTTTGTACCAAATAAATCACCCAGAAATGCTGGAAGTGTTGCAAAACCACCACCATACATTGTTATTACCGTAAATAGCACGATTAAAAATGCGAGTTCCATAGTAATTTGTGGTAAGAAATAGAATGCCAGAATTTGGAATCCGAAGAAAATAATATAAGTATTTGCACGCCCCAAATAATCGGATAATGTAGACCACATAATTCTACCCAGTCCGTTAAATACGCCTATTAAACCAACTATTCCTGCAGCTTCCATTGGTGTGTAATTTAGCTTCTCTTGCATCATAGGACTAGCCGCTGAAATTATAGCAATACCGCAAGCAATATTAATAAACATCATAATCCAGATGTAATAAAAACGTGGTGTTTTAAGTGATGCATTGGCTGTAATATTAGCCATATCTTTTTTAATGGTTTTCCCTTCTCCTAGTTTAAAACCATCTGGTAGATATCCTACTGGAGGCCTTTCAATATATCGTGCTGAAGATAAAATTAACACCATATAAATAAGTCCTAAAATGTAAAATGCATTTGAGACACCTACACTTTCAAAAAGTGATTGCATTACAGGGCCAAAAATTAAAGCTGCAAAGCCAAACCCCATAATAGCCATTCCTGTTGCTAAACCTCTGCGGTCTGGAAACCACTTCACCAAAGTACTTACAGGCGTTATATAGCCTAAACCTAAACCAATACCACCTATAACACCGTAGCATAAATAGAATAACCATAAAGCTTCTAGTTGCACTGCTAATCCAGAGCCTAAAATACCTATACCATAAAATATACCAGCGGTTGTTCCACTAACTTTGGGTCCTACTTTCTCAACCCATCTTCCTAAAAATGCTGCTGATAAGCCAAGTAATAAAATGGCAATTTTAAATGCCCATTTTATCACACTACCATCCACATCAAAAAAATCTTTTACGGGGTTTGTCATTACTGAATAAGCATATACAGATCCGATAGAAATATGAATTCCAACTGCAGAAGCAGCAATAAGCCAACGGTTTTTTAGTTTTTGTGTTTGCATAATATTTGTATTTGAGCTGCCAATTGGCTTTACTCATTAATTTACTCTTACGTCTTTAAAATATTGTTTTAAAATTTCTACTGCTGCATCAATTTCTTCAGGTTTATTTTCTCTAGCATCTTTTAATGGATAATCCCAACCTAAAGCGTCCCATTTGTGTATACCTAATTTATGATAGGGTTGTAACTCAATTTTTTCAATAGTTTTATAATCCTTAAAATAGGTACCCATTTGGTGAAGCAATTCGGGTTTATTAGTAATCTCGGGAATCAATACATAACGCAGCCACATTGGTTTACCTGAAGCCTCCCTATATTTTGCCAGATTAAATGTGGTTTCTCTGTTTTTCTGACCTGTGATGTACTCGTAACCTTCTTCGGTCATGTGCTTTATATCTAGCATTACCAAATCAGCATACTTGTCTAGTAATTCTTCAGTAAAGTGATTTAGAATTCTACCATTGGTATCAATGTTTGCATGAATCCCTTCTTCCTTCAAACGTTTAAAAAGAGTTAATAAAGCTTTTGATTGTAACAAGGGCTCGCCTCCTGAGACAGTAACGCCTCCTTTTTTACCAAAATAAGGTTTCTCTTTAATGGCCATTTGCACCAAATCTTCTATAGGATAGTCTTTGCCTGCGTGCGTATCAATTGTATCTGGATTATGGCAATACAAACATTTTAATTTACAGCCTTGTAAAAAAATAATGAGGCGTATTCCAGGACCATCGTGCGTGCCAAAAGATTCAATGGAATGCACTCTTAATATGTTATCTTTTGATTTGATACTATTAGGTTTTAAAATTAGCATCTGAAAAAGAAGTAGTTTGCACTTCATTTTTCAGATGCTTACAAAATATAAATAGAGTTTATTTTAAATTGACTCGTGGAATGATCTTGTAATTACTTCCATTTGTTGCTCTCTAGTCAACCTTACAAAGTTTACAGCATAACCTGAAACTCTTATAGTTAATTGTGGATATTCTTCTGGATGCTCCATGGCGTCTAGCAAGGTTTCTTTATCCAGCACATTTACATTAACGTGTTGTGCGTTTTTAGAAAAATAACCATCTAAAATACATGCTAGGTTTTCTATACGCTCTCCTTCATTGGTTCCTAATGATTTTGGAACTATTGAGAATGTATTTGAAATACCATCTTGAGAATCTTTATAATTAATTTTTGCTACAGAGTTTAATGAAGCAATGGCACCATGAGAATCTCTACCATGCATTGGGTTTGCCCCTGGCGCAAAAGGAATTCCTTTAGCTCTACCATCAGGCGTTGCCCCTGTTTTTTTACCATACACTACATTTGATGTGATAGTTAATACAGATAGTGTTGGTTCTGCATTTTTATAAACTGCTAACTTTTTTAATTCATCATTAAAGTCAGCCACAGCTTTTGCAGCTAACACATCCACTCTATCATCATCATTACCATAGCATGGGAACTCACCTTCAATTTTAAAATCAACCGTCAAGCCATCTTCATTTCTAATAGGCTTCACCATAGCGTATTTTATAGCAGATAATGAATCTGCTACAATTGATAACCCAGCGATGCCGTAAGCAATGTTAATCTCAGGGTTTGTATCAATAAGTGCCATTTGTGCTTTTTCATAATAATACTTATCGTGCATGTAGTGAATAATATTCATAGAGTCATTATACACTCTAGCTACTTCTTTCATGGCAATTTTAAAGTTAGCCATTACTTTATCAAAGTCTAAAACTTCACAATTACATGGTTTAATACCGTCTACCATTTGTGTTCCTGTAATTTCACATTTACCACCGTTAATAGCCAGTAGTAATGTTTTAGCTAAATTGGTACGTGCACCGAAAAACTGAATAGATTTACCTAAAGCTTGATAAGATACACAACATGCAATACCGTAATCATCAGAACCTCTATTCTTTCGCATTAACTCATCATTTTCAAATTGAATTGAAGAGGTATCAATTGCTACTTTAGAACAAAAATCCTTAAAGTTTTGCGGTAGTTTTTCAGACCAAAGAATAGTCATATTTGGTTCAGGTGATGGCCCTAAATTGTATAAGGTATTTAAGAAACGGAATGATGTTTTGGTCACTTTAGTTCTTCCATCATCAAACATACCGCCAATAGCTTCAGTTACCCAAGTTGGGTCTCCAGCAAAAATTTCATCATAAGCGCTCATTCTTAAGTGGCGCACCATACGTAATTTCATTACAAACTGGTCAATAAACTCTTGTGCCTCAGCTTCAGTAATTAAACCATCTTGTAAATCTTCTTCAATATAGATATCTAAAAAGGTAGATACATTACCAAGAGACATTGCTGCACCATCTTGCTCTTTAACTGCAGCAAGATAGCCCATATATGTCCACTGTACAGCTTCTTTTGCGTTTTCAGCAGGACGACCTAAGTCTAAATCGTATTTAGCACCTAGCGCTATGATTTCTTTAAGTGCGTTGATTTGATCTGATACTTCTTCGCGTAAACGAATTACAGCATCTGTCATCGGTCCTTCAATATTTGCTAAATCTTTCTTTTTAGTTTCAATTAAAACATTAATACCATATAATGCTACACGACGGTAATCTCCAATAATTCTACCTCTTGCATAGTTATCGGGTAATCCTGTTAAGAAACCAAGAGAACGGAATTTCTTAATTTCAGCATTATAAGCTGAAAATACACCATCATTATGTGTTTTTACATATTTAGAAAACAATTCTGTTAAATTATCATTTGGCTTTACACCTTGTTCTGCAAGAGCTTTTTGCACTACTTTAAAACCTCCAAAAGGTTTCATAGTGCGCTTTAGTAGCTCATCGGTTTGTAAACCAACAATAACCTCGTTGGCCTTGTCAATATATCCTGCGTTAAATGCACTTACTGTAGATATTGTGTCTGTATCTAAAGATCTCACACCATTGTTTTGGCGTTCTTCCTTAGTAGCTTCTTTACAAATGCCCCACAACTTTAGGGTTTTGGCTGTTGGGCCTTCCAAAAACTCGTGCGTTCCATAATAAGGAGTAATGTTATTACTAACAAAATCCCTTACATCAATTTTTTCTATCCAAATTCCGGGTTTAAACTGTTTTACTTCCATCGCTCTATTATATTTATATTTTGTAAAATGTATTATAATTTGATAATCCAAAGTTAAGATCCCATAACGTCTTAAAATATGACAATTATCAGTAAACTATTAAAAAAGAGGGATTTGATGCATTTTAAATAATAACCTAAGATCTTACTTAACATTTCTATTTAACTAATACTTCATTTAGGCTTTTATAATAAAACAGTTAAAAATTTGATAATTTCAAAATTAAAACGCACTATTTTTTATAATTTCAACTAAAATTATAAACAGAAAAGATTTGAGGGTTTTCCAAAAAGGCATCTTTTACTATTTGTAAATCCTATTTATTTTCATAATTTGCATCAACAGATTCTATAATTATATGACTGAAATAACACGACTTTTTGATTTTCCGTATTACCAATTAGAGCATAAGCCTAATGCTGCTGCTTTAGTTACTAAATACAATGGTAAATGGATTGAAACATCAACAAAAGAGTATCTAGATAAAGCCAATGCTTTAAGTAGAGCACTACTGAAATTGGGTGTAAATAAAAATGATAAAATTGCTGTTATTTCTACCACAAATAGAACAGAATGGAACATCGTTGATATTGGCGTATTACAAATTGGCGCACAAAACATACCTATTTACCCTACGATATGTGCAGAGGATTATGAATATGTGATTAACCATAGTGAATCCATCTACTGTTTTGTTTCTGATGCCGAAGTATTAGAAAAAGTAAATAAAATAAGAAAGAACACTAATATAAAAGACGTATTTTCTTTTGATCATATTGAAGGTTGTAAACATTATTCTGAATTGTTAGAACTTGGACAAGATACCAGCAATCAAAATGATGTAGAAACTAGAAAAAATAACGTACAACCTGATGACCTGGCAACAATAATATACACCTCTGGAACCACTGGAAAACCTAAAGGTGTAATGTTATCGCACTGGAATATAACTAGTAATGTTCTTGATAGTGCCGCAAGAGTACCATTAAAGAATGCTGAAACAAAAATTTTAAGCTTTTTACCTATTTGCCATGTGTTTGAACGTGTACTTATTTACGTATACCAACACGCAGGCACTTCTATATATTATGCTGAAGCATTAGATAAAATTGGAGATAATGCCAAAGAAATCAATCCAAATATGATGAGTGTTGTTCCCCGACTCTTAGAAAAGGTGTATGACAAAATAATGGATAAAGCTGAAGGCTTAACGGGTATAAAAAAATCCTTATTTTATTGGGCAGTGGCTTTAGGAGAACAATGGAAACCTTACAGAGAAAATGGTGCATGGTACGAGTTTAAGTTAAGTATTGCAAACAAACTTATTTTTAGCAAATGGCGTGCTGCTTTAGGTGGAGAATTACACACTATGGTATCTGGTAGTGCAGCTTTACAACCACGTCTTGCAAGAATTTTTGGTGCTGCTGGCATGCAAGTTATGGAAGGTTATGGCTTAACAGAAACCTCTCCTGTAGTATCTGTTGGTAAATACGCAGATAAAATGTACAAAGTTGGAACGGTAGGTATACCCATTCCTAATGTTGAAGTAAAAATAGCTGAAGATGGAGAAATTTTAATTAAAGGTCCTAATGTGATGTTAGGTTATTATAAAGATCCTGAGAAAACAGCAAGCGTAATGACTGATGATTATTTTCATACAGGTGATAAAGGTGAAATAGATGCTGATGGATTCCTAAAAATAACCGGACGTAAAAAAGAAATGTTTAAAACCTCGGGCGGTAAATACATCATCCCAACCCTTTTAGAAAACGATTTAAAACAATCGCGATTCATAGAACAAATTATGGTTGTTGGTGAAGGTGAAAAAATGCCAGCTGCCTTAATTCAACCAAATTTTGAGTTTTTGCATGAATGGATAGTACGTAAAAATCATCCCATTGAAAATACTATGGAAGCCATGGCGCAATCTGAAATTGTTCAAAAACGAATTCAAAAAGAAGTAGATAAATGTAATGTTAAATTTGGGAAATGGGAACAAATTAAGAGGTTTGAAATCACCCCACAAGTATGGTCTATTGATGATGGACATCTTACACCTACAATGAAAATGAAACGTGACGTTATTAAAAACATGTACACTACTCTAATTGAAAAAATATACAGACCTAATTGACAAATAAGTAATACAACTTAAATATTTAAAAAACCACTTATCAGTAAGTGGTTTTTTGTTCTATAAATAATCGTTTTTATTATATTTATTATGCATGCATAATAAATTTTTTATTATATTTGGTAACTCCAATACTTATAAATGAAAGATAAAACTATAGATTACGTATTGCGAACTACCTGGTTAACAGTGAATAAAATGTATAATGAAGAGGCTTCAAAATTTGAAACTACAATGGCTACAGGTTTCACTTTACTAAGCATTGATCCTGATTCTGGAACTCCCTCAACAGCGTTGGGGCCTAAAATGGGTATGGAAGCTACAAGCTTATCGCGTATACTAAAAACCATGGAAAAACGTAAACTGATAGAACGTCAACCTAACCCTAATGATGGTAGAGGTGTCTTAATTCATTTAACAGATTTGGGTAAAGAAAAAAGAGCGCTTTCTAAAGAGAAAGTATTAATATTTAATGAAACTATTAGGAAACATATTTCCGAAGAAAAAATGAATCATTTCTATGAAGTTGCAGAAACTATCAATGAAATGGTTTGTAATAAAAAAATTTATAACAACACGTAAATAGAGTTTAAACACGATGGGCAAACGTATTATTAAAAAAGTAGCAGTTGTAGGTTCTGGTATTATGGGAAGCGGTATTGCTTGTCATTTTGCAAATATTGGTGTAGAAGTCTTACTTTTAGACATAATTCCTAGAGAACTCGCAGACGCTGAAAAAGCTAAAGGTTTAACTTTAGAAGATAAAAGTGTGAGAAATCGCTTGGTAAATGATGCACTTAAGGCATCTCTAAAATCAAAGCCCTCGCCTATTTATCATCAAGATTTTGCTAGCAGAATTTCAACTGGAAATTTAGAGGACGACATCTCTAAAGTAAAAGATGTAGATTGGATTATTGAAGTCGTTGTTGAGAGACTTGACATCAAAAAACAAGTATTTAAAAATCTAGAAAAGCACAGAACTCCAGGAACTCTTATTACAAGCAATACCTCAGGTATTCCCATCAAATTTATGAGTGAAGGGCGTAGCGAAGATTTTCAAAAGCATTTCTGTGGTACACATTTTTTTAATCCACCAAGATATTTAAAGCTTTTTGAAATTATTCCAGGCCCAAAAACAGAAACCTCAGTTCTAGAGTTTTTAAATAGATATGGTGAGCAATATTTAGGTAAAACCTCGGTTGTAGCTAAAGACACACCAGCATTTATAGGAAACCGAATTGGTATTTTTAGTATTATGAGTTTATTTCATGCTGTAAAAGAAATGAACTTAACTGTTGAAGAAGTTGATAAACTAACAGGTCCTGTTATTGGTAGACCAAAATCGGCAACCTTTAGAACTGTTGATGTAGTAGGATTAGATACTCTTGTACATGTTGCTAACGGTATTGCAGATAATTGTAAAGATGATGAACGTTTAGAGCTATTTAAACTGCCTGATTTTATTTCGACTATGGTTGAAAATAAATGGTTGGGTAGTAAAACAGGACAAGGGTTTTATAAAAAGATTAAAGGCGATAATGGTAAAAGTGAAATTTTATCATTAGATCTAGACACTCTAGAATACCGATCTAAAAAACGTGCGAAATTTGCAACTTTAGAACTTACAAAGAGCGTAGATAAGGTTATTGATAGATTTAAAATTTTAGTATCAGGCAAAGATAAAGCTGGAGAGTTTTACCGAAAATTGTTTGCGCAACTTTTTGCCTACATTACCTATAGAATTCCAGAAATTTCAGATGAATTGTATAAAATCGATGATGCGATGAAAGCTGGTTTTGGATGGGAACATGGTCCTTTCCAAATTTGGAACGCCATTGGTGTTGAAAAAGGAATAGAGCTAATAAAAGCTGAAGGTTTAGCGCCTGCATCATGGGTTTATGATATGATAAGTTCTGGTAGTAAATCATTTTACACCGTGCAAAACGGAGCAACACATTATTATGATATACCTTCAAAATCTCAAGCAAAAATACCTGGGCAAGATGCGTTTATCATTTTAGATAATATTAGAACCTCTAATGAAGTTTTCAAAAATTCGGGAGTGGTTATAGAAGATTTAGGTGACGGAATCCTAAACTGCGAATTTCAGTCTAAAATGAATACAATTGGTGGTGATGTTCTTACAGGTTTAAACAAAGCAGTTGATATTGCGGAAAAAGATTTCGATGGACTAGTTATAGGAAATCAAGGTGCAAACTTCTCAGTTGGTGCAAATATTGGAATGATTTTTATGATGGCCGTAGAGCAAGAATATGAAGAATTAAATGGTGCTATTAAGTATTTTCAAGATACTATGATGCGTATGCGTTATTCTGCTATACCAACAATTTCTGCACCCCATGGCATGTCGCTTGGTGGCGCTTGCGAATTATCCATGCATGCCGATAAGGTTGTAGCAGCAGCTGAAACTTATATTGGTTTAGTTGAATTTGGTGTGGGAGTTATACCAGGCGGTGCTGGCTCTAAAGAAATGGCGTTACGTGCCTCTGATACATTTAGAAAAGGTGATGTGGAGTTAAACACATTGCAAGAATATTTTCTAACTATTGGTATGGCAAAAGTATCCACTTCAGCTTACGAAGCTTTCGATTTAGGGATTCTTCAAAAGGGAAAAGATATTGTAGTCGTTAATAAAGACAGACAAATTGCAACAGCAAAAGCACATGCAAGACTAATGGCAGATGCTGGATATACGCAACCTGTAAAACGACAAGATGTAAAAGTACTTGGTAAACAAGCCTTAGGTATGTTTTTAGTTGGCACAGACTCTATGGAAGCTAGTAATTACATTAGTGAGCACGACATGAAAATCGCCAATAAATTGGCTTACGTTATGGCTGGTGGAGATTTATCTGAACCTACTTTAGTAAGCGAGCAATATTTATTAGATTTAGAACGTGAGGCGTTTTTATCGCTTTGTACAGAACGCAAAACATTAGAACGTATTCAGCACATGTTGAAGACTGGGAAACCGTTGAGAAATTAAATCCCAACCTAATCTCCCCAAAGGGGAAGGAAAAGTTTGAGGATTCATTAAATAAGTTAATTAAAAATAACCGTAAAAATTCCCTCTCCTTAGGAGAGGGTTAGGGAGAGGAATGAAACAAGCATATATAGTAAAAGCATATAGAACGGCAGTTGGTAAAGCACCAAAAGGTGTATTCCGTTTTAAAAGAACAGACGAGTTAGCGGCAGAAACCATCAAACACATGATGAAAGAATTGCCAAATTTGGATCCAAAGCGTATTGATGATGTAATCGTTGGTAACGCTATGCCAGAAGGTTCTCAGGGACTTAATATGGCACGTTTAATCTCTTTAATGGGATTAGAAGTTATAGATGTTCCTGGAGTGACCGTAAACCGATTTTGTTCGTCTGGAATAGAAACTATTGGTATGGCCACAGCAAAAATTCAAGCTGGAATGGCAGATTGTATTATTGCTGGTGGTGCAGAAAGTATGAGTAGCGTTCCTATGACGGGGTTTAAACCAGAACTAAATTATGATGCCATCGTTAAAGCGGGTCATGAAGATTATTACTGGGGCATGGGGAATACTGCAGAAGCAGTTGCAAAAGAGTTTAAAGTATCTCGAGAAGATCAAGATGAATTTGCTTTTAATTCACATATGAAAGCCTTGAAAGCACAAGCAGAAAACCGTTTCCAAGACCAAATTGTACCTATTGAGGTTGAACAAACTTATATTGATGCTAACGGTAAAAAAGCAACAAAAACGTATACTGTTACTAAAGATGAAGGTCCGAGAAAAGGAACTAAAATAGAAGTTTTAGCTAAATTACGTGCTGTTTTCGCTCAAGGCGGTAGCGTTACAGCTGGCAATTCTTCTCAAATGAGTGATGGTGCTGCTTTTGTAATGGTAATGAGTGAAGATATGGTTAAAGAATTAAATCTAGAACCAGTTGCACGATTGGTAAACTATGCAGCAGCAGGCGTTGAGCCACGTATTATGGGTATTGGTCCTGTTAAAGCAATTCCTAAAGCATTAAAACAAGCCGGCTTAAAACAGAGTGATTTAGAATTGATAGAATTAAATGAAGCTTTTGCATCTCAATCTCTTGCTGTTATTAGAGAATTAGGTTTAAATCCAGATATCATTAATGTAAACGGAGGTGCCATTGCACTAGGACACCCATTAGGATGTACTGGCGCAAAATTATCAGTTCAATTATTTGATGAAATGCGCAAGCGAAATATGAAAGGCAAATATGGCGCAGTAACCATGTGCGTTGGTACAGGACAAGGTGCTTGTGGTATTTTTGAATTTTTAAACTAAGAAGACAACAAAATAAAAACAAATGGAAGCAATAGAAAAAGATATTTTAAGAGGTGGACAGTTTCTTGTAAAAGAAAGTGCATGTGAAGATATTTTCACACCAGAAGATTTTAATGAAGATCAGCTGATGATGAAAGAGGCTGTTTCAGAATTTGTGGATAGAGAAATTTGGTCTAAAAAAGCACAATTTGAACAAAAAGATTATGCTTTAACCGAGTCTTGTATGCGTCAAGCAGGAGAATTAGGCTTTTTAAGTGTAGCTGTTCCAGAAGAATATGGTGGTATGGGTATGGGCTTCGTAGATACCTGCTTAGTTTGCGATTACATATCAGGCGCAACAGGATCGTTTAGTACTGCATTTGGTGCGCATACCGGTATTGGTACGATGCCAATTACGCTTTACGGTAATGAAGAACAAAAGAAAAAATACGTTCCAAAATTAGCCAGTGGCGAATGGTTTGGAGCCTACTGTTTAACTGAGCCAACAGCAGGAAGCGATGCTAACTCTGGACGTACAAAAGCGGTACTTTCGGAAGATGGTAAAACCTATAAAATTACAGGTCAGAAAATGTGGATTTCTAATGCTGGTTTTTGTAGTGTTATGATTGTTTTTGCTAGAATAGAAGATGATAAAAATATTACAGGTTTTATTGTAGAATATGATCCAGAAAACCCTAATGGTATTACAATGGGGGAAGAAGAACACAAATTAGGTATTCGTGCATCTTCAACACGACAGGTTTTTTTTAATGAAACTGTTGTCCCTGTAGAGAATATGTTGTCTACCAGAGGTAACGGGTTTAAAATTGCCATGAATGCCCTTAATGTTGGTAGAATTAAATTGGCCGCTGCATGTTTAGATGCGCAACGACGTACTATTACAGAATCTGTTAAATATGCTAATGAGCGTATTCAATTTAAAACACCAATCTCTAGCTTTGGGGCTATTCGTCAAAAAATTGCAGAAATGGCAACCAACTGTTGGGTTGGAGAAGCCGCTACATATCGTTCTGCTAAAGACATAGAAGATCGTATTGAATTACGAAGAAATAATGGTAAAGACACACACCAAGAAGCAGAATTAAAAGGTGTAGAAGAATATGCTATAGAGTGTTCTATCTTAAAAGTAGCTGTTTCAGAATTTGTACAAAACTGTACAGATGAGGGAATTCAAATTTTTGGTGGCATGGGCTTTTCTGAAGAAACACCTATAGAATCTGCTTGGAGAGATGCACGTATAGCAAGAATTTATGAAGGTACCAATGAGATAAACAGAATGTTAAGTGTTGGTATGCTGATAAAAAAAGCCATGAAAGGACATGTAAATGTTTTAGAACCTGCTACATCAGTAAAAGAAGAATTGATGGGTATTCCTTCTTTTGAAGTGCCTGATTATTCTGAGCTATTTTCTGAGGAAAAAAATATAGTTAAAAACTTAAAGAAGCTTTTCTTGATGGTTGCTGGTGCAGCACTTCAAAAATATGGTGAAAAAATTGAAGCACAACAGCAGTTAATGCTAGCGTCTTCTGATATTTTAATTCAAATTTATTTAGCTGAATCTGCTATTCTAAGAGCAGAAAAAATGGCTAAAAAAGAAGGAGAAGCTAATGTTAAGGAACAAATTGCTATGGCAAAATTAAACTTGTTCCACGCTATTGATGTTATTGAAACTGCTGGAAAACATTCCATAATTTCATTTTCTACTGGTGATGAACAAAAAATGATGCTTGTTGGTTTAAAACGTTACATCAAGTATGTTAACATGCCTAATATTATAGAACTAAGACATATTATTGCTGAAAAAGTAATTAATGAAAATAAATATTGCTTTTAGGTTTTAAACTTTAATAATTTCGTGTGACTAATTCGAATGTAAAAGGCGTCTCAAATTCAATTTTGAGGCGTTTTTTTATTAATTTAGTTGAAAATAATTCACATGAAAAATAGTAGCACTTTCTTTATTCTTTTTATTTCACTTCTTAGCTTCAGCCAATCACAGCAAGATATTTATAAAATTATAGATGATGTTTCAGCAAAACGTATTCAAAAAGATATACAAACGCTTGTAGATTTTGGTACAAGAAATACATTTAGTGATACCATTTCTGATACTCGAGGTATTGGTGCAGCAAGACGTTGGATTAAATCAGAATTTGAAACCATTTCTGATAATTGCAATAATTGCTTAAGCGTATTATATCAAAAAGATTTTGTGACTCAAGAAGGCAATAGACGTGTGCCTCATGATGCTTGGGTGGTAAATGTAATTGCTGTTCAAAAAGGCACAAAGTATCCTAACCGATATGTAATTATGAGTGGTGACATAGATTCTCGTGCAAGTGATACCATGGATTTTACAACAGATGCACCTGGAGCAAATGATAATGCCTCGGGTATGGCGGGCAGTATTGAAGCCGCACGAGTTTTATCAAAATATAAATTTGAAAACAGTATAGTTTACGTTGGTTTATCAGGTGAAGAGCAAGGGTTATTCGGAGGTGCAGGATTAGCCAAATATGCAAAGGATAATAACTGGGATATTATTGGTGTTTTAAATAATGATATGATTGGAAACATTAAAGGCGTTGATGGTGTAATTGATAACCGAACGTTTAGAATTTTCTCAGAGCCTGTTCCTCCTACTGAGACGGAACGCCAAAGAACACTAAGGCGATTTTATGGTGGTGAGGTAGATGGTATTTCTAGACAACTGGCACGCTACATTCATAAAACAACGAAGGCATATATGCCAGAAATGAATCCTATGATGGTGTATAGATTGGATCGTTTTGGACGCGGTGGACACCATCGTCCTTTCAATGATTTAGGCTTCCCTGGTATCAGGATTATGGAAGCTCATGAAAATTATACACAACAGCATCAAGATATACGAGAAGAAAACGGTATTAATTACGGTGATGTTATAGAACATGTAAACTTTAGTTATGCTAAAAAACTCACTGCGGTTAATGCTATTAATTTGGCATGTTTAGCTTGGGCACCTCCAGCACCAACACAGGTAGCTATTGGCGGTGTTGTGGAAGCTTCAGCAAAATTTAAATGGAGTAAAGTTGCTGGTGCAAAAGGCTATAAAATATATTGGCGCGATACCACCTCGCCTACTTGGGATTATAGCCGTTATGTTGGAGATATTTCAGAGTTTACTTTGGACGGTATTGTTATTGATAATTATTTCTTCGGAATTGCAGCAGTTGGTGAAAATGGATTTGAAAGTCCTGTTGTTTTCCCAAATGAAGTCATGCTATAAAAACTAAGGAAATGATATACAAACAGAATACTATATTCGCCCTTTTATTACTCTTCGTTTTTTTAGGCTTTTCACAAAAGCAACAAAATTTCACCAAACAAGATACACTTAGAGGCAGCATTACACCTGAGCGTGCATGGTGGGATTTAACTTTTTATCATTTAGACATTAAAGTAGAACCTGATAAAAAATTTATTTCTGGAAAAAACACCATTAAGTATAAAGTTTTAGAAGCAGATTCTATAATGCAAATAGATTTACAATCTCCTATGAAAATTTTAAAGGCGGTTCAAAATAATCAAGATTTAAGTATTGTTCATAAAGGAAATGCACATTTTATTCATCTGAATAAAAACCAAGTAGCCGGTAATATAGAAACTATTGAAGTGTTTTATGAAGGTTTCCCCAAAGAAGCTATTAGAGCACCGTGGGACGGAGGTATTTCATGGAAAAAAGATAAAAATGGCAATCATTTTATAGCTTCCTCTTGTCAAGGTTTAGGCGCAAGTGTTTGGTGGCCTTGTAAAGACCATATGTATGACGAGGTAGACAGCATGAAAATTAGTGTAAACGTTCCTAATAAATTAATAAATATTTCTAACGGACGATTACGACTTGTAGAACGTATAGGTGATACCAAAACCTATCATTGGATTGTCAAAAACCCAATAAACAACTACGGCGTAAATATTAATATTGGGGATTATGTAAATTTCTCAGAGGTATATGACGGTTTGGCGGGTAACCTTGATATGGATTATTATGTGTTGTCTTATAATTTGGAAAAGGCTAAAGAACAGTTTAAACAAGCTCCTAAAATGATGGAAGCGTTCGAACATTGGTTCGGGCAATATCCGTTTTATGCTGATAGTTTTAAACTAGTAGAGACTCCGTATTTGGGTATGGAACACCAAAGTTCTGTAACCTATGGTAATAAGTTTAAGAATGGTTATTTAGGTAGAGATTTATCTGGAACAGGTTGGGGATTGAAATTTGACTTCATTTTAATTCATGAATCTGGTCACGAGTGGTTCGCGAATAATATTACCAATAAAGATGTTGCAGATATGTGGATTCATGAAAGTTTTACAGCTTATTCTGAAAACTTGTATTTAGATTATCATTTCGGGAAACAAGCGTCTGCCGAATATGTTATAGGTACACGACAACTAATTGAAAATAAAAACCCAATAATAGGCACTTATAATGTTAATAAAGCAAGCAATGGAACCGATAAATATTACAAAGGGTCTAATATGTTACATACTCTTCGCCAATTGGTGGATGATGATAAAAAATGGCGAGACGTATTAAGAAAAATAAATATTAAATTTTATCACCAAACGGTAACAACACATCAAATTGAAAATTTTTTAAGTAGAGAGACTGGTATTGATTTAACCGAATTTTTTGATCAATACTTAAGAACTACTCAAATTCCGACTTTAGAATTTTCATATAAGAAAAAAGCATTTAAATATAGATGGACAAACATTATTAAAGGTTTTGATATGCCTGTTCAAATTACAATAGGAGATGATCCTCAATGGATATATCCAAAAGCTGAATGGCAAATACTGAAAACACCTTCAAGTAAAATGCCTATTAATATAGATGAAGATTTTTATGTTTATTCTAAACAAATCTAAAATTGGAAGATTTACCAGAACTATATTTTGAACGTGATATAGATTGGTATGACTGGCTTCGTGTAAATCATAATAAAACAAAAGGTGTATACCTAATTTTCTACAAATTAGAATTAAATATGCCAACAATGCGCTGGGAAGAAGCAGTAAAAGTAGCTATTTGTTTTGGTTGGATAGATTCTACTGTAAAAAGCTTGGGAGATGGTAAACGACGTCAATATTTTTGTCCTAGAAATCCTAAAAGTACATGGAGTGCTTTAAATAAAAAATACGTTGAAGCATTAAAAAAAGTTGGGTTAATTCATGAATCTGGTTACAAACTCATTGATTTAGCTAAAAAAACAGGAACTTGGTCTGCGATGGATGATGTTGAAAATGGCATAATTCCTAAAGATTTACAAAAGGCTTTTGACAAAAATACAAGCGCGTTTAAAAACTATCAGAGTTTTGCTAAAGGGTATAGAAAATCTTATCTCTCTTGGTTACAAAGTGCAAAACGAGAAGAAACGCGTAAAAAGCGTATTATAGATATTTTAAAACTTTGTGAAGCAAATATTAAAAGTAGAAACACGCGATAACAAACTAAATGAAAAGTACCATTTTTGAAGTTGGTTTACTAGATAAGTATCATATCTACATTCCAGAGGTTATTATGACGCCTTTTGTGCAAGCAAAAATAAAACGCCTAAAAATAAAAGCAACATTTAATGATAAACATATTGAGTTTTATGCTGCATTTGTGAGAGATAAAAACACTGATGACTACAGAATAATGTTTGGTAAAAGACTGCAGAAAGCCTTGGGCGTATTACAAAATGATTATTTTAAAATCCAGATTTTTAAAGATACTTCAAAATATGGCGTTGATGTTCCTGAGGAATTAGATGAAGTTTTTAAAAGTGATGTTGAGGCATTTCAAGTTTTCGAAACACTAACTGCTGGGAAAAAACGAAGTATTATTTATGCTGTAGCAAGATATAAAACTACGCAAACAAGAATTGATAAGGCTCTTATTTTATGCGAAAATCTTAAACGCGGACACTTAAATCCTTACACTATTTTGAAAAAACAAACATAAAGCTATGGATACATAAATGTATTCAAATCTTGTAATGAAATTTTAGGATTAGCGCCTTCACTTTGTGCAACCATTGCTCCTATAGCACATGATACATCAATTGCTTTTTGAGGAGTTTCGCAATTAAGCAAATGACTAATTAAAGAACCTAAAAAAGAATCGCCAGCCCCAACAGTATCTACAACTTTAATTTGATAGCCACTGTTATAATATAGCTTATCATTATACAACAACACTGCGCCAAAAGCGCCTTTAGTTACACAAATATGTTTTGTTTGAGTTTGTTTTGCAATGAATTTCAAATTCTGTTCTAAACCTTTGTATTTAGAACCTAAATAGTCAGCAACTTCATAAAGTTCTTCGTCATTAAACTTTATAAAATCTGCTTTTTTCATAAGATATAATAAAACCGATTTAGAATAATGTGGTGGTCGTAAATTTAAATCGAATACGTTATAACTTGCTATTTCAATAAGCTGATATAGTGTTTTCTTGGATACTTCATCTCTAGCAATCAAACTTCCAAATACAAAGGCATCGGCACCAATAACTTTAGACTCTAATTCATTTGTAAAATCTATTTTATCCCAAGCACGAGGATGTTCTATTTCATAAGATGCAGAGCCTTTATTGTTTAAAGTCACTGTCACATCTCCAGTACTAAATTTTTGTTTCGTTTGAATAAAAGCTGTGTCGAGCCCGTTAGATGACATATATTTTAATAATTTTTGACCATTATCATCATTACCAATTCCACTTATCATAGTAACATCATTACCAAACGACTCTAATCTAAGCGCAACATTTAAGGGTGCGCCACCTACTTTTTTCTTTCCATTTGGAAAAATATCCCAAAGTACTTCACCAAAACATACAACTTTTGACATGTTTAATAAAATGATTTTGTTTTTTTATAAAGACCTATCAATTTTTAAAAACCTGATAGATTTACTCAATTATAATTCTTAAACTAAATAGACCGCATTGGGTTATCAAACTTAAAATCTCGCTATAAAAGCGGGGTTAATTTAACTTAAAATTTTAATGAGTTGCTTTGTAACTTTTCAAAATTGAGTTCCACTAATAAATATTAGACTCCATCGTTTGTTGATTAATAGAATTTCTAAATACTTGTAGCATACGTTTAGCAATACCTGTCCAACCAAAATTACGACGTGCAAAACGAGCACCTTCTACAGAAATTTCATTTCGTAATTTAGGATATAATAGTGGCATTGCCATAATTGCACCAAACTCTTTTGGGCGATGCGGATCTGCAAATAATGACTGATTGCCAAAATCTATTAAATCGCACAATCCACCATGAACAGTAACAACGCTTGGCGTACCGCATGCCATAGCTTCAATTGCTACCATACCAAAAGGTTCGTATCTTGATGGCATTACAAAAATATTAGCCGCTCTATACACATTTGCTAAATCGTCATCCTCTATATAATTTTTCCATTTAATTTTATCCATCACGCCTAATTCGGCAGCTAATTTTTTTAGTTTTTTGATACCTTGTTTATCTTGGGTAGAGTCTCCTCCAATAGCCGCTACTAATCGAGCTTCAGGGCATAATTCAAAAACAGTAGGTAACGCCTTAATCAATAAATCGTAACCTTTATTATGTGCCATTCTTCCTAATGCTAAAATATCTGTAGGATGAATATCGTACTTAGCCCTTATCTTATCATTTTCTTTAGAAGGCACTGGATAAAATCTATTTTCATCAATTCCAGGAGGTATCATGGTACAATTACGTGGAAGTACATCGTATTGTTGGGTTAATAAATCTACCTGTGGTAAAGTAGTTGCAATAACGTGGTTACACATTTGGTACACAAAATATTCTTTACGTATGCGCTCCTTAAAACGGTAGGTATTCTCCATTTCTTTTTCATCCATATCACTTCCCATGGTGTGCTGTTTCCACCATCCTAAAGAATGTGGCGTGTGTACATGAGAAATACCTAACTCTTCAGCTATTTTTTGTCCAGCCCAACCTGCATCCCAGTAATGAGAGTATACAACGTCGTACTTTTTTCTTTCTTTAACAATGGCTGCTAAAGTGTTAGTAACAAACTTTTTAAGGTGATCGTGCATGTCCTCTTTTCGTATAAACTCTTTTCCTCCAAAAGGAATACGCCAAATACTATAATTCTCATCTACAATATCATATTCTGGCTGATCTTCAAATTGTCGTGTTACTAAATCTACCTTTTTACCTAGTCTACTAAAACGTTCAGCTAACTCTAATACATAAACTACTTGTCCTCCTGTATCTGGTTGCCCTATTTCTGAATTTGCGCCTACATACCCATGTAAGGATATCATCAATATTGATTTCATAGTTTATTATTTTTATTTATTTTTAATTATTTTTAAATCATGACACGCAGATATGTATTGAGCTGCAGACCATGCCTGATACGCTTTACCCATTGGTTTCCCTGTGGTTCCATGCGCCCATTCGTTAAATTCCCATTCTTCGTTAATTCCCTCTTTATTTATCAATGCTAGTTTATATAACTCTGCAATAGCAATATCTTTTAGGCCTAATTTATTAACAAACTTTACCCAAAAACCACCTACAAACGGCCAAATACCACCGTTATGATAGTGATTTGGAAGATTTAGCAAATTAACTGTATAATAAGGTCTCCAATCTGGATCGCCAGGACTTACTACTGGATACACATTAGCCACTGGAAAAGGATCGTTAACCCCCACACCTAACATAAATTTAAAGGTTTGGTGCGCTTTTTCAGCATCAATAGTACCGTGTAAAAATGCGAGAATATTACCTAAAGTATCACAGCGCCAACTAAAATCAAAAGGTGTTGTTTGTGCAATTAAATATGAGGTATCGCCTAGTGTAAATTGTTTTTCGGCAAAAGATACAGATTGAAATAATTTTTGCTGCGTAGAAGGCCAAAAGTTTTGTAAAATCTCTTTTTTAATAACTTGAGACCATCTAATGTATTCACCTGCTTGTTCATGATCTCCTAACATCTCTAGCATTCTACCAAAACATACATTAGAGCGGTACCATAAAATTTCATCATATAGAATATTATAACTTCTGCCAAATAAATCTGTCCAGTCACCAGCTTCTGGTATTTCTAAAAGTGCATCATTATTACTATCGTGAGCTCCTAACCATCGCATGGTTTCTTTTATGTCTGAAATGTATTCTCTTAAAAACTTAATATCTTTAGTAATATTAACATATTCGTAAAAAGCTATAACCACCCAAATACCACTATCTATAGAACAAATACCTCCTACCCCTGAGTAATCAGGAATATTATCTTTAATTCTAACATTTGATGGTATTTGTCCGTTTCTCGAAATATGCTCAAATAAAGTAACCAGCGTTTGTCTTGCACATTGGTGAATTTCTTTATCTTCTTTTATTAAAGGTAAAGCACCTATAACTGTAATGGCACCATCTCTAGCCCATACACTATAATAATTTTCGTCTGTACCATGGGCAACGTTATCTTTTATAGAACATGCAGAAAATCCTAGGGGTGTAATATTTTTTTTAAGGGCCTCTATAGCTTTTTCATAGCCTTCTTTAATCATTGCTATTTTTTCATCCTCATCTTCAGAAGCTATGTTGCTTAACTCTTGTTTAATAAAAAAGTCCTCTTTGTGATCATAATTTGCAGTTACTTTAGCTTCTTCGGGTAATACTTTATAATATACAAGTCCTTCAATAACACCATCACTCATTTCATTTTCAGTATGGTAAACCTGTCGGTGCTTAGTATATTGATATAGCTCCTCGTGCGCATTGGCAACTACTATACCTTTTATATTTTTTAAATCAAACATTGCAGAATCGTTACCACTATCTCCAGCTACCAAAACCTCCTCTGGCGTAATATTAATTTTTTTAATTAACCATTGTAATGCATTAGCTTTATTGGCAAATTTTGGAAGTATGTCTAAGAATTTGTTACCAGAATATACTACATTAATATGCATATTAGCCTCTGTAAAATCCTGCTCTACACTAGCTACTAATTCTGGTGTAGCGTCATGAAAAAAGTAACTTCTTTTATAAGCATGTTGAAATTTAGAGGGCTGTTCACTTATAGGGTGTGCTATACTTTTTATAACATTTTCAACTAACTCTAAATCCCATCCCTCATCAAGTACATCATTGAATTCTTTAACTATGCTTTTATCTTTGTAATTATAAATGTGGGTTCCTACACCAGAAATAATATAATCAGGCTCAGGCAGTATTCGCTTTTCGATTAAATTAAGAACATCATCAATTAATCGACCTGTATTATATGTTAGTAAAACACCATTTGGTTTATAGTTTTGCCAAACGGTTTTAAAATTACTTTTGTAAGTATGAAAATCTATTAGTGTGTTATCAATGTCGAAAGAAAGAAGTTTTATATCTGGGTGATTTTTATCTTCTGTTTTACTCATAAAAAAGTTTTAAATTTTGAATTTTTAATGATTTTTGAAGAAAATAACGCATAAAATCGTCAAAAACAAGCTAAAATCAGCAAATTTTACTTGTATTTGTAAAGTGTTAAATAAAGAGTAGCTTACTAAGAATTCACAAACATTTGTATTACAATTTTAAAGATTATACATTTAATAAATTACCTTATTTAAATAAAAAAAGTGCTAATCTGGATAACCAAATCAGCACTTTTCTCTATTTTAAACTATCTGTTTTTTTAAATACCGCTTATAAAACTACCATAAGGATCTTTAAATTGTATGCCTTCAGAAAAACGATGTTTACTTAACTGCTTATATTCAGCCAATGCCCAAAGCACGAACTCTTTAACAAAATAACTATCCTCTTTTTTTAGGTTTGGTTGATACTCTGCTAGTAAATCATCTAGTGGTGATATGCCATTTAGCATATTTTTATATTCTTTATCTCTAAGATCGTCTGATAATTCAAAACCTTCCTTTTGATTAAAAAACCAAGATACAATATCATCATAAGCAGTTTCTTCATCTTGCTTTTTTAGTTTTTCAATCTTAGGAAAAAATTCTTCAAATAAACTTTTTACCGCTTCTCCTATTAAGTTATAAGCCACTACAGCAGCACCTTCTTGTTCTCCCTCATACACCAACTCTACTTTCCCCGTAATAGCTGGAATAATTCCGATAAAATCACTTAAACGTAAGGTTGTTGTTTCGTCTCCTGTTAATAAAGCGCGTCTTTCAGCAGTACTTAATAAATTTTCGAAAGCTGTAATGCTTAATCTAGCACTCACACCAGATTTTGCATCAATATATTCACTTTCTCTTGCCTCAAAAACAATTTGTTCTAACAAATCCTTTGCCAAATTTGGCACTTTAATATTATTTTTTTGTCCTTCTACCAAATTAGCTTCTTGCTCGGTAATTAATCGTGCAGTTTCAATATCCTCAGGGTAATGTGTTAAAATTTGAGACCCTATTCTATCTTTTAAAGGCGTTACAATACTTCCTCTATTGGTGTAATCCTCTGGATTTGCCGTGAATAAAAATTGAATATCTAAAGGTAGACGCACTTTAAACCCTCTGATTTGTATATCACCTTCTTGCAAAATATTGAATAATGCTACTTGAATACGAGCTTGTAAATCTGGTAGTTCGTTAATTACAAAAATACAACGGTTTGCTCTTGGTATCATTCCGTAATGAATTACGCGATCGTCTGCATAGCTCAACTTTAAATTAGCTGCCTTTATGGGATCAACATCACCAATAATATCAGCCACAGTTACGTCTGGCGTTGCTAATTTTTCAGCAAAACGTTCGCTTCTGTGCAACCACGAAATTGGAGTACTATCACTTTTATCTTTAATCAATTCAATAGCAAATCTAGAAATGGGATTTAAAGGATCGTCATTAACATCTGATCCTTCCACTACTGGTATATATTCATCCAATAAATTCAGCATTAATCTGGCTAAACGCGTTTTAGCTTGCCCTCGTAAACCTAGTAAATTAATGTTATGCCTTGATAAAATAGCGCGTTCAATCTCAGGTATCACAGTGTTTTCATAACCATGAACACCTTCAAACGTAGTGTCGCCATTTTTGATTTTAAGTATCAAATTATCTCTCAACTCATCTTTTATAGATTTGCTTTTGTAACCTGATTGTTTTAATTCTCCTAGTGTTTTTATATTTTCTATTTTCATGTTATAGCTTTTGGCTATTTGCCTTTGGCTGTTAGCAAACCTTGTGTTAAAAATTAAATGCTAACAGCTTATTAATTATCCTCTAATTCTCTTTTTTCTATTGGTCTCGTAATCTTCAAAAATCATTTCTCCAAGTCCTTTAAGTCCTGTATAAAATGCTTTTCCCTGATTTGCATGAGTAAACTCTCTAACAAACTGCATTAAATAACTATCTTGAGCTATCATAAACGTAGTAATTGGTATATGTAAACGTCTTGCTTGTTGCGCCATAGCGTAACATTTGTTTACAATATGTTTATCTAACCCATTACTGTTTTTATAATATTGGCCATCTGGTAAACGTAAACAACTTGGTTTACCATCAGTAATCATAAAAATTTGTTTATTGGTATTTCGTTTTCTTCTCAATAAATCCATAGCTAACTGTAAACCAGCTACAGTATTGGTATGATAAGGCCCAACCTTTAAATAAGGTAAATCTTTAATCTCTATTTGCCACGCATCGTTACCAAAAACTAAAATATCTAAAGTGTCTTTTGGATAACGGGATGTTATTAATTCTGCCAAAGCCATAGCTACTTTTTTAGCTGGTGTTATACGGTCTTCTCCATATAATATCATACTGTGGCTTATATCAATCATGAGCACTGTACTCATTTGAGATTTATGCAACGTTTCTTCAACTACTAAATCATCTTCTGAAAGTGTGAAATCTGATATCCCATGATTTATCTGCGCATTTTTTAAACTTTCTGTCATAGAAACCCTATCTAATGCATCACCAAACTGGTAATTTCTAAAATCTCCTGTATGCTCGTCGCCAAGTCCTGGGCTTTTACTTTTATGATTGCCTTGGCCGCTGCGTTTTATTTTTCCAAAAATATGATCTAGAGCTTGTTGGCGTATAGCACGCTCAGTCTTTGCTGTAATAGCTAGAGAGCCGTTACCATCAGGATCTATTTCCTCTTTCAAATAGCCTTTTTTCTTTAAATCTTCAATAAAATCTTCAATTGTATATTCTGCGGTTGTTAGTTTATATTCTTTATCTAATTCTCGCAACCAATTGATAGCCTCATCAAAATCACCAGAAGTGTGAGTAATGAGTTCTTTAAAAATCTCAAAAAGTGTATCAAAAGGTGATTTGTTGGGCGCTTCGTATTTTTTAAAAACGAAACCTTTTCTAAAAGCTTTGTTGTTTTTCATAGCAGCATAAAAATACTACTTTTTAAAATAAAAAAACAGAGAGCACTATTGGATTTATCTATTCTTTAACATCTTTAATAAATAGGTATTATTCTACACGACGTAAACCGTTTAAATCTTCAATTTTAATAGATTTTCCTGTAGTAGAAATTAGTCCTTCTTTTTTAAATGAAGATAGCACCCGAATTGCAGATTCAGTTGCAGTACCAACAATATTGGCATAATCTTCTCTTGAGAGTATTAAACTGATGGTACCGTCAGGGTTTGTACCAAAATTCTTTTCTACATAAATTAAAGTTTCTGCTAAACGTTGTTTTACCGATTTTTGAGCCATGTCTACAATTACATCGTCGGCATCTTTTAAATCGTGCGCCATATCTTTCAACATATCTAGAGTAAACTTTGGGTTTTTTTCCAAATCTAAAATAATTTCACTTTTTGGTATAAAACAAACTTCCATGTCGCTTAAAGCAGTAGCTTGAAGATTAGAACTCTCGTTAGATACTAAAGAACGTTGCCCAATAAGCTCACCCTTAACCACCATTTTTACAATCTGGTCTTTTCCGTTTTCACTAAGCTTTGTTAATTTACAAATACCGTCCTTAACACAATAGACACCGTTTATTGTTTCGCCCTCATCAAAAATAACTTCGCCCTTCTTTATGATTTTGGATGTTTTACATGTAGAAATACGAACCAATTCATCTTTTGTTAAGGATTTAAGCGCATTAAACTGCTTTATGATACATTGTTCACACTTACTCATCTGTTGTAATTTGTTTGTATTGCTAAAATTAAACAAAACATGACAAATATCATATATAAAACACAGTTGTTTTTTGACTTTTGTTAGAGGTATAAATAGAGCAAATATTATGGGAATAAAACCATGTTTCCACTGTGGGTTAGATGCATCATCTACCGAAATTATTTATGATAAAAAATCGTTTTGTTGTAACGGTTGTAAAACTGTATACCAAATTTTCTCTGAGAACGACTTAACATGTTATTATGATTTACAGCAAGCACCTGGTGCAACTCCTAAGGAAATAGAAGGTAAATATAACTTTTTAGATAATGCAAAAATTGTTGAAAGCCTTTTAGAGTTTAACGATGAAAATACGCAAATTGTAACCTTATACATTCCGCATATACATTGTAGTTCTTGTATTTGGATTTTAGAAAATTTGAATAAACTATATCCTAGTATTAGTTCATCTATCGTTAATTTTGGGAAGAAAACAGTACGTGTAAACTATAGTACTGAATCTTATTCTTTAAAAGAATTAGTGCAATTACTAAGCAGTATTGGTTATGAACCCTTTATTAGTTTAGATGATTTTAGTGTAGGCAAAAAAAATGTAGACCGTTCACTTATTTATAAGTTAGGCGTTGCTGGTTTTGCTTTTGGGAATATTATGTTTTTATCATTCCCTGAGTATTTTCAAGTTAATGGGTTTTGGATTGAACAATATGCACCAATTTTTAGATGGTTAATGTTCGCATTTTCTCTACCTGTGGTGTTTTATTGTGCTAAAGATTATTTTATATCAGCCTACAAAGGTCTAAAAACAAAGCTTTTAAATATTGATGTGCCTATAGCGCTTGGGGTTGCTGTATTATTTATAAGAAGTACAGCTGAAATTATTTTTAATACTGGCACAGGTTTTTTTGATAGTTTATCTGGGCTTATTTTCTTTTTACTGCTTGGGAAGTTTTTTCAACAAAAAACGTATAATTTCTTGTCTTTTGAAAGGGATTACAAATCGTATTTCCCCATTGGTATCACGAAAATATCTTCTGATAATAAAGAAGAATCTATTCAGGTTTATGATATTAAGAAGGGAGATAGACTTTTAATTAGAAATGAAGAATTAATTCCTGTAGATTGTATTTTAATTAAAGGTAATGCACATATTGATTATAGTTTTGTAACTGGAGAGTCTAAAGCCGTAACAAAACAATCTGGTGATAAACTTTTTGCCGGTGGAAAACAACTAGATGGTAGTATAGAAGTTGATGTTTTAAAAACGGTTGAACAAAGTTACCTTACCCAATTGTGGAGCAACGATGTGTTTAGTAAAAACAAAGAAGATGGCTTTACCACTATAACAAATGGCATAAGTAAAAAATTTACAGTTACAATACTCAGTATAGCTATTGTTGCAACATCCTTCTGGTTATTTAAAGATTCGTCTAAAGCATTAAATGTATTTACATCGGTACTTATTATTGCGTGCCCATGCGCAATTGCTTTGGCTGCACCTTTTACATTTGGAAACGTATTACGCATTTTTGGTAAATTAAAATTTTATGCTAAAAACACCTCCGTTATTGAGCAACTTGCTACTATTGATACTATAATTTTTGATAAAACAGGAACAATTACTGCTAATAAGGAAACGGCCATTGATTATGATGGTGCTCAACTTTCAGATAATGAAGAAGACTTATTGAAAAGTACGCTACGTAATTCTAATCATCCTTTAAGTAGATCGCTTTACGCTATCTTAGAAGATAATAACATCTTAACTTTAGATGATTATGAAGAATACATCGGGAAGGGTATTGCTGCTAAACATAATAAAAATTCTATAAAAATTGGTTCTGCGCCTTTTGTAGGTTACTCTACTGAAACAGCTAGTTTAAACACGGCAGTTTATGTGAGTACAAATAATACCTATAAAGGAAAATTTACATTTTATAATACCTATAGAAAAGGACTCTCGAAGTTGTTTAACCAATTGAAACCTCAGTTTGATTTGGTGATTCTCTCAGGAGATAATGCTGGAGAAAAAGAAAACTTAACCAAACTACTACCTGCTAAAACGAAATTATTTTTTAATCAGAAACCTGAGGATAAGCTGGAATACATAAAACATCATCAAAATGATGGTGCTAAGGTTTTGATGATTGGTGACGGTTTAAACGATGCTGGTGCTTTGGCACAGAGTGATGTTGGTATTGCAATTTCAGAGAATGTAAATGTATTTTCACCTGCATGTGATGCGATTTTAGATGCTTCAAAATTTAACCAATTATACCATTTTATTAAAGCTTCAAAAGCGGCTATTAAAATAATAAAGTGGAGTTTTTTACTATCGTTTATCTATAACAGCATAGGCTTATATTTTGCAGTTACAGGGCAGTTAGCACCAGTTATTGCTGCTATTTTAATGCCTTTAAGCTCGATAAGCATTGTGGTGTTTACAACGATTTGCACCAATGTAATAGCCCCTCTTAACCTCCCCGTTAGGAAGAAACATACAAGCTCTGAAAAAAAGTGAATTATTTGCACACAGCGTTTTACTGAGATTTAGCAGAAATATACAAGGATAAAATTGAGAACTAACCTTGGCGAATAGGAGCGTTAGCGATTGAACGGCATGTTTGAAATCCCTGACGAAGTAGGGATTGAGTAGTAAAAGCGTGACCCCTTGTCAGTAACCTGCCTGCGATACCGCAGGTAGGCAGGTGCCCAAATAAAAATAAATAATGAATCATGATAAATATCATATTTTAAAAACGAGTTTGAAAGTACTTTTGAACCATAACTTCAAATAGGTATGAGTGTTATATATTTTTTATTAACGATAAGTATTATAGTGGCTATTGGCTTTTTTATCGCTTTTATTATTGCTGTAAAACGTGGACAGTTTGATGATAGTTACACACCTTCGGTACGCATACTTTTTGAGGACGAATTAGTTAAAGATATACCAAATAAAAAGATACTAACCAAAGAAGAATAAATTTCGAATTATGGAAATACAACAGTTTCATTACGATAACAAAATAGTTACAAAATTTCTCTACGCTACCATAGTGTTTGGGGTTGTGGGTATGGTAGTAGGCTTACTGCTTGCGTTTATGTTTTTATTCCCGAATTTAACCGATGGAATTTCATGGCTTAGTTTTGGACGGTTAAGACCTTTACATACCAACGCTGTTATTTTTGCCTTTGTGGGGAATGCCATGTTTGCAGGAATTTACTATTCGCTACAACGCCTGCTTAAAACACGTATGGCAAGTGATGTTTTAAGTAATATAAACTTTTGGGGTTGGCAATTAATTATTGTGGCCGCTGCTATTTCGTTACCATTAGGCTATACCACATCTAAAGAATATGCCGAATTAGAATGGCCAATTGATATTGCTATTGCTCTAATTTGGGTAGTATTTGGTGTGAATATGATTTGGACGATTTTAAAACGTCGTCAACGTCATTTATATGTTGCTATTTGGTTTTATTTGGCAACATTTATTACCGTTGCAGTACTGCATATTTTTAATAGTCTGGAATTGCCTGTTAGTGGCATGAAAAGTTACTCGGTTTACGCTGGTGTGCAAGATGCGCTTGTACAATGGTGGTATGGGCATAATGCTGTAGCTTTCTTTTTAACCACACCGTTTTTAGGTTTAATGTATTATTTTGTACCTAAAGCGGCTAATAGACCTGTATATTCTTATCGTTTATCTATTGTGCATTTTTGGTCTTTAATCTTTATATACATTTGGGCAGGACCTCATCATTTATTATATACAGCTTTACCAGAATGGGCGCAAAACTTAGGTGTTGCGTTTTCAGTAATGCTACTCATGCCATCTTGGGGTGGTATGATAAATGGCTTGTTAACGCTGCGTGGTGCATGGGATAAAGTACGAACAGACCCCGTTTTAAAATTTATGGTGGTAGCCATAACAGGTTATGGTATGGCTACTTTTGAAGGCCCTACCCTATCGCTTAAAAACGTAAATGCAATTGCACACTTTACCGATTGGATTATTGCACATGTACATGTTGGTGCTTTAGCATGGAATGGGTTTATGGCATTTGGTATTATTTACTACTTAGTACCAAGATTATTTAAAACAAAATTATACTCTTTAGGTTTAGCTAATTTACACTTTTGGCTTGGTACTTTAGGTATTATTATATATGCATTACCTATGTATGTTGCTGGGTTTACCCAAGCTAGTATGTGGAAACAATTTAATCCTGACGGTACTTTAGTGTATGGTAATTTTTTAGAAACAGTTACCGAAATTATACCAATGTACTGGATGCGTGCCATTGGCGGTTCCCTATATATTATTGGAATGTTAATTTTAGTAGCTAATGTTATTGCTACCGTGCGAAACGGAAGCAAAGTACAAGACGAACTAGCTGAAGCACCTGCGCTAGAACGTGTTACTAAAAAACGTACTGCAAATGAAGGGTGGCATACTTGGTTAGAAAGAAGACCAATTCAATTAACACTTTTAGCTACAGTGGCTATTTTAATTGGAGGTATTATCCAGATTGTACCAACTATTATGGTAAAATCTAACATACCAACCATTGCTAGCGTACAACCTTATTCGCCTTTAGAATTAGAAGGTCGTGATATTTATATTCGTGAGGGGTGTGTGGGTTGCCACTCGCAAATGATTCGTCCGTTTAGAAGTGAAGTAGAACGCTATGGCGAATACTCTAAAGCTGGAGAATTTGTATACGATCACCCGTTTTTATGGGGTAGCAAACGTACCGGTCCAGATTTACACCGTGTAGGTGCTAAGTATTCTGATAACTGGCATTTTAATCATATGTATGATCCGCAAAGTACATCATCTGGCTCTATAATGCCTCGTTACCAGTGGTTAATAAAAGATGAACTAGACACCTCTAAAACTGAAGCAAAGATGAAAGCCATGGTTGCGTTAGGTGTTCCATATTCTGACGATGATATTACAAACGCACAACAAAGCATGCTAGACCAAGGTACTCTAATTGAGCAAAACCTATATAGCGATCCTGATTTTGCAAAAACCTACGAAGCTGATAAAACATATGCTGCAAATAATGGCGAAGATTTTATAGAAATGAAAAACAGAGAAATTGTAGCGCTTATTGCTTATCTGCAACGCTTAGGCACAGATATTAAAGTTAAACCTGAGCAAACAACAACATTAACAAACAATAAATAATTGAAATCATGTTAAAATTTATAAAAAACCATATGGAAAGTATCACCGGTATAGAGATATACCCTATGATGTCCTTACTCATATTTTTCATCTTTTTCGTGGCACTCTTTTGGTGGGTTATTACTGCTAAAAAAGACTATATAACTCAAGTAAGTAAGATGCCTTTAGACAACCAAAACAACCAAACATCATGCGACATTTAATTCCATCCTGGATTCGTGTTCCAGCAGCATTCTTTATTATTTTTGGAGCCGTAGAATTCTTTGTAGATTCTGGTGATAAACCTGCGTTTATAAAATATCCCGCAGTGTTGCTCTTTCTATTATTGGTTCTTTTAATTTTAATAGCTACTGAAGCTATTGTTAGCGCCCTAGAAAATGTAATGCTACATAAGCTAGACGAAGCAGCTAAAGCTAAGTTTTTGGTTGAAAAAGAAAACTCCTATCAATTTACTTGGTTAAAAAACGTTTATCAAAAATTATTAGGACAAAAACCTATTGAAGAAGAAAGAGAAATAATACTAGATCATAATTATGATGGTATTAAAGAGTTAGACAACAACTTACCACCTTGGTGGCTATACGGCTTTTACATATCCATTGTTTTTGCTGCTGTATACTTAGTAAAATATCATGTATTTAATGGTGATAATCAAATTGTTGAGCTAGAAACTGAATTAGCACAAGCTAAAATAGACGTTGAAGCTTATAAAAAAACCGCTAAAGATTTAGTTGATTTTAATACGGCAGTAGCCTTAACCGATCCTTCTGATTTAAAAACAGGGCAATCTATTTTCGAGACTAACTGTGTAGCGTGCCATATGGCAGATGGTGGCGGGGGTATTGGTCCTAATTTAACCGATAAACGTTGGATATTAGGTGGCGGTATTAAAAATGTATTTAAAACCATATCAGAAGGTGGGCGTTCTGGAAAAGGTATGATTCCTTGGAAAGCGCAATTAAAACCATCACAAATTGCTAAAGTTGCTAGTTATGTGTTAACTTTTGAAGGTACTACACCAGCAGACCCTAAAGCTGCAGAAGGTGATATTTGGGTAGATGAAACCACAGTTGATGTTGAAGTTGC
Source organism: Hyunsoonleella sp. 2307UL5-6 (assembly GCF_047345485.1). Classification (NCBI taxonomy): domain Bacteria; kingdom Pseudomonadati; phylum Bacteroidota; class Flavobacteriia; order Flavobacteriales; family Flavobacteriaceae; genus Hyunsoonleella; species Hyunsoonleella sp. 2307UL5-6. The sequence goes on along the minus strand of NZ_JBLFEN010000003.1, from coordinate 368,195 downwards.
ATCAGAAACTGCAATAGATATAGATGCCACCGAAATAAAAACAGAGTAATATAATTATAAACTTAACTCTAGATTCAAATTGTAAAACAAGTGGAAACTCCAGAAAACGAAATATTCAGAGATTCAATCGGCACTATTACCGAAGACGGTAAACGTGCTTGGGTATTTCCAAAAAAACCTAGTGGAAGGTTCTATGAATACAGAAAATACGTAAGCTACGTTTTACTTGCCTTTTTGCTCCTATCTCCTTTTATAAAAGTAAATGGTAACCAATTTTTAATGTTTAACGTTTTAGAACGTCGCTTTAATATATTTGGGTTTCCATTCTGGCCGCAAGATTTTCACCTTTTTGTCATTTCCATGTTAATTGGTATTGTGTTCATCACATTATTTACAGTGGCTTTTGGACGCATTTTTTGTGGATGGATATGCCCACAAACTATTTTTATGGAAATGGTATTTCGTAGAATAGAGTATTGGATTGAGGGCGATAGAAATAAACAACGCAAACTGGCTAGACAAAAGTGGGATGCTGAAAAAATTAAAAAGAGAGGTGTTAAGCTTGTTATATTTCTAATTATCTCATTTTTAATAGCTAATGTATTTCTGGCATATTTAATTGGTGGTGATAAACTCTTAAGATACATCACAGATAATCCATTTAACCACTTGGGCACACTTATACCATTGCTCATATTTACTGGTGTATTCTATTTTGTATTTGCTTGGTTTAGAGAGCAAGTTTGCATTATAGCGTGTCCGTATGGCAGGTTACAAGGTGTTTTATTAGATACAAAATCTATAGTTGTGGCTTACGACTATAAGCGTGGGGAAGCTAAAACTGGTAGAAAATCTTTTAGAAAAAACGAAGATCGTGAAGCTTTAGGCCATGGCGATTGTATAGATTGTTTACAATGTGTACATGTTTGCCCAACAGGTATAGATATAAGAAACGGTACACAACTTGAGTGCGTTAATTGCACTGCTTGTATTGATGAGTGCGACCATATTATGGAAAGCATAAATTTACCAAAAGGTCTTATTCGTTACGCTAGTGAAGAAAATATTGAGAAAAAAACAAAGTTTAAGCTTACGCCAAGACTAAAAGGTTACATCGCTGTACTCTCTATTATGATTGGGCTACTTATTGGTATGTTATTTTTAAGAAATGATGTAGAAGCCAATGTTTTAAGACTACCTGGGCAGTTATACGAGCATAAAGATGGCAACATTATAAGCAACGTATTTACTTATAAGTTGGTTAACAAAACATCTAAAGCTATAAATAATGTAAGCTTTAAATTAATGTCTCATAAAGGGGAATTACGATTAGTAGCAACAAGTAATGAGTTTATAGTACCAAGCCAAGGTATTGCACAAGGTACTTTGTTTATAGAAATTAATAATTCGGCATTATCTGGAGATAGAAATAAAATTAAAATTGGGGTGTATAAAGGTGAGGATTTAATTGAAACTACTACGGCTAATTTTTTGGGACCTAGAAGTTATAGGTAATTCAGGCTAAGTTTTAAGTTAAAGTAGGCAATACTTACTCTTGCGGTAAAAAATGGCTTTGGCGGATTGGTGCATTAGGGATTGCAGCGGCATCCTTTTTTGCCATTAAAGCAAAAAAGATATAGCGGAAAGCCCGACCCGATAGGGGAATGCCATAATAAAAAAATAGATTATCTCCTTTGAGGGAACAACAAAAATATTAAATGATGAAAATTAATTGGGGTACGGGAGTTGTATTAGCATTTGTAGGGTTTATTAGCTTTATATTATACTTTATTATTACTATGAATGTTAATAATAAGTATGACCACGATTTGGTAAGCGAAGATTATTATGCTGATGAATTGCAATACCAAAATGATATTAATAAGCTTGAAAACTCTAAGACTTTAAAAACTAATTTAAGCTACGTAAAATCTGCTGATGGGTTAATTATACAATTTCCTAAGCATATTAATTACAAGGCAATTACTGGAAAAGTGTTCCTATACAGGCCATCTAACAAGCAACTAGACTTTGAAACTGTCATTTCATTGTCTAACTCTCATTTGCTCATACCTGACAAACGTTTGGTAGATGGCCGTTGGAACATTAAAATAGATTGGCAATATAGTGGAAAATCGTATTTATTTAAAGAATCTATAACGTATTAGTATGTTATTATCAGCGTTCATATTAGGGATATTAGGTAGTTTTCACTGCGCAGGTATGTGCGGGCCTATTGCGTTTATGCTGCCTGTAGATAGAACAAATACTTTAAAAAAAATATCGCAAATAAGTATGTATCATTTAGGCAGACTTTTAGCCTACAGCTTAATTGGGTTAGTATTTGGGCTCATAGGCAAAAGTCTGTTTATTTTTGGGTACCAGCAGCAACTCTCTATAGGTATTGGGTTATTTATGATTTTAATAGTTATAATTCCTAAAAATATATTAGATGAATTTAATATCTCCAAACCCATCTACAAAACCATTTCTAGAGTAAAAACCGCTTTAGGTACAGCGCTTAAAAAAAAGACTATGGATACTTTTTTAACCATCGGTTTCCTTAACGGTTTCCTGCCATGTGGCTTAGTTTATATGGCGCTTTTTGCTGCTATGGCTAGTGGTAATGCTGCAAGTGGCAGTTTACAAATGGTAGTTTTTGGTTTAGGTACCGTACCGTTAATGACCACTGCTATATATTTTAGTCACTTTTTAAAAGGAAAAGCAAGACAGCGCATTCAAAAAGCCATTCCTGTATTTATAGTTGTAATTGGTACACTTTTTATATTGCGTGGTTTGGGTCTAGGTATTCCTTACCTTTCTCCTGCACCAGTGTATCAATTGGTTTCTAATGGTATTAATTGTCATTAAAAAACTTTGGGCGTTACCCGACTTAGAGTCGGGTCGGGCTTTTAGTTACAAGTCCTCGCACTTCCTTCGTCAGGCTGTGGGCTATCCACGTCAATCCCTAACGCACGCACCCGCCAAGGCCTGTATAAACTTTAATAAACTGCCTACTTTCTAAACTAAAAAAACTCACTTTTAAAGTATTTGAGCTCATATAAATTTTCTTTATGGATTACATTAGCAAAATCAATAGTTATATTTACCATAATAATAGCAATGCTATTATATTTGCAACCAAATAAATTAATTATGGATTCAATACTTTCAAATATCAAGATAGCTGTTCCAGAGCAAATATTCGTTAAAGACCCCGAATCCTCTGCATTAGGCAAGCGTATTGTAGAAAACAGTATCCTTTTAATAGACGATATTGGTTTTGATAGTTTTACTTTTAAAAAACTCGGAAACATTATAGGGTCTAACGAGAGTTCAATATACCGCTACTTTGAGAGTAAACATAAACTACTGCTCTATTTATCATCATGGTATTGGGCTTGGGTAGAATATCAACTTGTTATTGAAACTCATAATTTAAGCCCTAATACTAAATTAGAAAAAGCTATAGAAATTGTGACAAGAGCAATTAAAGAGGATTCTAATTTTTCTCATATTAATGAAGTTGTACTCAACAAAATTATGGTTAACGAAAACTCAAAATCTTTTTTAACCAAAGAGGTAGATCAAGAAAATAAAGATGGCTATTTTGTAATATACAAACGTATTGTACACCGTTTACGAGATATGATAATAGCTATACAGCCTAATTATAAATTCCCGTCAAGTTTAGCAAGTACAATTATAGAAGGTAGCTTACATCAACATTTTTTAAAAGCGCATTTTAAATCCATTACAGATTGTGGTAACAATACCACACCAACAGAGTTTATGAAAAACCTAGTACTTAATACCTTGAAAGCCTAATTATGGAAAATACTAAAATGACCCCGTGGCAGCGACTAGTTGGGTTACTTCAACTTGAAAAAAGAGATATTTTACAAATTTTTTACTATGCTATTTTTGCTGGAATAGTGGCGTTATCATTACCACTAGGTATACAAGCTATTATTAATTTAATTCAAGGTGCTCAAATATCTACATCGTGGATAGTGCTTGTAACAATCGTTACTCTGGGTGTAGCTTTTTCTGGTGGCTTACAATTAATGCAACTAAGAATTATTGAAACCATACAGCAGCGTATATTTATGCGCTCTTCTTTTGAGTTGGCCTACCGCTTTCCAAAAATAAAAATGTCTCAATTACGAGATTATTACCCACCAGAATTAGCTAATCGTTTTTTTGATACTTTAACTATCCAAAAAAGTTTATCAAAAATTTTAATAGATGTACCAACAGCTGTATTACAAATTTTATTTGCTTTAATACTGCTATCATTTTACCATCCCTTTTTTATCATATTTGGGCTTTTACTTTTAATTCTAATATTTGTGGTTTTTAAGTTTACCGCAAAAAAAGGCCTTGAAACCAGCTTATACGAATCTAAAAACAAGTATAAAGTAGCACATTGGATTCAAGAAATTGCACGTTCTGTAATTAGTTTTAAATCTTCTGGTAGTACAAGTTTAGGCATCTCTAAAAATGACAATCTAGTCAATAATTATTTAAAAGCTAGAGAAAGTCACTTTAGAGTACTTATGCTTCAATTTATTCAAATGATAAGTTTTAAAGTTATTGTAACAGCAAGTTTATTATTAATAGGTGGTGCTCTTGTACTAAATCAAGAAATGAATATTGGGCAGTTTGTTGCAGCAGAAATTATCATTTTACTTGTAATTGCATCAGTAGAAAAATTAATATTAGGATTAGAATCCTTCTATGACACTTTAACTTCCTTAGAAAAAATAGGACAAATTGTTGATAAAGAACTAGAAAGTCAAACTGGTGAAACACCTCAATTTAGTAAAGGCATACATATTGAATTAGATAATGTGTCTTATGGAGTAGAAAACAGAGAAAAACATATTCTAAAAAACATCTCTTTAAAAATTGATGCTAGCAGTCGTATACTAATAAAAGGTGAAAGTGGATCAGGAAAATCTACTTTGCTGCGTTTAATCTCAGGAATTATAGATGCTACAGCGGGTCATGTTTATGTAAACGATATGTCTATTAATAGCTTGCATTTAAACTTTTATAGGTCGCAATTAGGGCTATCGCTATCTGACGAAAATCCTTTTGAAGGAACTATTAGAGACAATTTAACGTTTGCAAATAAGGAGATTACCGATGATATTATTTACGAAGTACTTGACATTGTAGGGCTTAAAACTTTTATTAAAGACCAACCCGAAGCTTTAAACACCATTTTGTATCCAGACGGTAAACAAATGTCTTATACGTTATCTAAAAAATTAGTGCTGGCACGTGCTATTTTAAAAGCTCCTAAAGTGCTTATTCTTGAAGATGCACTTGATAGGTTTAACCAAAAAGAAACTGAAGCTATTGTAAATTATCTAAGCCATAAAGATAGACCTTGGGCGCTTGTAGTAGTTAGCAGTAGCGATGTTTGGCTAAATAATTGCAGCGAAATAATCACGTTAGAAAATGGACTAATTAAATCTAAAAACTAAGTTATGCTTAATATAACTAATAATCAATTAAATAAAACTATAGATTTATCAAAATATAAGTCTGGTAAAAATATCATGAATGTTAAGTATTACAAGTACTTTAACAGGTTTTTACTAACTGCGGCCATCATATTAATCATTGTATTGTTTTTACCGTGGACACAGAATATTACTGGGCAAGGTTTAGTTACAACTTTAAAACCAAACCAGCGCCCTCAAACCATTCAATCGCAAATACCAGGACGTATTGAAGAGTGGTTTGTGCAAGAAGGTGACTATGTAGAAAAAGGTGATACTATTTTAAGAATTTCTGAAGTAAAAAGTGATTATTTTGATGATAGGTTGGTGGAAAGAACCAACCAGCAAATTAGAGCAAAATCATCTTCTGTAACTGCATACGAGGGTAAAGTTAATGCTTTAAATAGACAGATTTCTGCATTACGAAATGAGCAAAACTTAAAGATGGAACAAACCAGAAATAAATTATTGCAATCGCGATTAAAAGTAAAAAGCGATAGTATTGATTTAGAGGCTGCCAAAACAAATCTTAAAATTGCAGAAACGCAGTTTACGCGTATACAAACCTTACAAGAAGAAGGTCTAAAAGCTGTAAAAGACGTTGAAGAAAAACGTTTGAAACTACAGGAAACACAAGCTAAATTTATTTCTCAAGAAAATAAATATTTAGCAAGTCAAAATGAAGTGATTAATGCAAAGTTAGAACTCTCTAGAACTAATGCTGCTTTTGCTGACAAAATATCAAAAGCACAAAGTGATATGTTTACAGCACAATCTAGCGGTTTTGATACCCAGGCACAGGTTTCTAAACTAGAGAATGCATCTACAAATTACCAGCGCCGTAGTGATTTATTATATGTAACTGCACCACAAAACGGATATATCAATAAAGTTTTAAAAGGCGGTATAGGCGTTACCTTCAAAGAAGGTTCTGAATTAGTAGGTGTTATGCCTGCTCAAATTGATTTAGCAGTTGAAACCTTTGTTAGGCCCATAGATTTACCACTTTTGCATACCGGCGAAAAAGTACGCGTACAATTTGATGGATGGCCCGCAATTGTTTTTAGTGGATGGCCTAATGTATCCTACGGAACTTACGGCGCAGAAGTAGTTGCCATAGAGCGCTTTATAAGTGATAATGGAAAATACCGTGTGTTGTTAGCACCAGACGAAACAGATCATAAATGGCCAGAAGCTATTCGCGCAGGCTCGGGCGCAAGAACTATTGCGTTATTAGAAGATGTACCTATTTGGTTTGAATTATGGCGACAAATTAACAGCTTCCCTCCTAACTATTACCAACCAGAAGGCAGTAAAACAGCATCAAAAAAGAATAAAAAATGAGACTACTCATCCTAAGTATATTTTTATGTTTTAGTGGCTTAACTTCTGCGCAAGATACTACTTCGGTAATGTCTCTAGCTGAATATTTAGGCTATGTAAAATCGTTTCACCCCATAGTGAAACAGGCTAATTTGGTAATTAACGAAAGTGAAGCCAAATTAATGAAGGCACGTGGTGCATTTGATCCTAAGTTAGAAGTAGATTATGATAGAAAAAAGTTTAAAGGCATTGAGTATTTTGATAAGCTGAATGCAGCTTTTAAAATTCCTACTTGGTTTGGTATAGAGTTTAAAGGAAATTTAGAAGAAAATACAGGAGAATTTTTAAATCCAGAAGCCGATGTACCAATTGATGGATTATACAGTGCTGGAGTTTCCATACCTGTTGCTCGTGGTTTATTAACCAATAAGCGCATGGCAATGTTAAGGCAATCCCGATTGTATGTAAAACAAGCACAGGTTGACAGACAGTTATTAGTCAACAATATTCTATTTGATGCTACTAACACCTACTTTAATTGGTTAAGACGCTATAACGAAAAACGAGTTTATGAAGATTTTCTAGACAATGCTAAAATACGTTTTGATGGTATTGTAAAAAGTTATGAAGTTGGCGAAAGACCCGCTATAGACACCCTAGAAGCCAGAATAACATTTAATAACAGGCGCTTAAATTTAGAAAAATCTAGAATTAAATTTATTAAAGCAACATTAGAGCTATCTAATTTTATATGGCTAGATAATAATACGCCTGTAGAATTAGAAGATACTGTTATACCGAATGTTGATACTTTTGTAACTGTTGATGAGACTCTAAATACATCTGGTTTAGATATTGAGAGTTTTGATATTGAGAGTCACCCAAAACTACAATCTTTAGATTATAAAATAAGAAGCTTAAATATTGAAAGACGATTAAAAGCTAATAATCTATTACCTCAAATTGATTTACAATATAATTTTTTATCTGAAACCCCAGAAGTTGCCAGGTCTTTTAGTACCTCTGCCTACAAAAGTGGAGTTAATGTTAATTTTCCACTATTTTTAAGAAAAGAACGTGGAGACTTACGATTAGCAAAATTAAAATTACAAGATACTCAGTTTGAAGTACAAGACACTAGAGTAAGTCTTAGAAATAAGATTGATGCTATTAACCAAGAGCTAGACTCTTATGTCATACAAAGCGATTTTACCGATGTTATAGTTAACGATTATGCTACTATGCTATCAGCCGAAGAGCGTAAATTCTTTTTAGGAGAAAGCTCTTTATTTTTAGTAAACACCAGAGAATCTAAACTTATTGATGCAAAATTGAAGGCTATAGAAATTGAAAACGATTTCTTAAAAACTAAAGCAAATTTGTTTAATGTATTGGCTATTGAGTAATTTTAATAATTCTATTAATATTATTTGGCAAACGTAACTTTAAACTCTCAATTGAAAAAAAGTTAACAATACTTAAAATTTGATTATAACTTACCTGAAGATGAAGTTAATAAAGCATCCATAAAAATAATTAAATTAAATTTTGAATTCGTAAAATTCAATTATTTACCCGAGTTATTTATTAAACGGCGTGTTCAAAGTCCATTACCAATAAGTAATTAAGTAATTAGGTAGTCAAACATTAATAATTCATTAATTATAGATAGAAATCATTGATTAAAACCAAACCATTTATGGATAACCTGCCTACTATATCGCTAATAGGCAGGTCTAAAGTTTAAAACTACTATGTTTTTTCTAATCACTCATCTAAATTTTAAATGTGATAACAGGTAAAGTTGCGTGGTTTGCAACGTCTTCGCCAATACTGCCTTCAAAAAAATGAGATAAACCTTTTCTGCCATGGGTTGGTATTCCAATAATATCAGAACCTATATTATTTGCACAGTTTAACAAACCATCTTCAACCGTATAATCTGCTACATAACACACATCTGCCATTTTATCTAAATTACCATCTGCCTTTGTAAAGAAATTAACCACTTTACGTTCTATTTCTAAGGTACTTTTAAAATGAGTGTTTGGTAGGTTAACGTGTACTAAATACATTTTAGAACCTATTTTATGGAATAATTGTTTTGCGTTAAGGTATGAAGTGATAGCTTCCTCTGAAAAATCGCAAGCAAATGCAACCACATCAAAATTTATATTTGATAGCTCTTGTTTTACAACCAAAACAGGCACTTCGGCATTTCGTACAACACGCTCTGTATTAGAGCCTACAAAATACTGCTTAACGCCACTTGTACCATGAGACCCCATGATAATAATATCTGCTTTTTGCTGAATTGCTACATCGTTTACCTCGCTAAATACTCTAAAATGTTTTACCAATGGCGTTACTTTTATATCTTTTAAAAAGTCTTGCTTTAAAAAAGATTTAAACTTTTTCTGTGCTAATTTGTAAAAGAATACTGTTTTTTCGTTTTGTAAACCATCTGAAGCCGTAAGCATAATATCAGACATTTCTAACATGTGTAATGCCAAAACTTCTGCATTAAATTTTTTAGCTAATTTTGCTGCCGTTTTAAGTGCATATTCTGAGTGACTTGAAAAGTCTATAGGAACAATAATTTTTTTCATGATGTTTTTTTTAGTGAGCGTGTTATAATTTTAGCTAAACAAAAACACACTTTGTTATTAATAAAATTTCAATTTTGATGATGCTACATTGTCATTGAAAATAATTTAGCATCAGGTTGTTTTCGCTTCAACAATACATCAAAAACCATACATACATTACGTACAAATGGTTTACCTTTTTGCGTGATTTTGATAGTATTAGTACTAATTTCTACTAAACCATCTACCTCCATTTCTTTAAGCTGAATTAAAGCTTCAGGAAGCTCATTAAAATAAAGATTACCCTTATTCCAAGATGTACTAAAACGGCACATTAAATTTAAAATATGTTGACGAATAATACTATCTTCTTCGTTTAAAATATGACCACGATACACAGGCAACACATTGTTTTCTAAAAGTTGATAATATGTTTTTAAATCCTTTTCATTTTGTGCAAAACCGTACCAACTATCGCTTATTGAAGACACACCCAACCCAACCATTGCCTGAGTTTTAGAAGCGGTATAGCCCATAAAATTCCTATGAAGATTTCCGTTTTTCATAGAGGTGTATAAAGTATCAGTTTTTAGTGCAAAATGATCCATACCAATATCTTGATACCCAACCTTGGCAAGCAATGCTTTACCCAACTGGTATTGCATTCTTTTTAAACTAGCACTTGGTAAATCTGTATCTAAAAATCCACGTTGGCCGTTACCTTTTATCCAAGGTACATGTGCATAACTATAAAATGCCAATCGATCTGGAAGTAATGATTTTGTTTTTAAAATAGTTGTTTTTACATGCTCTAAGGTTTGAAATGGTAATCCAAAAATAATATCATGACCAACAGAAGTATATCCAATATCTCTAGCCATTTCAGTTGCCTGTTTTACATTTTCAAATGGCTGTATACGGTGTATGGCCTTCTGCACAGTTTTGTTATAATCTTGTACGCCGTAACTTACACGTTTAAAACCAACATCATATAAAGCTTGTAAATGAGCCTTAGTTGTATTGTTTGGGTGTCCCTCAAAACTAAATTCATAATCTAATGCTAATTTTGAAGCTGCCAAAATTTCAGAAATCAGGTATTTTAAGTTTTCAGGACTAAAAAAAGTTGGTGTTCCACCGCCAAGGTGTATTTCTTTTAGTTTTGGAGTTTCACCAAATACTTTTAAATACAAATTCCATTCTTTTAATACAGCGTTTATATAAGGTTGTTCTACGCTATGTTGCTTAGTAATACGCTTATTACAACCACAAAACGTACATAAACTTTCGCAAAATGGTAAATGAATGTATAAACTTAGACCATCTTTAGTATTGCTTTCATTAAAAGATTTTAGCAGTGAACTTTTCCATTTTTCCACAGAAAACGTATTACTATTCCAATAAGGTACCGTAGGATAACTTGTATAACGTGGTCCTGCTATATTATATTTGTTAATTAATGTTTTTAACATACCTGATTATTATAATTCAAAATTAGAGCAATGAAAAAATAAAAAACATGATATATGTCATAACACTTACTTGCATTTTGTGTATTAAAGTCTTAAATTGTACTATATTATAAAATCACCAGAATCATGACAAGAATTACAATTTTAGTATTAGCCATAACTGTATCTTTAACAGCATGCAAAAAGAAAAAAGAAGAGGTAAAAGTTGAAGACACCACTGTAGAGGTTGAAAAAAATAAAAAAATAAAAATAGCTTTAAACTCAAAAAGTGATACCAATACTAGTGGAAATGTGGTATTCAAACAAGAAAATGGAAGTGTAACTATGACGGCAATTATTAGTGGTTTACAAGCTGGTGAACATGCGATACATATACATACTACAGCAGATTGTAGTTCTCCAGATGGTAAATCAGCTGGAGGTCATTGGAACCCAACTAGTAAACCACATGGTAAATGGGGCAATGACACAGGATATCACAAAGGCGATATAGGTAATTTTATTGCTGATGAAAATGGTAATGGTACGATATCTAAAACAACAGATGAGTGGTGTATTGGTTGTGGCGATACAACTAAAGATATTTTAGGAAAAGCAATAATTGTACATGCTGGCGCAGATGATTTCACATCACAACCCTCTGGTGCTGCTGGCGCTCGCGTTAGTTGTGCAGGAATCATTCAATAGTACAAACACCTTCTAATTATAAAATAATATTAAAAGCTACCATTTTGGTAGCTTTTTATTTATATAAATTATAAAATTTTATTTGGAATACCGTTGTTGAATGCCTCTCACCAAATCCTCTAAACCATTAATTTTTAGTTCATACACTTGCTTTAACATATCACCTAGTCTTCCTTTAGGAAATCCTTTAGAGTGGTACCAAACCACATAATACTCTGGTAAATCTATCAGGTAACGATCTTTATATTTACCGTAGGGCATTTTAGTATGTGCCAAGTCTATTAAAAACTGTTTATCTGGTAACATATTTAAGTTTTAAATTTAAAGTCATCGAGTTTTTTCAATTCTATTTTTATTAGAGCTTGCCATTCTAATTGCTTATTAATATTTCTGGAAAAATCAGTTTCAGTATCATATTTATTTTGAAAGTTAGCTAATTCTTTATTTATCGTTTTATGTGTAATTCTTAAACGCTTAGCAACATCGCGAGTGGTTTTTAACAGACTAATACGCTTTCTAAATTTTCGTGCGTAAAGTTCGGTGATATCAAAATGCACTTGCTCGTGTTCTAAAATATGTTTGTTGGCGTGTTCTTGTTTATACCACGATTGCTGTGGATAAAAAAAAGCATAAACTTCTGTAGTAAAACTTATAACGCGTGTATCACTCTGTTTAACTGAAAACCCAAATGTTATACCAGAAGCTGTTGTAGCAACAGCACTTGAATTATTACTTGGTTTCGCTTTAAAATCGTCCCAAGTTAGTTTGTAATTAGCACTCCAAGGTATTGTAGGTTCCTTATCGTACTTAAAAAAGAATACTAAAAATACGACAATAACAATAATCTTAGGCACAACCTGTAAGTTTATCCTAAAACGAAAATTATAAGTTGCTTATTGCGCTACCTCAACAATCTTAAGATTATTATATTTTACAAGGTATACCGCATCATTATAATAACCTCCAAAAAGTTTCTTTTTGTAAGCAAATTTATTTTCTACATACGCCGTTAATGGAGCATCATTAACCGACATAAATATATCATCAGAAGTTACTGTTCGTAATACTACATCCATCGTTAAATCAAAACCTTTTATAGCGCGTCTACCAGGAGTAATATTATAAACTTTTTTGTAATTCTTATAAAATAAATTATTGTCGTCATCACTCATCATACTAGATGATGTTGCAAAAGTAAATTGTAACTTAGAGAGGTGCGTATTATTTACTTCATCTCCCTCAAAAGCACCATTAAACCTAGTTGTTAGTAATATAATTTCAGGTTTTTCATCCTCTGGCTTTTCTGGGTTTACTCTATTATTTAAAGCTGCCAAAACACTGGTAGCTCCAGATATAAAACTTTCATTTTGTGTTTCTAAAAACACAAAATTCTTACCTGGTTTTAAGGCTGCTTCAATATCTTCCTTAGTTACAAAATATTCATCTTTGCCTTCCTTATTTTTTCTAGAAAACACTATAGTTGCAGCATTAAACTCTCTTTTTAATCCATTAGCAATAGCCATGTTTTTAGAATCTGAAAGAATTATAATGTTTTTAGACAAACTATCACGTTTCACAAAATCAATTACTTTATTTTTCAACAAATCGTTAGATGGCCTTGTTTGAAATACATTATCGTGAAGCTTTATATTTGTGCCAATAGGTGAAACTATTGGTACATTATATTTTCTAAGTTCGCTGGCAGCTACATTAAAATTTTTAGTAGTTAGAGGCCCTATTACTGCATCTACATTTTCAAAATTATTATCAACTAAAATTCTAGAAACTGTAGTAGTTTTATAGTTTGTATCGTAAACATCCAATTTTAGTGAAATACCCATTTTCTTTAAAGAATCTACAGCCATAAGTACACCTGTGTAAAAATCTAAAGATGCATCTAAATAAGGATCCTTTTCAATACTTCGTTTCGTTTCAACAATAGAATCAAACTCCACGCGGCTTAACCGAAATGGTAACATTAATGCAATATGCTTAGTGTTATAGTCTTTAATTTTAAGTGATAAGTTTGTTGACTCTAAGTCTCTAGATAAGACACCAGACGTTTTAGAAAATGGTATTTTTAAAATCATACCCGCTTTTAAACCACTATTTACCAAATCCGGATTAAGCGCTTCAATTTCTTCTTTTTCTAAACCCAACTTTAGTTTCAACCTATAAAACCCTTCTTTTGGCAACACTTTATAGTAACTGTAAGTTTCATCAATTTGCTGTTCTTCTGTTGTACCAATATTAGGTACAAAAATTTGCTGTCCCTCCTGTAATACATCACCCATGTTCGGGTTTAAAGCCTCTAACTCTGCTACTGTAATTCCAAATTTATAAGCAATACGCCATTTTCCCTCCTTAGCCTTTACTATGTAAGTTTTATTCTCATTTATCGCTTCTGCTACTTTAGTAATTTTAAAAATTGGAATTTGCAGCTTATCCCCTTTTCTCAAATTATTGGCGTACAAAAAAGTGTTATGTTTTTTTATATCCTCAATCGCTACATCATATTTTTTAGATATACTATATAAGGTTTCCTTTCGCTTTGTTTTATGCTTCTTAAACCCTTGTAATTCTTTAACCTCTGTAATTATAGGTTTATTAGCTTTAGAAATAGGGATTATTAAAATAGTATTAGGCTTTAATCCCTTTTTTGCATCAGGATTTAAACTATAAATATCGCTAGGAGTTACATAATAACGTTTTGCTAAAACTTCAACAGTTTCGCCTTTTTTAACTTGGTGCGTACTGTAATTTTGTGCGTTTACAGAAGTTATTCCAAAAAATAATGTGACAATTAGAACTAATAAAAATCTATACATTGTAGTGTGTGTTAAATAGCTAAACCTATATTAAATAGAGTATATACGTTATTTATTGTGTAAAAAGATTAAAACCTTTTAATTAATTATTACATATAGCGTGCCATAATTTTTAAATTGGGCGTTACCCACAAGGGGTCGGGCTATCCGCTATATCTTTTTTTCGTGCCTCAAAAAAGGATGCCGCTACTATCCCTAACGCAAATCAGTCTGCAGTTTTCAGTCTAAAGGATTAAGCACTGGGTTTTCTGCTACTGCCTCCAGCTTACTTAATCACTAAAAACTGAGTTACTCCCACTCTATAGTAGCAGGTGGTTTAGAGCTAATATCATACACCACTCTGTTTACACCTTTTACTTTATTAATAATTTCATTTGATGTTTTCTGTAAAAACTCGTAGGGTAAGTTTACCCAGTCGGCAGTCATACCATCCGTACTTTCTACAGCACGTAAAGCTACACATTTTTCGTAAGTACGCTCATCACCCATAACGCCTACGCTATTTACTGGTAATAACATGGCACCTGCTTGCCAAACCTTGTCGTACAAGCCCCATTCCTTTAATCCCTTTATAAAAATATAATCTACTTCTTGAAGCATACGTACTTTTTCGGCAGTAATATCTCCTAAAATACGAATACCTAAGCCAGGTCCGGGAAATGGATGACGCCCCAATAATTCTGCATCTATACCTAAAGTTTTACCAACACGCCTTACTTCATCTTTAAAAATAGCACGTAAAGGCTCTACAATTTTAAGCTTCATAAAATCTGGTAATCCGCCTACATTATGATGACTTTTTATAGTTGCAGATGGCCCGCCAGTAGCAGACACACTCTCTATTACATCTGGATAAATAGTACCCTGTGCCAACCATTTTACATCTTCTAATTTATGAGCTTCATCATCAAAAACTTCAATAAACGCATTACCAATAGCTTTTCGTTTTTTCTCTGGGTCTTCAATACCGGCCAAAGCATCTAAAAATCGTTTGGAAGCATCAACACCTTTAACGTTAAGTCCCATACCTTCATATTGATTCAATACGCTTTCAAATTCATTTTTACGCAATAAACCGTTATTTACAAAAATGCAATACAGGTTTTTACCTATAGCTTTATTAAGCAATACTGCAGCAACTGTAGAATCTACACCACCAGAAAGTCCTAATACTACTTTATCATTCCCTACTTTTTCTTGAATCGCTTCTACAGTTTCTTCTACAAATGACTGCGGCGTCCAATCTTGTCGTAAACCTGCAATGTGTACTAAAAAATTTTCTAAAATCTGTTTTCCATCTTTAGAATGGTATACTTCAGGATGAAACTGTATGGCATATGTATCCTCTCCGTCAATTCTATATGCTGCATTTTCAACATCATGTGTACTAGCTATAAGCACACCGTTGGTTGGTAGCGCTTTAATAGTATCACTATGGCTCATCCAAACTTGGCTATCAGACTTTACTTTATCAAAAAAAGATTCTCCTTTCTTTATAAATGACAAATTAGCTCTTCCATACTCTCTAGTATTTGATGGTGCTACTTCACCACCAGAAAAATGTGCTAAATATTGTGCACCATAACACACAGCTAGCATTGGTTTTTTACTTCTAATCTCAGATAAATCTGGATGTAAAGCGTCTTCACCTCTAACGGAATTTGGACTACCAGACAATATCACTGCCTTGTATTGATTTAAATTTGATGGAATTTTGTTAAATGGTTTAATTTCGGAGTAAATGTTGAGTTCTCTAACTCTACGCGCAATAAGCTGTGTGTATTGGCTACCGAAGTCTAAAATAAGTACCTTATCATGTTGCATGCGCAAAAATAGGAATTGATTTTAGAATTACTATTTAGGTTTCTACTTTTTTTTGAATAGGTTATTAACGAGTTGTTAATTAGATAAAAGCACATTATGTTTAAGCCATAGAATCTAAAATAGCCTCAATATCAGATTCTGTAGTGTCTGGATTGATAAAGCAAAAACGCGATACGGTTTCGAAAGTAGCACCTGTTTTCCATTTGGTTGGAGTAACTAAAGCAAATCCTTTTTTATGATTTTCATATGTCCAATGTTTATAATCCTCAGCGTGCCATCCTTTTCTTCTGTATAGCACACAAGACAAACTAGGTTTGCGAACTAATTCTACATGTGTTTTTGTATCAATCATTCTACCAGCAATTAGAGCAAGCTCAATGCCACGTTCTACAGCTTCTTTATACTTATCGGTTCCATGAGTTGCTAATGAAAACCATAAAGGTAATCCTCTAACTCTACGTGTAAGCTGTATTTGATAATCGGTTGGATTAAAACCATGAGCGCCTTCATCTTTAAAAATATCTAGATAAGACCCTTGTTGCGAATGGGCTTTCTTAGCTAAATCTGGGTTTTTATATATTACCGCACCGCAATCATACGGCGAAAACATCCATTTATGTGGGTCTATGGTAATACTATCTGCTTGTTCTATACCTTTAAACAAATGCCTAACAGAATCAGCAACTAAAGCCCCTCCACCATAAGCAGCATCAACATGAAACCACAATTTTTCTTTGTCACAAACTTCAGCTATACCCTCTAAATCATCTATAATACCAGCATTGGTTGTGCCTCCTGTAGCAACAATAGCAAATAGTCGCTGCCTTTGTTGAATTGTTAAATCATCAATAGTTTTTTGTAAAGCCGCCTTTTCAAGTCGGTCTTCAGTATCAACTAATAACACATCAATATCTGCTACTTTTGCCATAGCTTTAATAGAAGAATGTGCTCCAATAGATGTAATTATTAATCCTTTTTCAACCGTATTGCGCTCATTTAAGCTTCGCCAATATTCTCTTGCGGTAACAATAGATGATAAGTTTGCTGCTGTACCTCCACTTGTAAAAACCCCAAACGCACCTTCTGGTAAACCCGTTAATGATACTATCCATCGCATAGCTTCATTCTCACAAAATATGCCTCCTGCGCCTTCCATCCAATATGCCCCATGAATACTTGAAGCCGATGTAACCAAATCGAACATAACTGCTGCTCTGGTAGGAGAAGCAGGTACAAATGCTAAATGCCTTGGGTGGTCTATTGGTACATTAAATTTAGTTAAATGTTCTCGCCATAGCTTAAAAGCTTCTTCACCACCAATACCTTGTTCAGTAATTGTTTCACCCACCAAAGCTTTAAGTTCTGCTTCTTTTTTTGGTTTGCCAATTTTATGCTTTGTGTTTGATAGACGGTCTATGACGTACTTCATGACATCCATAGTCATCTCCACCAAAGCCATATCTATTTTGTGCATTTTGTATTCTATTTTTAAAATTTACTATTAAGCTGTTTAAACTATAGTATGGAATTAAGATTGAGATTTAAAACGTTAAAACAGAAAACTCACCTTGTAAAGGCTCTAAGTTTTTGATTAGATGAGGAATTAAACAATCGCCATATTCCAAATAAAATTCAGAAAAATTGGCATTACGCTCTTGCAAACTACCATTTGGAAATAATTCCTTTTGAATTTCGGTCATTCTAGACACCTCATCAGACAATTTTCGTTTTTGCGCTTTTAACAACCGTTTTTCTAAAGCCTTCAACCCTTTTAGTTGCTTTACTTCTTGGGCTTTTACTGCGCCTATAAACGATTTATCGGTCTGTTCTGCTAGTGTATATAAATCTTTAAACTGTTTTAATAACGCTGCTTGTTGTTTAGAAAAATCTATATCAATATTAGAAATTTGTCTCACTTTACGGTTAATGAATCTATTTCGCTTTAAAAAAAGTTCTTCGTTTGAAATATTTAATTTTTGAAGTTTTTCAGCTTGCTTTCCAGTTTTAATCAATACAGAATTTCTAAGTAAAATTGTAGGGAAGGTAACATCTACACTGTCAAAATAAGATTTTAATTGCATCCAATAGGCCAACTCGCCGCCTCCACCAATATAACATAAATTAGGTAAAATTACTTCTTGATACAACGGGCGCATAATTACATTTGGAGAAAACCGTTCAGGATGTTCTAATAGCTCTTTTAGTATTTCACCCTTACGCCATGTAATATCTGTATGTAACACCTTAAAAACATCATCTTCAAACACGATACGTTCGCGTACATTTTTAGTAAGATAAAATAAGTTTATTTCTCTAGGATTCACTTGTATTTTGTAATCATCCGAAACAGTTGCTAAAACGTTGTTAGTGCTTGAAACTGCGTTAAATGACGTTTGATCAACCAACTCCTTTTCAATATAAGGAACAAACAACCGCTTTAAATTGGTATCATTCGCATCAATAATTACCAAACCGTAGTTTTTAAATAACGAATTTGCCAAATAACGTGTAGCATCAGCTAAATTATCATGGTTGATATAAGAGTTTTCAAAAAGTGTTTTTAAATCTTCAGAATTTTTACTTGTTCCTAAATCTTGCGAGAATAACTCTAAAACATCATCTAAACCTTTTGTAGATAGTTCTCCTACTGCACCACTGGTATTTCTATTCCATTGAAACTTTTTACCTTTAAAATTGAAGTAATTTATTTCATCAAAATCATGATCTTCTGTAGCCATCCAATATACAGGCACAAAATTATTGTTAGGGTAATTCTCCTTTAATTCTTTTGAAAGATTTATGGCTGAAACTATTTTATAAAGAAAATAAAGTGGTCCGGTAAATAAATTTAATTGATGACCTGTAGTAATGGTAAAGGTGTTTTCTGAACTTAAGCTTTTAATATGCTGCAATGTTAAGTCTGATGTCTCAACGTTTTTATACTGCTGTTCTAAAACAGATACTAAAACACTTCTATGCGATAGAGACACAGATTTAGAGTTGCGCTTTTCTTCTATCTGAGCTTTAAAATCCTTTAAAGTTGGAAACCGATTATAAAACTGATGCAATTGAGGTTTTTCATCTAAATAATCACATATTAAAGATGAAAAATAACCTGTAGATTTAAATGGTAAATAGTCGTGCTGCATATATCACTTAATAGTCGTGTAAATATACAGTTATTACATTTTTTAAAATCTAAAAATTAAGTTAACAGTTTATTTAAAATTTAATTTATAATATAAAGCCTTACTATTTTTTTAAACCTCTGTAAATAACATCTTAATTATACAAGTAAAAATTTAACTGTAATACATAAAAATAATACTAGTATAACAATTGTTAACACTGTAATAACAGTGGTAATATTCTAGTAATATTGATAACTTTCCGCTAACTCTAACTTAATAAAACCACAGTATTTAGTTAACAAATTTTATTAACTCTCATCATAATTTTGACATCAAATAATAACTAAAAACAATCAAAAAATTATGAAAAAATTATTTAGCTTTTTATCACTAGTCACTGCTTTAGCAATAATCCCTGTATCAGTAATTAGCTGTGATATAGAGGATGGGAAAGACGGTATTGATGGTGTTGATGGTATGGATGGTCAAGACGGTCAGGATGGTATGGATGGAGAAGATTTTACTCCTGAAACACTAACGCCTTTAACAAGTTCTGTGGTATCGGCAGATAAGGTATTTGATGTGTTAGATGCATCTGTAAATGTAGAGATGTTATTAACATCTGCAGATATTTTACCTTCAGACTCTACATTTGTATATGGTTCCTTTACTGATGGTTGTGCCTTGTTTGATAACGGAGACGATACGTACTCTTGCATTGTTAATTTGGAACGAGATTACTCTATTGCCAGAATTAAAATGAATAAAAGTTTACAGCCTTTAGAAGGTGATTATATTGTAAACTCTACGGCTACTGCATTTACGGCCATGTGTTCTGGTTCTGGTATTTCTAAATCAGAACATGGATTTGGCCCTATGTATCTTTCTGGTGGAGAATGGGTTGGCCAAGGTGCTGGAGCGCAAGGTGTATACGTTGTAGATCCTTTTAAGGATGCAGATTTAGCGTCTTTTGCAACCAGATCTCCAGCTATGGGAGAATGGTCTACAGAAAATGCAGTTGTAATTGGTAAAAATGCATATTCTAATAGAACAGTTGCTATTATAGGAGATGACGATAGCAATAACACATATCCTGAAGGACACTTAGGTATGTATGTAGGTGCTCGTGGAGATTTATTTGGAGGCGATCTTTTTGTTTTAAAAGGTAAAAACCCTGTTGAAACAGAACCTGGACAAGGTGGCTTATTATTTGAAATGGGTATGGCAGAAGGAGTTGCTTATGATGCTGAGTGGATAGAAATGACAGAAAGAACTAAAGACGAATTAAACCAAGAAGCTATAGATGCCGGTGTGATTGGTTTCCAAAGAATTGAAGATATAGATTGGAGAAAAGGTTCTGCTGATAACGAAAGAACATTCTTTTTCTGTGTTACTGGTCGCTACAGAAGCGACAATCCAGATTTAGCTAAAAGAGGTACTACGTTTGGAAGAATCTACATGGTAGAATTAAATGATGATAGTCCTACAGGAGATTGTAAAATCACTTGTGTACTAGATGGTGACAAAGTAGGTGGTGTAGCTGACGGCTTCCATAGCCCTGATAATATTTTGGTTACAGAAAACTTTGTTTACATTCAAGAAGATCCTAATGGGTATTTTGATCAAAACACTGCTATTCAAGGTTGGGCAAAATTATACAAATATGATATTGCTACTGGTGCACTTACTACTGTTTTAGAGTGCGACGAAGATAATAACCCAGAGTACGGCGGTGGCGGCAAATGGGAAATTACAGGTATGATAGATGTTACCGATATTATTGGAGCAGCTGAACCTACCTATATATGCGGTGTTCAAGTTCATGGTTGGGAACTTGATAAAATTGATACTGCTGTAAGAGCAGACGGTAAAGCATTTTTCGATCCTACAGCTATTGCAGAAGGCCTTTCAGACTTAGAAGGTTCATTCTTATTCAAAATAACTGGTTTACCAAGATAGTTTGTATGCAAAGTAATTATCCATATACTATAAAAAGAGGAATCCAAGCAGGATTCCTCTTTCTAATTGTAATACTAGCTATTTCGTCTTGTAAAAACAACACTAAATTAGTTGATATTGAAACTACAAAAACTAACTCGGTTTTTACTAAAGATTTAAGAGACTACTATTTACGTAACTTAGATAGCTTATCTACTTACTTAAATAAATTAGATCCTGAAAAATCTTTAGAAGACAACAAAGCCATCTTTAAAACAGTAAGAAAATGGTATAAATATGCAGAGCCATTTATGATTGCTTTTGATAATAACAGCTACCTAACAATTAACGGACCGAATTTGCTTATTGTGCATGCTGAGGATTATACCGATATTAAAAAAATTAAACCCAAAAGTTTACAGGTTGTAGAAGAATTGCTTTATAACGAGGATGGCTTAGATAAAAAAGAGCTCGAATTACAACTTATATTTTTACAATCTAGAGTGCCTTTTATGGCACATAACCATATTATCTATAAGCAAAAAGATAGGCATTACTTTAAAATGGTTAGAGATGAAATAATAACAGTTGCTACAAAGGGTCTCACTGGTTTTGACTCTCCAATGCAATTAAATTCAACAGAAGAATCTGCTCATGTGTATCAATCTTTACAAAACATTCTACAATATATGGAAGATGTTTACGGAGAAACTGAAATTTACAAGCAGTTACTAGATGAATTTAAAGCAGCAGAACACCTATTATTATCTAAAACTTTTGAAACTTTAGATCGTTACGCTTTTATTAAAAACCACACAAATAAGCAACTCGCCTTATTAACTGAAGCCTTCAAAAAATGGGATATTGAAATGGCTGAGAACTTTGCGCTAAATCCTTATGCCGTAAATTTATTTCAAAAAGACTTTTTTAATCTATCTCACTTTTCGCCCCAAGGATCTCCTGTTATTTCTGATGAGCGCATTGCACTTGGAAAAACACTGTTTAATGATAAAACGTTATCAATTAATAACGATATGAGTTGCGCTACCTGCCATATTAGTGAAAAGGCATTTACAGATGGTAAAAAACTAGCTATTGGAAGAAATGGTGTAACACTTCAACGTAATACACCAACCCTATCTTATGCGGTTTACCAAAGAACATTTTTTTACGATGGTAGAGGCGATGGCCTCGAAGGGCAAATTGTTGGCGTTACAAATAATAAAGACGAATTCCATACAGATCTAATAACTATAGAAAAAAGAGTTAAAGATAACCCAGAATATACAAAGGCTTTTGACATGTTGTATGAAGGTAAAATTACAAACAAAAATGTGAGACATGCTATAGCCACTTACATTAGAAGTTTAGCACCTTTTGACTCTAAGTTTGATAGAAACATGCTAGATCTAGAAAGCACTATGACAACAGAAGAAATTAAAGGATTTAATCTTTTTACAGGAAAAGCTGCATGTGCAACCTGCCATTTTCCGCCTACATTTAATGGCACTGTACCGCCTAAATTCAAAGAAACAGAATTTGAAAATTTAGGTATTACAAAAAATACCAATTTTAAATATCCCATTTTAGATGAAGATCCTGGCATGTATTACCCTTATGAGGTTGAAGAAAGAAGAGGTTTTTTTAAAACATCTTCAGTAAGAAATATTGAACTTACAGCTCCCTATATGCATAATGGGGCTTTTAATACTTTAGAAGAGGTTTTAGAGTTTTATAATTTAGGTGGCGGACAAGGTATGGGACTTAATGTACCTTACCAAACTTTACCTGCAGACTCATTAGATTTAAACCAAGAAGAAATAAATGCAGTAATAGCCTTTATGAAAACACTAACTGACAGAACCTTAGTGTATTAAAAGTTAATATTTGTGTTAAAAATTTATTCTTTATCATAGAATCATGAGTTTTTATTTAATTTAGATTTAAAATAAATTGACTATGAAAACAACCACATTTTTAAATTTAAAATCTTATCTATTTGTGTTTATAATGCTAATTGCATACACCACAAATGCTCAAAACAACGATCCAATTAAAGAAATTAGTGGTAAAGTATTTGACAAAGAAACGCAAGACGCTTTAATATTTACAGATATTGTTGTAGATGGTTCTAATATTAGTACTGTAACTAATTCTGATGGTGAATTTTTACTTAAAATACCTTATAAATATTTGGGTGAAAAATTAGTAATTACACATTTAGGGTACGAAAAAAAATTGTTAAATATAGTTGACTTAAGTACTGATGAAAAAATTTACTTAACATCTAGCGTTACAGAACTCTCTACCGTAAGTATTGCTGCCACACCAAAATACGATGCTAAAACACTTGTGAGAAAAACATTAGAGAATAAAAGCGCCGCTTATAATGATAAAAATGCGTTGTTAACAGCGTTTTATAGAGAAACCATAAAGAAAAGACGACGAAACGCTTCTCTTTCTGAGGCTATAGTTCAAATACATAGGCAACCATTTGCTAGTGTGCGTAATGATCATATAGAGCTCATAAAATCTAGAAAAAACACAGATTACTCAAAGCTAGACACCCTGGCCCTTAAACTTCAAGGCGGTCCTTTTAGTAACTTATATACAGATTTAGTAAAATATCCTGAGTATATTTTTAACGAGGAAGATATTGACTACTACGACTTTAACTATGAAAACTCTACGAATATTAATAAAAACTTAGTGTATGTAGTAAATTTTAAGCAAAAATCTAACGTAAAAACACCAATGTACTACGGCAAGTTATACATTGATGCTCAAACCTTAGCCCTTACTAGTGCAGCTTATAGTTTAAACGTTAAAAATAAAGAACTATCCAGTAGTCTATTTGTTAGAAAAAAACCAAGAAAAGTAGATGTATACCCAACAGAGGCTACCTATAAAATAAAATATAGAACTCAAAATGGGAAATGGCAGTATGCTTATAGCAACATAGGCTTAACTTTTAAAGTAAATTGGAAAGGGAAATTATTTAATAGTGTATATACCCTAAATAGCGAAATGGCTATTACAGACTGGGAAATACCAAAAACTAAAATAGCTAAAGTTCGTAAAAGGACGTTAAAACCTACATCTATATTAACAGAACAAACTTCAGGTTTTACTGACCCAGAATTTTGGGGTGCTTATAATATTATAGAACCAGAAAAATCAATTGAAAATGCTATTAAAAAAATTAAGAAACAATTAAACAAACAAAATACAAAAAAAGAAGAATCTTAAAGATTTTATAAATTTCTAAAAGCTGATAATTTAATTATCAGCTTTTTTTATGAGATAACTTCACCGTACAAATCAAAATCTTCGGCTTCAATAATCTTGATATTTGAGAATTCTCCAGTTTTTAAATAGGTACTTGTAGCATCAATTAAAACTTCATTATCAACATCTGGAGAATCAAACTCGGTACGTCCAATAAAATAATTACCTTCTTTTCTATCTATAACAACTTTATACTCTTGTCCTATTTTCTGTTGATTTAGTTCCCATGAAATCTGAGATTGAATTTCCATAATTTGATTAGCCCTATCCATCTTAACATCTTCAGGAACATCATCCTCCAAATTATAAGCATGTGTATTTTCTTCATGAGAATAGGTAAAACATCCTAAACGCTCAAAGCGCATGTGTTGCACCCATTGTTTTAAGGTTTGAAAATCCTCTTCCGTTTCACCAGGATACCCAACAATCAAAGTAGTTCTAATGGTCATTTCAGGGACTTTGGCTCTAAATTCTTGCAATAACTTTGTGGTCTTTTCTTTTGTGGTCCCGCGACGCATACTCTTCAATATAGCATCAGAAATATGTTGTAACGGAATATCCAAGTAATTACAAATTTTAGGCTCACGCTTCATAACATCCAATACATCTAAAGGAAAACCTGTTGGAAAGGCATAATGTAATCGTATCCATTCTATGCCTTCAACTTTTACTAAAGCCTCAAGAAGTTCAGCTAAATTTCTTTTCTTATATAAATCAAGCCCATAGTATGTTAAATCTTGAGCAATTAATATTAACTCTTTAACACCGTTTGCAGCCAATTTTTCAGCTTCAATTACCAAGTCTTCAATTGGAGTAGATTTATGTTTACCTCGCATTAAAGGAATAGCACAAAACGAACATGGTCTATCACAACCTTCAGCTATTTTTAAATAAGCATAATTTTTTGGCGTTGTTGTTAAGCGTTCACCTATCAATTCGTGTTTATAATCTGCACCAAGTGCCTTTAATAAACCGGGTAATTCTGTTGTTCCAAAATATGCATCTACATTAGGAATTTCCTTTTGCAAATCTGGCTTATAGCGTTCGCTTAAACAGCCAGTTACAAATACCTTATCCACATCTCCAGCTTCTTTTTTTTGCATGAACTCTAAAATAGTATTCACACTTTCTTCCTTAGCATTATTGATAAAACCGCAGGTATTAATTACTACGACATTACCCTCTTCCTCATGAACTACATCTTTACCGCTTGCTTTAAGTTGCCCCATAAGTACTTCACTATCGTACACATTTTTACTACAACCTAATGTAACAACGTTTATCCTATTTTTTTTAAGTGATTTTGTGCGCATAGTATTTGTAAATCAGGGCGCAAAGTTACGGAATGATTTACGAAATAGTTACCAATATTCCGTTTAACTATAGTTAATATAAACATAGTATATTTTACTTAAGTATACACGAAAACCTATACATGATTTCTTGCAAAAACATCTTAAAATTTAATATCTAATTAAACCTTTTGTATATTTGAGTGTCCCAAATAAAAACCTGCTGTTATGAAAATCAATTTCCTATATCTTTTTTTATGCCTTTATTTTGTATTTAGTTGTACTTCTGAATCACCAGTAGAAGACAATCCAGCACCAACTGAAAGCATCTACTTCCCACCATTAAATTCTGATATCTGGGATACTGAAACTATGGAAAGTTTAGGCTGGAATACACTACAACTACAACCACTATTAGAGTTTCTTGACGAAAAAAATACTAAAAGTTTCATCATTCTCCATGACGGAAAAATTGTTATTGAAGCTTATATGAACGATCATGATGCCACAAAACTATGGTATTGGGCAAGTGCTGGTAAAACATTAACTACTGCTATTTCTGGGATAGCTCAAAATGAAGGTATTATTAACATAAATAATAAGGTTTCTGAGTATTTAGGTGAAGGTTGGACAAGTACGTCTTTAGAAAAGGAAAGCCTGATTACATGTAAACATTTATTATCTATGAACTCTGGTTTAGATGACAGTTTAGGCGATGATGTATCTAAAGAAAATTTACAATACAAAGCTGATGCTGGAACACGTTGGGCGTACCATAATGTGTATAAAAAAATGCAAGATGTTATTACAACAGCTAATAATACGACTTGGAGCAGTTATTTCAACGAAAAGTTGAAAAGTAAAATTGGAATGAATGGCGCGTGGGTGCCATCAAACAACTTTAATGTGTATTGGAGCAACACAAGAAGTATGGCACGTTTTGGACTTATGATGTATGCTAAAGGTAAATGGAACGCTACACAAATTGTGCCTGAAGCATTTTTAAATAATGCTACCAATGCTTCACAAAATATTAATAAATCCTATGGCTACTTATGGTGGCTAAACGGAAAAAGCGATTTCTATTTACCTGCAAGTCAATTAAAATTTGGTGGTCCATTAATTCCTAATGCGCCCAACGATACTTATGCTGCTTTAGGTAAAAATGACCAAAAGATATATGTTGTACCAAGTAAAAAACTAGTAATAGTACGTATGGGAGACAAAGCTAATACTGATGCGTTGGCGTTATCTAATTTTGATAATGAATTGTGGGATAAAATTAATGCACTTATCAATTAATTATAATCCTTTGGAGCTATACGTCGTTTAGAAACTTGCTCATAACCATAAGCAAATCCAAGTAACTGTTTTTCAGAAAGTGGCTTACCTATAAACGTTAAACCTTTTGGCGCACCGTTTTCAGTATATCCCATAGGAACAGTAATGGCTGGATATTCTGCAACAGCAGCAAAACCTGCGTGATAATTATTAATGGATAGAAATCCATCTAAATTATAAGCTTTAAATGGCATATCAAAAAATATTCTTCCATTAGTTTTTAAGGTATTTTTAATTGTATTAAATGCTGAATCAGTAGCATTGTCAGCAACAATGCCTTCAAATAATTTTTGACCATAAGGCATGGTATTTAAAGAATCTCTTAGATTGAAATCCATAATATCTTGTACAGATTTAGCTGTTATATTTTTACCTGCATAATTTGATAAATATACGGGCAAATCGACTTTCATATCTAGATTTAGTAATCTTAAAAAATCTGGTAAGTCTACTTTTTCTTCTTCTATTTCAATAATAATAGCGCCTTTTGATTTTAAATCTGAAATGGCTTGAACATAAAGAGTGTCTTCTAAAAGCCTTTTTGGAGCACCAAAACGTTTACCTTCTAGAGCGTTATTTCTTAAATCAGTCGTATAGTAACTACTACTCCACTTTGGATTAATAGATTTTGAATCTGTTGTATCATAACCAAAAATAGCATCCAATAAAATCGCAGTATCAATTACATTTTTTGCCATTGGTCCTGCAGTATCTAAGGTTGAAGAAATGGGTACAATACCACTTCTACTTACCAACCCAATTGTAGGCTTTAAGCCGACAACGGAGTTCTGACTAGAAGGTGATAAAATAGAACCAGAGGTTTCACTACCAATAGCAGCAACTGCAAAATTAGCAGCAACGGCTACACCACTACCAGAACTAGAGCCTCCTGTATCAATACTTCTTCTACCGTAAGGGTTTAATGTTTGTCCGCCAATAGCACTGTAACCGCTTGGGCAATCGCCACAAAAAAAGTAAGCCCATTCGCTTAAATTGGCTTTACCTAATATAATTGCACCCTTTCTTTTTAAGTTATTTGCTATAAATGCATCTTCTGTATTATTATTTTGAAGAGCTACAGCTCCTGCAGTAGTTGGTATTCCTGATGTATTAATATTATCTTTTAAAAGAATTGGCATCCCGAAAATAAGGTGTGGCGCAACTTCAAACTTCATTCTATCCTTTTCTTTAGCTTCCGTAATTACATTAGGATTTAATGAAATCACCGAATTTAAAGACAACTTGTTTTCTCTATCGTATTTTCGAATACGGTATAAATAGAATTTAACCAGTTTCTCGTATGATAATTTTTTATCTAAAATATATTTTTGGAGTGTTGGAATATCTTGTTCTAATATTAGCGGTTTTAATTTACTATAGTCGTTTTCGGTAAAATCTTCTAAATCTTTTTCAAAAGGTTTCCATAAATCCTTAGCATCAATATATTTTGATTCTAAAACTTTAAATTCTCTAAAATCTTTCGAAGAGATAGCACTTAAATCAGTAGATGACTCCATGGTTTTATGGTCTGATTCAGCATATTTACAATTAAAAAGTAAAGCAATAACAAATAAGGATAAAATATATCTCATGGCTAATATTTTTTATAAAAATACCTTTTTGTTGGATAAACCACACTAAAAGTTACAGAGTTATTACTAAAACGCAAAAAAAAAAGCTGTTTTTTTTATATAAAAACAGCTTTAATAAAATAGGTATATAAAATTATGGTAAACCTAAAGCAGCAGAAGCTGGAAAACCTCTTCGAGAACCATTATTACTAGTGTTTGATGATGTAGTACCAGAAGACGAAGTTCTTCTTACAGAAGTACTATTACGCACAGTGTTAGTCTGAGAAGTAGTTCCTGAAGAAGTACTTCCTGAATTCTCGCTAGTTGAGCTACCTGCTGAAGCTGGACGACATCTTACTCCAAATGAATTTTCTGTAATAGCAATAAAATCTAAAACTTCACCTGTTCTTCTGTTTACGATATTAACACCATCTCCAGTAAAAACCGTGCGTACTATAGCATCATACGTTCGGCTAGAAATGTCTTGACCAGATCTAATTGTACATTCAGATTGTTGTGCATTTACTGCAGTTGAGATTGCCAAAGCAGCAAATACTGTCATTAAAATTTTCATAGTAATAAATTTTTCTCCTTACTCTATTTTTATAGGCTTTTCAGGTTTCGCCACTATAAATGACGAGTAGGAGTTAGCTACCTTTCAAAAAAAATAGACTTTAACACATTTAACATTTGTATTAGAAATGAATAAATGAAAAACGTATTCAACTAAACTATTGGATTTAAATAGATTGCGTGTTTTTTTTAAGACTTCATAAAAAAAATGAAGTTATTTTTATAAACATGATTTAATCGGTAGCGTATTAAATTTTAATAATCGAAATTTATTAAATTTAAAAAAATCACTTAAAAAAAGAATCTACAAACTCGTATTTATTAAATACTTGTAAATCATCAATCCCCTCGCCTACACCAATATATTTTACGGGAATTTTAAACTGATCTGAAATACCAATAACTACACCTCCTTTTGCTGTTCCGTCTAATTTAGTTACAGCTAATGAAGTAACCTCGGTGGCTGCTGTAAATTGTTTGGCTTGCTCAAAAGCATTTTGCCCTGTAGAACCATCTAAAACCAATAACACATCATGTGGCGCATCGTCAACAACTTTTTGCATTACGCGCTTTACTTTGGTAAGCTCATTCATTAAATTTACTTTATTATGTAAACGGCCTGCGGTATCTATAATAACAACATCGGCATCCTGTGTTACTGCACTTTTAAGCGTATCAAAAGCTACTGAAGCTGGATCGCTTCCCATAGATTGCTTAACAATTGGTATATCTACACGATCTGCCCAAACTTGTAATTGATCTATTGCTGCTGCTCTAAACGTATCAGCTGCTCCTAAAATTACATTTAAACCTTGTTTTTTAAACTGACTTGCTAATTTACCTATAGTTGTTGTTTTACCAACACCATTAACACCAACCACCATAATTACATGAGGTTTTTTGCCTTCAGGAATGGTAAACTCTGTATCCTCTCCTGAATTGGTTTCTGATAGTAAACCTGCTATTTCTTCGCGCAATATTTTATTTAGCTCATCGGTTCCTAAGTATTTATCTTTTGAGACACGTGCTTCTATACGTTCAATAACTTTAAGTGTAGTATTTACTCCTACATCGCTACTTACTAAAATCTCTTCTAGATTATCTAAAACTTCATCATCTACTTTAGATTTTCCGGCTACAGCTTTACTTAATTTACCAAAGAAACTAGATTTAGTTTTTTCTAAACCCTTATCTAGGGTTTCCTTTTTTTCTGAAGAGAATATTTTTTTAAAAAAACTCATGTGCGATTATTTATTCTTTTATGAGTTTAAACGTTTAATCGTTTTTACTCTTTTTGTTAGGGTTCTATATTTATGACTAAACTGTCAACCAAAGACTGAATAGACTTTTGCGTTAAGGATTGCAGCGGCATCCTTTTTAAAGAATGTAAGTCAACTAATTCTAGTTTAGAAACTTCCTGAAAAAGATTGCCACGTCGCAAGCTCCTCGCAATGACACTTTAAAAAGATATAGCGGAAAGCCTGACCCTTTAGGGTAACGCCCAAATACTTGACAACAACATTCTTGCCTTTAATTAAAACATGAAATATTGTCATTAACATTTGAATTGTAAATATAGGGAAAGGTAACAAAATTTTGATATGACATAAAAGAAATCCCGCCAAAATGGGCAGGATTAATTGGATTACAAAACCTTAAACGTATGTTAGCGTTTCTATCTCATTAAAAAAGCTGCTCTCTTTACAGATAGCAGCTTTAAAATATTGTGAAATAAACGTTTATTTCTTGTTTAAGAAATCGTTTACTTTATCTGGACTCATTACTGACTCTACAAACATGTAAGCTCCCGTTTTTGGAGACTTTACCATTTTTATAGCTTTTGTTAATCTTTTAGATCCTGTTTGTAACGATGCTACTGCTTTTTTTGCCATTGTATATACGTTTTAGCTTTACGGTGTAAAACTTATTACTTAATTTCTTTGTGAACTGTCATTTTCTTTAAGATTGGGTTAAATTTCTTTAACTCCATTCTATCTGGCGTGTTCTTTTTATTTTTAGTTGTAATGTACCTTGAAGTACCTGGTTTACCAGATTCTTTGTGCTCTGTACATTCTAAAATTACCTGTATTCTGTTGCCTCTTTTTGCCATTTTTTAATACTTAACGTATGACGTATTATTTTATAAATCCTTTTGATTTAGCTTCTTTAAGTGCCGCTGAAATCCCTATTTTGTTGATAGTTTTTAACGCAGAAGTAGAAACTTTTAAAGTTATCCATTTGTCTTCTTCTGGAATGTAAAAACGTTTCTTTAATAGATTAGCATTAAACTTGCGTTTAGTTCTATTCATTGCATGAGACACGTTGTTTCCAACCATTGCCTTCTTTCCTGTAAGTTCACAAACTCTTGACATTATATTTTTAACTTTAAATTTGTTGTTGCTTAAAAACGAGGTGCAAATATACTTATTTTTTGAATTATGACAATTAAAATATAGATTTTTTTACAGGAATAATTTCGATACCAATTATAGATATTTTTAGGTCATTTAAAACCCTATTTTTAAGACGTATAATAAATTATTTTAGATGCTTAACATGTACGGGGAATGACATTTTTTAAGAAATTTAATGCTTAGTATTGAGAACTATACATCGCAAAAAATTAATGGTCTAAAATTTCTTTTTCAAGCATTTCTAGTGCTCTATTTACTGCTTTTTTGATAACGCGTTTACGGGTAGAACCCAATTTAAATGATTGTGATATTACAGTATCTTTTCCTGCTATGGCAATAAAAACGGTACCAACATCTACATTTGAGTCGCCTTTTGTAGGCCCCGCATTTCCTGTTGTAGCTACACCGTAATCGGCATTAAATAATTCGCGTACATTTTGTGCCATAGCTTCTGCAACTTCTGCACTTACTACTGAATAGGTATCAATAAGCGTTTTAGAAATACCTAAAACCTTAATTTTAGATGCAGTCGCATACGTTATTACACCGCCATTAAAATATGCTGATGCGCCTGGGTTTTGTGTAAACCGTTCTGCCACATTACCACCAGTACAACTCTCTGCAATAGCTAACGTTTTACCAGATGCCGTTAAACGTTTTGCAATAATGGCTTCTAAAGATTCTTCTTTATCTTCAAAACCTACAAATACATCTTTAATTAAGGGTATCAGTTTTTTAATCTCAGCATCAATAGCATTTCTAACTTCTGTTTCGTTGAATCCTTTTGATGATAAACGCAAACGTACACTACCCAATCTTGGCAAATAGGCTAACCGTATAGTTTCAGGCAAATTATTTTCCCAAGCTTCTATTCTGCTTGCTAATGTACTTTCGCCTAAACCATAGGTTAATAATGTTTTATGTAGTATAAACGGAAAATCAAATTTATCTTTAAGTTTGGGGATTACCTTATTGGTAATAAGGGTTTTCATTTCAAAAGGCACGCCTGGTAAGGCTACAAAAACTTTACTGTTTTTTTCTAACCACATGCCCGGAGCAGTCCCTAATTCGTTCATTAAAACTGTAGCTTTAGATGGCACTAAAGCCTGATCTTTATTTACTTGAAGCAAATTTTGACGCACATGTTTTTTCCAAATATCTTCAATATTTTTAGTAACTGCGGCGTCACGAATTAACGTATCATTAAAATATTCAGCAATAGTTTTTTTAGTAATATCATCTTTTGTAGGACCAAGACCTCCTGTGATAATAATTATATCTACACGACTTTCGGCATCCCTAAAGGCCTGTAAAATATGTGCTTTATCATCTTGAACTGAGGTAATTTGGTATATAGAAGCTCCAATACTATTTAATTGTTGTGCTATAAAGGCAGAATTGGTATCAATAACCTGACCTATAAGAAGCTCGTCGCCAATGGTTATAATTTCTGCTAGCATTTCCTACAATCCAAAATCTTGCTTAATCTCTAAAACAGTTTGTTCTACCGCAGTAATCACAATCTCCAATTTATCAGTAACATCTACATCGGTTTTGGTAAATTTACCCCAATCTTGCACTTCAATTAAATCTTGTAAAACACCCAACTCAAACAAATCAATGGTTGGTTTCATTTTATGTGCCGCTTGGTAAGCGGTGTGGTAATCCTTCTCTGCAACTGCTTTTTTTAAGCGTTCTGCATCCTCAGGTACTTCCTCTAAAAAAGTAGCAGCTAAAGCCATCACAAAATCCTCATCATTATCTGCTAACTCTCTTACTCTAAATAATTTATAATGTTGTTCCATGTTATTTCACTGTTATAGAAAATGGTTGGTGGTCTCCTATATAACCTTTTAACGTATCATTGGCAACAACCTTACCAACTCCGGCAGGCGTGCCTGTAAATATAATATCTCCAATCTTTAAAGTAAAATATTTTGAGACATATTCTATCAATTCATCAATTTTCCAAAGCATATGGCTAGTATTCCCTTTTTGTACAACAATATCATTCTTTTTTAAAGAAAACTCAATTTCGTTAACATCTTCAAACTCACTTTTAGGTAGCCAATTACCAATTACCGCAGCACCATCAAAGGCTTTCGCTTTTTCCCATGGTAATCCTTTTGCCTTTAATTTATGTTGTAAATCACGAGCAGTAAAGTCTATACCTAAGCCTATTTCGTTATAATATTTATGAGCAAACTTTTTATCAATATGCTTCCCCACTCTATTAATTTTAACCAAAACCTCAACTTCATGATGCACTTCTTCAGAAAAATCTGGAATAAAAAACGGCTGTTTTTTTAGTAAAATTGCTGTATCTGGTTTTAAAAAAATTACAGGATCTTTAGGTTTCTCATTTTCAAGTTCTGCAATATGGGCTGTATAATTTCTACCTATGCAAATTAATTTCATCTTTCAATATTATTTTACTCTCACAAAAACGTTAAGACGCAAAGCGGTTAATTTAATTTAATTAGGGCGTTACCTTTTGCTCATACCTACAAGGCTAAAAAACCTTGCAGGATCACAAAAGGTCGGGCTTTTCGTTACAAGTCCTCGCACCTCCTTTGTCGGGCTGTGGGCTTTCCTCTGCAATCCCTAACGCGGGTGTACTTGCCAAATACACTGCTACATCTTAGCGTTTATACCCACTTATGTTTGTTAGCTACATCAAACCGTTTAAACAAATTACACGATTAAACAATTACACAATAAACACACCTACTAAAACTTATTATTAAAACTACGCAACTTAATAGCCGTTAGCACCTTTTTAGTATACCGCGGAAAATCAGCATTTAACAACCATCCAAAATAGCCTGGTTCCTTATCCAATACCTCGGTGACTAACTTTCCTTTATGTTTTCCAAAAGAAAAACACTCCTCACCCTTTTTATTATAAGTAATAAAACCAGCAAAATCGGCAAACTTTTTTCTAGAACTAAACTCAGCTAAAAACTTAGTATCGTTTTCCAATTCATCATATTTATCTAACTGCGCTTTCAATACCTCATAAGTTGCATTTGTATCTGCTTCTGCACTATGCGCATCATCCAAATTCTTATCGCAATAAAATTTGTAAGCAGCGCTTAAAGTACGCTGTTCCATTTTATGAAAAATAGTTTGTACATCAACAGATTGGGTATGCTTCATATCAAAATCAACATCAGCACGTAACATCTCCTCTGCCAAAAGCGGTATATCAAATCTATTAGAGTTAAACCCTCCTAAATCAGAATCTTTAATCATATTATAAATATCCTTTGCAAGAACCTTAAACGTAGGTTCGTTAGCAACTTTAGCATCATCTATACCATGAATTTCAGTAACCTCTTTTGGAATTTTCATCTCAGGATTTACTAACCATGTTTTACGCTCTTCAGTACCATTAGGAAAAACTTTAAGAATAGAAATTTCAACTATCCTGTCATGCGTGATATTAATACCTGTGGTTTCTAAATCGAAAAAACAGATAGGTTTTGTTAAGTTTAATTGCATTTTTTTTGATTGATTTTTTCTGTATAAATACAGAATAAAAACCCAACCGTTTCTGGTCGGGCTTCATCTATTTATTTTTTATATTTCTCTATCGCTATCCCAGGCCTCTAAGTAATCCTTTACAGCTTTAACAAACATGCCTCCAAGCGCCCCATTTACAACACGATGGTCGTAAGAGTGTGATAAAAACATACGATAACGAATACCAATAAAATCTCCTTCGTCGGTTTCAATAACAGCTGGTACTTTTCTAATAGCACCAAGCGCTAAAATACCCACTTGTGGCTGGTTAATAATTGGTGTACCCATAATACTTCCAAAAGAGCCAACATTGGTAACGGTGTACGTTCCATTTTGTATATCTTCTGGTTTTAATGCATTATTTCTCGCTCTATTAGCTAAATCATTTACTTGTTTGGTAATGCCTACCAAATTCAATTGATCTGCGTTTTTTATCACAGGAACAATAAGATTGCCATCGGCTAGTGCTGTGGCCATTCCTAAATTAATAGATTTCTTTTTAATGATTTTATCACCATCAAATGAGATATTCAACATAGGATAATCGCGTAAAGCTTTAGCCACAGCTTCCATAAATATTGGCGTAAAAGTAAGTTTTTCACCCTCACGCACTTCAAAAGCATCTTTTACTTTAGTTCTCCAATTCCAAATTTTAGTCACATCTGCTTCAATAAAACTCTGCACATGTGCTGATGTTTGTAATGATTCTGTCATATGCTGAGAAATTAATTTCCCCATACGTGTCATTTCAATAATCTCGTCCTCACCGCTTACCACAACTGGTTTTACCTCTACTTTTGGTGCAACAGTAATAGGTTTTTTAATAACCTCCTGTTTAGCCTCCTCCTTTTGCGTTGTGCTATTACCTCTATTTTCAATGTAACCTAAAATATCATTTTTAGTGACTCTTCCTTCTTTCCCAGTGCCAGGTATAGCATCTAGTTCTTCTTGAGAGACACCTTCTTGCTTAGCTATATTTTTAACCAATGGCGAATAAAAACGTTCTGTACTAGAAATAGTAGGTGCATTTATATTTATCTCAGCTTTTGCTTTTTCAACACGTCCTGTTAATTCTGTCATCACTTCTTCTGGAGTATTATTGGATGGCGTTTCAACGTTTGCAATAATAGGCGCTTCATCTCCATTAGTTTCTATAATAGCTAAAACCTGTCCAACCTGCACTATAGCGTCTACCTCAAAACGTTTTTCAACCAAAACACCTTCAACTTCGCTTGGTACTTCGCTATCTACTTTATCTGTAGCAATTTCCAAAACAACTTCATCTAACTCCACGGTATCACCAACATCTTTTAACCAAGATGTTATCGTTGCCTCTGCAACACTTTCCCCCATTTTTGGTAATGTCAATTCAAACTTTGCCATTTCTTTAAATTAAAGTCTTTATTTTTATTTAGATTGCAAAATTACTTAAAAATCATTAATTTTTTTAAATTATCTACAACAAAAACCTCTTAAAACTGGATAATCTCACCTCTACTCAAAGCGTTATCACTTCCTAAAATAAAATTAGAGCCATTTGGTAAAATTTTATACGTCCAACTACTTGAGTTTGTATAGTTTTCTAAAATCTTAACAATCTCCTTGTAGCTTAAGTGGTTAGCATCTAAAACAATCTCAGTTTGTGGTTCAAACTCAATTATTTTATTATTTAAAAGCAACCTTTTGGGTAATATAGCCTCTAAGCTTTTGTTATTTTTATTTGATATAAATACGTATTGTGACACTGATTTATTTTGCTTGTTTTTTGCAGTTCTAAAAAGATAAGCCAGCCTTATGCCAAACCAAACCAGCATATCGAATACAATATTTTTCTTAAAGTGTTTTTTGTAAAAAATTTGCATTGCACCGTAAAATCTTCGTGCATAGTTTTTATCTTTAAGTGTACTTTCGCCTTTAAAATGTATTACAGTAGTGTCTCCTAAATAATAATTTTGAAATCCTGCTTTCAATATTTTGTAAGACAAATCGATATCCTCACCATACATAAAATAATCTTCATCAAACCCATCTACATTGTTATAAACATCACGTTTTAAGAACATAAAAGCACCAACTAAAATATCAATTTTACCTGTGGCATCTTTAGTCAAATGATTTGCGTAATACTCAGAAGAATTACCAAATATTTTTTTTAAAGCAGCTTTAACATAAGGAATGTTTCGTTTACTTTCTGGCAAAAATTCTCCAACGCCATTTATAAGTTTACACCCTACCGCACCTAAATTACCCTTACCATAACAAAACTCTAAAAATCTCGTAAATGTATCTTCAGTAACTACAGTATCTGGGTTTAAAATACACAAATATTCGCCTTTTGCTTGAGCAACACCAATATTATTACCTTTAGAAAATCCAAAATTCTCTTTATTCTCAATAAGCGTAACTTTAGGGAACAATTGTTTCACCATCT
The DNA here is from genome assembly GCF_047345485.1 of Hyunsoonleella sp. 2307UL5-6. Lineage (NCBI taxonomy): Bacteria > Pseudomonadati > Bacteroidota > Flavobacteriia > Flavobacteriales > Flavobacteriaceae > Hyunsoonleella > Hyunsoonleella sp. 2307UL5-6. The sequence continues at coordinate 330,459 of NZ_JBLFEN010000003.1, read as the reverse complement.
CACAACTGTCATCTTCAGAGTTATTGTCTATCACAATAATTTCTGCATCAATATCTACAATAGCAGCTTCTACACTTTTTAGACATAACTCTAAAAAAAAGCGCACATTATAGTTAAGTATAATTACAGAAAGTTTCAAATAGATAATTAAAGTTTGAGAGACGATTCAAAAGGTACACGGTTGAGAATACTACGTCCTAAGGTGACTTCATCTGTATATTCTAATTCATCACCAACTGATATACCTCTTGCAATTGTTGACGTTTTAATTGTGTATTCCTGAATCTGTTTAAAGATATAAAAATTCGTGGTATCGCCTTCCATAGTAGAACTTAGCGCGAAAATAATTTCTTTTACCTCACCAGATTTTACTTTTTGTACTAAAGGATTGATATTTAAATCGTGCGGGCCAATACCATCAATTGGGGAAATTTTACCTCCTAAAACATGGTATAAGCCTTTAAACGAACTTGTGTTTTCAATCGCCATTACATCTCTAATATCTTCTACAACACAAATTATACGATTATCTCTGTTAGGGTTAGCACAAATATCGCACAACTCTACATCGCTAATATTGTTACAAGATTTACAAAACTTAATAGTAGTTCTCATAGCAACCAAAGCCTCTGATAATGCCGTGGTTTGGGCTTTAGGCTGTCTCAGCATATGTAATACTAAACGTAATGCCGTTCGCTTACCAATACCTGGCAGTTGAGACATCTCGCTTACTGCATTTTCTAACAATTTAGAAGAGAATTCCATAACTGCGAAAATACTATTTACACCTTAATTTCACTAATTTTAAACAATGCAATTAAAATAGGTACACTTCCATTTGGATTTTGAATTTGAATAGTTGTATTTTGAATATTTGAAAATTACTTTTATGAGTGCTACACAAATTCTATTTTTAGTTGCTGCCTACTTTTTTGTGTTAATAGTAATTTCGTATTTCACTGGAAAGGAAGATTCTAACGATGCTTTTTTTAAAGCCAACAAATCTGCGCCATGGTATTTAGTAGCCTTTGGAATGATTGGGGCTTCACTTTCTGGAGTTACTTTTATTTCTGTACCTGGAATGATTGGTGGCCAACAATTTGCTTACATGCAAGGTGTTTTGGGTTTTTTTGTAGGATATTTAGTTATTATAACCATACTATTACCACTTTACTACAAACTCAATGTAACCTCTATTTACGAATATTTAGAACAGCGTTTTGGTATAGTAAGCTATAAAACTGGTGCTTTTTTCTTTTTACTTTCCAGAGTTACAGGGGCTTCATTTAGATTGTTTTTAGTAGCACTCGCAATGCAATATATTGTTTTTGAGCGTATTGGTTTCCCCTTTTGGGCTACTGTTGTTATTTCTATTTTACTTATTTGGTTATATACAAATCGGGGTGGTATAAAAACAATTATTTGGACAGATACTATTCAAACATTAGCAATGTTAACAGCCGTTATAGTAGCTATATTTTTGATAAATGAAAAATTAAATTGGTCATTTACTGAGGCATTATCATCTGATGTGTTTTCTCAAAAAAGTAAAATATTCTTTTTTGATGACCCTAATGCCGCAACTTATTTTTGGAAATACTTTATTGGCGGGATATTTATAACTATAGCCATGACTGGTTTAGATCAGGATATGATGCAAAAAAACTTAACCTGTAGCTCTAATAAAGAGTCTCAGAAAAACATGTTTGCCATGGCTAGTTTGCTGGTTGTAGTTAATTTCATTTTCTTATCACTTGGTGCTTTACTATTTATTTATGCAGAGAAATTTGGTTTAGATATTCCTGTAGTTAATGGCAGAACACGTACCGATTTACTTTTTCCTGAGATTGCAATGAATCAAGGGTTAGGAAATGCTTTAGCTGTTACATTTATTATTGGGTTAATAGCAGCAGCATATTCTAGTGCTGATAGCGCTCTTACATCTCTTACAACTTCGTTTTCAGTAGATTTTTTAAACATTCAAAAGAGACCTAAAGACCAACAAAAACCACTACGTAAAAAAGTACATATTGGAGTATCTCTAGTGCTTGTAATAGTAGTAATTATTTTTAATTATCTTGAGGGTAACGTAGTAAGTAACTTATTTAAATTTGCAACATTTACTTATGGCCCTTTATTGGGGTTATTTGCTTTTGGTATTTTAACTAAGTATCACATTAAAGATAAATATGCGTGGATAGTGGCTCTACTTTCTATTGTAATAAGTTTTGCCATAACATCGCTTCCTGAAAACATTATTGGTAGTTATAAATTTCATTGGGAAATATTACCACTAAATGGATTAATCACCTTCTTAGGTTTAATACTGATTCGTAGAAAGTAAAACTAGAGTACAAGCCTCTTCAAAAGCAATGTTATGCTCTTTTAACAATCCATAAAACTCAGGATTTTCTGTTCCTGGATTAAAAATAACACGCTTAGGGTTTAAAGACACTATATAGTTGTAATATTCTACTTGCCGTTTTGGGTTTAAATACAGAGTAACCGTGTGAATAGTTTCATAATCTAATAATTCTGTATCAATAGTTACCCCAGAAACCTCACCTTTTCTTAAACCAAAAGCCACTGTTTCAATACTATTAGCAACTAATCGCTGCACTGCATAATTAGAATATCTATTTGGTTTTAAGGATGCTCCAAGTACTAAAGTTTTCTTCTTCATATATTAAAATTATTTTATAAACCAGTAAAAATATTATTAGATAACTATAAACGGTCATCAATCAATTAATTAATTAATTAATCAAATAAATACTAATGAAAAGACTTCTTTCATTAAACATTTTACTTTTTTCTTTTATAGGATTAACCGCTCATGCTAATTTATTAAATGCTTACAATACCAATAAAAATAACATTTCTGGTAAAATATTAGACGTTAAAAGTAAACCTCCCTTACCGTATGTTAACGTAATTATTAAAAACTCTAAAAGAGAAACTTTAACATGAGGTATTACTTTATATCATGAAACTATAAAAATTTAAAAAAATAAATATATTAAATGTATATCGCTAAGTGGCGCATGCTTTAAACGGTATACTGGAAACGTTTTAGATAAACTATTAAATGGAATCCCAAAGTATAAATCTTCAGAATTTTATTGCGATTAATATTCAAAATAATGTTAAAAATGTTAAAACATTAAAGGATTCACACTAATTAGCGATTAGTAACGTTATAAATAAAAAACTGTATTTAATAATTATTTGAGTTAGTCGCTTTTAAAAAATTAGTTAAACGGTTATAGTACTTAGGTACTTTTAAACTCGGAATTCTTAAAAATTTCGAGTTTTATTTTCTAAAGAATCGAATAAGAATTATAAAAAATTATTTGCTATTATCATCTAACTATGTCATAAGAGATTATCTTTTCAAAATTTGTGTTAATTGAAACTAGTTGGTTAATAGCATTAAAAAATCCGAAACTGTATATGATACACGTTTCGGATTTTTGTTTTTTAGTACATATATACACCATCTTTATTTATAACTATAGAATTTATAGTATTAAGAGCATTCATTTTAAAACAAAAACAGATTCCTGCTTTCGCAGGAATTTACCATTTTATAATTACGCTACCCCATGTAAAACCGCTACCAAAGGCAGCTAATACAACAGTGTCATTATCTTTTATCTTACCTTCTTCCCAAGCTTCAGTTAATGCAATAATAACTGATGCCGCAGTTGTATTTCCATAGTGCTGAATATTATTAAATACTTGATCGTCTCGTAATCCGAATTTCTTTTGAATAAATTGAGAAATTCGAAGATTGGCTTGATGCGGAATTAACATATCAATATCTTCTTTTTGTAAATTATTAGCCGTTAAGCCTTCAACAATGGCTTCACTAAAGCGTACCACAGCGTGTTTAAATACAAATTGTCCATTCATATAAGGATAATACGAGGTATCATCAGGGTCGTTAGCCTCTAAAATTTCTGGCACCCAATGTTTGATACTTGGGCCTTCAACCACTAATTCTTCAGCATATTTACCTTCAGAATGTAAATGTGATGATAAAACGCCTTTTGTATTATCTTCGGTTCTACTCATTACTGCTGCTCCTGCACCATCACCAAAAATAACAGTTACATTTCTACCTCTTGTTGATTTTTCTAATCCTCCAGAATGATACTCTGCACCTATTACCAATATGTTTTTATACATACCTGTTTTAATAAACTGATCTGCAACAGAAACTGCATATATAAATCCTGTACACTGGTTTCTAATATCTAAAGCACCAATAGTTGGCATATCTAGCATATCTTGAATTTGCACACCACAACCAGGGAAATAATAATCGGGACTAAGTGTTGCAAATACAATAAAATCTATATCATCTTTAGTTAATCCAGCGCGTTCAATAGCAATTTTAGCAGCTTTAGCACCCATTACTGCAGATGTATCTTTAGAGCCTTCTTCAATCCATCTTCGTTCTTTAATTCCAGTACGTTCTTGTATCCAAGCATCATTAGTATCCATCATTTTAGATAGATCATCATTAGTTACTACATTTTCAGGCACGTATTTACCAAGTCCCGTAATTCTGGAATTATACATCATATTCATATTTTTATAGTAGTAGTAAATATAAACTTTCAATTTTAAAAATGCTATTTAAATAAACGCTTTTAAACACTTAAAACCATCAATAAATTACCATTTTAAAGGTAATTATTCATTTTTAAGGGTAATTACACTTTTTATAAAAGTCTAATAATGGTAGTTATACGTGCACTTTACACGTTAATATGATTAAAAACCTCACAATATTCCGTTTTAAGTCTATTTTTTCCGTTTAACTGTAATTTTATATACTTTTTTCGACTTAGTGCATAGTTTTGTTTGAATGATAAAAATACCTAAAGAAATCTATTAACAAATAAAATCCCCTCACTACTATGGAAAATTTTAAAATAAATAACACGCTTATATACTTATTAATGATCGTTGCCTTAATACAAATAAGTATTATTGCATATTGGCTATCTATATAAAATTTTACAATAATTTATTAGAGTTTTATACGCTTAAACAAATTAGATTTTTTTGTTGACATAAACAGTGTCAGTTTGTCATATTTAAATACTTGGTATTTTTTTTGACTTATGTATTGTCTAATTAATAAATAGACAAACACATATATCATGACAAAAGGAAATATTAATGTATCGGTAGAGAATATCTTTCCGCTAATTAAAAAATTCTTGTACAGCGATCACGAAATCTTTTTACGTGAGCTAATTAGTAATGCAACAGATGCCACTTTAAAACTTAAGCATTTAACTAATGTAGGTGAAGCCAAGGTAGAATACGGTAACCCGCAAATTGAAGTTAAAATTGATAAGGAAGGTAAGAAGCTTCATATTACAGATCAAGGTTTAGGTATGACAGCCGAAGAAGTTGAAAAATACATTAACCAAGTTGCTTTTTCTGGAGCTGAAGAGTTTTTAGATAAATACAAAGATTCTGCTAAAGATTCTGGAATCATTGGGCATTTTGGTCTTGGTTTTTATTCCGCTTTTATGGTTGCAGAAAAAGTTGAAATTATCACTAAATCTTTTAAAGACGAACCAGCTGCGCATTGGATGTGTGATGGCTCTCCTGAATTTACCTTAGAAGAAGCTGATAAAACTGATAGAGGCACTGAGATTATACTGCATATTGCTGACGACTCTACAGAATTTTTAGAAGAAGCTCGCATTAGAGAGCTGTTAAACAAATACAACAAGTTTATGCCAGTTGCCATTAAATTTGGAACTAAGGAAGTAAACGACCCAGAGCACGAACCACAAACAACGAAAGATAAAGACGGTAAAGAAACTACAGAACCACACCGTCAAATTACTGTTGATGATATTATTAACAACCCAAACCCAGCATGGACTAAACAACCCTCTGAATTAAAAGATGAAGATTATAGTGGTTTTTACAGAGAATTGTACCCAATGCAATTTGAAGAGCCTCTGTTTAATATTCACTTAAATGTAGATTATCCGTTCAACTTAACAGGGATTTTATATTTCCCTAAAATGTCGAACGATATGCAAATACAAAAAGATAAAATTCAATTATATCAAAATCAAGTATTTGTAACAGATAATGTAGAAGGTATTGTGCCTGAGTTTTTAACTATGTTACGTGGTGTTATAGACTCTCCAGACATTCCTTTAAATGTATCGCGTTCATATTTACAGGCTGATGGTGCTGTAAAGAAAATCTCGTCTTACATTACTAGAAAGGTTGCTGATAAATTAAAATCATTATTCAATAACAGTCGTGAAGATTTTGAAGCAAAATGGAACGATATTAAAATTGTAATTGAATACGGTATGCTTTCTGAAGAAAAATTCTTTGAAAAGGCAGATGCTTTTGCATTATATCCAACAATTGATGGTAACTATTTTACATACCAAGAATTATATGATAAAATAAAAGCAAACCAAACTGATAAAGACAACAAATTAGTTATTCTTTATGCTTCTGATAAAGATGCGCAACACAGTTATATTGAAGCTGCAAAAGCAAAAGATTACGAAGTATTACTATTAGATTCTCCAATTGTACCACACTTAATACAAAAATTAGAATCTTCAAAAGAAAATATCTCTTTTGCGCGAGTTGATGGTGATCATATTGATAATTTAATTAAGAAAGACGATACAAAAATTTCTAAGTTAGATGAAGATCAAACGAAGGCTTTAGATGAATTGCTAAAAGAAGTTATTCCTTCAGAAAAATTTATAGTACAGCTAGAAGCTATGGATAGTAATGCTAACCCTTTTATTATTACACAACCTGAGTTTATGCGCCGTATGAAGGAGATGCAACAAACCGGTGGCGGTGGTATGTTTGGTATGGGTAATATGCCAGAGATGTACAACTTAGTTGTAAATACTAACTCTGATTTGGTTGGTGAAATTTTAAACACTAAAACCAAAAAGAAACAAGAGCGTTTAATTACCCAAAGCTTAGATTTGGCCCGTTTATCTCAAGGCCTACTTAAAGGCGAAGAGTTAACCAACTTTATTAAGCGAAGCTACGATATGATAAAATAACTTATACAATGTTTTAAGCGTTGAAAAACTGTTTATCTTTAAGCAGCTATCATATATAAAAAACCACTTTGCTTTCACAAAGTGGTTTTTTAGTTTCTTACTTATTTGTTTTAATTTAACAGTTCAACTAAACCTAATCTCAAATATAAAATTTCAACCTTATATGCACTATTATTGATAATAATCTAAGTAAAACTTAAAATATTAGAAACTTATCAATAATATAACCATAAACTACAAAAATAATATTTAACTATGATTTGTTTAATTGGTTGCTACTATTATATTTGTATAAAAAAATGATGATGAAATATACAATAGTAATTTTAATGGTATTAGCGCTAGTATCGTGTAATTCTAACGATAATGAAACAACAGATTTTAGAGACGCTAACGATACAGAAATCACAGATTACATAGCAGCAAATAATTTGAATGCTCAGAAAAGTAATTCAGGTTTATATTATGTGGTTGATACTGCAGGAACTGGAGTTCAACCAACATTTACAGATAACGTAACAGTAGCTTACAAAGGTTATTTTACAAACGGTGATGTATTTGATGAAAGCAGTGATACAGGTATTTCGTTTAGTTTACAACAGGTAATTGCAGGCTGGACAGAAGGTATCACGTATTTTAAAGAAGGTGGTAGTGGTATCTTACTTGTACCATCTCACTTAGCGTATGGAAATGCTGGCAGAGGTAGTATTCCAGGAGGCGCCGTTTTAATTTTTGACATAAACTTGATTTCGGTAAATTAAATTTACGAACCACTATAGAAAAAACCACTTTGCTTACAAAGTGGTTTTTTTGTTTTTAAGTTTTGAATATAAAAATTTTAATGTGTGTTTTGATAAAGAAAGTAAATTATATCTGCTGCATTTAGTAAAACATCACTCCAACCAAGCCTTAAAATCTTTTACGCGTTCTCTTGCTACGATAACCTCTTGCTCGTTATATGAGTTTAATTTTATTTGTAAACGTGAGTTGGTATAACTTACCATATCTTTAATAGCATTTATATTTACAAAGAATTTTCGGTTGATACGAAAAAATATTTGTGGTTCTAGCGCTTCTTCTAGCTGTTCTAGCGTTGTATCTATTAAGTAATTTCGGTTGTCACTGGTATATATGTAAGTACCCTTATTTTCGCTGTAAAAACATTCTATTTCATCTATATTAATTAGCTTAAGATGTTGCCCTACTTTTACCGAAAAGCGTTTTTTATAGTCACGGTCTATAGGGTTTACTAGTAGTTTTTTTATATCATTAAAATCTAATGTAACGGCTTGTTGTCGCGGCGCACGTTCTTGGTATTTTTTTACTGCAATAGCTAAATCATCTTCATCAATTGGCTTTAATAAATAATCAATACTATTTAACTTAAAGGCTTGTAAGGCGTACTCATCATAGGCTGTAGTAAATATTACTGCAGATTTAATTTCTATAGTTTCAAAAATCTCAAAAGATAAACCGTCGCTTAATTGAATGTCTAAAAATATTAAATCTGGATGTGCATTATTTTGAAACCATACTATAGATTCTTCAACAGAATGCAACATAACCTCTGCATTGACCTCTAAACTTTTAAGCATACGCTGTAAACGTCTTGCTGATGGTTTTTCATCTTCTATAATTATTACACTCATTTTTTTTTGATTTTTGATTACCGATGGTTAATTAATATGTTTGATGTTAATTGATATCATTGATTTACCTCTAGATTCTGTTAGTATAGAAATAATATCCTTTTGCATTTATATAGAAACGGACTTTATAAATTAAGCCTAAAACGAGATTAAGTACGTTTGAAGGAAAGCCCGACTCCTTACAAATATCGCCAAGGGTATTTTAATCCCACTGGCGTTTATCTTTTTCCATAAACTCATTTATTTTGCGTTCTTCCCAAGATTTACCAAAAAGACGATTTTTACCAAAAACACCTATGGCATGAAAGCCTAAGCCAATACCCCAAAAGAAGGGTGTAGACCATGTGCCATAATGCATAATATTACCACCGCTACTTACTATCATAACAACAATAAATATATTAACAACTACATACCAGAAGGCATGCCAATAAAAGCCTTTAAGCGCTTTAAGTCGTTTTTCGGCCCTTATATAAGCGTCTTCATTTTTATAGTTTTCCTTACCGTAAGGTTCAATATCGTAATTTTCCATAAATTTATATTTTAATGCTGTTGTTTTACTTCTTCTCGCATAAATTGCTCGATTTTACGTTTTTCCCAGTTTTGTCCTAATATCGGGTTTCGCGAGTACACACGATAGGCATGCATAGCTAAACCAATACCCCAACCAATTGCTGAAAAAACAAACCACTTTACGCCCCAATAGGTTTTATAGTTAATAAAAATTAAAAACGGAATAACTAAACAATATGTGAGTACATGATAGTAAAAGCCTTTTAGAGCTTTTACACGTTGTTTTGCTCTTTTGTAAGTATGTGTTTGTGGGTTATTTAATAAATTTTCCATAGTGTTAGTTCCAACGGTTATCTTCCTCTTCTCTCATAAACTGCTCAATTTTACGTCGCTCCCAATTTCCTCCAAATGTTTTATTACTAACAAACACCTTAAATGCTTGTATAGTTAAACCTATGCCCCAACCTAGCATCGGAAACCAAAACCACTGGAAACCCCAAAATGTTTTGTAGTTAATAAAAATTAAGAACGGAATAACTAAACAGTATGATATTAAACTGTAATAAAAGTTTTTAAGTTCTTCTACGTGATTTCTAGCTCGTAGATAAGTATCATCCATTTGGTTTGATGTTTCTGTTCTCATAATTGCTATTTGTTTTGTAAGCATTGGTATTGCTACCGCAAAACTGCTTGCTTGTTTATTTATGTCTATCTTTTTTTTAGTAAGTAATTTATAGCGTTGCATAATATTGCTTAAACCTACGCCACTACTCTTTTTTACAATTTGCTTGGGTTGTAAATTATTTTGTACTACTAGATACCCTTCTTCATCTTCGTAAATTTTAATATGTAAAGGCTTACTAGATGTTACCATATTATGTTTTACTGCGTTTTCTAAGAGTAATTGCAATGATAATGGCACAACTTTACTTTCTGGATTTAAAGAACGCTCTGGCATTGTAAACACAATACTATCTTCAAAACGCATTTTTAGCAAAGACATGTAAGTTTTTGCAAATTGCAACTCCTCATCTACAGTAACCAACTCTTTACTTTTTTGCTCTAAAACATAGCGGTATACTTTAGATAAAGAAGTGGTAAATTTTTGTGCCTGTTTTGGGTTTTCTTCAATTAAACTGGTTAATACATTTAAACTATTGAATAGAAAATGAGGATCTAATTGATTTTTTAAAGCATCAAATTTCGCGCTTGCGGTTCCTGCAATTACCTTTTGTTCTTTTAACTTATTTTGCTGATACCTATTATAGAAATATATAATATGAAATACAGATACAATAGCTAAGGTAATCCATAGTCCGAAATAATAATATTGAAAACGTTCTCTTTGTAAAAATGCTTCTATTGAGTTGCCGTCAAATACAAAATAAGTAAACAGTCTTAAAAAGAATAAGCCTACCAATGTTATTAATGTGGCTCCAAGTGAACCTATAATGATGCGCTTTAATGTGCCATTTCTTTTCCAATTAAATGTCTTCATCCTGCCAAAAAAGTACATATTAGAATACCCTAAGACAAAAGCATATAACTGATAGAAGCCAAAATCGATGAAAAAATCCTGTATAGAATTATAACTAAATTTATCTGAAAGTAATTCTCCAATTACATAGACAATACAACCAATGATAAAGGTTATAATAATTTGTTTGATTGATTTTTTCATGTTGCTATTTTAAAACTTAAAATTTACTTCTTGCAAGATTTTAATAACTCCTCTACACGATCTTTTCCCCATTTGGGATGAAATTCGCTTTCTGGTTTAAATTTAGCGAAAAGTTCTAAAGCACGTTCTAAATCTTTGCAAAATGCTGTTGTATCTTGTCCAAAATATTTGGCACTACCTATATTCCATTCTGCTTTAGATGCTATAACTCTTGGGTTTTCTGGCGCAATAGCTTCCGCTTTCGCATAAAGCTCTACAACTTTTGGTGATAATATCATACCATATGTTGCCCCGTCAAACGCTATCCAAGCGGTATGTAATAATGCTTGCATAACCATAATTTCTGGATTGTTTTTAGAAATTGCTGTAGCATCGTTTAATAAATCTTGTCCCTTTTTAAGTTTGGCTGTAAGTTTATCTTTGTCTTGCTCTCCAAAACTGGTTAATATATTTATTTGTGCTGCCCAATAGCATGGTAACCAATTATCTGTTTCAGCTGATGCAATACGCTCAAATAAATTTGCTGCTTCTACTGGTTTATTATTGCTCCAAAGCTCAAATGCTTTTTGCATGCCTTTTTCGTAATTAGTTTGTGCTGTTGTTACAGCAGAAATAAATAGTACTGTTATAATTATTAAATGTTTCATAATAATAGATTTATAATGTTATGTGTTGTGTTACTGATGTATTGTTTACTCGGAATTTTGCATCTTCCCATTTTGGTGGTCCCATAAATCCTGTGGCATTATTAGAGCATCCGTAATCTTCTTTTGGGATTCCAAAAACACCTGTATCCATTTTATTATTATCATTTTCATCATGAAATATAGATACTGCGTAAATACCATTAGGTATGTTTTTAAAAGTTAATGCGCAACTATTATCTTTTATTTCAGAAAAGTTGGCTCTAAATATTTTCTTCAAAAAGTGTTGTTCTGCATCATAAAGTGCTATGTAAACCTTTCCTTTGTTACTCTCTAAATTTGAAACGGTGACTGCTACCGTATTTTTACTAGTATCTTGGGCTACTGCTAAAGATGTACTTAAAATAAAAAAACAGATGATTTTAATAAGATGTTGCATAATAGTTTGTGTTTTAATTACAGTACAAATATCAACCAGAGTTGCAATTTTTTAAAATTGAACTTACTGAACTGTAAAAATTAGTTACCGAAATGTCATTTATTAAACAAAACGATTAAATCGTAATAAAAAAAGCTAAGAATACTTAATTAAAAGTAGTCTTAGCCATCCAAACATGATAATGGGTATAACCCTAAAAAGTTTGTTTTGTAGTTATTATTGTTCTGCCATTTTAAAGTTAATTGGTAAGCTAAACGGTACACTAACTGGTTTGCCTCGTTGTTTTCCTGGTATCATTTTTGGTAATAAATTTACGATACGCTGCGCTTCTTTTTCTAACATTTTATCTGGCCCTCTTGTTCTAATTTTTGTAATACTACCATCTTTTGCAATAATAAATATTACAAATACGCGCCCTGATATCCCCATATCTAAAGCAACTTCTGGGTATTTAAAATTACTAGCTACATGTGCATTCATTTTTTGTTGAAAACAATTTCGTCTTTCAGATTTCTTCACCTTTTCACAACCAGGAAATAATGGTACATCTTCAATAATAGCAAATGGTACTTCTACATCTTCTTCAATTTCACCAACATTAACATCTTCTACTCTAATAACATTATCAGATATTAAATCATCCTGACTTGTTTCAGTGCTTTCAAAAACAGTTTCCTCAATATCCTCTGTATCTTCTACAATTTGCACAGATTCTTGCATTACTACTGGCGGTGGCGGCGGTGGCGGCGTATTTACACTTACTAAAGGCACTTCTTCATCATATTCACGTTCTACCATAACCATATCTATTATAACTTCTTCTTTTTCGTAAGTTTTATATTCAATAGCTTGCCATGATAGTAATAACATCATATTTAATCCTATAGCGAAATAAAGGCTGCTATTCCGGCCCACCTCTATTTCAGGGTTCTTTTTAGGTATCATAATTAACAGTTTTAATATTTGAAATGTTCTAAAAATAAAATGGTGTATATTTTATTAATAGTCTTCCTTTTGATACTATAAAGTTATGTAGATCACTAAATATTATTTATGACTTTTGTCATATTCCTAAAATATTGATATAATTATAAGAATATATAATAAATTATATTGTTTTATAACTAATAACATATTGCTTTCGGAAAAACAAAATTCACATAAGTTTGGTTCTAGCTTAAGTATCTAGTAACTTAGATGCTTATTTTAAACACTAATTATGAATATAAACTTAGCTGTTTTAATTGATGGTGATAACATTCCTGCAGGACATGTAAAAGAGATGATGGAGGAGATAGCCAAATATGGCAACCCAACTATAAAACGTATCTATGGAGATTGGACAAAACCCCACTTAAATAAATGGAAAAAGGTACTACTTGAAAATGCTATAACCCCAATACAACAATATGGGTATACCGTTGGAAAAAATGCTACAGATTCTGCCATGATTATTGATGCTATGGATATTTTATATTCTAATAAAGTAGAAGGCTTTTGTTTAGTATCTAGCGATAGTGATTTTACTCGATTAGCAACCCGCCTAAGAGAAGCTAGGATGCAGGTAATTGGCATTGGGGAAAAGAAAACTCCTAATCCGTTTATAGTAGCTTGTGATAAATTTATTTATATAGAAATTCTTAAAAGTAGAGATACCGATAAAAATGATAGTGACGACGAAGGTGATGTAAAAACCAGCAAAAAAGCTTCGGTTGACAGTATTACCAGAAAAGAAATAAACTTAATTAAAACCTCTATTGAAGATTTATCAGATGAGGATGGTTGGGCATTTCTTGGAGATGTTGGTAGCTTAATACAAAAAAAACGCCCCAATTTTGATTCTAGAAATTATGGATTTCAAAAATTAACTCCTTTAATAAAGTCTATTGGTGAGTTTGAAGTTGAAGAACGTAACGCTCCTAATAACACAAGATACAAGCATATTTATATTAAATATATTGAGAAACGACGTGGTAGCAAACGAAAGAATTAAAGATATGGCTATTACAGATTGTAAAATGAACATGCAGTTTTATCTCTATAAATTATCCAACTGATTACTCTTTTTATCCTCACTAATCGTCCAAAAGAATCCCACAAAAAAGAATTGATCTAGAGCTGGACGTAAAGCACGACGGTTAAAATTACCATTCATATTTGGTGTATTAGCATATTGATATCCATTAATATTTTTAAAACCTAATACATTGTTTACCGAAGCATAAAGTATTTTTTGAGGACTGATTAAATATGCCCAATTCACACTTAAGTTGTTAAATGCTTTAGTTTTTTCGTTTAAAAATCCAGGTTTATTAGGGTCTGTAAATGTTCTTCCTGATGCATAAGCATAACTAAAACCAACTTGACTTTTCCAATCGTCTATCCAATATTTAGCTACCGCAGAAAAGTTATGCGTGTTAGCAAAATTTGGTTGTGCTAGCTCAGGAAAATTTCTATCATTACGTTTGGTATCCAAAAGCGAATAACTCAACCAGTAATCAATATTCTTTATGCTTTTACTATCTCTCCAGAAAAAATCGATACCTCTTGCAAAACCAGAACCATTACTGTTAAAACTGCTATCAAAACTCGGGAAATCTCCACTAAATTTTGCTAAACTATTATAGTCTTTGTAATAAGCCTCTGCTCTAAATATCTTTCTATCTGCATTATATTGATAATTCAAAATATAATGTTTAGCATTTGCGGGGTCAAAATCTTGATTGAATTTTAGGACGTTACTAGTAGGGTTTTGATAAAAATCACCATACGCTATAGACAACTGACTTTTAGCTGATATTTTATAAGCCATAGTTGCTCTTGGCGCTAGGGTAAAATCATCAAATAAATTACTATACTCTGCTCGCAAACCTGTTTTAAATGCTAAATTTTTAGATAAAAATATATCAGCTTCGGTAAATGCCGCTACTATATTATTATCAAAACCGTAATTAACATTATCTACAAATTCGTTATTAAACTGCTCTTCAAAGTCAGTTTTAAAATATTCTGCACCAAAATATAATTTGAAACGGTTACTAATGCGGTTCTTAAATTTTAATTTAGAGTGAATAGATTGCTCGGTATCTCTGATAGCACTTTCACCTAAATTCACCTTATTTTTAGCATTGGTAAAACTAAACCCTGTTTGCATGCTCCAAGTATCACTTAACACGCCTGAATAAGATCCATTAACATAAAAATTATTGTTATTTAATTTAATAAATTGCCCTTCTGGTTGATTGATATCTTCTTGTATTAGCTCAAAGCTACTGGTATCAAAAGCACTATACAATTTAAATAACCCAGAATTTGTTTTTCTTCTGAAAACAGCTTCTCCAGAGGCTGTTTCAAAAGGTTTAATAAAATCATTTCTATTTGAAAATATAGCATTGTAAGGTGCTAAATTAACGTATGATGCGTTAACACTCACTGAACTTTTCTCCCATTTTTGTGTATTACCTAATGTAGCACCTACACTCATAATACCAATATCTGTTTTTTCTTGGTCTGGCTCATCAATAGTATTTAATAGTAATACACTAGAGAGTGCTTGCCCATATTCTGCAGAATACCCTCCTGTAGAAAACGTAATACCATCAAATAGAAATGGTGAGTATCGGCCACGAGTTGGTGCATTATTAGTGGTTGGTGTATAAGGTGTAAATACACGAATACCATCAATAAAAATTTGGGTTTCACTAGCATCACCACCACGCACAAATAACCTACCATCTTCAGCAACGGTAGTGGTTCCTGGTAAGGTTTGTAACGCACCAACAAAATCACCAAGAGCACTAGCAGTTGTAACAACATCTAAAGGTTTTAATACGTTAACTTTACTATTATCTCCTGCGGAAAACGTACCAGCAGATAACACTACAGCATCCAATGTATTTACATCATCTTTAAGCTTAATATTTAAATCTTTCATATAAGATATATCACCTAACATCGTAAATGTTTCGTATGATAAAAATGAGATTATTAAAGTTTGAGACCCGGTTTTAGAAGTAGAGAATGAAAACACACCATCTTCGTTAGTAGTACCGCCATCGTAGGTGCCTTCTAAATATACATTAGCTCCAATAATAGGTTCTTTTTGCGTGTTATAAACAGTACCACTTATTATAGTTTGGCTATGGATTTGGATTACAAAACAGGTGATTAGAATAGAGAGTAGCGGTTTCATTATTTAAAATTTGTTCGTTTTTAATTGGTACAAAACTGCAACATAACGATACGTTTTAAAACTAACATTTACCGAACTGTAATTTTATAGAGACGAATTGTAATTTAATTTAGTGTTATTAATAGAGACACTAAAACCATTAATACAATTACATAAAAACACAAGAAAGAATCAATTCAAAACACACACAATTATTCGATATTTTAAATCTAAATATATATTAAAACTTAGTATTATAATAAATTCAAAAGCCAATAAAATATTCAATTAAGTAGTAACATAAATCGAAGTTTGAACAATTATTTTTTTTATATATTAGCATAAGGTCTTCTACACAAATCTGTTAAATATTACAAAAAAACATCAATAGGTTTTATCTATACAGACAACACAAACTATTAGTAACCATTAGTTTAAATTAACCATTGTAAAGTATTAATTTAAAACTATATTATGATTAACTGAAAGGAAAATTTCTAAATAAATCAATAATTCACTTTTAAAATAAATCTAAAATAATTTCATTTTAAGTGTAACATTATAACACAAAAAGCTACTTACAGTATAACTAAACCACCAAAATATTTGAATACAGAACAAGAACATAGCTTTGTTGAGTTGTTAGAAAAGCATCAAAATATTGTACATAAAGTATGTAGGTTGTATACAAATAATTATGATGCACATAATGATTTATTTCAAGAAATAACCATTCAACTTTGGAGGGCATACCCTAAATTTCGTGGTGATGCAAAGTTTAGTACTTGGATGTATCGCGTAGGATTAAATACAGCAATTACGCTTTACAGAAAATCTAAACGTCGCGTAAAAACTCAAGATTTTGAAGGTGTATCTTTTAAAATAAAAGCAGAAGATTATGATGATACTGAAGAGGAGCAATTAAAATCATTATACAAAGCCATACACCAACTAAACGACATTGAAAAAGCCCTTGTGTTTTTATACTTAGAAGACAAAGATTATAGAGAAATAAGTAAAACACTTGGTATTAGTGAAGTAAATGCGAGAGTGAAGATGAACAGAACAAAAACTAAACTAAGAAACATATTAAATCCTTAACCTATGGATGGATTAGATTTATTAAAAAAAGACTGGGAGAACAACGAAAGTAAATACCCAAAACTCTCCTACCACGAAATTTATAAGATGATTCTAAAAAAATCATCTTCTATTGTAAAATGGATATTTTACATTAGCTTATTCGAATTAAGCCTAGGACTTATATTAGCTATTATAAATCCAACTTTTGAAAATGAAGTTGAATACCCGCAATGGCTAGATATTTTCTCGTATATAATGTTTCCAATTATATTTTATTTCATTTATCTTTTCTACAGGAATTATAAAAAAATCAATGCAACAGATAATGCTAAAGTATTGATGCAAAATATCTTAAAAACTAGAAGAACGGTACGTTACTATATTTTATTCAATTTATTATTTGGAGGTATTTTTTTCTCTGTTGCCAGTTTTATCGCTTACACTCAATTAGAAGGAGGAATAACAGCCTTTAACGATGCAACAAGCTTAGCCAAATACACTGTAGTTATTATTGTTATTTTACTAATAACAGTACTGTTTTTAGGAATTATTTATGGTATATATTATTTACTTTATGGATTACTTTTAAAACGCCTAAAGCAAAATTACTCTGAACTAAAAAGTATAGAAGAATAAATATATTTGGGAGTTATTCCAAAAAGATAGTTACTTTATTTCAAATTACAGAAATTATAAATTTTAGCTTTTCTCTGTTGAATTTATCTTCTGAGTTATGGATTTAATATATGATGTTTAAACACCAAATGGGTTTAGTAGTTTTATTCTAAAATCTAAACTTAAATATTAAAATCATCAACAGGAACAACTTCACCAACTTGCATTTCATTTAAATGTATTACGCCTACCCTAACCCTTACCAATCGCAGCGTAGGAAAACCAACAGCAGAAGTCATTTTACGCACTTGCCGAAATTTACCTTCGTTTAAAGTTATAGACACCCAAGATACAGGACCATGGCGCGCATCTCTTATCTTTTTAGAACGTGCTGGTAAATTAGGCGTATGTACTAGCTTAAAAGCATTACAGGGTTTTGTTGTATACTTTTTTCCATCAAAACCTATCTCTACGCCAGTTTTTAATCTATTAATAGCATCTTTTGTAATGTTTCCATCAACCAAAGCATAATATTCTTTATCTACTTTTTTACTATTAATATATGCACTCGTTTTTCCATCAGTAGTTAGTAACAATAAACCCTCTGATGTTTCATCTAAGCGCCCTACGGACATTACCCCTTCTGGAAAATCGTGAAGCTCTCCCAAAAATCGTTTAGATTGCTGTTTGGAATCATTGCTCGTAAACTGACTTAAATACCCGTAGGGTTTGTAAATAATGTAGTTAACCATACACTTTTTAACCTGTATTAGCTGTATCGCTTTAATAAATAAGTTTTCTTATACCTTTTAAAAAGTATAATACTCAAATAAAAAGCCGTTTGTTTTGCTTTCAATTTTCTCTTAAATCTTTTACTAGATTTATTAAAATATTCGCTCACACTATACACTTTTGTAAAACCTAATTCTTTACAAATACCATAACAATGGTAGCGCAAATAAGGTGCGATACGTCTGCCGCGGTAGTTTTCAAAGGTATACATGCTATGTAAATAAGCTTCATGCTTATTAAATAAAAACGTTTTACCTCTAAATAGAAATGCGTCTCGTTTTATAAACATAAAAGCCACAATATCACTATTATCTTTTATACCTACACAAATTTGACCTTCTTCAATATAGGCTCTTAATTTTTTATAATATCTCCCTGCAATTAAATTTTGTGCTTCATCTACATCATCAACAGAAAAACGAGATATAACAAAACTAGAAGTTTCTCCATTTACCTCAGGAGGTTTTATAATTTCAGCACCCTCTAAGGTCCAAAAATAAGGCATAACATCTACTCCCAATTTCGCCATTTGATTTCTTATACCTTGTATAAGCATGCCATGTTTTATAATATTCCAAAACCAATACCATTTATAAAACCGTTTATTACCAGTTACCTCCATAATTAAAAACTATTAAAACTACGTCCGTAACTTCCATTTCCTAACTCCATTTTCATTAATTTTCTAAACTCAAGAGGCGTCATTACCTCTCTATTATTAGCATTAGCTATTACATGAATGCGTTGTAATAATTCAGAATTGGTAGCTAATTTATTCCTTGCTGCATCAAACCAAATATTATCTTCTAATCCAACTCGAACACCGCCCCCAATAGCAATAGAAAGTGAATTCATTTGTAATTGATCTTTACCAATACCTGCCAAACTATATAAAGCTGCTTCTGGCAAATCATTAATCATTACTCCTGTATGTAATAAATTAGCCTGTGAACAAGCTATATTACCAAATAAAAGATTGAAATAATATGGAGGTTCTATTAAATTTTTCTTGTTTAAATATTTAGCATAGTTAATCATACCAATATCAAAAACCTCAAGTTCTGGAACTATGTCTCTTTCTTTCATAATTTTTGCCAAACTTTTAATCATTTCAGGATCATTAACACTTGCCGTTTTATTAAAATTTAAGGAGCTTAATGTTAAACTTCCCATATCGGGTTTTAAATTGCCCTCAAGCATTAAAGGCGCGCTACGCTTTTCAAGTTCATTAAAGTTTCTGCCACTTAAAGACAAACATATTACTAGCTCTGGCGCATAAGTTCTTATCCCCTCAACAATTTTTGCATAAATTTCTTTTTTATAGGTTGGTATGCCAGTTGTTTCATCACGTGCATGTAAATGCACCATGGTAATACCTATCTCAGAAGCTTTATGTACATCTTCAACAATTTCTGATACACTTATAGGTACATGAGACGTCATTTCCTTAGTAGGAATCATACCTGTAGGTGTGAAATTTAGTATGAAAGTATCTTTCATTTGAGAGAAATTAGTAGATTGTAAGATATTTAAATAGCAAGCGTAATTTATAAAATATCAGTACGAATACTAGGCATTTTTAACTAAAATATTATAAACTAGTGCTTTTGTAGGTTTTAAACCACTCATTTTACGCCTTACCTCATCAAAAGTAACTTTAAAATCACATCCAGATTTATAATTAGAACAGCCATAAGCGGTTTTCCCTTTCAGCACAGTTCCATTTTTACATTTTGGACAAGAAAGCACATCCTGATTTTGGCTTTCTATTGGTTGCTTAGGCTCTAATTTAAGACCAAAGTTATCATCAAAACGCAATAAACCATCAACAGTTCTGGAGTCTTCCTTAAACCCCTTCAAATTAACCGTAGATCCTTTTTGAAGCAGTCGTACAAATTGTTTTTCTGAAATCTTTTTTCCACTAAATTTAAATGGCAAAATAAAATCACATCCCGATTTATAAGCACTACAACCATAAGCAGATTTACCTTTTACTAGGTATCCGTTTTTACATTTAGGACATTTTTCTGAAGTAATTCCGGCAGTTGCCTTAGACTTAACTTTTGTTCTATTTTTTTGAACCGTTTTAGTATGCGAAATATTAGCCCGTTTTGTTTCGCTTCGCACTTCATATACTAAAGCATCTACCATACGTTTCATGTTTTTTATAAACGCACCTGCACTATAGTTACCTTTCTCTATGTCTTTTAGTTGTTTTTCCCACTTACCAGTAAGTTCAGCAGATTTTAATAAGTCATTCTGTATGGTATCAATCAACTGAATACCTGTTTCGGTTGGCAGTACTTGTTTCTTGTTTCGCTTAATATATTTTCTTTTGAAAAGCGTTTCAATAATATTTGCACGTGTTGATGGTCTGCCAATACCATTTTCTTTCATTAAATCTCTTAGCTCATCATCATCTACTTGTTTTCCGGCGGTTTCCATTGCTCTTAATAAAGACGCTTCGGTAAACTGATTGGGTGGTTTGGTTTCTTTTTCTAAAAACGAAGGTTCGTGTGGCCCTTTTTCGCCTTTTTCAAAAGTTGGCAACACGCCTGATTCTTTTACTTTTTGATTCGGACTTTCAAATACAATACGCCAGCCTTTATCTAAAATTTCTTTTCCAGTAGTTTTAAATACTACTTCGGCTGCAGCGCCTAATACAGTGGTATTTGACACAATACAATCTTTGTAAAATACTGCAATAAATCGTTTGGTAATAATATCATACACCTGCTGTTGATTATATTGCAAATTGGTTTGCATTCCTGTTGGAATAATTGCGTGGTGATCTGTTACCTTTTTATCATTAAAAACCTTAGTAGATTTCTTTATTTTTTGCGCTAAAAGTGGTTGTGTAAGTTGTGAATAATCAACTAGTTTTTTAAGTATACCAGGAACTTTTGGATAAATATCTGTTGGTAAAAATGTTGTATCTACTCTTGGGTAAGTAACCACTTTTCTTTCGTATAAGGCTTGCACTATTTTAAGTGTTTCATCTGCTGAAAATCCAAATTTAGTATTACAGTACACCTGTAAACCTGTTAAATCAAAAAGTTTAGGTGCATATTCTTTACCTTTCTTTTTTGTGACGGATTTAATTTCAAAATCACTTTCTTTTACTTTATTTGCCAATGCCTCTCCATCTTCTTTCTTTACAAATCGACCTTCTTCATAGCTAAATAAAGTATAACGGTACAAGGTTTGTAGTTCCCAATATGGCTTTGGTTTAAAGTTTTCAATATCTTTAAACCTATTAACAACCATAGCTAAAGTAGGTGTTTGCACACGCCCTACGGATAGAACTTGTTTGTAACCACCATGTTTTACAGTAAATAATCGCGTTGCATTGATACCTAACAACCAATCGCCAATAGCTCTAGAAAACCCCGCATAATACAAATTATCATAATCTGTCGCTGGTTTTAAATGCTCAAAACCTTCTTTAATAGCCTCGGTAGTTAATGATGAAATCCACAGGCGTTTTACTTCACCTTTATAATTAGCTTGATTCATCACCCAACGCTGAATGAGTTCACCCTCTTGCCCTGCATCACCACAGTTTATAATAACATCTGCCCTTTCAAATAAACGCTTTACTATATTGAATTGTTTTTGAATTCCTGAATTATCAGATACTTTGGTTTCAAACTTTTCAGGAAGCATAGGTAAATTATTTAGATCCCAGCTTTTCCAATATGGCTTATAATCTGCTGGCTCTTTAAGTGTACATAAGTGACCAAATGTAAAAGTTACCACATATCCATTACCTTCAAAATACCCATCATGCTTTGTGTTTGCTCCTAAAACAGCAGCAATTTCTCGGGCAACACTTGGTTTTTCGGCGATACAAACTTTCAAGATGTGTTTCTATTAATGACTAAAATTAATAGTGCAAAATAGAAATTTAAAGAAGTTATTTTTAAGGGAGTTATTAAGAGTTATTAACGAATTCTAAATCTTCAAAATTCAAAAACAATATTTAATTTTACCATTCTCTTAACTTATCTAGCTCTAACTGAGCCTTTAATTCTTTTTCTGGAATTACTTTTAGAAAAGATGGATGTTGCTCTATGGCAAACTCTATTTTTTTTACAATATCATCTGTAGATTCGTTATCGTAATCAATATCTAATGGCGCTTTAATTTCCATGGATTGTAAAATATTTTTCTTCTTAACGCGCAATCCTTTTTTATCAAAAGAGCGTCTAAAACCATCTATTACTATAGGTACCACAACAGGCTTGTAGCGTTTTATAATGTGAGCAGTACCTTTTCTTATAGGTTTAAAAGGGGTTGTAGTCCCTTGTGGAAATGTAATTACCCAACCATCATCCAGCGCTTTACCTATGTTTGAAATATCACTCATTTTCACTTGGCGTTTTACATCTTTACCCTCAGAACGCCATGTACGCTCTATACTTACAGAACCAACATAAGCGAAAATTTTTGGTAACAAACCTGCTTTCATGGTTTCTTTAGCCGCTACATAATACATATTTAACTTCGGATTCCAAATATAACCTACGTTTTTTATAGAGTCTGTTCGCCCGCTTAAACTGGCATTAAACACATGAAACATAGCTACTACGTCAGCAAAATAAGTTTGGTGATTAGATATAAAAAGTACGTTGGTATCTGGTAAATTTTTAATTAATTCAGACCCTTCTATTTGTAATTCGTTAAACCCACGAAAACGCCTGTGCGTCATAGCACCTAAAATGCGAATGAGCCACTTTTTTACAAAGAGTATATGTCCGAAAGGATTTGTTTTAAACAATCCCATAAATTAATAATTAGTTTTTAGGTTGGGCAACAAAGGTAATAAATCTACCATCTACACCAATTGCTTTACTATATCTTTAATTTCACTAAGTATCATAGCGGTTGCTCCCCAAATGGTAAAGTCATTTAATTTAAATGCAGGCACCTCTATATCAACACTATATGATGTTTTTATGTTTTTTAAAATAATATTATCATCATTAATTATATCTAATAACTTTACCTCAATTATTTGCTCAACCTCTCTCTCTTGTTTTTTAAAAATTGGCTGTTGCGCTACAACTCCAATGTATGGCTGCACACAAAAATTACTTGGTGGTATGTATACTTGCGATAATTTTTTAATCACAGTAATATCCTCTATAGGCACACCTACTTCCTCAAAAGTTTCTCTAACGGCAGTGTCTTTAAGGTTTTTGTCCTTGGGTTCTACTTTTCCGCCTGGGAAAGATACTTGTGCAGAGTGAACGCCCTTGTATGATTTTCTTAAAATAAACACCACTTGCATTTGCTTATCTGCATTTGGATAAAATAATGCTAAAACCCCTGCTTTTTTGGCTTGTTGTAATTGCTTATCAGAATATTGCTCAAAAGATTTTCGAGATGGCGGCACCATTTTAAAATGAGATGATTCGGCAGGTAACTCGATATTTTTTATTTTTGACACTAAGTTTTCGAACTCATCAAAATTCATCTTATGCGTATTATATTGGTTTTAAGTTTATTTTTATTATTTCTGAATTGTGAAGATAAACAAACTAAAAAAAAGAATTCATCTAAAACTAAAGACTCTACAACTACTGTAAAACAAGATGAAACACAAAAAGATGCCATAGCTAAAGACACACTTAAACACCCTGTTTTAGATACTAAAAATGCCATGGAATTCTTTTTACAATATGACAAAGAAAATAAAGAAAACACTGTAAGATTAACAACCGACTATGGTAGTTTTGATATTCTATTGTTTGAAGAAACTAAATTCCATCGAGCAAATTTTATTTATTTAACCAAACGCAAATACTACCAAGACACGCAGTTTTACCGCGTAATAGATAACTTTATTATACAAGGCGGTAGTAGCGACGATAGAAAAACAGGAAAAAAACGCAAAAACATAGGTCGCTATTTATTACCTGTAGATGCAGATAGAGGCTTTAAACACGATAGAGGCACCATTTCTATGCCAAGTAGCGATATAGACAACCCCCATAAACTAGCATCTCCGTACGAATTTTTTATTGTACAACAACGTGGTGGCGCTCACTTCTTAGATGGCGATTTTACAGTGTTTGGTAAGGTTATAAAAGGTATGGATGTTGTGGATAAAATTGCAGCTGTTGATACCGATGAGGCCGACTGGCCACTTAAAAATATATATATTAGGAGTGTTGATATTATTGATTGATTAACGTTCATTTAAACTTAAGATATATGTTAAATAGAAAATTTGGATAATTTTAATCTCTACTAAAATTAATTCAGAATTATCTAGTTAATGTCGGTGTAAAAGATTCACTCTCTTCTTCTAAAAAGAAAAAGGTGCCTTGAGACACTTCGTTTTTACTCAGCATAAGCGATTCACTCACTTTTTCTAAAAAGAAAAAGTGGTTCTCTGAGATACTTCGTCTCCGCTCAGCATAAGCGATTCACTCACTTTTTCTGAAAAAGAAAAAGTGGTTCTCTGAGATACTTCGTCTCCGCTCAGCATAAGCGATTCACTCACTTTTTCTAAAAAGAAAAAGTGGTTCTCTGAGATACTTCGTCTCCGCTCAGCATAAGCGATTCACTCACTTTTTCTAAAAAAGAAAAAGTGGTTCTCTGAGATACTTCGTCTCCGCTCAGCATAAGCGATTCACTCACTTTTTCTAAAAAGAAAAAGTGGTTCTCTGCTTACATATCTTGGGTATAAAAATTATAATCTTTTAAAATAATATCAATAAACTCTATATCGCTAGCTTGTTTTACGTCTTTAATACCAACAACGTCAATTAACTTATTTCTTAGCTTTATTAATGTAGCATAATCCTTAGCAGCTCTAGCTCTTGTAAAAGTATCCTTTATAATGCGTGCATCATTATCCGATAACTTTATCACATTAGGATACGTAGGTTTATAATCGGTTTTAAGTTTCTCTAGTATCGTATGGTTTATATTTACTTTATCTCTTAAACTTATTACTCCTGTACCAGCAGCCATATCGCCTAAACGTTGCAACTTTTTACTAAAAATAATCACAAAGAAACCAATACCAAATATCCAAACATCTACAATTCTAAAAAACCAGCGCACTACATAATCAGAAAACGTAGTCTGAAATCCATCAATTTTAACCACTCTAATTTTTAATGCCTTTTTACCAAGAGTTTGTCCGTCCAAAAACGTTTCTAAAACCAAGGAATACAACATTACAGGAAAACTCAAAATAGTGTTTATCCCAATTTGAGACCATTCATCCATACCTTCAAACACTCCAAAAATTTTATTCAATAGTAATAAATATCCAATTTTTATAGCAGTATCTATAATAAATGCAACCAATCGTTCTCCTACACCTGCGGCAGTGAAATTTATTTTTACATTTTGCGTCGTGTTAATTTGTAACTCTGACAATTTATATTTTAATTTATCTCAAATATGAGAGAAGTTGCATTTATAAAGCAAAATAAAGAAAAATGGTTGAGTTTTGAGACAGCTATTCTTAATAATAATTTAAACGATCCAGACGAACTTGCTTCAAATTACATTAAGCTAGTAAACGATTTGGCATATGCGCAAACGTACTACCCTAAAAGTAAGGTGATTACCTATTTAAATCAGCTTGCAACAAAGGCATTTCAAAAAATTTATAAAACCAAGCGTCAAGACACTAATAGAATTATTAGTTTCTGGAAAACCGAAATACCACTAATTTGCTACCAATATCGCAAATTTATTTATGTGGCATTTATTGTGTTTTTCACCTTTACTGCAATTGGCGTTGTATCTGCAGCAAATAATGCAGAGTTTTTACGTTCTGTTGTTGGTAACAGTTATGTAGATCAAACTCTTGAGAATATTGAAGCTGGAGATCCTGTAGCTATATATAAAAGTGGTAGTAATTGGGGTAGCTTTATAGGTATCACTGTAAATAACTTACGTGTTGGTATCATAGCATTTGTTCTAGGTGTTTTTTTGGGTATTGGCACGCTTTACATCATGTTTAAAAATTGTATTATGTTGGGCTCTTTTCAATATTTCTTTTACGAAAAAGAGGTGTTTTGGGAAAGCGTTCGCGGTATTTGGATTCATGGTGCCATGGAAATTTTTGCCATAGTTATCGAGTGTGCAGCAGGTTTAATATTAGGCGCTAGTATTTTATTTCCTGCTACACATTCTAGATACACCTCTTTTAAACTAGGCGCTAAAACAGGCATTAAACTATTAATAAGCACCTTTCCTTTTACGTTTTCTGCTGGATTTTTAGAAGGATTTATTACCAGATATTCTAATAGTATGCCTAATTGGCTATCTGTAGGTATCATATTAATTACTTTAAGCATTATAAGTTATTACTATTTAATTTACCCCTATAAAATTCAAAAACAAATCACCCAAACCTCTGCCCCTATTATTGCTTAATGATAAAAAAACAACCACATATACTTTTAGTGTTCTTGCTTTTACTTTCAATGCAGCAATGGTGTTTTGCAGTAGCACCAACCCAACAACCAGAAGTAAATCGTGTTTTTGATGCTAATTTTAAAGACCGCTACAGTAGCGACACTTATAATTATGAAGGCAAAAAAGTTGTAAAAACATCTAGAATGGGTTCTGGAGATTATAAGGACTATAGTGATGAAAAAATTAAAACTAAAGAACAAAATGATAATGACGAAATTCTAATTAATCTTGGTCCACTTAGTTGGTTGTTTTACCTTTTTCTAATAGTGGCAGTGTTATATTTAGCATACGCTTTACTCAATGATGGCGGCACAGGCATATTTGCTAAAAGCAAAAACAAACATATTACGCGCTATGACGATATTACATCTGAAAATATTGAAAATGCAGATATACACGCTTTAATACAACAAGCTGAAAATGATAAAGATTTCAGGCTTGCTATTCGGTATTATTATCTATTAGTTTTAAAGACATTGAGTTTAAAAAATTATATAAAATTTGAAGATGATAAAACAAATACTGAATACTTAAACGAAATTAGCGACACACCCTTTAGCCAAGGATTTTCATATACCTCTTATTTATACAATTATATATGGTACGGGAAATTCAATTTAGAGGCCTCTCAATATGCTAAAGCCAAAGCTAACTTTACTACACTTTTAAATCAGGTAAAATAATGAAGAAGATTTTACCTATTATATTAATAATCATCACGCTAATAGTTGTAGCCGCCTTAACTTTTGGTATAAAACGCACAAAAACTATAGACTGGGAAGAATCTTTTAACGAAAGAAGTAACAAACCTTATGGTTTAAGTGTACTTTACACAGAACTCCCTAATCTATTTGAAAGCTATAAGTTAAGAACGGTATACCATCAACCATCAAGCTATCTTTATGCAAATTCTGAATATGGTGAAGGCGACCATGACGCTAAGGGCAATTATATAATTATTGGAAAATCAGACTATCTCTCTAATTATTCAGTAAACAAACTCTTAGATTTTGTAGATAAAGGTAATACCTTATTTATATCAGATTATTACTATCCCCAAAAAATACATGACACATTGAATATTGATGTTGATTTTGAATACAACCCTAAAAAAGATAGCATTTCGGAATTATCGTTTCAAAATAAAAATTTAAACGCAACCAAAATAGACAAAACTGAAGGCGATTATTATTTTTCTAGTTTTGATAGTATTAACTACACAGTTTTAGGATACGCCAAAACAGATAAAAAACGTGTAAACTTTATAAAAATCCCTTTTGGAAACGGAAGCATATTGCTGCATACTGAACCAAAAGCTTTTACCAATTATCATATTTTAAAAAACGATAGATATCGTTATATAGAGCACGTATTATCTTATTTACCAGACGACGATGTGTATTTTGATTCTTACACAAAACGACAAACACCTTATGGAGATGCAGAACAAGAATCTAACTTAAGATGGTTTATGGAACAATTATCATTTAGGTGGGCGTGGTATACTGCCTTAATATTCTTATTACTATTTATGATTTTTAACGCTAAACGTAGGCAACGTGTTATAAAAATTATAAAACCAGTACAAAACACATCTTTAGCTTTTATAAAAACAATATCCAATTTATACATTGAAACCCAAGATTATAAAAACCTAACTCACAAAAAAATAACCTATTTTTTAGAAAAAATTAGAACCGACTTTAATATTGACACCGCAATACTAGATGATGATTTTATAAAAAAACTAGCAAGTAAATCAGGTAGAAAAAAAGACGATGTAGCGCAGTTAATTAACTATATAAAATGGTTACAAAGTAAAGATGAACTTACAGAGCAAAGCCTCATCAAATTAAATAAATTTATAGAAGCATTTTATTCACAATAATTATGGACGAAAATAAAGAAGATAACAACAACCAAGAGTTTTTACCAAAATCAGAGCCCAATACAGTGTCATCTATAGATGATAGTGCTTTAAATGATGATACTAAAGACTTAGAATTTAAAAACAGATTAGATTTATCAGAGCTTCAACATAGTGTTTCTAAAATAAGAGCCGAAGTAGGTAAAGTTATTGTTGGCCAAAAAGATATGGTAGATATGCTAATTGCATCACTTTTGGCTAAAGGGCATTCGCTAATTGAGGGTGTGCCTGGTGTTGCAAAAACGGTAACTGCTAAACTATTAGCCAAATCGTTAAGTGTTGGTTTTAGTAGAATTCAATTCACACCAGATTTGATGCCAAGTGATATTTTAGGCACCTCAGTATTCAACCTTAAAGATTCAGAATTTGAGTTTAAAAAAGGGCCTATTTTCTCCAATATGATACTTATTGATGAGATTAATCGTGCGCCTGCAAAAACCCAAGCTGCTTTGTTTGAGGTTATGGAAGAACAGCAAATTACTATAGATGGCCATAAATATATATTAGACACACCATTTATGGTATTAGCAACCCAAAATCCTGTAGAGCAAGAAGGCACATACCGCTTACCCGAAGCTCAATTGGATAGGTTTTTATTTAAAATTGATGTGGATTATCCTAATTTAGAAGAGGAAATTGAAATTTTATCTAGAGAACATGACTTAAAAGAAGGCACGAAAACTGAAAAAATAACATCGTTTTTAACGGCAACACAAATTGCTAATTATCAAAACTTAGTAAACCAAGTAATTGTTGAAAAACACTTATTAAAATACATAGCAGAATTAATTGTTGCCACCAGAAGCAACCGCTTTTTATATTTGGGTGCATCACCTAGAGCCTCAATATCTGTACTAAAAGCAAGTAAAGCATTTGCAGCCATGAACGGACGCGATTTTGTAACCCCAGAAGATATAAAACGTGCCGTAATACCTGTATTACACCACAGAGTTATTGTAACGCCAGAACGCGAAATGGAAGGTGTAACAAGTAAACAAATTATTAATCAAATTATTGAAACTGTAGAAATACCTAGATAAAAAGTTTGCAATCTCAGTTATCAGTAAGCAGTATTCACCAATAACTAAAATATTGAATTTCCTAAAACCCTTTTACATACAACCCCGTTTTTTTTATGCAGGTATTGGTATTGTAGTTCTATTTGCTTTAAGCTACTTTATACCTCTACTTTTTAATATTGCACAGTTAAGTATATTGGTTTTAGTTGGTCTATTTTTTCTAGATATGTTAATTATTTTTATGGGGAAACAAAAAATTGAAGCTCGTAGAATTGTTCCTGATAAATTCTCTAATGGCGATGCAAATCAAATTGAAATTAACATTAGAAACAACTACACTTTTGTGTCTCATTTAGAAATTATAGATGAAATTCCTGAACAATTTCAAATTAGAGATTTCAAAATAAAAGAAACAATACGTCCTAGGCAAAATAGAAATATTACGTATAATTTAACACCCAAAGAAAGAGGTGAGTATCATTTTGGGTTATTAAATATTTATGCCTCTTCTGCCTTAAAATTAGTAGCAAAACGTTTTATGTTTGATACTAAAACTATGGTACCAACCTACCCAAGTTTTAAACAATTAAAAAAGTTCGAGCTATTAAATATTAATAAAAACGCCATGGATTTTGGGCTTAAAAAAGTACGCCGTTTAGGACACACCATGGAGTTTGAGCAAATTAAAGAATATGTGTTAGGTGATGATTTACGCACTATTAATTGGAAAGCAACAGCTAAAAGAAATCAATTAATGGTCAATCAATTTCAAGATGAAAAGTCGCAACCCGTATACTCCATAATTGATAAAGGGCGGATTATGAAAATGCCCTTTGATGGTTTAAGCTTATTAGACTTTGCTATTAATGCCACCTTAGTCATTAGTAATATTGTTTTAAAAAAGCATGATAAAGCTGGTATGTTATCGTTTTCAAAAAAGATAGATAATGTAGTAGTTGCAGAACGTAGAAGCGGACAAATGCAATTAGTTTTAGAAGCGTTATATAATGTGAAAACTGATTATTTTGAAAGTGATTTCGGAAAACTATATGACAACATTAAACGACATATTACACACAGAAGTTTACTTTTAATGTACACTAATTTTGAAACTTTAGATGGCTTAAATAGGCAACTACCATATTTAAAAGCCATTGCTAAAAGTCATCTACTAGTTGTTATCTTTTTTAAGAATACAGAAATTGATACACTTATAAACGACAAAGCAGAAACGGTACAGCAAGTTTATGATAAAGTGATTGCTGAAAAGTTTGATTTTGAAAAACGTTTAATAGTAAATGAACTTAAAAAATTTGGTATCTACTCTATATTAACTACACCAAAAAATTTAACTGTAGATACTATTAATAAATATCTTGAAATAAAAGCTAGAGGGTTATTATAAAAAAAATGTTAGAGTTTTAAATCCTAAATTGTTAGTCTTCAATACCAAAATCAACAATTCATCATCAAAAATTTACAATTCGGTAATTCTAATTATAAAATACTAAATGAGTATCGCATCTTTGAAGTGTTCAACAAAACATAACACTAAAAAACATACATCATGAAAACTTTAACAACAGTATTTATCGCATTATTCTTAACCGTAAATTTTACTAATGCACAAGCAGTAGACACCGGAAACACTATAACTGTAACTATCAAAAATATTACAAATAATAATGGAAGCGTTGCAGTATCACTACACACCAAAGAAACTTTTATGAGAGGCCCTGGCATAAAAAATGCTAAAAGTAAAATAGTTGATGGTAAAATTTTAGTAACTTTTAAAAATGTAACACCTGGAACTTACGCTATTATGGCATTACACGATGAAAATGATAATAATACTATGGATTTTGACGATAGAGGTATGCCACAAGAATCATACGGCATGTCTAATAACCCTATGAGTTATGGACCACCACAATTTGCAGAAGCAAAATTTGAAATGAATACAACTAACTTAGATATAGATATTAAATTCTAATCTATTTAGATATATAACTGAGAGACGACCAAATGGTCGTCTTTTGTTTTTTAGTTAATATTTAACTTGCAATTTTAAAAAATCACTAAATACAATCATAATTATGTATAAACAATAATAGTTTATAAAAAAACTATTATTCTATAAGTAAGATTGATAGTTTTTATATTTTTATAATCTAAACTTACCTTAATGACAATTACGCAATTATACTATGTATTGGCCGTTGCTGAACATCAAAACTTTACCAAAGCAGCAGAAAAATGTTTTGTTACGCAACCTACTTTGAGTATGCAAATTCAAAAATTAGAGGACGAACTTGATATTTTGATTTTTGATCGTAGTAAAAAACCTATTGAGTTAACCGATGTTGGCAGAAAAATTGTAAACCAAGCTAAAAATATTGTTAATGAGTCATATAGAATTCAAGATATTGTAGATCAGCAAAAAGGGTTTATTGGTGGAGAGTTTAAATTAGGTATTATCCCAACAATCATGCCTACACTACTACCCATGTTTTTGAAAACTTTTATAAAAAAGTATCCAAAAATTAAATTAAAAATTGAAGAGCTTAATACAGAAGAGATCATTAATCGCATAAATGAAGGACATTTAGATGCTGCCATTGCTGCTACACCTTTACAAAATGATAATATTAAAGAACGCGTTTTGTATTTTGAACCTTTTGTTGCCTATATACCTAAAGGACATAAATTACATACACAAGAAAAAATTAAAGTTGAAAACTTAGTAATTGAAGATATGCTACTTCTAGAAGATGGCCATTGTTTTAGAGATGGCGTTATTAATTTATGTAAAGTTTTTAAAGATCATGAAGACGATAAGTTTCAGTTGGAAAGTGGTAGTATAGAAACCTTAATAAAACTATCTAACGAAGGCTTAGGCATGACGCTGCTACCTTACTTACATACTTTAGATTTAAATACTAATATTAAACATAATTTACATTATTTTGAAGAGCCCTCTCCTGCTAGAGAGGTGAGTATTATTTATCATAAAAGCGAATTAAAAATGCAGATTATAGAGGCTATGCAATCTGTAATAACTGGAATTATTCGAGGCGCAATTAAATTTCAGGATGTAAAAATTATTAGCCCTTTACCAAGTAAGTGACAATTTTAAAAGTATTATGAGTAAATTAAAAAAGCGACCTTTAGGTCGCTTTTTTTATGCTTTCAAATAAATCATACATTGATTTAATTCTGGGTTTTGCTGCACAAGAGATAGAATATAATGTTTAAGCTCTTCAATCTCATAAGGTAATAATCTTTCAACTGCCTTTTGTACTTCTTTGCAAAACAATGTCGCGTCAAAACTTACTTTCTCAAGTATTGTTTTTGTGTAATCTAGCATTGCTCTTGCCATTTTAATTTTAGGATTTTAGGTTTGTAATAAAGTAGATTTTGGTATATGCACTGTTTTTAGGTTAGTGTATAAAGTTAAACAAAAATTACAAAAGTATACCATTTTAATAGGATTTTAACAGTGTTAAAACCTATTATCACCATCTAAAATATCACCTAAACCACCTAGGATACTGCCCTCACCTTTACCTTTTCCTCCGCTTCTTGGTGCAGATGCTAGCACTCTACCAGCAAGTCTGCTAAATGGTAAAGATTGAACAAAAACTGTTCCTGGGCCTTGTAATTTGGCAAAAAATAGCCCCTCGCCACCAAATACAGTATTTTTAATACCGCCTACAAATTCAATATCATAATCTACAGTTTGATCAAAACCCACAATACACCCTGTATCTACTCTTAATGTCTCTCCTGCTGCTAATTCTTTTTTAGCCATAGTACCACCCGCGTGTACAAATGCCATACCATCACCTTCTAATTTTTGCATAATAAAACCTTCGCCTCCAAATAAACCACGTCCTAGTTTTTTTGAAAACTCTATACCAACGCTTACACCCTTCGCAGCACAAAGAAAAGCATCTTTTTGACAGATGAACTTACCACCAAACTCAGTTAAATCTATTGGGATAATTTTTCCAGGATATGGCGATGCAAAAGACACATTACGCTTACCTACTAAATCGTTATAAAAAGCCGTCATAAACAAACTCTCTCCAGTTAGGATACGTTTGCCTGCACCTAATATTTTACCTAAAAAGCCTGTGTCTTTTTGAGAACCGTCTCCAAAAATAGTTTCCATTTTTATACCATCATCCATCATCATAAAGCTTCCTGCTTCTGCTATAACACCTTCTTGCGGATCTAATTCTATTTCTACATATTGCATTTCTTCGCCATAAATGCGATAATCTATTTCGTGTGAAGTCATTTTAATTGATGTTTTTATGTTTAACTGTTGATTTGTTTATATGTTGATTAGTTTACGGTTTTGTTACAGCATTATTAAGATTTCTAGTCTTGTAAAACTCCTTGAGTAATATTTAACAGTATATTAGTTTCATTTGTCAGCTTAATATAATCCTCCACATCTGAATTAATTATTTTATTGAACTTATTCTTATTTGCAAAAACAAACTCACCATCTTCTAAAGCAACAAAAGCTTTTGAAATATCATAACCGTGTGCAACATCATTTCTAACTTTAATAAGTTTGCTCAAGTTTTTAGAAACTAATTCTTTAAAGGAATCGAACTCATAAATAGTTTCTTTTTGGAGTGAAACAGGTTTTTTCTTCAATTGTTCTTCCACTTTTAATTTATATCTGCCAGTTTTTAGCAATTCAGAATAAATTTGATACTTACCGCCAAAAGTCTTATTGAAGACGAAAAGTTCTAAAAACTTACTTCTAGTAATTTTATCTATTGATTTAGGAATGAAAAAATTATAGATAATCCTATTAAGTTGTTCCTCAATTAGTAAACTAGAAGATAGAATCTTTCCTCTTATTTCAAAATCATTTTTGTCGGACATTATCTTTAAATTAATTATTCTTTAATTGAAAATTAACTCTTCACCTTAACACTCCACTCAAAATTAAAGATAGATACTTCTACCCCATCGTCATTAATACCAACGGTTTTCATCCAAATGGTTTGCCCTTCTCCAGTTGCAATAGTTTTTCTTAAAGCCTCATCTATCAAATGCCCATCATTACATGTAAAAGTTATTCTGCCCGTTGCTTTTTTGGTAAAAGTTGCATTATTTGTGGTAACTAACATAGATATTTTTTTTCCAGTTTCTTGTATTTTACCAATCATTAATGCGCCAGATGAGAGTTCTGCCGCCATACCTTGTACTGCCCAAAACATAGATTTAAATGGATTTTGATTGATCCACCTATGTTTTACAGAGACTTCGCATTTTTTATCATCTAAATATTTTACACGTACACCACAAAAATAGGCAGATGGTAACTTAAACAGGCTAAACGTATTTAATTTACTAGGGGTTAATTTCATAAAAACATATAATTTTATGGTAAGTTATAAAATTTAAATATGTAAGAATACTATTTTTTTAAATAAATCCTGATAAAATAATTATAGAAGTAGGTTAAGAAAAGTAACGTAATATTACTTTTTTGTAGTTTTAAAACCATAGGTGTTTTGACTTACAAAATCCTTAGGAAACTCCTCGTCTCCTGGAAACCCCAATTTAATTTGCCCACCGTCTTCTGCAATATAATTCGTTCTAAATATATAATCCCATACACTTAAACTTATGCCAAAATTTACACCATATTTACCCGTTGGTAAATGATAAGCATGATGGTATAAATGCATTACTGGGTTATTAATAATGTATTTAAAAGGCCCCCAAGTAATTTTAA
Source organism: Hyunsoonleella sp. 2307UL5-6 (assembly GCF_047345485.1). Taxonomy (NCBI): domain Bacteria; kingdom Pseudomonadati; phylum Bacteroidota; class Flavobacteriia; order Flavobacteriales; family Flavobacteriaceae; genus Hyunsoonleella; species Hyunsoonleella sp. 2307UL5-6. Next base: position 294,629 of record NZ_JBLFEN010000003.1, on the reverse strand, counting down.
TATTAGAGTGATTAAAATGACCTATAGTTATAGCAATAAAATGAACGATATAAGCATGTTCTGGCTCAAACCCAAACAACAGCATTACTGCAAAAGTTTTTAAGGGTTTATATAATATGTTTTCCATCCAATGGTATCTTAAATGCGCTGCAAACCCCATTTCTTTAACGCTATGATGTACTTTATGAAACTGCCAAAAGAATGGATATTTATGTAAAAGCGTATGTGTAAACCATTGCACAAAATCTAACAACACAAAAAACACTAAAAGTTGAACCCATGTTGGCCAACCCGAAGGGTTAAATAATGCAAGCGATTTGTTTGTTATTCCTAAATCTAAAAACCCAATTTGTAAAAGCTTATAAAACCCACTTATAGCTACAGAGAAAATAAAAAAATTAAAAAACATGTAAAAGCCATCTAGCCAAAAATCTTTTCTAAATATTGCTTGTTGCTTGCGCCAGGGAAATGCTATTTCTAAACACCAAATTAAGAGTGAAATGATAAGAAGTCCATAAAAATAATTGGTGTACCATAGCACATCGAAAAGAATTGATTTATACGTCCAATCTACAGTACCTAAAAAGGCATCTTTAAAACCATTTATATATTTTTCCATAATTACAAATTATCTAAAACGCGCAATTAGTAGGTAATGGTTGTTGCATTGATAGGTTATCAGCAAAGTTTTCAGCCAAAGTATCTTCTTTAAAACCTGTTGATACCGAACCTCTAAAAACGTTTATACCATAACCCGAAGTATTCATATGTGCTCTTATAATTACCATTTGAGATGCATCTATAGTAACTGTACCTCCAGATCTAACAAAAGGTTGTTCGTTTACGTGACTGTGCCCCAATATTCTTCTATAAATTAGTGTACTACCATCTTCGGATATTACTTCCCACCAGTTTGCATATTGATCGCATCCTGTATCAGGACTAGCAATACCTACGCTAAAAACATAAGCCCCAGCTGTTCCTGTAGATGTTACACTAACTATACTTGCTTTGGCGCTCTCATTACTTTCTAGTTCAGTTTCATTTTTGGTTGCAATACTATCATCAGCATCATTACAACTTGATAACATAAATAATAGGCTAAATACTACTGGTAATACATTCATAATTGTAATATATTTAAAGATGTAAAATTAAATACTCTAAGTTTTAAAAACAGTAACTTTAGTTACAAACGTTTTTAAGTTTTTGGTAATAGCTTAAGTTTTGGGCTAACACTTCAACTAAATTATTATGTTTAGTAGTTATTTATTTCTAATAATTACAACTGTATTTATACAATTATTATTAATAGCAATAACACCATATTTTTCTCTTCAAAAAACATTTAAATACTATTAAGATTATTACGAAAAATGTATAATTATGTAATGAATGTTACCCAATTTAGCAATATATATTTTTAAATTTGTGTTGAAAATATATAACCATATGGATACAGAAATTCTTGCCAGAATCCAGTTTGCTTTCACTATTGCATTTCACTACATATATCCGCCTTTAAGTATTGGTTTGGGGCTAATTATGGTATATATGGAAGGTATGTATCTTAAAACAGGAAACAAACATTATGAGATTTTAACGCGCTTTTGGTTAAAAATTTTCGCTATAACGTTTGGTATTGGTGTAGCTACTGGTATAATAATGGAGTTTGAATTTGGTACTAATTGGGCCGTATATTCCAGATACGTTGGTGATATTTTTGGAAGCGCACTAGCCGCAGAAGGTTTATTTGCTTTTGGATTAGAAAGTGCTTTTCTAGGAATTTTGTTGTTTGGCTGGAATAGAGTATCGCCTAAGGTTCATTTTATTTCAACTATTGGTGTGTTTCTAGGCTCGATGTTTTCAGCAGTTTGGATAGTTGTAGCCAACAGTTGGCAGCAAACACCTGCTGGTTATCATATAGTTGGTGAAGGTTTTAATGCGAGAGCAGAAGTTACCGATTTTTGGGCTATGGTTTTTAATCCATCCAGTGTAGATAGAATAATACATGTATGGCAAGGTGCTTTTTTAGCTGGTGCCTTTTTAGTATTAAGTGTGCACGCCTATTATCTTTTAAAAGGGCGTTATGTAGAAATATCTAAAAAAGCGTTTAAAATAGCTTTAGGTGTTGCTACAATAGTCTCACTAACACAATTACTATCGGGGCATAGTTCTGCAGATGGCGTTGCAGTTAACCAACCTGCTAAACTTGCTGCAATGGAAGGGCATTATGAAGCATCTGCACCAGCAGATTTGTATTTATTTGGTTGGGTAAATAACGACACCCAAGAGGTAACTGGTATTAAATTACCTGGTGGTTTATCTTTTTTAGTACATCAAGATTTTAGTACACCCATTACAGGATTAAACGCATTTGCTAAAGAAGACAGGCCTAGGCAGGTAAATGCTGTATTTCAATTTTATCATATTATGATTTTTATTGGTATGTTTTTAATTGGCCTTACGTTATATGCCTGTTTCTTATGGTGGCGTGGGGTTTTATTTGAAAAAAAATGGGTATTAAAAATTTTCGCATTCTCGGTGTTATTACCACAAATAGCAAATCAAGTAGGTTGGTTTACAGCCGAAATGGGCAGACAACCTTGGATAGTTTATGGACACTTAAGAACTAATGAAGGGTTCTCGCAAGAGGTATCTTCTAATCAAATACTATTTTCATTAATACTGTTTTTAGTGGTGTATACCATATTATTTCTTCTATTTATTTATTCGGTAAATAAAAAGATTAAGCATGGGCCTTACGATGAAGCTAAACATCCAGATGAATTTTTAAAATACGTTTAAACACATAACTATGAACACTTTTTTAGGGTTAGATTATCCAACGCTTTGGTATTTGGTAGTAGGCTTACTATTTTCAGGTTATGCTATTTTAGAAGGTTTTGATTACGGTGCAGGATCTTGGCACTTATTTTTTAGAAAAGATTTAAGTAGGCGTATTGCAATAAATGCCATAGGCCCTTTGTGGGATGCCAACCAAGTATGGCTAATTATTGGTGGTGGCGCATTGTTTGCTGGTTTTCCAGTAATGTATGCTACTATGCTATCTACCATGTATGTACCATTTATGTTATTTTTAATGTTATTGGTATTACGATCTTCTGCGATAAAATTTAGAAGTGCTGAAAATATGCTATGGTGGCGTAAAACTTGGGATATTATATATTTTGTATCAAATACATTAATTTCATTTTTATTAGGTGTGGTTTTAGCCAACTTACTTCAAGGGGTTGCATTAGGTGAAAATTACAGCTACAAAGGTGGTATGTTTTTTTCGTTTTTAAATCCTTATGCTATTATTGTTGGCGTAACTACCGTGTCTTTATTTATGACGCAAGGTGCTATTTTTTTATTACTAAAAACTGAAGGTAGGTTACATGCAAGATTAACTTTTTTGCTTAAAAAAAGTATGATTTTTTTTATTATGAGTTTTGCAGCTACGTCTTTATATACGCTGGTATTTTTACCAGGTGTTACAGATAAATTTAAAGAATATCCTGTATTTTTTATACTTCCGGTTTTTGCTTTTTTAGCAGTAGCTAACGTACCGCGGCTAGTATCTAAAAAAAAGTATGCTAGTGCTTTAATTTTTTCGTCATTAACCATGTCGTTTTTATTAATGTTGGTAGCTTTTCAATTATATCCTGTATTATTACCCTCTACAATTCATCCAGATTATAGTGTTACTATCTATAATGCAGCATCGTCTCAAAAATCTTTGGGTATCATGTTAACTATTGTTCTTATTGGCGCACCTCTCTTAGCTGGATATTTTCTGTTTCTGTACAAAACATTTCATGGTAAAGTAAAATTAGATGACACCAGTTATTAATTATACTCTATTATTTAATTTATAGAGAATTTAACATACACATTACACTTAAATACCAAAATAAAACACTATAATACAAATAGTTAACATAAATTCTCTATTTAATTTTAAATATATCATTGTGTTTTATTTGTACGCATATAAACATATATAAGTTTAAAATATAGCAGAGTACTTTAGAAGTATTCTCATATTTTAATCTTTTCTCTTTTGATTATAAAGAGCTTCAAACTATGTTAAAAAAATGTTAAATTTTAGTACTATGCGTAACAAAGTACCTTCTTTTAGACATATATTTGTATAAGAAACTATTATATGTTTTAATCAATCAACAAAAATCATGTTAGATAATCATCAAAAAAACATTGCCACATTTATTCACTTATCTACCTTTAGTAGGTTTGTTATTCCACTTGGAAATTTTATTGGGCCGCTATTATTATGGACGATTAACAAAGATAAATCCGACTTTATAGACCAACACGGTAAGCAAGCTTTAAACTTCCAGATTAGTATGTTATTGTATGCCATAATATTGGGTACACTTACAGTACCATTTTTTATTTTTAAAATTTTTAGCGGTTTAGATTTTATAGATTTTCATGGGTTACACGATTTTCATATTTCCATGGGTAAGCCATCTGCCCTACTTTATGTTGGTGGTGGTTTAGGTGTATTGGCTATACTCGCTTTTATTATAGAGTTAGCACTAATTGTTATTGCGAGTTTAAAAGCTAGAGATGGCCAATTTTACAACTATCCGTTTACTATTAATTTTTTAAAATGACAGCAATCTGAATTAATAGCCAATACCGCGTTAGGGATTGAACGGTATGTTGAAGCTCCCGACCTAAGGAGGAGCGACTAGTGAAAGCCCGACCCTTGTGGTAACGCCCTAATTAATATTATTTAAAATTTCATCAATAATCATCAATCAAATCAATCAAAAAATGAACAGTTTTACAACATTAAAGGAATGACACTATGAAGATAGAAAACACAAAAGCACAAATGCGTAAAGGCGTTTTAGAGTTTTGCATACTATCGGTATTAAAGGATAACGATGCCTATGTTGCGGAGATTTTAGGGACGCTAAAAGACGCAAAGTTGCTAGTAGTTGAGGGTACAATTTACCCTTTGCTAACGCGACTTAAAAATGCTGGACTTTTAAATTACAGATGGGAAGAAAGTACCTCTGGACCACCAAGAAAGTATTACGGTTTAACCGAAACCGGTAAATTATTTTTAAAAGAATTAGATACTACTTGGAACGAATTGCGTAACGCAGTAAACATTGTAACAAACCATACTGAAATACATTCAGCACAAGAAAAACACAAAGAAGATGAATAAAACAGTCAACATAAATTTAGCAGGTATATTTTTTCATATAGATGAGGATGCTTACCTTAAATTACAACGCTATCTTGAGGCTATAAAACGTTCATTTACAGATTCTCAAGGTAGATCTGAAATTATCGCTGATATAGAAGCGCGTATTGCCGAACTTTTTAACGAGCGCGTGCAAAACGATAAACAAGTAATACGTATTAAAGAGGTAGACGCTGTAATTGCCATTATGGGGCAGCCAGAGGATTACTTAGTAGATGATGAGATTTTTGAGGATGAACCACATCAATCTTACTCTAAATCTACACAATATGCACCTTCAAAAAGATTGTATAGAGATACTGATAGCTCTTATGTGGGTGGCGTTTCTGCAGGTTTAGCGCATTATTTTGGTGTAGATGTTATTTGGATTCGTTTAGCTTGGATACTTCTAGTAGCCGTAGCCGGTACGGGTGTTTTACTCTATATTTTACTATGGATTTTAGTGCCAGAAGCTAAAACTACTGCCGAAAAAATAATGATGACAGGAGCACCTGTTAACATTAGTAATATTGAAAAAAAAATTAAAGATGGTTTTGATACGGTAACTGAAACTGTTGGTGACGTTGCCAAAAATGTATCAGATTCCGTATCAAACGCTGCTAGAAATGTAGATGTAAAAAAAAGTGCTAACTCTATAAAATCGTCTTCAAGATCGTTTTTTGAAACACTGGGCGATGTTGTGATGTTTATTTTTAAAATCTTTGCTAAATTTATTGGAGCACTATTATTATTTGTAGGATCAGTAACTGTTATAGCTTTAATAGTTTCAGTATTTACAGTTGGAATTTCTGATGCTGTAAACATACCTGGTTTTGATATTATAAATGCCGCAAATGCTGCAAATACTCCTATTTGGTTGGTATCCTTACTTGTATTTTTCGCAATTGGGGTTCCTTTCTTTTTTCTAGCGTATTTAGGTTTAAAAATTTTAGTTAATAATCTTAAATCTATAGGTAACGTAGCTAAATTCTCTTTATTAGGTTTATGGTTTATTGCTGTAATTGGTTTAATAATAATGGGTGTAAAACAGGCTAGCGAACATGCTTTTGATGCTAATGTTGTTAAAAAAGAGCAGCTACTTATTACAGCAAATGATACGGTGTTTGTAAAAATGGTTGGTAATGATAATTATTACAGATCTAAACGTGGTTATTTATATAGAGATGCTAACAGCTTTAAAATTGTACCTGATGAGAATGACGAAAAGATAATTTATTCGTCTGATATTAGATTGATTGTAAGATCTACAAAAGATTCGCTAGCCTCTCTTAATATTGAAAAAATAGCTGAAGGCAGTAGTTATGGCGCTGCAAAAAAACGTGCTGAAAAGATAAATTATGGCTATACACTGATAGGTAACACACTTAATCTTGATGCGTTTTTAACCACAGGATTTGAAAATAAGTATAGAGATCAAGAAGTAGAGTTAATTTTATATTTACCAGAAGGCTCTACTTTATATGCCGATGATAACACATATTCATTTCATAGAAATACATCTAATTATGATGATATTTTAGATAACGGACAGGAAGAACAATATTTGAAAATTATGAAAGATGATACCAAGTGTATGGATTGTGAAGATGAAAATTTAACTGTAAACGTAGATACTGAAACTGTTACTATTGATGGAGATGGTATTGAAATTAAAGATAATAATGATCATGTAAAAATTAATGCTAGCGGTATAAAAATAGAATCGGACGATGTTAAAGTAAATATTAACAGTAGTGGTATTGATGTACAATCAGATAACTAACAATTCATCATCAAAAAACAACAGTTGAGAAATCAATTTTAAAAACACAGAACTATTACAACTATATTTGAATTAATAAACAACTAATCATCAATCATTTAAAACAAAAACCATGACAACACTAATCAGAATTATTGTAACCTCAATCTTAAGTTTACTTTTATGTTCCTGCAACTTAAATATAAATTGGAATACTGGTGTAAAAGGAAACGGTAATGTGGTATTGGAAACGCGAACTGTTAACGCCCCTTTTTCAAAAATTAAAGCAACAGAAGGCTTAAATGTTTACCTTACCCAAAGCAGTAATACTTCAATTACCGTAGAAGCTGATGAGAATTTACAAGCCCTTATTTTAACTGAAATTAAAGATGGTGTTTTAAAAATTCATTGTAAAGAGCAAATTGGTAAAGCGTCTTCAAAAAAAATAAATGTAAATTGTAAATCTCTTGATGCTATAACATCAACAAGTGGTTCTAGTATTCACTCTACGAATACAATTTCTTCAAACAAATTGCTACTAAAATCTAGTAGTGGCAGCAATATGCAGGTCAACGTAGATACTAATGAGTTATCATGCGACGCTTCTAGCGGTAGTAGTTTAAAAGTTTCTGGTAAAACCGTTAACTTAAATGCCGAAGCCAGTAGTGGTAGCACTATAAAAGGCGGAGATTTAGTAGCAGAATCGTCGGATGTGTCAGCATCTAGTGGTGCCAACTTAACTACAAACACGTCTAAAGCACTAATTGCTAATGCATCAAGTGGCGCAAGTGTAAATTACTATGGTAACCCAGAAATACTTGATACTGATAAAAGCTCTGGTGGAAGCGTAAGTAAGAGATAACCTGCGATACACTTTAAAATTTTAAGCACCTTAAACCTTAAATCGTTTGAGGTGTTTTTGTTTATATTTGTGTACATAAAAAGTGACCTACAACCACTTAACTGTGTCTAAATTAGTATAGTAACTACATAATTTTAAGTTGCAATTTTAACCCTCATTAAAATGAAAAAAACACATCTCGCATTATTTCTAGCCACTGTTTTTATAGGTATTACACAAGCCCAAAATCCTGATAAAATAAAAGGTAATAGATTGGTTTCTGTAGTAAATACAGAAATAAATTCGTTTCATACCATTGCCTTAGATGAAGATTTTGAAATCAATTTAATTTATAATAAAATACCATCTGTTGAAATTGAAACTGATGAAAACCTACATGAGTTTATAGAATTTATAGTAAAAGACAGTGTGCTGTATTTCAACAAACTAAAAAAAATAACATCTAAAAAACGATTAAATATAAAAGTTAAGTATGATGATATTCTACAACATATAGAAACTACTGATGATGCAGAAATAAACGGGTTAACACCGCTAACCTTGAATTACGGAACGCTAAAAACGAGTGGTTCTTCAAAAATAGGTTTAACAATACAAACAAATAATTTTAGTTTTGAAACCTCAGAGAAAGCTAAAGTAAAATTAAATGTAACGGCAGATACTTGTGTTGTAAGCATGAGAGGTACAGGTAAATTAGAAGCGCTTATAAATGCTCCCAAAGTGTACGCATCACTTTACGAAAGAACCAACGCCGTTATAGAAGGTAATTGTGATACTGCAGAAATAGAACTAGATAATAATGCACAATTTAATGGCAAAAACTTTACTATAAACGATTGCAAATTAACGTGTAATATTTCTAGTGATGCTTATTTAGAAGTTATCAAAAATATTAGTATAGATGCCACAGGATCTAGTTCAATCTATTTATATCAAAATCCTAAGATAGTAATCAATAGTATGACGAATACCTCTAAACTTCAAAAGAAAGAGAGATAAACAAACCTAAAATCACTCTTCTTCTTTCATCCAGAAAGGTGTAGCAACAAACCACAGAATAGTTCCTACCAACATTAACGTTTTCATATTAGCTTCCTCTATTGTACCTATAAATGAAAGTATACCTACTAGCAGTATCAAAACACCTATAGCCAAACCACTAATTAATTTTAGTATTTTCATAATTTAAGATTTTTTAAATTTCATAATAAGTACATATAACACACTAGAAGCAATCCAACAAGGTACTACTGCATAAGCAGGAAATAACCCTTTTGCAAAGATAAAGTATAAGCCAAGAGCTACTGGAATAGTCCAAGCTAATAAAACGGCTATGTTAAAACTAGAGCCTTTTTCATCTGCATAATCTTGAATAAAATTCATTTTTTTTGCGAGATAATGGTTCACAAAAATAACACCACCCATTGGGCCTAATATAGTACCATACAAGCCCACAAAATCAAGTAACTTACTTGATAGTGAAGGGAATATACCAGCAATTGTTGCCACAACACCTGCTAAAATAACACCAGAATATGCTTTTGACTTTGAAGAAAACAAACTTTGAAAAGCAAGACCCGCTCTGTAGATAGTTGGGTTAGCTGTTGTCCAACCTGCAATTATCACACAGATAATACCTGTCCAACCTACAACACTCCATGCTAAAGCACCAGGATTAGCTGAAATATCTCCTGTTAGTTTTATTTGAGCAGCTAGCATAAATGATGCACAAATCCATGCCATGTAGTGTCCTAAAAACATCCCAATAGCTGGTCCCCATCCTGCACGACTATCCTTAGCGAAACGCATAATACTCAAATCAGACATTCCAAAGTGCATAGCAGCATTACATAGCCATGCAAAAATTACAATTTTCCAAAAACCAAAATCCACCTTACCATTAATAGATTGCACTACACTTATGCCTTTATCCCAATCTGTTATTAAGCTTTTCCAAGAATCAACTTCCATTTGAGATAGAGCAGATATACCACAAACAGCAAAAACAACAATCATCCATGGTGCTGCGATATTAGCAAATTTAGATACCATGTTATAACCAGCAGCAGCTACAATGGTCATTACTATACCTACAATAACTACTATTACCGAAAAAGCGCCACTACTTAAACCAAATATACTTTCTGGAACAGAAAAACTTACTCCAAATGGTATCCCGACAGCACTAGCAGAAACAGTGATCATAGCTCCTGCTAAAAAGCAAAAAAGCACGCCATTTACTACATTATATACCTTTACTAAATGTTTTCCTGCAATTTTTTCTAATTGATAATATAAGGTAAGTTTATTTGATACTGCTATTGGAGCCACAATATACCTCCAAGTAAGTAAAGCCAAAATGTTTCCTATAAACAACCCTAGTATTAAATCTTTTAAACTAGCTCCTGCTGCTAAAAATAATGGGCCAATCATAAATTCTGTACCAGCAGCGTGTTCACCTGCATACATTCCTAAAAATGATTTCCATCCTTTTAGTCTGGACGCGGGTACAGGGGTTCTTTCAAACTCACCAGCTGCTAATTCTTCAATATCACCTTCAATAACTTGTTGACTCATAATTATATTTAGTTTGGTTAGTAATTGTTTTAATCAATATATTTTTATTTGAAGTGAAAACGAAAATAGGTTGTCCGTTAGGTTTTCGCATCCTGTACTGTACTGTTTAAGTAGTGAAGACAACAAAAGATAACATCATTATTAAATAACTATTAGCTAAATAATATATAATAAAGCTATTCAAAATAGTTTGCTACATCTTAATTAATAATAACTTTTATAATATAAAAATCTGTTAAACAATTAATTATATTATTAGTAACCAACGATTTGATTATTACAATAAGAGAGAATATTTTCCTGAATTTATTAAAGCTAATAGTTATATTTTAATGCGAGATAGAGATTTTGTACTTAATTGGCTCATAAAAAAAGTAAACATTGAATACTATTTTACAATTCTTGGTTACAAATAATATTCTTAATGGTTTTATTGATTAAAATATTGATATACAAATCCTAATATTGTATATTCTGCTCAATAAAGTATCTAAATACCACAAATTAATATAACATATTAAAAATGAAAAAGCTAGCTTACTGCATATTTACTTTTATTTTACTAACCAGTTTTCAACAAAAGCTAGATATTGAAAAGACACTTGAAGATATTAATAACACTTTCAAAAACGTGGAAGTGAATCTTTTACAGTGGCCTGAAGAAATACAACCGAAATTAGGAAAGTTAAAAAAGACGGCTTTTATAGCTTTCCCAAAAAAGAAAACAGAAGGAAAATTACCGCTTCTTATAACACTTCACGGCGGCGGCGGAAAAGCTTGGAGTATTGAAGAGCAACTTAAACGTTCTGCTAAAGTAAAAGGACTCTCACTTGCTGAGTTAGCTGGTAAAGATTTAATTCTGTTAGAACCTAATTCTTTTGAAAAATGGGATCCAAAAACACTAAATATTATGTTAGATTATATGCTTGAAACATATCCACAAATAGACCACAAACGCATTTATGTTATGGGACACAGCATGGGAGGAAGAGGCTCTTGGGATTGGATACAACAATCTTCTGAACGTTTCGCAGCAGCAGCTCCAGGTGGGTTTAGTGGTGTTTCAGAAAATGATAATTTTACCAAACTAGCTAATTTTCCCGTATACGGAATGGTAGGTGGTGAGGATGGTAAAAATGTAGCATCTGTAAAAAAAATGATCACACTATTAAAAGCAGCTGGCAATAAAAACGTAGAGTTTGTAGCTTTTCCTGGTGCTAATCATCCACAAGGCAATAAAAAACTATTTAGCCATGTAGAATGTGTAGATTGGATGCTTAATTTTTCTTCTGAAAACTAGATTTATGTCTCAAAAATATCGAACAAAAAAACTCAGCCATAATTTAATTTTGCTGAGTTTTTTTCTACTAATTTAATATTACGGATTTAATTCCTTGAAGAAAGTTTATTTAATTAAATGTTCAGGGAAATCTGTTGTTTTTTCACAACATAATTGTTCCATAACTTGTTGTAATTCTGTTTTTAATAAAGAAATTGTATGATTTCCTCCCTTATTACCTAGCGCTGATACACCATACATAAATGAACGTCCCATAAACGTAAATTTAGCACCACTTGCCATAGCTCTAGCAACGTCAGGACCTGAACGGACGCCACTATCCATCATAACTTCTATTTGGTCACCATATTTTTCTGCTAACGTAGCTAACGGTTTAATTGTAGATTGACCAGCATCCAACTGACGTCCTCCATGATTTGAAACAATAATACCATCTAATCCCAATCTAATAGCCTGTTCTGCATCATATTCTGAAGCTACACCTTTAAGAACTAACTTACCTTTCCACATGTCGCGAATAGGCTTAATTTTTTCTTCATTTAACCTTCCAGAAAATGTTTGATCCATAAACTTACCCAATTGTTTTAGATCTAAGTTTTTTGGCATATAAGGTAATAGATTAGCAAAATTTGGTATACCATGTTTTAATGTTTGTAAGCTCCAATGTGGCCTACCAAAAGCTTGTAAAATATTACTTAAATTCATCTTAGGCGGCATAGCTAAACCATTTCTGATATCTCTTGGTCTAAATCCAAAACTTGGTACATCACATAAAATAACTAAAACTGGACATTCAGCAGCAGCAGCTCTATTAATAATATCGTCACGCAAACTATCCTCAGTAGGATGGTATAACTGAAACCACGCTTTACCTTCGGTTAATTCTGCAGCACGTTCTATGCTAGTTGTAGTTACTGTACTTAGTATAAATGGAATATTATGCTCAAAAGCTGCCTTAGCTAAAATCTCAGGTGAATTGGGCCACATTAAACCTTGTAAACCAACGGGAGCAATACCGAATGGTGCGTCATAAGTTATACCAAACAACTCTGTTTTTAAGGATGAGCCATGATGCTGCCTTAAGTAATTTGGTTTAAGTTGCACCTCTCGTAACTCTGATGTATTTCTAATTAAATTAACGTCTTCATTACATCCGCCATCTAAATATTCGAAAGCAAATTTTGGTATTTTTTTTTGAGCTTTTGCTCTTAAATCATCAACTGATGGGTATCGTGTATCGAAACTTATTGCCATATTTTTTTAGGATAAAAACTTTTTTCTTAAATCTTCTACTTGATTATCGTTTATAGGTACCATATCTCCTAACGAGTTTCCTAATACAATAGATTTAGCACTAAATTCGGCTACTTCTAAATAATCAAACGTTTGTAATAATTTATCTCCTGTAACAATTACAGAATCATTTTCTATAATTAATGCGGTAGGGCAATTATCAACAATTTCTGAATTGTTATTCTTTCTAAAATGATTACCGTACTCTACAAAATTAATGTCTTGTAAAAATATCCAACTCTCTGGTATGGTTCTCACGTTAAGATATTCTCCTGTAACTCCAAATGCCATAAGATAAGGCGATTGTGTCATAATAATTGAATTTACATCAGGGTTTCTATTATAAATTTCTTGATGAATCCATGTAGCACGACTTGGTATCTTTCCTGCTTCTCGCTTGCCATCTTTTATTTGAACAATATCATCTACATCTAAATCCCATCTATTTATTCCAGTTGGCGTAATTAAAAAATTACTATCGTTCCACCTCATGGAAACCGTTCCATAAGAACTAATCATTAAACCTTGCTGACAAGAACGCTGTACTATTTTACATATTTGTAATCGTTTCTCAACTTCGTCTGGCGTATAATTGGTTGTTTCCATTTCGGGTAAAACGCCTGTTGCTTGTGCTTCAAATTCATCAATTTGAGCATCTGTTAAATATTTTGGAGTTCCTATTTGAGAACCATAAACAATAGTTCTCGCACAAAATTCTAAAGCTTCAAAACGCTCGTAGGCATCCGTTAAATCGCTTCCACCTAAAACCGTACCATGGTTTTCCATAATTACAGCTTTAAAGCCTTTTTTAAACTCATCTGCAATTACATCTCCCAAATCTTCACTACCAGGCAATCTATACTTTGCATATCCAATAGGACCACAAATGTGTTTAGCTTGTGAAATTATATTAGTGTCAGGAATTTGACGCACTATACTAAATGACACTAGTGCTGGTGGATGTGCATGTATAACAGATTTAATATCTGGTCTTGCTTCGTATATAGCTTTGTGAAATGGAAACTCTGATGAGGGTTTATGCTTACCAATGATAGTACCATCTTTTTTTACACATATAATATCTGATGCTCGTAAAGAGCCTTTATCTATAGCTGAAGGTGTTACCCAAATATTACCCTGCTCGTCTATAATAGAGATATTACCTCCTGATGTGGTAGTCATTCCTCTTTTATAAACTCTACTTATAATTTCGGTTATCTGATCTCTTGGATGAATTAGTTTGATGTTTTTTGACATTTTATTTTGATTTGGAAATTTTACACTTTTATACTAATTAATGACTAGTGTAAATTAGCCATTAACTATAAAAGGTACGTGTTTTTTTAATGCGTAATTTTCTTTTAAAAATTTAGAGTTCAGTTTTTTATCAGAAATTGAAATAGCAGCTCCTAATGCAGAACCTAGTGACGCATCTGTAGTACTTAATTTTTTATCATTAAAATTATGAGATAACAATTTAACATAAATGTCGTTATTACTAAAACCTCCGTCTACATATATTCTAGAAATTTTATCTGTGCCCAACGCTTCTTTAATACACTTAATTTGTAAAAGCACAAGTTCTGTCATTAATTGATGATATGCATGTTCGTACTTATCATAATAAAAAGTTGTTTTATCAGGCATGTTTTCATCAGTAACACTTTCCCATTTAAAACAATATTTAAAATCTTTTTTAATTTCAAGATAAGTATCATAATCAAAATTCACCTTACGATGGTACTCATCATTTACTCCAAAATGTTTATTTAATTTCTCTACTTGTAATTTATACTCATTTCCTAAAAATACTCGGGTTGCTTTAACGGGTTTACCATTAATTCTCATATAATTAAGCGTATCGTCATTAAAAGATTCACTTAAATTTTGATCTCCTGAAAATGGATTAAAGACTATACTCCATGTTCCTGTTGATACTAAAACGAACTTCTTTTTTATACTTCTAACATAAGGTAGTAAAGCTGCTGAACTATCATGAATACCTACACCAATCTTAATTCTATTACCGTTGTAATTCATGTTTATACTAGTTTCTGTTGAAACTATTGGAGGTAATATTTTGTCTATTCCTTCTTTATAAACCCAATCGTGATAGTCTTTTTTAGTAAAATCCCAAAGTGCTGTATGGCAACCTATACTCGTGTATTCACTTAACGGTATACCAGTAAACACATAACTTAAATACTGTGGTAAATGTAAAGAATACTTGATTTTGGAAAATACCTCTGGTTGTGTTTCTTTTAACCAATACAATTGAAGACCAGAGTTTAACATACTCAAATCCACACAACCAGTAGCTTTTAAGAAAGCCTCTTTTGGCCCATATTTTTTAAAAAACGAATTAATTATGGCTTTTGGTAAAGGTTTCGTATAATTATATAATGGTGTTAAAGGATTGCCATTATCATCAATATGCACAAAACTTGCACCATATGTTGAAAAATTTATAGCTTCAACATTAAACTCTTTTTTTTCTAAAATACGATCAAAAACTTGCTTAAGCCATTTTTTTAGGGCTGGAAGATTTTCTGTTGGGTGTCCGTTTTCATCCTCTATTTCTTCAAAAGAAATATATTCCTTGTGCACTTCTTTAAAGCGTTTATCAAATAGAAAGAATTTTTTATTTGTTTTTCCTATATCAAAAACGGCAGTTACATTTTTCATTCTCTTTAATTTATAGCCCTGTTGCTACTGTATGTTTACCTCTTTCGGTAATTAATGTGTTTCTTACATCTAAATCACGATAGGCGTGAATTGGACTTAATGCGCCTCCAGAATTTAAACGTGCTTTTTCAAGTAAAGGCCTAACATCTGTTCTGTAAGCTCCTTGTAATAGTTCTTGACATTTTACAACATCATTATCCAATTGTGCAGCTTTTAAAGCATTTTGATCAATTAACATCGCTTTAGCATAAGCTTCTTGAATAGCTTCTAAAGATTGTATTAAATCCTCTAAAGGATCTTTAACATTATGACTTGCATCAATCATCCACGCTAAATCTGGATTTTGAGGATTGTTTTGCATACCGTAAACCAATTCATTAAAGATGAGGAATAATGCATAAGGCTTGATGCTTCCAACTGTTAAGTCATCATCTCCATATTTACTATCATTAAAATGAAATCCTCCCAATTTGCCTTTTAGCTGCAAAATAGAAACTATTTGTTCTATGTTAGAGTTTGGTAAATGATGCCCTAAATCCACTAAGGTATAAGCTTTATCACCACAACCATTAGCTAACATTAAAGATGCACCCCAATCTTGAATTACTGTACTGTAAAAATTAGGTTCGTAGGGTTTATATTCTACTAATAGCTTCCAATCATCAGGAAGTCCCTTGTAAATATCGATTAAACTATCTTGAGTATTTTGAAATGCAGTTTGAAAGTTATTTTGACCTGGAAAACAAGATCCATCTGCTAACCAAACTGTTAATGCTTTAGAACCTAATTTGTCACCTATATTAATAACATCTAGGTTATGTTGTATAGCTTGATCTCTAACTGCTTTACTTGTGTTACTTAATGAACCGTATTTATAACTTTCAGAAGCATCTTTTTGATCTTGAAATGTATTAGAATTTACAGCATCAAACTTTATATGTAAAGCATCTGCTTTTTCTTTAATAGCATTATAATCAGATGGAATATCCCAAGGAATATGCAAAGAAACAGCTCCTGCTGTTTGTGTTAAACTATGTAAAACACCAATATCATCAATTTTTTGTTCAAGATTTGTAGGTTCGCCATAAAACGAAAAGCGACCAAATCGTGTACCTCCAGCGCCTAGTGCCCAACTTGGAATTGCTACTTGAAATTTTGCTAGTTTACTAACAATAGCATTTACATCGTGGCCATTTTTAGCTAATTTATTTGCTAAAAAATCAAAATTTTCTGAATGACTGGAAAGTCCTTTTTTATTTGATTCTGATATTTGATCTTTGTTTATCTCCATAATTTTTTATTCTCTATTATAAATAAAGAAACCTCCATAAACTTCAATGAAAATTTATGGAAGTTTTCTTTTAACTAAACTACTACTAAAATTATATTTATATATTACGTTATCTCACGAATGCATTTGCCATTCCACCATCTACATTGATAATATTTCCTGTAGACTTATCTAGAATACCTACTAATGAGAATACTCCGTTTGCAATATCATCTGGTGTGATAATTTCGTTTAATAGATTTCTTTTAGCGTAAAATGCTGGTAACTCTTCAACAGTGATACCGTTAGCCTTAGCTCTACCTTCTGCCCAAGCACCTTCCCAAATTTTACTACCTACTATAACACCATCAGGGTTTACAGTATTAACTCTAACTTTATCTTTAGCTAATTCAGCAGCTAATAAACGTACCATGTGTTGTTGAGCTGCTTTTGCAGTACCATAAGCTACATTATTAGGACCTGCTACTAAACCATTTTTACTAGCTATAGCAATATAATCTCCGCCTAAGCCTTGTTTACGTGTTATTGCAGAGAATTGTTTAGCTAAATCAAACTGACCTTTAACTAATATATTTTGTAATATATTCCAATCTTTATCAGTAGTATCTGCTAAAGGCTTAGAAATTGCTAAACCTGCACTATGTACAATAATATCTACACCACCAAACTCAATTACAGCTTTTTTATAAGCACTAGCTATAGATTCTGTACTTGTTACATCACAAATAGCATATGTAGAAACGTCTCTGGCATAAGTTCCGTTAGCTTCAACTAACGCCTCTTCATTAATATCTGTTAGTACTACATTAGCGCCTTCAGCAGCTAACTTATCAGCGATTGCTTTACCAATTCCACCACCTGCGCCAGTAACTAAAGCTACTTTACGAGATAATGGCTTTTCCTTTGGCATACGTTGTAATTTAGCTTCTTCTAGCAACCAATACTCAATATCAAAAGCTTCTTGTCTTGGTAAAGATGTATATTCTGTAATTGCTTCTGCACCGCGCATTACATTAATAGCATTAATATAAAATTCGCTAGCAACTCTTGTAGTTTGCTTGTTTTTTGCAAAACTAAACATACCTACTCCAGGATAAATAATAATTACAGGATTTGCATCTCTAATTGCAGGACTATTATCTTTTTTACATGTATTATAATAATCTGCATACTCTTGACGATAAGCTTCAAAAGCCGGCTCTAATTTCTTCAAAATTGCATCTGCATCAGAAAGATCTTCATTTTTATCTAATTCTAATACCAAAGGCTGTATTTTAGTTCTTAAGAAATGATCTGGACAAGATGTTCCCATTGGGGCTAATCTTTCTAAATCATTACTGTTGATGTATTCCATAACTACATCATTATCAGAAAAATGACCGATCATTCTATTTTCAGAAGAACACAGACCCCTTAATAAAGGCATGATTTGAGATGCTTTCTCTAAACGCTCTTCTTGTGGTAAACTTTCAACTTTTTGACCTCCAAATACAGGGCCTCCAGCTTTAATCTTCTTAGTGATATAATCTGAAGCCATTTCAATAACCTCTAAACTATTCATGTAACACTCGTAAGATGTGTCACCCCATGTAAATAATCCATGGCTACCTAAAACAATACCTCTAATACCTGGGTTATCAGCTAAACATTTTTCTAACTGTAAACCTAAATCGAAACCTGGTTTTTGCCAAGGCACCCAACCCATTGTGTCTCCCCAAATCTCTTTGGTTACTTTTTCACTATCCTTAGCTGCAGCAACTGCTATTAAAGCATCAGGATGTAAATGATCTATATGTGCAAAAGGTAATAAACCATGTAAAGGTGTGTCTATAGATGGTGCTTTACTATCCAAATCATATATACAATGGTTAAACAACCCTACCATTCTATCTTCATCGTGTAAGCCTTGATAAACATTTTTTAGATCGCGTAGTCTTCCTGTGTATAAACCCGCTATTCCAGAACGTGTTAAAGTACCAATGTCTCCACCAGAACCTTTAACCCACATTACCTCAACTTCTTCATCTGTTAGAGGATCTTTCTCTATAGTTTTACAACTTGTATTTCCTCCACCGTAATTAGTAATTCGTAAATCTGCTCCTAAAATATTAGAGCGGTATAAAAATAATTCAACTTGATTATCACCCAAAGCCGCAGCTTTCTCATCATCCCATAGATAATCAACGTATTCAAAAGTCTTTGTAATGTTTTCCATCTTAATAATTCTAAAAATAAATTGTTTAATTCAAAAATATATTAGATTATTAATTTTTGTATCCTGTACTATACTGTATTTTTTTTATTAGTTTTTTTAAATCTAGTAATAGAGTTAAAAAATAAAAAGCAAAGTGCACATTTTATAAACAGTTTGCTTTATCTCAACAAATTAAATGCCTAAAAATCAACAAGTAAACTAACTACAAGATTTAATTTTATGATATTCAAATTATTTTTTAAGATGGATTGACTTGTTTAATGTTTACTTAAAATTTACTTAAATTTCACGATTTTTTTATAAAAAAAACTTTTGTTTATCTCAAAACAATTCATACTCAAGTTTCATAGATTTAATATTAGTAAATTATAAAAACTTTATTAAAACGTATGTAATGCAGTTAGACAGATAATAATGTATAATTAAAATCTTTATAACTAGCTAAGAAACGACTAGTAATGGTAGTAAATTTAATGTGTCTTTAAATTTATTATTAGATATATCGTTTAAATAAATTTACACTAATTAATAAATATGTTATATTTTTGAAAGTGATTTTTTAAATAAAATATGGAAATATATAAGTTTATAAATATTAATGAGGATTCAAGGGTTCCTAAATATCAACAAATTGTTGATTCTGTGATAGATAATATATCTAAAGGGAATTTTCAAATGGATCAAAAAATACCATCAATAAATAGATTTAGTGAAGAATTTTATCTTTCTAGAGATACCGTTGAAAAAGCATATAGTATTTTAAAAGAAAGAAATATAATTACATCAATACGAGGTAAAGGTTTTTATATATCAAGAACTAAGCTAATTTCTAAAGTAAACATATTATTTTTAATTAATAAACTTAGTAATTATAAGTTAAGAACATACAATCATTTTATTAATAATATTGGAGCAAACTCACATACAGACCTACACGTATATCATTGTGACGAGACTCTATTTTTAAATCTTTTAGACAAAAATAAATCAGCATACGATTATTATATTGTTATGCCCCATTTTAAAACTGATAAATTAAAACATGTTAGTTTTACTGACAAAGCACTTACTGCTCTAAAAAAAATCCCTCAAGATAAATTAATAATTCTTGACAATGTTAAACCAAATTTAAAAGGCTGTCTTGGGGAAGTGTATCAAGATTTTGAAAATGATATTTATGATGCATTATGCGAAGGTTTAAGCCGAATAAGGAAGTATAAAAAAATTATTCTGGTTTATCCAGAAAAATCAGTTTATCCTTACCCTAGAAGAATTCTTCATGGCTTTAGAAAATTTTGTGTTGAACATAAATTAGATTTTGAAATATTAGATAAAATCTATGATGATATGATTCTTAAAAGAGAAGATTTATTTATTACTATTGAAGAAGCGGATTTAGTTAACCTTGTAAAACAAATAAGAGAAGACGAGTACAAATTAGGTAGCGATATAGGTATTATTTCTTATAATGAAACCCCGCTTAAAGAACTTTTGGGCATTACCGTTATATCTACTGATTTTAAAGTAATGGGGGAAACTACGGCACAAATTATTTTAGATAAGAAAAAAAGGTCTTTTAAAGTTCCTTTTCATATTATAGAAAGAGACTCAGTATAAGGGTTTTAAATACTTAAAAAAGTTAGAATTAAAATCAAATAATATTAAAGTTTTTAATTATGCGCTTTATATATAGAAATACTACCAATAACGTGTAAATTTTATTTTGAGAATATCTCCAAAGAAGCTAACTCTGGTTTACCACCTCTATTGCCACTTCCCGCTGTAATATAGATAGAATTCATGTAAATTATAGCCTGAGAGCCATGTCTACCTTTTACAAGCTTATTTCCAGATGCCCAATTTCCTGTTTTTAATTCCATAATTTCAATAGCATTATGTGCTGTTTTTTGAGTTGCACTTTCACCGCCAACAACAATTAAATTTCCATTTTTAATAACTGAAGACGCTCCTGCCCTTTGCGTTGGAATATTTGAAGATTCAGAGAGCGTTTCCCATGTGTTATTTTTTATATCGTAAACATCAACTTCGGGAATAGTAAGGTTGAATGTTTCTTTTGTTTTTGCTGAAGAGTTTCTACCGCTAGCACAGTAAATTTTATTGTTAAATAGAGCAGCCTGAAAATGATCTCTTGGTCTTGGCGCATCAGATAAAACAGTCCACATTCCAGTATTAAAATTATACTTATCTACCCATGGTACATGTCCAGACCAATGTCCATCGGTAATACCAGAAACTATATACGCCGTATTATTTTTAACAACAATACCCGCTGAACCTCTTCTTCGAGATTCTGGAATGGTATCTCCCCAAACCCAAGCATCTTCTTTTGGTTTATAAATTAATATGTTATCAAGTGGAGTTTCATGCGGATATTTACCTGTCATAGCGCCAATAATATAAATATCGTCTTTATAGTTTACCGCTTGGAAATGATGTATTTCAATAGGTGGCTTAGCACCCTGACTCCAAGTTTTAGTTTTAACATCGTAGATATCAACTGGTTTAATACCTCTACCGCCTATTAAATAAAACAGCCCATTAACCTCAACAAAACCACATTCGTGTCTTGCTGATGGCGAGTTAGACGTGGTTACTGTTTTCCATGTGTAATCTTCAATTGTAGCACATTGAAAAAAAAGAAATAATGCAGATAACGTATAAACAGTTTGTTTTTTTATGTTCATATTTAATACTCTTTATAAAACGAATTATTTTCACCCATTTCTATAACTTCATTTTTATATTTTAAATTTTCACCTTCGCCAATATAAATACTTTGTAATGTTTCATTTTCATCTAAAGTAATTATTGCAAAAGTCCCTTTAAAGTTAATACCCAAATCGTTATTTTGAAATATCTCATGTTTAGATTGTGTAATCACATATTGCACTAAAGTTTCAAGAGGTGTTTTACTTATAATTTTCAAACCTTTATAAACACCATTTTGCTCTATTTTTGAAACAGATTGTATCGTAGGGTTTTCATTTTCATTAAACGGTTCGTAAACTACCACAAATGGGGTTTTCCAAGCTTCGCCTTCATTTCGAATCACTAAAGTTGGAGTTGGCTTTTTATTATAAGGCTCAGGAGACTCAAAAGTGATTGGTGCTTTTACTTTGGTATACGTTCTGTTTTTAAAATCAGGAATATGTAATTGCATAAAAACAGCACCATCGGATATTTTTTTTGTGTGAAATGTTGCTTTAACTTCTTTATCATACGTTTTTGAAGTCTTTACATCTTTAAAAAAATGCCAACCTGGGTTTCTATATTGTTTATTGCGCTTCCATACTTTATTTGCATTAGCCATATATCTATCCGGTGTCTTTTCAAAATCCATATCCTTATTATCAAAAACAAGTTTATCGCCTATATTATGATACAAATAATCATGGTACTCATTAGACAGTTTGGATTTTGAACGGAATACATCTACATAATAACCTGTAGTTGGCGATGTTCTAATTAAAGCCAATGTTCGCTCTTGAGTGGCCTCAGCTTTTTCACCTTTATCATCTTCAAAACTGGTTTGACTAAATGAATGATAAGGTGAAACAGCTTCTTCTCCTGCTTTAGGTTCAATTGAAATTAATTCTACTGAATTTATTCCTAAATTAACCCAACCACCTTCTCCTTGCGAACTCCCGTTAACAATAACTGTATTATGCGCTGCAAAAATTCTAGAGTAATTTTCATGAAGGTCTTTACCGTAGCGTTTTCTGCCATTATCTACACCTAAAACCTGTCCTTCTCCATACAATTCAATATTCATACCTTCTGCATGCCCATGTACCATGTGCGCGCCCCCAACAAAACCCATTAAACCATCTTTTGGATTGTTTGTGCCGCTTAAATTACGCTGTAAAATAATACCTGCGTGATATACTCTATCGGTTCTAGACAAATCAATCTTAGTAGATTCATTATCAAAACTATCAGAATACCAAAACAAAGCCTCAGTACCTTCTCGTTTATATTTTCCTTTGCTAATTGCTCTACTAATTAGTGGTGCAAATTTATCTTGAATTGCCATTAACCCATCCATTTTGGCCAAAGCATACGCATTATCATAAGCTTCATAAGGTGCGTGCGCAGACCGATGGCCATCGCCCCAGCGTACAATTTCGTTATTAGGATATACAAAATAGTCCAACCGTGGTAAAGCATGCAAAACATTTGGATATTTTTCTCCCAATTTTAATGACGGGTCGTATTTATTAACTACCAACATGAGTCTTGCTAAAATTGATGTGGTATGATTTAAATACTGTGAAGTTTCTGGCCAAATATCACCTACATTTTTATAGTTTTTAACCATAATATTTAACGCATCTTGATTATCTGTACTTTCTGATAAAAAATATGACAACCACTTTTCGCGATCAGCTTTATCATCTAATGCCAAGGCATTAAACACCAAACTTGGTGCTTCTAAAGCACAATGGTTTGAACCCGTTTGCCCATAGTTTACCGTGATATCTGCATAGGTTTTAAATACCTTTTGAGCCTCTTCAAAAGGAAAATTTACGTTTTCATTTTTTATGATATCAAAAGCCTTACCTTCTTTTTTCAAATACGAATGAATAAAATCATAAATTAACGGTAGCTTATAACCTATAACGCGTACTTCACGAAACCCATCAAAAGGAAATAACCAACCACCTCTACCATGCCAATCGGAAACCTCAGATTGCTGTACCGATTTTAAAAATGAATATAGAATGGTGCTTGCTACGTAGGCATATTTTTCATCTTGGGTTAAAAAATATAGCTCACTGCAGTCTAGAGCAACCTGTAAATGTTCTATTAAAAGTTCGGCAGGTTTCCATTCTTCATCTGTGGCGTTATCCAGATTTTCTTGAACGCCATTGGCTACATGTCTTGTTTTAAAAAAAGGTGGAAAGTGACTAGTGCTTTTAGCAGACCAATTGAACGGTAATTTTTTAATATAATCTGTTGGGTTTTTATAAAATTGTTTGACCTGAATATCTGTTTTCAGTTTTAAGTTTTCGTAAATATCTTTAGCCCAAGGTTGCTTATCAATTTTTTCTAAGATGTGATTGCGTTCGCTAGATTTTACTAAAATGAAAGGGCGCTCTAATTCTTGACTAAAGGTTTTTCCATAAAATGAATTAACCAACAGCGCTATTAATATTATTTTATACTTTATAAATTTCATGGTTTTTAGTTCAAAAAATCTTTCCCCCATTTTTCTCTTAATTCTATTGAAAGTGATTTAACCAATTCTTTATGTTCAGGTTTTTTAGCCAAATTATCTAACTCTAACGGATCTGTTTTATGGTCAAATAACATACGGACATAAGCGACGCCTTTATCGTTTGTCCATTCCGTATAAAATAAATCGCCCTTTATTAAAGTTACGGCATCTTTAAATTTACTTACCGCCCAGTCTTTATCTGATCCTTCACCATTAATTATTGGTACAAAACTTTTGCCTTCAACGGTATTTGGAGTTTCAATACCAACAAGTTCGGTTAAACTAGAATAAATATCAATGTATTCTGTAATGGCTTCTGTTTTTTCTCCTTTTGTTTTTCCGGGTACTTTAATCATTAACGGTGTCCGTAAAGCAGTTTCAAACGTAACGTGTTTACACCACAGTTTATGGTCGCCTAAATTCCAACCATGGTCTCCCCACAAAATTATAATGGTATCGTCTTCTAATTCTAGTTGGTTTAATTCATCTAAAACCAATCCAATTTGTGCATCTACATAACTGATGCAGGCATAGTAGCCATGAATTAATTCTTTTGCTAAATCTTCGGATAAATCGCCTTTTTTAGGAACATTGTTATACTGGCGTAATTCGCCAAAATTATGAAATGCCTTTCGTGGTGTGCTTTTGGGTTGAATATAGCTTTTAGGTAATTCAATTTTATTTCTATCATACAAATCCCAATACTTCTTTGGTGCATTAAATGGCAAATGAGGTTTCATAAAGCCTAATGCCAAAAAAAACGGTTCTTTTTTATCCTTTAACATTCGTAAATCTGCTATTCCTTTTTGGGCTATTTTTCCATCAAAATAGGCGGTATCATTAACTTGAGCCATTTCGTGTGAAATTGCCCCTCCTTGGGCTTGACCAGCTCCCTCATTGTCTGTAATATTCTTTTGCAATTGATAATTTCGAATATTACCTTTTGGAAACCACCTTCTATCCCAAGCTAGACTATCGTCATCATTATGATGATAAATTTTTCCGTTAGAAATAGTTGTATAACCGTTTTGTCTTAATAATTTTGGCAAAGAAATAGCATGTGGCACATCTGTATCTGCTCTAGTTTTATAATCTACAAATCGATGTCTTGTAGGTCTTGTTCCTGTAAGTAAACTTGCTCTTGAAGCACCACAAACAGGAACGTTACAGTACGCCTTATTGAACACTAAACTTTCGCTTGCTAAATTATCAAGGTTTGGCGAAAGAATATGGTTAGCGCCATAAAAATTTAGTTCTGGACGTAAATCGTCAACTGCAATAAACAAGATGTTCATTGGCTTATTTTTATCAACTATAACTTCTTCTTTTTTTTCATTTTTACATGACATAAAAAAGAAACTAATTACTATAAACTTTACAAGAAATTTCATATTCAAATTCAAAATTAATTTTACCAATGTTCTATAATTGTGTAATCTTCTGTATTAAGTGTATTCTTTATGGAATTGGAGATTTTTCTTCTTGGAGTATCTTTATCTAACTTAAATCCTCTATCCCCTTTAGGTGTTATTAAAGGGATATTTCCAATTGATTCAACTAAAATATCCCCTTGAGATTTCATCCAGCTAAACATGTCATTAGCCAACCCTTCCTTAATGGTTTTTAAATCTGAATTATTAGCTAAATTATGTTGTTCAAAAGGGTCACTCTTCAAATCGTATAATTCTTCAAAAGGTTCATTCTTAAAAGCATTTGCTCCTCGCTTTATAAAGTAATCTACATTAGACTTTCCTGTTAAATTTTGTTCTACAACTTCCAATGAATTAAAATTTCTAATGTATTTGTAGCGCTTATTGCGAATCATTCTTGAAGGAAAAATTTCAGAATTTAAAATATTCTGATTGGTTCTTACACCATAAACATAAGTATTAATTTGCACGTCTTCGCCTCTTAAAAGTGGTAAAAAACTATTCCCATCGATATCTTGTGATACTTTACCTCCTGCAATTTCCATAAATGTTGGTAAAACATCTGTATAATGAATGAGTTGATTAGACTTTGAATTTGGCTTAATGACTTTAGGCCAACGTACAACAAATGGCACCTTAAGCCCTATATCTTTAACCGTAAACTTTCCAGAAACTCCATGGTCTGCACTATAAATAAAAAGCGTATTGTCGTTTAAATACGAGTCTACTAATTTTAAAACACTTTCTAACTGCGTGTTGTCTTCTTCAATACTTCTATAGTAACCCGCTTTAGCTTTTACATAATCTGGGTTATCCTTTTTCTTAATATTGAAAGGATAAAACTTAATATCTTCAGCTTTAGGGTTTTCAACCTCAAAATACTTCCCATGCGGATATTTTGAGGTGATAAACATACAAAACGGTTTTTTAGAGTTTCTAAAATAGTTTTCAATACTATCTAAAGGAATATAGTCTCTAGGAACACCTTTCTTTAGTACTGGCGCCCATTCTTTATCCCAATTATAAACACTAGATGGTTTTACATGACTTTTTCCAGCTAGCACAACCTCATACCCTAATTTTTCCATTCTTGAAGTTACACTTTCAATATTGGGTTTCGTAGCAGTATGGTTGGCAAAACACCCATTTTTAAGCGGATATTTTCCTGTGAATAATTGCGACCTACTAGGCGCACAAATAGCTTGTGCCGTAAAGGCATTTGTAAATAAAATACCTTCTTTAGCAAGACGGTCAACAGCAGCGGTATTTACTTTTTCATTGCCGTAGCACCCATAATCGTAAACATCTTGGTCGTCGGCTAAATAGAAAATTAGGTTTGGCTTTTCAACATCAAAATCTGCTTCCGTAAATTGCTCTTTGTTCTTATCACTATTACCACAACTCGTTAATGATATAATAACTATAGGTATTGCTATTATAAAATGTTGCCATTTTTTCAACATATTATTCATTTAAGGTGTTTTTTATCCCCTACCTATCTGCTCCAATTACTTTAACATCTTTAACCTCTTCGCCATTTGTTCTTGCTTTTTGCTCTACAAAATAAGGCTGAAACGTATAGTTTGAACTTGAATCCCATTTTGAATTAATCTCTGGTAAAAGAGCTTTCATAGATGCTATTTGCTCTTTATATTTTGGATTTTCAGCTTCGTTTGTCCATTCGTTAGGGTCTAAACTATGATCGTAAAACTCTTCTTTACCATCTTCATATTGAATATACCTGTACCCATTTGCTTTAACAGCATGATTGTTCATACCGAAGGTTGTTAGGGCATAAGAAGTCTCTATACCCTCATCATCTTGCATCATAGACACTAAACTGTTTCCTTCATTTCTTTCGTATTCAGGCAGTCCACTTAACTCTAATAATGTTGGATAAAGCGAAAGCATTTCAACGGGAGCATCAATTTTCTTGCCTTTAGGTAAATTAGGTGCTGCAAACATTAAGGGCGCTTTTGTTGCAGTTTCCCATAAAGCATGTTTTGCAAAGGTTCCTTTTTCACCTAATCGATAGCCATGGTCTGACCATAAAACAACAATAGTATTATCTTTATGTTTGCTAATTTCTAAAGCATCTAAAACACGACCCAATTCATAATCTACATAACTCATGCAAGCCATATAAGCTTGTATAATTTTTTTCCATTCGCCACTTTCTTTCGCCCATTCTGTTGATGGCATCATTGGTAAATCGTTAATTTTCATTCCAACTGGAGGAATATCATTCAAATCATCTGCTAAATAAGGTGGTGTTTGAATGTCTTCTAACGGATATAAATCAAACCATTTTTGTGGCACATAAAGCGGAACGTGAACACGTAAAAAACCAAGTCCCATAAAAAATGGTTTATCGTACTGTCTATTTAAACGCTCTACCACCCAATTCACAGATTGATGGTCTGGCATCAACGTATCATTTTCAGGAAATGCACCCCAATCTGTACTCGTTCTTCCGTGAGTACCTTTTATGCCTTTTCCAAAACCATCCCAAACAAAACGTTTTTCTGGATAAGGCCCGAAACCTTTTACACGTCCGCCAGATTCGTTAAACACACTATCTGGTGCATGAATATGGAACAGTTTTCCAATTCCCATAGTATGATACCCATTATTTTCAAAATATTCTGGTAGAAACGTAATATCTTTGGTTGCTGGATTGCTTGCTCTTCTAATTTTATTATCGGGTGTCATTCCGTAAATACCTGTAGTTGACGGACGTAAACCTGTCATAATCGATGCTCTTGACGGCCCACATAAAGGTGCTTGAACATGGGCATTAGTAAACGTTACACCCATATCTGCTAGCCTATCAAAATTTGGTGTTTTAGCATTTGAAAACCCCATTATTGGACTTATCCAATTGTTTAAGTCATCAACTGCTATAAACAGCACGTTTGGTTTTGATGGCTCTTCCTTTGTTTCCTTCTTTTTTT
Organism: Hyunsoonleella sp. 2307UL5-6; assembly: GCF_047345485.1. Lineage (NCBI taxonomy): Bacteria > Pseudomonadati > Bacteroidota > Flavobacteriia > Flavobacteriales > Flavobacteriaceae > Hyunsoonleella > Hyunsoonleella sp. 2307UL5-6. The sequence continues at coordinate 265,794 of NZ_JBLFEN010000003.1, read as the reverse complement.
CGCTATTGCATGAAAAAATAAAAGCAAATACTAGCAATAATACGATGTGTACTTTTTTCATAATTTATTCTGTTCTAAAGTCTTTAATTTTCTCTGTTAATTGAGCAACAATCTCAGGATTACTTTCTGCAATGTTGTTTTCCTCAAAAGGGTCTTCATCAATATTAAATAACTTTACTTTTTCTTTAGATTTTCTTACAGGGTCTGGAATAATGATTTTATAAGGCGGAAAAATTGCCATATTGTAAAACATACTATTTTCAATGGTATCAAAATCATGCGCATATACTTCGCCAAAAACACCTTGTCGCTCGTTTAATGCTTTTTCATCTAAAACGCTAATTCCTGGTAGGTTTTCAGGTTTTTCAATACCTAAAATATCAAGTACAGTAGGCACCATATCTATGCTACTTGTAATGGTTTTATCGTCCATCTTAGGTGTGATTTCACCTTTCCATTTGTACATTATTGGAGTACGAATACCCATTTCATAAGGTGCTCTTTTAGAGTGTTTTAAATACCCGCTTTTTGTCGGATCTTGCGCCCACCCATTATCACATACGTAAACAAACAATGTGTTTTCTGTTAATCCTTTATCTTCAATTAAATCGAATAACTCTCCGCAGGTTTCATCAAACCATTCACACATTGCCCAATATTTTGCCAAATGCTCTGAATCTGTTTTCTTTTGATACTTTTCAAACAAACGGTGTGGTGGATTATGAGGTCTATGTGGTAAGAATGGTGCGTACCATAAAAAGAACGGTTTCTTCTGTTTTAAGGCTACATCTACGTAACTATTTATGGTGTCTAATCCTTTTCTTCCAATTTCTAATCCATAATCGCCATGACGTCCTCCTCTATTAGGGTCTCCATGCGTCATACCATCATCAAAACCTCCAACTTTGTGGTTACCATGCCACCATTTTCCTGTTTGAAACGACATATACCCTTTTTCCTTTAGCATATCTGGAAGTGTGGTTTGCTTTTCAAAAGCGGAAATAACTGGTTTATAAGCTTCTGCTCTTTCTTTTCCACGGATATTACCACGCTCGTAAACTTTATCATTCCCTAAAATACCATGGTCTTTAGGATATAATCCTGTAATAATTGTTGCTAACGAAGGCGAACATAATGGTGTTGGCACATAGCTTCTTGTAAACGTTAAACTCTCTTTTACGAATTGATCTATTCTTGGAGTTTCTATATTTTCATCACCCATAAAACTATAATCTGTCCAAGATTGGTCGTCAGATAAAATAAATACGATATTTGGTTGACTTTGAGTTTTTGTTGAAACAGATTCTGTTTCGTTTTTAGTGCCTTTTCCGCAGGAAATTAATATGCTTAGTGTAACTATTGCTAAAGTTAGTTTTTTACTAATTTTCATTATAAGTTCTATTTTTTAGTTTTTAGTTTGATTAATGGTAGGTTTTTCAAATATTGTTTCTTCTTTATTTCTTGTAATAGGTCCATGATCACCCAACAAATACATTTTTCTAAAATCTGAACCTTCTTGTTTTTCTCCTACAACGATTCTTGCATCTGGATGTGGATTATCTATAAGTGCAGAAATAACAAATCCTGAGTTTTTTCGACTTAAAAAAACCTGTGCTTTCTTAAAAGTGTCTCCACCGTCAAAACTATCCCATCTACAAATCTCTCCAACATCATTATCGGTTTCACTTTCTAGATATATGCTAACTTCTGTTGCTGATTTTACTTCTACATCACCATTACCTCTAGGAAGGTTAGAATTCTTACTTTGTAACCACGCTTTTCCATCCCATCTAAAATATTGTAAACGTTTTGGACCACTCCTTTTTGCTCCTATATCTGGACCAACTAGTATACATACATGCGGATTTCCGTTTGAGTCTACATCAGTTATTCCCTGAAACGTCCAATCATTTGGTATTTTTTTTACCAGAGTTTTTTCATCTGCCATTTCTTTGGTTAAAGGCATTTCTAAAGGCTCGTTCTTCACATTTTTCCATTGCCCTGTGTGGGTATCAAAAATCATATAATACACATTGTGTCTTTCCGGTATGTGCCCTCGTGCGTCTTGAGCGTTTTTATTATCTCTACAAATATGGTAATCGAATGCTACAATAATATCGTCATCATTACCTTTACTCACCCATGGATACCATGAGTCTTCGGCTTCAATAGTTGTTCTTCGTTTATGTTTTAAAAATGAAACAGGCTCGTCAAATGTAACACCATTATCAGTTGATTTTTGATATACCCAATTGCTTCTATGTGCGCCATGGCGATAAAATAAATAGATATCGCCATTATCCATTTTTACAAACTGACTATACGTCCCAAATAATGAAATATTGTCTAGTGTTTCCCAACTAGAAATATCTAATGGTTTTTGAGAGACTGCATGTAAATTTTTACCATAGTGATGATTTCCTAAAATATTCTCACCATTTTCTCGTGTTCCACCATGGCCTCCAAAAGCAATATGAATATAACCAGCATCATCAATAAGTAGTGCTGGTTTACCATGGTTATCTATTCTTTTTTTACGATTTGGGTCTTTACCCATTTCACTAACACCTGCTTTAAATGGCCCTTTCCATTCTTTAGTTTTGTGATTATAAGAAGCTACATACGGATCTTCTAAAGGTCCTTGATAGGCCACATAAGTAATACCGTTGTGATAAACTCCTGATGGGTGTTGTACAATAGCCACTGCATTTCCAAAACCATTGTCGGCAAAATATTCAACAAATTCCATTGTTTTTTCAGCACTTACTGCGTCTTTTTTATTTGGCTTGCAGCCAATAAAAAGTAAACAAAGGCTTATTTTGAATATTAAATATTTACTCTTCATTGGTTTTTATCTGTTTTATTTTAAAGATGTTAATTTTGACTGGTCCCAGTAACCCAGATGTTATCAGTGCATCATCTTTTTTATAATGGTTCCAAGATGGGAATGTTATTCGTTTGGATGGGCGCGCTTTAGTATTCAACAACCAATCAGGTAAGCTTTTCATTTTGTTGCCCTTACGCTCAAAATCTAAAGGTAAGCCTTCATCGCCAATTAATCGATTTGGCCAGAGGTTTGTAAGTTTTACTTCTAAAACATTTTTACCTGTTTTTACAAAATCGTCAATATGTATTCTGAAAGGTGCTTTCCATAAAATGCCCACATTTTTTCCGTTGATATAAACCTCTGCTATAACCGCTACACTTCCTAAATCTAATTCCAAACGTTTATCAGATTGAACTAAATCATCAGCCAGCTCAAACTCCTTTTTATAAGTTGCAGTTCCTGAAAAATGCTGAATACCTTCATCATCAGCGTCTGCCCATGATATAAGTTTATCAAACTTCGCTTTTTCTGGTGCTCCTAAATTTGGTGGAAATGAGACATCCCAAGTACCAGATAATTCTATAGGTTGAGGCACCGATTTAACCTCCACAGAATGTGTTGCACCCGATGTAGTTTTATAGGTTAATTTTCCGTTATAGGGTGTTACCCAATTTATAGTGTCATCAACATAAACCAATTCAGATGTTGTTTTTTCTTTTGATAATTTTAAAATTTGTCCTTCTGAAATAAATAGGGTACGTTCTTCGCCATCTGTAACATAGGTGATTTTTAAAGTGGTTTTACCGCCTTCTACTTCTCGATTTTCAATTAACTCATTAGATACTGGAATATTTAAATCTCCAGAAGCCACTAAACCCTTAATTTTCCCAGTAATAGTATAGGTTTTATAGTTTTTTGGAATACCTTTAGTTTCTGCTTTGAACTTGCCAAATACCGCTTTTAAAACCTTTAATTTTTTATCACCTGCATCAATAGTAATATGTTCTCGTTCTTCCGCATAAATTTGATGAATAGAATCCCCAATTTGGTATTCCATTCTAAACTCTTTCTTGTAACCCATAGCAGGATCACAATCGCAAAATGCACGAGACATTTTAAAATCTAGTTTTCCATTACTAATAGCATTATTTACTTTATCTGTGATATCAACAAGTCCTTCTTGCAAAAACGTACCGTATTCCGCTTTAATAATTTCTAAATTAGATAGCGGTTCTAAATTTGGTTTTTCAACTTGCACATTGGCTTCTACAAGATGAACTTTAGCTGGTATTAACTTTTTAAATATGATAAAAACAGCCCCTTCCATACCTAATGAAATTGGTACGGTTGTAGTGCCATCTCCGTTTTCTTTATAAACTGCCAAATCTTTCGTTTTACCTGTTTCGGCATTCCATAATTCAGGTTGTTTTCCTGAGACTCTAAAATTTGCTGTAATGTCGCGACTTTCTTTTCTGGCATTCGCAATAAAATAAATATCGGCAGCCTCGGTTTTTCTATGGATGAAATTAATATCTGTTTTATCTTCATTTTCTAAACTAAAATCAGCTGGAGTATTACTTTCGATTAAGTAGTCTTCAATCGATTTATCGGTAACCAATCCTGAATCCCATAAATCCTTTGTTAGCTTTACCACTTCAGCATCGCACTTTGGAAAATCATTCAAACTAGGTGATTTTGATGGTTTAGCTCCAATAACATGTGCACCATCGTTTACCAAATCCCTTACTTTTTCCAGCGTTTCAGGTTTTGCCCAATCGGACTGTGGTAACTGTAACACCTTGTATTTGCCACCAACTGGTGTACAAATAAAACCATCTTTAACAAACAAATCTTGTAATTTATTCGCTCCAATCAAATCGTAGTCATAGCCCATGGCTTTAATTTCCGGCTTTAAAAACGCTGTATTTGGCGAAGATTCTCCAGTAAAAACCAATACATCTGTAACATTTATTCCTTGCTGCAATAAAAATTGAGAACGAGCTATATAATCCATAAAGCCTTTACCTTGCTCCCACCACGTATTTAATCTATTAAAATCTGTACCATGATAACTCAAGGCTAAACCTGGAGCCACATCCCAAGGTTGATGAACGTAGGTATGAAATATAAAGCGCGTAATGCCTTCAGCCCATGCTCTATCACCTATAGATTTTAGTTGTGCTGGGTGTTCATCCCAACCACCTACGCCTGTAAACGATTCTGCGCCTACAATGGAACTTCCGTTTAAATGTGCAATAGACGATACAAATTTTGAGGAATCAAAAAACGGATAACCGCCACTCCAAAACTCGCACATCACAATATCTCCAGTAGCACCCACTTGCATATTATCAAAAGGTCCCCAATACGGTTCTACAGAAAATTTCATCCCGTTTTTATGACATAACTGTCCAAAGTGTGCATAATAGTTTTCGGCTATTAAATCGCCGATGGTTCTTCTAAAATCCCATAAAAAGCGTTCTGAGGTTTCACCACTTTCAACATAATAGCCAGCTAAAGTTGGCAAATACGGCAGTACATTATAACCTCTTAATTTTTCAAATTCGGTATCAAAACCAGTTGTCCAATTAGTGGTTTCTACCTCATAACTATCAATTAAACAATTATTGACTGTTGTTCCTATTAAATCACCTAGCTTATTAATTATCGGTTGAATTCCGCCTTCCCAATAGGCATCAAGTGCTATTTTACTCATCTTATCAACCTCTAAACCACCACCACCTGCAGCGGCAGGACGGTTTCTAGTCCCAATAGGCGTATGCCCTAATCTTAAAATAATCCAATCGCCTTTTGGCACTTGCCACTCTAAAAATCCATCTTCAGAAAGACGAGCCGTTACATCAATAATAGATTCTTTTTGAATGGTTGCTGATTTAGCAATGGTTTTATCGTCAGGTAATAAGTGATTTCGAACACGTTCGGATAGCATCTTATAATCTAAACCCCCAATTTTCAGATTTTCTTTAGGCTTAGGAAACGCCAAAACTGCAATATCTTTATAATACTCAAATTTGGATTCTGGTTGTGGTAATTTGCCTTTAAACCATTGGTTTCCTTCAACAGGTAATTCACTAGAAACTACAGTTTGCATCGCATGTTCTGGAGTTACCCACGGTCCGCCACTAGACGACCACCCTGCGCTATTATGAAATGCCAGTTCTAATCCTAAACGTTTGGCTTCTTCAGCTGAAAATTGAAATAAATCTAACCATTCCTCGCTTAAATATTTTACAGAACCTTGCGGAAACCCTAAGTGTACATTAAACAATTGCGCCTCTTGAATGCCCACTTGTTTCATGGCTTCTAAATCTTTTGTGATTCCAGATTTAGAAACATTACCACTTATCCAATGCCACCAGGTTCTTGCTTTTGCGTCGTTTGGTGGGTTTTTAAACCCTGCTTCTAAAGGGACAGACGCCTCTTTTGTTTGCATGGATTGATTGCAGCACAAACACAACAATAGTAAAATTATAAAGCCTATTTTTTTCATTATGTTTTATTGATGTTTAATAATTTTTGATGTAGAAATAGTAACAGGACCCAACAAACCCGAAGGTAATAATGGATCGGTTGCTTTTTGAAATCCGTAGGCACTGAATGTTTTTCGAGGACCTTCAGGTAATGGCTCGTTATTTCTAAACCATTCTGGCATTTTTTTAAACTTACCTCTAAATTCTGCATCGCCAAAACCAGGCTGTCCTCTTCTAACGTCATAACCAGTTTGGTTGGGTAATTTTTCATCGCCAATTAAACGGTTTGTCCATTGGTTGGTGATTTGAATTTCTAAAGTATTATCGCCTTCTTTTAATGCTGAAGTAATATCTAAGGTGTATGGTGCTAACCAACTTACGCCCATATCTTTTCCATTTAAAATCACTTTTGCAATCACATTAACGTCTCCTAAATTAAGTTGGAATTGTCTGTCTGATTTCAAAAATCCTTTTTCAATAGTACATATTGTTTTATAAATGGCAGTGCCAGAATAATATTTAATTTCCTCTGTGCTGTGTGTTGTCCAATCAAACAAGGTGTCCGTTTTTACTGTTGCTTTATAAAAATCTTCTTCTCTAAAATCAATTTGCCAATTTCCTTTTATTTCAACAGGATTTGGAATATCTGTAACGTCAACTTTCCATCGTTCTGAAGCATTTACTATTGCAGAATAACTTCCATTTTTATACGCCTGCATTTGTAAATTATTTTCATCATTTAATTTAAATGAAGGTTTTGGTAGCTTATTGTTAGATGCTTCATAAGCAACTTTAGGACGTTTATTTTTTTCCTCTTTAAAAACCACAAAAACTGATTCTTGTGGATGCATTTGAATTGCAATATTGGTTCTTCCATTTTCACTCGTATACTCCACTAATTTAGTAATCTCACCGGTTTCTGCATTCCAAAATTCGGGTACTTTTCCATCTACTAGAAAACTACAGTTAAGCAGTTCTGATTCCGTTTGATTGTGATTATAAATGAAGTAAATATCCTCGTTTTCAGTACGTCTGTGATAGTAATTAAAATCGGGCTGCCCTTCAACAATTACATCTTTTTGAATGTTGTTTGCTTTAAAAATTTCTTCCCACTCTAGATTGTTATATGTTTTTTTACTAGACCAAATAGCATCTACAAGTATTTTAAATTCAGCTTCCATAGCATCAGTAATATTATAACCTCCGAGTTTATTTGGTTTCGTTCCTACAATTAATGCGCCTTGTTGAGAAAGCTTATGAATACCTCTTAACGTTTCAATATTGATGATATCATGTCTCTGTAAAGACAACGCATTATAAGTAATTCCGTTTGGTAGTGTTAGTTTACCATCTTGCATTTTTAAACGATTGATAATAACATCTGAATTCACACAATCATACTTATAAGCTGCTGGCAATTTAGGTCGCATTTGGTTTGCGTGAACCACGTGACTTGGCGCTCTATCTCCCACAAAAACTAATACATCAAGAACAGGATTTCCTTGACGTAGCATATAAGACCCTCTTGCTAAATATTGAAACCATTCTGGACCTGCATTGTCCCACCAAGTTTGCGTTCTATCAATATGAGAGCCAACAAAACTCATACTCATTCCTGGTTTTACATGCGTATTAGATTGATGCGCAAACCGATGAAACATATACTCATTAATACCATTCGTCCATTCATAATCACCCTTCTCTTTGGCTAAAGCTGGATGAAAACCCCAATTTAGTTTTGTGCTAGTAAAGGCTTCTGCAGAAATCACATTTTTACCGTAAATATGCCCTGAAGAAACTGCTGCACGCTTATGTTTGTTTGGTTTACCCAACCAAAATTCGCCCATAGGTATATCGGCACTTCTACCGGCATCTAAACTATTAAAAGGCCCAACAAAACCGTAAGGCTCTATATAAGATATCAAACCATCTTGATGACATAATTCTGTGAAATAATCGAAATAATTAGTGACCATTAAATCGCTTACCAATTGTTTCATATCCCAAATAACGGCTTCAACGGTATCGTTATTTTCTATATACTTGCCAGCATACATCAATAAAAATGGTGTGAAATCGTATCCAAAGCGCTCTTGAAATAGTTGTTCCATATCATCTGTCCAGTTTTGTGGCCCAACTTCATAACTATCAATTTCTACATATTGTAATGCATTTGGCGCATCAACCTTTGCTTGTTTTACTAATTTACCAACAAAAGCATCGTAATGCAGTTTTAAAGCTTTTTTACTAAACTTATCAACTTCAAGTCCTGTACCTTCATCAGATGCTGGTTCGTTTGTAGCACCAGAAGCTGTAAAACCAAAACGCATGATAGTCCAATTTCCTTTAGGTAATTTTACTTTTAAAACACCGTCATCATCCATTTTATCAGTTAAAACAATAATATCATCGTTTTTTATATAGGTTGCTTTATCTGGATTTATAACACGACGCCTATTCTTTCTGTATGATGTAAATTCTAATTGATTACCTAAAGTATGATTTGCAGAAAGCTGCATTTCGTAAATACCAGTATCTAATTCGGTAACTATTCTAAAATAACGCGCAGTAATGGGTTTAAAATGTTCTGAAAAATAACATTCATCTTTACCAATGCGTTCTTCGTTAGGTTTGTGAGCCAAGGTAAAATTGACACCGTCATTTGACTTTAACAACGTTAATCGTCCCTTTCGTTTATTAATAAAAACAGACATAGAGCGGATGGTATGCGGTTTCCCATAATCATATTGCACCCATTGGTTTGCTTTTAAATCGGCATGCGTATTGGTTTGATGGTCTGTTGCTAATTTTGGATTAAACGCTTTATCTGAAGAGGTAATAATTGGGTTTACACTATTATCAATCAATTCAGTTTCTAACGACGGATACGCAACCACAGCAATATCTTTATAAAAATTATGTCTAGCAGGTGGTTGTGGTAATTTTATAGTTACTTGTTTACCTCCTTTAACAATTACTTGGCTATTCACCACAGCTTTCATAGCATTTTCAGGAGTTACCCAAGGGCCTCCACTAGACGTCCATCCATCACAATTGTGCACACCAAAACTTAGTCCGAGTTTTTCACATTCTTTAGCTCCATGCGCTAGAATATCACGATGTTCTTGAGAATTATAGGCCACATCCCCTTCAGGTAAACCCATAGACACATTAAACACTAAAACACCACCAATACCAGCTTCTTTTATGGCTTTTAAATCTTTGGTAAACCCTTCTTTAGACGCATTTCCACTGTTTATATGATACCATGTTCTGGGTTTAGATGCTAAAGGTGGATTTTTAAAACCTTCTTCTAGCGTTATCGTTTCTTTCGAAAGATGTTGTTCACTATTTTTATTTTTACAAGATGCTAAAATCAAAGTTAAACAGAAGAATAATAAAATTATATTTTTCATTTTTTTAGTTTAGTTGCTGAAGTACTTTATCAAAAGAATTGTCTTTAAATTGTTTACAAGCATGTCGTAGATCTGAAATTAACTTTTCTTCAGAGTGCTTTCTGTCTTTTATTTGTTTGTATTGCCACTCTTTTTGTTTGGTTATATAAGGTAATATAAACTCGTATCCTTTTTTTATGCTTCTACCATCTTCAGAAGCTATATTCCAAAGATCTACACCTACTTTTTGTCCAATTATTGCCAGCTCTAAGAAGCCATGTAAATTCATTACAGAATAAGAAAAAGATTTCGTTCTAGCCAATTCTAAAGGCTGACTGCCATCAGGTTCTATTTGACTGAAAATTCTAGCTTTTGTTGTAGTTGAAAGATAGTTTTTAACTTCTTCGATTTTATTTAAGTATACCAAAACACTTAGCAATTGCGCATCATAATGTGTGCCATGGTTATTTTTCCTAGTGGCTTCTTCTCTACCTAGTTCACTGTTTTTTAACCAGTTTGAATATTCGGTAAACCATGTAAACATTCCACTTTCTATTGCATTACCAAGGATATTTTTATCTCTGGCTAATTCTAAAAATTCTATAACTTCTAAAAGTCCTCCAAATTCAATGATTCCAAAACACCTTCCACTATTTTTCCCTGGTATGGATTGCCCAAAATTGACGTTGGGATTCATTTTAGTTTCTTCATTTAAAAACCAAGTATTTATTAACTCTAAATTTTTGTTGGCATATTTTACATCATCACTGTAATAAAAAGCTTTTTTTAAAGTTTTTACCGCTGAAAAAAAGTTATCTATCTCTGCAAAATCTGTATAATTATTTCGAGTTTCTGGGTTTATTTCTCCATCTTTTCTAATATAAGGCAATCCATCTGACGTATTTGGATTTGGCCACCAATAAGGACCAATACTCATATAATCATGTTTATCTTTACTTGGAGGTAAACCCGTTTTATGTACTACAGAAAATCCTTTTATGGTTAATAATGAATTTGCTTTTTTTATCAGGTGATTGTAAGTGTTAACAGCTATTTCATCTCCATTATTAATTCGTAACTTTTGAGCCTCTAATAACTGATAATCAATAATTTGAATCTTTTCAGTTTGCCGTTGAGCATGAGCAAAAATACTTATTAAAAGTATGACAAATAGCTTTGTATAACATGTTATCTTGTTTGTCATATAAGTATTTTTATTTAGTATCGTCATTACAACTAAACTTGAATAACAACACATTAAACACGAGTAAAGCCCCAACTATGTAAATAACGGTCATCATACTTTTAGTTTTAATCCACAAACAACTCGTCTATAAATGGACCACTTTCACCAGTGGTTTCTAGTTTTATATTATTGGCTCCAGATTGCAATACTATAATGGTTGGCACAAACTTCCATTCTTTTTCCCAACCTCCTGTTGCTTTAAAATCCAAGGTTCTAACGTATTCATCATTTACATACAGTTTCATTGGGTGTAATTTCCCTTTATTATTGTGCATGTATCTAAAGCGGATACTGTAATCACCTGGTTCGCCGTCATTTTCTTGATACCATGTTATGGCGCCTTCTTCACCATCAAATCGCACAAAACCAGTGCCTTTATAACGACGCGCGTTTTTATCGGCTTTTGCTGCTCCTTCAAGAATACCATCTTCGGCAGAAATATTTACGCCCCTACCAATCCACATATCTGCAGAGTGTTCATTACCCCAAAACAAGCCTTCGTTTTTACCAAACGTTTCTTCCATGGTTAAAACTACACTTCCATTTTTCTTGACAATCGCTTTTACAGTTGTACCATTTGAAATTTGAAAAGGCGCGTTATATGATAATCCTTTGGTTTCAGGATCATCTCCATTTGTAGTGTAACGAATTTCTAAATTAGAAGGTTTTGAATCTCCTAGAATTGAAATATCTTCTGCTGAAATTGAAATCGTATTTGAGAGATATAATGCTTTATCCCCTAGAATTCCGCCTGTGATAACTGACGCTTTTTTAGCATTAGGTTGTTGTCTCAAAAACAGACGTGACTTTCCGAAAAATAAAGCTCTAAAGTCTGATTTTGTTCTACTTGTCGGGTCTATAGGATTTCCATTTTCCATAGAAACCTTATTTAAATCACCTTGAATATTGTAGTAGATTTTATTTTCTCCGTAAGGATAGAGATTGTCATTTTCATCTAGACTTTCAGATGTGATAATATAACTCGCTTCAAATCCTCCTTCAGCATCTAACTTATCTATTGTTGTTTTCAATTTAGAGGGTTGCTTGCTTGTACTAAACGAAGTGCGTTTTACTTCTTTGCCATCAATATAAGCTACAGCCTCAATAGTACCTGTTTCATATGGAACCATCCATTCGCATTGCATCTCATTCCAAACGGTTCCTGGTTTGTCTTTTCCAAGAGATTTTCCGTTTAAAAACAACTCTACTTCATCAGCATTTGAATATACCCAAACTGGAATAACCGTTCCTTTTTTCATTCTAGGGTGTGTCCAGTGTGGCAGAATATGAACCATAGGTTCTTTTGTCCACTGACTTTTATAAAAATAGAATAAGTCCTTTTTAAAACCAGCAACATCTAATGCGCCGCCCATAAATAAATTGAATGGTAAGCCACCGTGTACCAAACCAGCTTCTCCATAATAATCGAAACCCGTCCAACGGAAATGCCCACTATGCCATGGCGTATCTCGCATCACTTCCCAATATTTTCTTGCAGAAACACGTACCGTTGCATTATCATAAGATGAATTAAAACGTTGCTTTCTGTTTCTCCAATCTTTTGGGTTTATACCTTCATAAAAAAAGATTTCTTTTTCGGTTAAATTGGGTAAGTCGTAAGTTCCTGGTAATTCATTATCTCGCCACCAAGTATGGGTTCTATAATAGCCTCGTGTTTGCCATGTATGTGGTGCTTCGGTAGAAATAAAGGGTTTATCAAAGGTTTTACTTTCAATAAACGATTTTGTCTCAGAACCGCCATTAACGCCCTGAATATCCATATCCTCAGGGTTTCCTGCACCGGATGTAAATAATCGAGTTGGGTCTAAACTTTTACCAAATTTCACCATATCAGGAGCTACATCACTATGCGTTTCGTTTCCTAAACTCCACACAAAAATACTGGCGTGGTTGCGGTCTCGAGTAATCCATTCTTTTACATCGCGTTGCCACCATTCATCAAAAGCTTGTTTGCCATAATCTTGTGGTGCTTTTTTATGCCAGCCATCAAAAATTTCATCCATAACTAGCAACCCAATTTCATCACAAATATCATAAAACATAGGTGGTGTTGGGTTATGAGAAGGACGAATGGCATTAATGCCCATATCTTTTAAAGATTGCAATTTCCAGCGTAGCATAGGTTTTGTCCATGCACCACCTACAGGACCACCTTCCCAATGTTCGCAAGTGCCTTTTAATTTTACGTTTTCGCCATTTAACCAAAAGCCTGTTTCGGTTTTCCATTCTACCATTTTAAAACCGAAATTGGTTTCTATTTCATCTATAACGTTTTTACCATCTAGAATTTTAGTGACTGCTTTGTATAAAACTGGTGTTTCTGGACTCCACAATTCTGGATTTTTAACTTCTAACTGAACTGATAGTGTATTTGATTTTAGTTTTTCGCAACTTTTATTGAGCTGTTTTCCTGTTGGGGAGAATAGTTTTACTTCATATTCTAAACCTTTTTGAGTTTCAGAAACTTCAGCATCAATATTTACAATAGCCTTTTGCTTTTCTATTGAAGGCGTCGTTATAAAAATGGTATTAGGTTTAAAATGAACTGGGTTTACTTCAATCAACTTAACCGCTGCATAAATGCCGCAAGGGTGATACCAACGTGCAGAAGGTTCTAAACTATTATCAACTCTAACCGCAATGGTGTTTATGCCATCTTTTAAGTGTTTTGAAATATCGTATCGAAAACTGATATAGCCATAAGGGCGTTTTCCTAAGTAATTGCCATTAACCCAAACCTCACTATTCATATACACACCATCAAAATTGATGTATGTGATTTTAGAAAGACTTTCTTTTTTCACATTGAATTGTTTGCGATACCAACCAATACCACCATCGTGATAACCACCACCTTGTCCTTGGTCGCCGCCTTTTCGAACGCCTTTTTCGAACGACCAATCGTGAGGCACGTTTAAGGTTTTCCATGAAGAGTCATCTACATCTTCCTTAAAAAAAGAGGCATCATCTTCAAGAATAAATTGCCAATTATTATTTAAATTTACTACCGTTCTTTGTGCGTTACTAAAAGAAACGCATAGTATAAAAAATAAGAAAGCAAGGACATTTTTCATTAGTTTGTTTTGTAATTAACAGTGTATAAACAAACTTAACTTATAACATAGTTAATATAATCCTGTTGTGTCCTGTACCAGAATAAATTTTAATATTTAAATTCTGTTATTTTTAATCACTGCTAGTTGCGAATTTTTTAGCGAACTCAGATGGTGTTAAACCGTATTTTTTATGGAAGCATTGGCTAAAATATTTAGGTCTTTTAAAGCCTACTTCATAAGCTATTTCAGAGATGTTTAACCTATTTATTTCCAGTAATTTAGAGGCGTATTTTAGTCGTATCTCCTGAATAAAATCATTTGGCGTAGAATTGGTCCAAGCCTTAATTTTTGTAAAAAGCATCGAGCGACTTACACCTAATTCTTCAGAAAATTGAGCAATATTAAAATCTTGATTAGATATATTCTCTTTTACAACTTTAATAGCCTTATCCAGTAATTTCTCATCTAAAGTAGTTAATGACACATCTAAAGCTTCAAAATTTTCATTTGATGAAAACTTTTCTTTTAAGCGTTGTTTAAATTCTAATAAATTCTGAATTTTAAGATTAAATTCTTTAAGATTAAAAGGCTTACTAATATAATCGTCCGCACCACTTTCTAAACCTTCAAACTTATAAATTAATGAGGAACGTGATGTGAGTAGAATGACAGGAATGTGGCTAGTTGCCAGAGTTGTTTTTATTTTAGCACAGAGTTCGGTTCCTACCATTTCAGGCATAATAACATCACTTATAATTAAATCTGGTAAATGCTCTACGGCTTTTTGCAATGCTACTTTACCATTTGGAGCTTGTATAACGTTATAATTTGGTTTTAATATCTCTTTGATAAAGGACCTTAAAATGGTATTATCCTCCACAATTAAAATGGTGTATTTCTTTTTCTCTAAAAGAAAATCTTCTGGATTATTATGCGTTTCTAGATTTGGCACACCAATTTGAGTAGCATATTGCGATACATCATCACTCATTTTAAAGTTTTCTAAAATTTCGATTTCTGATAAATGTGCTATACCCAACTTTAACTTTACTTTGAAAACTGCACCCTGCGGTTTTACATTATCAGCGCTTATTGTGCCATGGTGAAGATTTACTATATTATTAGCGATAGACAGTCCTATTCCCGTACCTTTATTATGAATTTCTTTATGTTCATTACGACCTGGGACTTCAAAAAAACGATCGAAAATTTTATTTAAATATGCCTCTGGAATGCCTGCACCCGAGTCTTGAATTTCTATAAGAACTTCGGCGTCTTCTTTATAAATATTGATGTTAATGTCACCTCCTTTATCAGTGTATTTAAAGGCGTTTGATATTAAATTATAAAACACACGCTCTAGCTTATATCTATCATAATACACCTCTATTTCCTCATGCGATGTATTAAATGTATAATTATACTTTCCGTTTTTAGCATACTCAGAGAAGGACAAAAATATTTCTTGTAAAAACTTAACAATATTACCTTCTGCGGCCTCTAGTTTTAATTGATTACTTTCTAATTTTCTAAAATCCATTAGCCTATTAATAAGACGCAATAAATGATTGGCACTGCCATCTATAATTTTTAATTTTTTATAAATCGCGTTGGATCCTGAGTAGTCATTTAATATATTTTGTAGTGGCCCTAAAATTAGTGTTAATGGTGTTCTAAATTCATGAGAAATATTTGTAAAAAATCTAAGTTTAGCTTGGTTTAGCTCCTCTTTTCTTTTGCTCTCTAAGTGCTCTAATTTTAATTTATGTGTAAGCCTTGTTTTAGACTGTAGCATCCAAATTATACCATATAGCGCACTGAAAAAGAGAAGAAAATAAATGGTATACGCCCACCATGTTTTCCATGGTGCTGGATTTATTATAATTGTTAAGCTTGTTGGGGTTTTGCTCCATACATCGTTATAATTTGTACCTTTTACCTCAAAAGTATAAGTCCCCGGAGTTTGTAAAGTAAAAAATGCTTCTGTTTGTTTTGTATAAATCCACTCATCATCCAAACCTTTTAATCTGTACGCATATTTATTACCTTTTGAGTTTATATAGTCTGGCAATGCATAACTAATGGAGAAATTTGAATTCTTGTAATTTAATTCTAAAACGTTGGTATAATTTAAACTTTTTGATAAAATACCTTCGTCATCATTAACAGCGACGGTTTCATTTTTGATTTTTAAATCTGATAATAAAACCTTTGGTACTTTTTTATTTTCAATAATTTCTTTTGAATTAAAAGTTGTAACGCCTCTTAAATCTCCAAAATAAAACTGACTACCTATATTCGCTCCAGAATTAGATATAAAATCGTTACTATCCATAATACTTTTTTGCTCATAGATTGTGGCTGTATTGCGCTTTGGGTTATATCTTACAATACCCTTATCGGTGCTCAACCACAACATTCCATTTTCGCCCTCTAGAATTTTATATACTGTTGACACTCTATTTTTAACTGCGATAAATACTTTTTGAAAATCTGTGCCATTAAATTTATAAAGCCCTCTTGTATTTGTACCTGCCCAAACCGTACCTCTAGAATCTTTGTAAATAGTTTTTATGTTAAAGCTTAAAAAAGAGTTTTTATCAAAAAAAGTAGAAATTTTATAAGTGTTATTCACACTAGGTTCTAAAATGTTTACTCCTCCAATACCTCCTGTAAATACGCTACCGTCATTATCAATATGAATTGATTTAATGATATTAGTAGTTAATTGAGGTCTAGTAAATAGGGTTACTTCTTTTTTTTCAACATTATACTTTATTAACCCTTTACCAAAAGTACCAAACCAGATATCTCCTTGAATATCTTTTTTTATATCTAAAACACCTGTGTTTTCGGTGAGCGCCATTAATTCAGAAGAAATCAAATCATTTCTCTGCGTCTTGGTTTTCAAATCGTATACTAAAAGACCATTATTTAAAGTACCAATCCAAAGTAGATTTGGTTTTAAGTAAAGCATAGATTGAATGGAATATGTTATCGTTTTACTGCCATTCTGAACTTTAAATAGTTCTTCTACCTTACATCTTTCATCTCTTGTATGCACACTGCCGCCTTCTGTACCAAAATAAATTGTTTTATTCCCATCAGAAACAACGCTATTAGTAATATTATTATCAATTTTATTATTATAAAAATGAACAAAATTTTGATTCGATTTATCCCAAATACAAATACCCTTGCTCTGTGTTGCTAACCACATAGCTCCATTTTTGTCTTTGTAAATACTTTTTAGATAATTCTGACTAATAGCTGAATTAGTATCTCTATTTTCTTGTAAAGTAATAACCTCTTGAGACGGTGTTATGATAAATACGCCATTTGTCGTAGCTAGCCATAAATTACCAAAATCGTCTTTTTCTAAATCTTTTACATCTAATGTTTTAGGTATTTCCGTATGTTTTGAATCATAAAATTGTTCTGATACTTTATCAAACAAAAGATAACCATTAAATTTAGTGGCTACTCCGAGTATATCAGGACTTATCTCTATTACATTATTAACAAAGAAATTACTACTTTCAGTATTATTTAGCTTAAATGTATCTGTAGTAAACTTACCTTGTTTGGTTCTTTCAATTTTTATAATACCATTATTGGTAGACAGCCAAATATGCTTTTTAGCGTCGAGATAAATATGATTTACGGAAGTTGCTTTATTTAGATTTGAAGTGTATAAAAATCTTGTAAAATTATCTCGTTTTTTATTATAAATTGAAACACCATTGACGGTACCAAACCAAATGTTTCCATTTTTCATATCCAAACTACTAATAACCAAACTATGACTTAATGAAGTTTTATCTGACCCTACTTTATAATATCTTTTGAATGTGTCTTTTTGAGGATTATACCTGTTCAATCCATTTATAGTACCAACCCAAATATAACCTTCCGTATCTTCAAGTATATTTAATATTTCACTGTTACTTATACTCGATTTGTTTTTTGGTTCGTTTCTGTAAACTAGAAAGTCTTTACCATTATATTTGTTTAATCCATTGTTTGTAGCAAACCACATTTGTCCAAATTTATCTTGTTTTATAGCTGTTATAGAGTTATTAGATAACCCATCTCCAGTATTTAGATATTTGAAGTGGAATTGATTGCTTTGGGCACATAAACCGTTTACATAAATTAAAAAGACTAAAAAAAATGCATTACGATTCATGAAAGTTTTATTTTAAGTCAGTGCTTATTAAAATTAAATTTTAGCTAATCTAAGGTTAATATAAGATTTTTATTTATCTAAAATAGAAAAAGACCGTCTTTCCAGACAGCCTTTTTTAATCCATTTTCTAAATTATTTTTATGCCGATTCTCTATCAATAAAATAAAACGGCGCTTTTATTTTTTCTTTCTTATTTTCAGTAATCATTTTAGCAGTTTGTTTTCCTATGGCTTCAAAATCTGTAGAAATAACAGTAACTCCTAATATCTGTTTTAAAGGTGTATCGTTATAAGATATCACACCAACATTAGTACCTAATTTTAAGTTACTATGCTTAATTTTAGTCATTAAACTTACCAAATCTGTTTCCTCTATTGTAACATAAAGATTATCCGCCTCAATTTTAAACTCGTTAGTAACCTCTTCCACCACTTCAAAGTTGAAGTGATTGTTAACGCAATACTTGATAAACCCATCTAAAATTTTAGTTGGATATGGATAAAAGGCCTTTTTGGGGTACACCAGTGTTATTTTTTTATACTTGGTTATTTTATCTTGACCAGTTTCTAATGCATTATATATATCAGTTTCAAAATCTTGATATATTTGAATGAAATCCCCTTTTATGTCATTGTTATCAGTGTCTAATAACACCAATTTCTCTTTAGGTATGTTATTGATTATTGTATTCACCTTACTTGTAAAACTAGCATATGATAAATTGTCTGTTCTAAAGTGTGGTGCTATTACATAGTAATCATAGGTCGATTTATATTTGGCCATTAGCTCTGAAAAAAGTGTTTCATCGCAATGGTAACTATGAAGATCTGCATGACAATTTTCGCCCATTTCTTTTAAAAATGCGTTATAAATCATCATTTTATAAGGACTTAATTTATTAACAAAAAATAACACGTTTAATTTTGAGATTAACTGTGTTTTTGCAATATAAGTTCCTCTTCCATGAACAGAAACGATTACTTTACGTTTCTTTAAAACCCTGTAAGCACGCTCTACAGTATCTCTAGATAAATAAAACTCTTGACTTAATTTATTTATTGAGGGCACCTTATCTCCAACTTTAACTTTTCCATTAGAAATACTAGAGATTATAGAATTTATAATCTGCAAATATTTAGGCACCATAGAATCGGCGTCTACTCTTATTTGGTCTATCATAGTCTCATTTAGTTATAGTTACTCAAAACTATGAAACTGCATAACACTAAAAATCTAAAATAGGGTAACTAAAAATTTTTTAACACTATTCCTCTCATTGGTTTAATTGCTTTCATTGTAGCATGAATTATAACAAAAGACAACTATTTCCTAGGGATATCATTCTGCAAAAAAGGTGCTGCATTTCTTGGAAATTGGGTTTCTAAAAGTGCTTTCATTTTTTCTTCAACCTTGCTGTATTTAGAATTTCCAGAAAAGTTTTCAAAAGATAATAAACTATTTTTATGCTCATACAATTCGGCAGCTAAAACGTCGTGTGTTTTGGAATCTCTCCATTCTGTATAACGCCATTTGCCATCTGTAGCAGTTACACCCATAATTTTTTTACCTCTTGCATAAACACTTGTGGCTATTTCGTCTCCTTTTGTATTAGGTTTATTTATAATAGGCAATATGCTTTTACCATCGGATTTTGGTCCTTCTAACCCACATAACTCCACTAAAGTTGGAAAAATATCCACATTTTCTACTAATGCATTTGATGTTTTACCAGTCTTCCTTTTTTTATAATTTGTTTCTCTACTAATAATTAAAGGAACTCTCACATCAATTTCAACATTAGAGTGTTTACACCAAGCTCCATATTCGCCAATTTTATAGCCATGGTCACTCATAAAAATAACCATGGTATTTTTACGTAAGTCTAATTCTTCTAAAGTTTCCATTACTTTACCAACTTGAGCGTCTACAAAACTAACAGAAGCATGATAACCATGAATTAAAGTACGGGTTAACTCATCATCTAAATCTCCTGTTTTAGGAATTCCATGATACCCTTTTAATTCGCCCCATTTACTTAACGCCAAACGATACATACCCTCAGGTTTTTGTCGTGACGGTATTTTAAAATCGTTTTTATTGTATAAATCCCAATATTTCTTAGGTGCATTAAATGGCAAATGTGGTTTACTTAACCCCACAAACATTAAAAATTTATCGTCTTTAATGTCGTTTAAAGTTTCAATGGCATATTTTGCTGCACGACCGTCTTTATAGGCTTCATCTTCTACATCAGCATCTTCGTAAGCAGGCCCTTTCGATGGTTTTATACCTTCTTCTTTTATGCGTTTCATTAATGCAATGTTTTCTGGCTTTACATAACTGTTAGATTCCTTAGCAAAATAGTCTGTCCAATAGTTTTTATCATCTACACTATGATGATATACTTTGCCAATACTTACGGTCTTATAGCCATTATTTTTAAATAACTGCGGCATAGAAACAACATCTTTATGAATTTTTCGAAGTGGCGTAAAAATGCTATAAATACCTAATGTTTCTGGACGTAACCCTGTAAGCGTACTCATTCTAGATGGTGCACAAATGGCCTGTTGCACGTATGCTTTGTTAAACATTACACCTTCTGATGCTAGTTTGTCTATGTTTGGTGTTATTGCTGTTTTACTACCATAACAGCCTAATTCTGCTCTTAAATCATCAACGTAAAAAATTAATACGTTTGGGGTTTCACTTTGTGCAGATATTTTTGAAATACAGCATATAATAGACAATAGTAGAATTAATTTTCTCATTTTATTTTTAAAGTTGAAATAGATTGAATTTAAGTTTAAAAAAACACTTTAGCGGATTAACCCGCGTTAGGGATTGAGGCATTTGTTGAAGCTCCTCGCAGAGAGCGACTGCCGAAAGCCCGACCCCTTGTGGGTAACGCCCAAATAAAACCATTAATTAGCAATAGGTTTTGGAGATTGTACTGTACCTTTCCCTTCTTTCCAATCCCACCAATTAATGGCTCTTCTGTTTTCGTCAAATTTATAACCCCATTTTTTCATGTAATATGCTCTTGGTCTTACCTCATCTCCAATGTTTGCTAGCTGTTTTTGAAGTTTAGCGTCTAAATCTTTTTGAATAGCTGCCAATTCTGGCTTACCTAACAAGTTATTTTGTTGGTAAGGGTCTTTAATATTATCGTAAAACATACTTGGACCATTGGGAGTAATTGCATATGTGTATTGTTTGGTTCTGATGGCTCTATAAGGTTGATCTTTAAAATTAGCGCCAAAAGGTGCAACATTCATTACCAAAGCAGCTCTATCTACATTTGGATCTGGGTTTTTAATTAATTGCGCTAGGTTTTCACCTTCTACAGTTTCAGGGATTTTAATATTGGTTAACCCTAATAAAGATGGCAAAATATCTGGAGTGGTCAATGGTGCATTTACCGTTGTGCCCTTATTTTTCCCAATGGAAGGATAGCTTATTAAAAAGGGTACGCGAATGGATTCGTCCCAAGCTAGTTGTTTTGTAAATGCTTTAACACCATGTGCGCCCATCATCTCGCCGTGGTCTGCTGAAAAGACAACAATTGTATTATCGGATAACCCAAGTGCCTTAATTTTATTTAAAATATTTCCAATAGCCTCGTCGGTAGCCGTAGTATGGGCATAATAGCCTTGTAACTCTTTGCGGCTTCTCGCCTCTTGTTCTTTTGTAACATTTGGATTTAAGGTTAAAGATTCTGGCGGATACATATCTTTATATTTCTTTGGTGCGCTTCCGTGCGGATAATGGGGTGTTGCTATAGATATTAATGCTAAAAATGGATTTTCATCATTGGCATGCTTTTCTAAATACCGATTGGCATCTTTTGATATTGCAAAAGGCGAATATTCTCCCCAAATTTTCATTTCCGTATCATCATTATCATAATACGGCATTTTGGTATAGTTATGAGAACACTCTAAACCTCTCCAAAAATCGAAACCTTGGCGTCTTTCCTTTGGAATGTAAGTTGAACGTCCGTGACCATCTAAATGCCATTTCCCCCAATATGCTGTACTATAACCTTCGGCTTTAAAAATTTCTGCCATGGTTAATTCTTCAGCAGGTAAATGGATATCGTTTAAAAACATACCTGTAGTGGTTGGAAATCTTCCCGTGAATAATGCCGCCCGATGTGGTGTACAAACTGGTGTAACCGAAACGGTATTAGTTAAATTTACAGCCTCTTTTGCAAACGCATCTAAATTTGGAGTTTTTACGTCTGGATTTCCAGCATAACCTAAGGCAGAACCGCGCCATTGGTCTGTGAGAATGTAAACGATGTTGGGTTTTTTAGTTAGAGTAGTCTCCGAGACTTGTTCTGATTTTACATCGTTTTTACAGCTTGTTAAAACAGTCAAAAAGACTAAAACAACCTTAGAAACTAATTTTATTTTCATTTTGTGATTCTAATTAATTTTTGATTTCAGCTTATATGTTCCAGGTTGTGCTAATAATTCATAAAACCAAGTATTCGTTTCAATTATCTTTAGATCGGAGTTTCCTGTGAAAGATGAACCGTTTAAAACGAGATCTTCTTGAGCATCTCCAGGAATTATAATTGTAGCTGTTGTATTTGGTGGCACTACTACTTCTAAATTAAATTCACCATTCACAATTTCCCATGACGATGACACTTTCCCGTAAGGTGTATTTACACTAGCTGAAGCTGATGTTAAAGGTGCTCTAGGTTTTGGAGCTATTCTAATACTTTTATATCCTGCTTCTAAAGGTGCAATACCTGCAATACGCTCGTACATCCATTCACCAATAGCACCATACGCATAATGGTTTAAACTATTCATACTCATAGGATTAAAACCTTCATCTTTACTATAACTATTCCAACGTTCCCAAATAGTGGTTGCACCTTGGTTAATAGAGTAAAACCATGATGGATAGGTTTCATTGAATAATAACTTATACATCAAATCAATTTCGCCTGTTTCATCCAAAACTTGAGATAGTAATGGTGTTCCTAAAAAGCCTGTTCTTAAATGATTATCTGCAGCTTCTATAGTTTGTAAAAGGTGCTTTTTCGCGTTTGCTTGTTTGTCTTCCGACAATAAACCGAAAGCTAAGGCCAATAAATACGAGGTTTGCGTTTCTGAAACCTCTTTTACTTTTCCTGTTTCATCAAAAAACTCATTTTCAAAAGCGTTTGCTATAGCTTTAAATAGAGCTTCATATTTAGCCTGCTCTTGTGTGTTTCCTAAAACGGCAGCCGTTTGTGCCGTTAATTTTGTGGAATGTGCAAAAAATGCGGTACCAATTAAACTGTGTGAAGTGTCACCTTTGTTATTGCCATTTGCAGGATACGGTTGCAACCAATCTGCAAAAGAATTCATACTAGAAATATAATTTGTTGAAGTCGCTTTATGATGTGCCACCCAACCTTTCATCATTTCATAATTTTCTTCTAGAATGGTTGTATCGCCTGTTCTATAATAGACTTTCCAAGGGATAATGGTACACACATCGCCCCAACCAGAACTCACTTTATTATTATACAACACATCGGGAACCACAAACGGAATACCACCGTTTTCGTATTGCGATTCGCGTACACTTTGCATCCAGCTTGCCCAGAATTTATACACATCGGCATTAAACATTGAGGTTGGCCCAAATACTTGTGCATCACCTGTCCATCCCATGCGCTCGTCCCGTTGTGGACAATCGGTTGGAATATCAAAAAAGTTACCACGTAAACCCCAGACAATATTACTTTGTAATTGATTTAGTTTTTCGTGTGAAGATGTGAACGTGCCGTTTTCGTCAAAATCTGAATATTGAACAATTCCTGTAACCCAATCTTTTGAAGGTTCTACAGATGCATCAAATCCGCTTAATTCAACATAACGAAATCCGTGAAACGTGAATTTCGGAAGATACTCAATAACACCATCTTCGGAGGCTGTATAATAATTTGTGGATAGTGCTTTTCTATAATTATCGGTGTAAAACGTTCCATCTGGTGATAGCATTTCTGCAAATCTAACTTTAAGGGTTTGTCCTTTTTTCATCGGAACTTTTAATAGCGGAACACCAACCATATTCTGTTCTAAATCGAAAATTAAAGTACCCTCTTTTTTAATAAGTGCTTTAGTAGCTAATTCAATTTTATTTTTAACTGTAGTATGACGTTTTGGCTCTAACCTAATGGTATTTCCAACAGGAAATGTGCTAACTGTATCCCAACTTTTATCGCTAAAATTGTTGGTTGCCCAATTTGGCATTTCTAAATTGGCATTGTATGTTTCACCATCATAGATTTCAGAAAGACGTATTGGGCCATTTGTAGTGCCTTTCCAAGTTTCATCAGAAACGATAACTTCTTTAGCACCATCTTTCATGGTTAATTCTAACTGACATATCATTTTTGGTGATTCTGTATCAATCCATAATGATTTCATCCAGCCTAAGCGGCCTGAATGCCAACCAGCAGCAACTTCAACACCAATAGTATTTTGCCCAGATTCAATTAAATCACTCACATCATAGGTAATCGTTTCTATACGCTCTTTATAAGGTGTATACCCAGGAGGCATCACATCGTCGCTTACATCTTCACCGTTAATGGCTACATCAAACACACCTTTTGCTGTAATGTATAATCTGGCAGAAGCCACATCGTTAGATAATTCAAAACCCTTTCTTAAATATTGTGGTCTGTGAACAATATTTTGTTGACTTCCCACAACGTTTTCTTTCTTGGTGTCTAAACCAATCCATTGGGCTTGCCAATCGCTATTTGATAACAATCCTAATTCAAAATGATTAGTATCACTCCAAGCGGAAGCGTCTTCATCTTGATTCCAATATTTTACCTGCCAATATACTTTTTGACGCGATTCCAGAGACTTACCATCATATTTTACCCAAACAGACTGGTCTGTGTCCTGCTTTTTAGAATCCCATAAATCCGCATTATCGGGCAGTAAGTCTTCACTTGATGCTACTACAATTTGATATGCAGATTGACTTTTGTTGTTATCTAAAACAGGTAATTTCCATGAAAACGTGGGTTCTGCGTCATAAAAACCTAACGGATTTTTAAAGCCTTCAGAAATGGTCAAATCTGTTGCTTTTTCTAGTGAAGTTTGTTCTTCACAAGATGTTAAACCGAAACTACATAGGCTTAAAAAGATGACAATACAAATATTGAAAATTGGTTTTTTATTCATCAGAATTTGATTTAGTTGTGAATTGATATGTGCCTGCTTGAACAGCTAACACAATAAATTTATCGCTTTTTTCTATTAATTCATATTTTGAAGCATCATCTAAAAACTCTCCATTTACAAATGCATCTTGATTTGATGTCTTTGGAATATGAATTTCCGCAGTTGTATTTGGTGGTATAACAACATCTAAGTTAAAGATTTCATTTTCAAGTTTCCATGAAGATGATGCTTTTCCGTAAGGTGTATTTAAACTTGCTGCTGCTGAAGTTAAAAAATCAGTATTTGGCATGGGCGCGATTCTTATTTTTTTATAACCAGGAGCCAAAGGTGCTAAACCTGCGAGGCGCTCATACATCCATTGTCCAATAGCACCATAAGCGTAGTGGTTTAGGCTGTTCATACTTTGCGGGTTGTAACCATCAGCTTTACTATAACTATTCCAACGTTCCCACATAGTAGTTGCGCCTTGATTGATAGAATAAAACCATGACGGATAAGTTTCCTTAAATAGTATTTTATACATTAAATCAATTTCGCCCATATCATCTAAAACCTTAGGTAAAATAGGCGTTCCTAAAAAGCCTGTTCCTAAATGGTAATCGGCATTTTTAATTTCTTCAAGTAAATGCTTTTGCGCCTTTAATTTCGTTTCTGGTTTTAGCAAATCAAAATATATGGCTAATAAATAACTGGTTTGGGTTTGTTTTTTATTTTTGAATTTACCGTTTTCATCAAAAAACTTAGATTCAAAAGCAGCTGCAATATCATTATATAATGCTTTGTATTTTTTTTCATCTTCCGTTTTACCTAGAACACCAGCTATTTTTGAAACCAAATGCGAAGAATGTGCAAAATATGCAGTATTTACAAATTTTCCTGGTGTATCGCCTCTATTCCCCATTTTTCCACCTTTCTCAGGATATGGTTGCAACCAATCTGCAAACGAATGTGTACTAGGAATAAAATCTTTAGACTTAGATTTATAATAGCCCACCCATTTTTTAGCCATATCGTAATTCTCTTCCAATACGGTTTTATCTCCTGTAATATTATAAATATCCCATGGAATAACGACACAAGCATCACCCCAACCTGAGCTTGCTTTGTTGTTTTGTAATACGTCTGGAATAATGAAAGGCACTAAACCACTTTCGTGCTCCGTTTGTGTTTCGCGCATACTTTGTAACCAAGCCGTCCAAAGGGCATGCGTATCAAAATTAAATAGCGCTGTTGGCGAAATCACTTGTGCATCACCTGTCCAACCTAAACGCTCATCGCGTTGCGGACAATCCGTAGGTATATCTAAAAGATTATCGCGTAAACCCCAAGTAATATTACTTTGCAATTGATTTAATTTATCATGTGAAGAGGTAAATGTTCCATTCTTTTCAAAATTAGAATGTTGTACCAAGCCTTTTATCCAACTTTTATTTGGTTCTGCAGAAGGATCAAATCCTGATAATTCTACAAATTGATACCCATGAAATGTAAATTTTGGTGTGTATTCGATAATACCATCCGCAGCAGCGATATAATAATCGGTTGATTTTGCAGAACGATAATTTGTTGTATAAAATGTGCCATCCGATAGTAACATTTCGGAAAAACGAATGGTGAGCGTATCACCTTTTTTCATCGGTACTTTTACTTTTGGAACTCCCAACATATTTTGTTTCATATCAAAAATTACCGCTTCTTTTGTGGAAGAAACAATTTCAGTATCCTCTAAAACAGCAGTTGTTTTAACCGTTGCATGACGTTTTGGTTCTAGCTTTACAGAATCTGCAATAGTTTCTACTTCGCTGGTTTCCCAAGCGGTATCGTCAAAATTAGTTTTAGACCAATCAGGTATTTCTAAATTGGCATCATACACTTCACCATCATATAAACTGGCTAGTCTAATTGGTCCGTTTGTAGTGCCTTTCCAAGTTTCATCTGAAACAATTACTAGTTTTGAACCGTCTTTTAAAGTGACTTCTAACTGACATAAAATTTTAGGTGACGTAAAGTTTTCATACACCGCTTTACCTCTACTTATTCTGCCAGAGTGCCACCCAGAGGCTAATTCAACACCTATCATGTTTTCACCTGAAGTCAATAATTCACTTACATCATAAGTTAAAGTTTCTATGCGCTTATTGTATGGCGTCCAACCTGGTGTCAATACATCATCACTTACATCTTTTCCATTTAAATGTACATCAAAAACACCTTTAGAAGTGATGTGTAATCTTGCGGATTCTATACCTGAAGGCAACTCAAACCCTTTACGTAAATATTGCGGTCTGTGCATTAAAAATTTACGCACGCCTTTAATGCTATCTTTCGCGGTATCTAAGCCTGTCCATTTTGCTTGCCAATCTGAATTTTTTAATAAGCCTAATTCAAATCTGTTAATCTCGCTCCACTCAGAAACTGTTTCATCTTGATTCCAAAAACGCACTTGCCAAAACACCTTTTGACGTGATTCTATATCATCGCCTTGATAATTAACAAAAGTAGATTGCGTACTTTCTTTTTTTTCTGAATCCCATAAATCTGGATTATTTGGTAACCTATCTTTTGATGATGCTACAACGATTTGATAAGCCAATTGCGTTTTTACGTCTTTTGAAACAGGCAATTCCCAAGAAAATGTTGGACTTGCATCATAGAACCCTATTGGATTTTTAAAGCCTTCAGAAATTGTTAATTCAGTTGGTTTTTGTAAAGAATCTTGATGACAAGACAGCAATCCTAAGACCAGAATAAAACTAAAAATTTGATATAATATGGACTTAAAGTTCATAGATAAATGACGTTGATGTTTAGAATAAGCAATGTCTTTATTTTTAAACACAAAACTATCCTGATGTATCTTGATTATAACTATAATTTTAATGAATAGTTATTGTGCAACTCACTTCATTTACTGCTTTAGGAAATTCTATGAGCAAGGGCAGGACTTCCATCCCAGGGACTTGATTAAAGATACGTTCTTTTTCCATGTCTTTAATTTTTATGGCAACATTAGAGGTTACTTTAACTACACCTTCTTTTTTATGAATTTCGATGGTGTTTTCTGAAGATTGCACCACTTTTTCTCCTGTTTTAGAAATAATTGGTAAAACCAAAGTGTCTCCATTTTCATTTCTACTGGTTCTTTTGGCTTTTATTGTGGCTGAAGCGTCATCGAACAGATAATTCAACTGAAATTCTTCGTGTTCAAAAACTACCTCTTTTTCTCTATTGGTTAAAGCTGCATGCACTTTAAAATCAATAATACCGTTAGTATCGGTAACTGTTACTTTCGCTTTTAAGTCGTGAATATTTGTGAACCATTCGCCATTTACAAAGCGCTCAACTCTTGGCGTTAAACAGAAATCGATTCCTGGTTGTGGTTGTTGATTATTAGGCTCCACCATTATGTACTCAGCCATACTTGCGGTAAATAATGGGCCTACTTTTTCGTGCCAAAGCACACTTAAAGCACCTCCCGTTCCTGCTACAGAATATTTTTTCTTCCAAATTTGGTCATAGGAAGACACCGTGCTTTTCCAAGGCCCTCTCGCACCCAACCAAACATCAAGTTCTGAGAAATGTTTTACACCATCATTCGTACTTCTTGGAACAGGTGTTTCCTTATTTGTAGATTTTGTAGCTTCTAAATTATCCAGTACAAACGCTAAATTTTTAGCATGAGAAAAGGTATGATGTATACAAGGTTTCACGCCGTGAGATTCATAATGTAAACCACCTGCTAAAAGTCCGTTAACGGTACAACGTTCTAAAAGTTCTGTACTTAAAACTGCTGCCGTACCAAACGCTGGGTTTCTATCTGCCATGAGTGCAAATGCGGGTTGGCAACCATCTGTGGTTCTGCTGCCCCAATACGTCCATTTGTTTTGGCGTGTACCAAAGCTGTTATCCCACGCACCATCAGGTAACATAAATTCTAAGTGTCCGTTCATGGATTCGGTAAGCAGTTTCAATAAGTTTTCATCTTTTTTTAAGATTGCATATTGCACTACGCCGTTTAAAGTTTCTTCAACATTGTAACCAATATCTATTGGATACAACCCTTTTGCGCTTTTGTCATTATCAGGTTTATCTTCACCAAAAATCAATTTATTCGGTTCTGTTAAATAATCTGGAATTAAAGCTGCGAACTCGTCACTTCGCTTGATATATTTTTCTTCGTTAAAATAGTTACCTAGAACATACAAAGCATAAACCGCGGTAAAACGATAATTGATATGACTGAAATGCATATCGAATCTATTATAAACGAACTCAATGGCTTCTTTTAATCTAGCATCCCATTTTGTTTTGTCTTCTTTTGATAAAATATGCCCATGATGGTGCAACGCTTCACCTAAAGCTATGGCGCCAAAAACGGTAATGCCATTCCATGATTTTGGATTGATATCGTTCGTCCAACTGCCTTTTGGCCCATCAACATTTACGGACCAATCTAATAATTTGAGTGCTGCGTCTAAATATTTTTGTTCTCCTGTGGCATCTGCCATATACATAAACGGATATACGGCGTCATTGGCTCGACCATGAACGGTTTCGCAAGCATGACAATATAAGGTACCATTTGTAATAGGATCGCTTTCATTATTAACTTGATCTCGAATCATGGCATCGCACCATGTTTTTAATAGATCGAAAGATTGCTTCTGGAAAGCTGTTAGGTTTTCTAAATTTAAATGATTTTGATGTCCACCATGCTCTTTACAGGAATACCATGGCAACATTAGTCCTAAACCTGCCATAGCAGATATATTGACGAAATCGCGTCTTTTCATATTTTACTTTTGAAAAAATTAGATTTTGAAAGTTAAATTAACCAAAACAAGAAAGTATCCTGCGCTATACTGTAGGTATCTTTAAAAAAACGATGTTCGGACGGGCATCCTTCGTAAAAAAAAACACAATCTATTAGACTCCAGTAGTTTGTAATTATTTATGCATCTACTACTTGGTGCTAAAGCTCCAAACTTGCCCTATACTTACGCCGCCTTTACCATCTTTTGCAACAACTTTAAAGTAATACGTTGATGAGGCCGATAAACCTGAAACATCGTAAGTGGTTTCTGGTTGGTTCTCAGACACTTTAGTGGTAGGATTTGCATTAGTATCTAAATACACATCAAACGTTAAAGTATCGCCATCGGCATCTGATGCAGACCAACTTAAAGTGGTACTTGTACCATCTATTTCGGCATTTAATTCAGGAGCTAATAAATTTGGTGCAAATGGTATATAATTAGAAACCCCTTCGCCTTCTGTTAAAAACTGCATTGCAGTAGAATAATCACTCTCAGCTGCCTGATTATCCGTTGCTTTAATACGCCAATAATAAGCCTTCCCCTTCTCCAAGCTAATAAGTTTTGACTCCGCAGTACTAGTGGTAGTTTGTGAAATAGGTGAAAACGAACTATTCTCTGCAACTTCAATTCTGTACGTTATTCTATTACCCTCGGCATCTGTAGAAGCACTCCATTCAAATATCACATTGTTATCAGTACAAATTGTGTTATCTAATGGATAAACCTGAGTAGGTACTGTTGGTGCTGTATTTTTATCTGGCTGTTGCATATCTCCTTGATCGTCGCCACCGCCACTACTGCAGGATAGAGTAATTAACTCTACAGCCACTATTAAATATAAATATATCTTTTTCATCTTATTTCTTTATAACTTTAATAAACATTGGTTGCTCTGAATTAACTTTTACAAAATAGATACCATTTGGCTTATCTTGTAAATTTAACTGTACCTTTCCAGCATTTACTGAAAAAGTTTTGGATACCATTAATTGAGATTGAATATTATAGACCTCTAAATCTATGGTTTTTATTCCGCTTGGGATATACATCTCAAATAAACCGCTTGTTGGATTAGGATATGCTTTAATATTCTCAAATAAATTAATAGTTTTTGCCATCTCACCTTGACATGCTTCTTTACTTTTTATTTGAACACTATCGCCATGACTTACTGGTACAGAAAAGTTAGATTGATAGGTTTCAAATAATTCTTCCCCATTTATAACAATTCTATAAGGTGCTTCTCCAGTTTGAACTGAAACATTCACAGATTGCTTACTCACTTCTATTTTACCTGTTAATCCTTCTGATTCTTCTATAGTGATTTGATAACAATGGGTAAAATCTTTCCCAACAACTTCTATACATAAATCATAAGTTCCAGGGCTTAAATCTTGGATAACGGTATCTTTATTAAAATCGTATGTAACACCATCTATTGTAGCTACATAATCATGCGTAGCTTTTCCACTAATAATTAGCGATCCGTTAGCTTTTCCTGTGCAAGATTCGCCTATTGCCTCTATTGTGAAGTTATCTGGTGCTGTGGGCTCTGTTGGTATTGGTATATCTAAATCTATAATTTGTAGATATAGCGGTTGTGCACTACCAGAACTATCTTCCATTAGATAATAATATACTTTTCCATTTTCTATATGCACAACACCATGATCAAATTGTCTTCCTGATGTTGCTTCATATACTCTTGAAAAATTATTTGTACCTCCTTCAGCTTTTTCTACAAATACACGTCTACCACTAGTTAAACCAATAATAAAAATATCATCTCCGGAAGTATAAACAGCAGAGCCTCCAGCAAAATCCTCAGAGGTAATAAAATCACTGGCTCCCGCTGGCTTATAAGTATGTAAATTCTTTGTGACGTTATTATCTAAATCTCTTACTTGGCTTATAATATGTACGTCTTCATTAGCTGTTACAGTCCAATCAAAACCACCTACAATTCTTACCCTACCAACATTTGTAGTTTCTACGTAATCTCCTGGTTCCATAATCTTTATAACATCAGCATCTAGAAGAGGTAAAGAAAAAGAGTCGCCATTATGATCTTTCCAATCTGTAGCACCAGATTGATCATCAGAATATGCGTAATAAACACCATTTTGAAATATATACTTATCGTTGTTATTAGAAGATCTACGTTGAAAACCAATACGAATCTTTCCATTAACATATTTTATATCACCATATAAGCCCCAGTTGAATGTTATACCTGGTTGGCTTCTAGCATTTAATCTATTAAAATCAATGAAGTTTCCCCATTCTCCGCTACTTGCGTCGTATTTAATAAATTTATACATCCCATT
The DNA here is from genome assembly GCF_047345485.1 of Hyunsoonleella sp. 2307UL5-6. NCBI lineage: Bacteria > Pseudomonadati > Bacteroidota > Flavobacteriia > Flavobacteriales > Flavobacteriaceae > Hyunsoonleella > Hyunsoonleella sp. 2307UL5-6. The sequence continues at coordinate 233,217 of NZ_JBLFEN010000003.1, read as the reverse complement.
ATTATTACCGCCTTCTCGCATAAACATCAAAAGGTCTCCTTGATCATTCTGAAAAAACCTAGGATAGGTTAAAGCAATAAACTCTGATTGAGCTGCAGTTCCTGGCATTCTTAAATGCTTGGGGTTACCGCTAGCATTTTCAACAAATTTATCTAGCGTGAATTCAGCATCGGGTACTGTTGCTGTATTTGGAACTGAATAAGAATATCTAAAATAATCGTTAGCTAAACTACCGTCTGATGGTCTTGATGCACTGTAGGCATGCATATCATACAACAGATGAATTGTGCCATCTAAAGGACTAATACCTACAGCTATTGTATTATGCGATTCTCCTAACCACCATCTATTCTGAAAACCAGTATGTCTATGAGGAAACTCTATAGTTGCTATAGTTCCTGTTATCGTGTTATAGCGTGATAACATCATGTGTCTGTCTAGTTTGCCTCCACGATACCATGTCATGTAAACATAATTCTCAAAAGTTTTAACCGCATCGCCATGAGCAGAAATATTGCGACCGAATACAAAATCATAAGAATTTGGATTTCCACTATCTGGAGAATCTCTATCATTAGATTTGCTACTTCCATTGAAATGTAATCCAAAATCCGTGATTTTAATTTCGGCTTCTAAAACTACTTGGGCACTCATAACATATGAGAACATAATTAAAACAATACATAATACATGCCTAATTATTACACTATTGTATAAGTATTTTATTTTCATAATTTTCTTTTTCTTTCAACAAATGCTTGTTTATTAAAGCATATCTAAGATACCTATATTTTAGTAAATAAGTATCCTGTACAATTATGCTTTAGTAATCAGGTAATATTATTCTAGATAAAACAATTCTTCTAAAGGGATAGAAACTGGAGAATTATCTGGATTAACCTCCATAATATCTGCCATAAAATCCCACCATTTTTTTACAATTGAATTGTTCGCTAAATCTTGCGATCCGCCTTCACCTGATACTTTTTGAAAAGCAAACAACGTACTGGTTTCTTCATCAAAAAAAATAGAGTATTCATTAACACCATTATCTTTTAGTAATTGTTTTAACTCTGGCCATAATTCGTCATGACGTTTTTTGTAGATTTCCTTTTGTCCATTATTTAATTTCATTTTAAAAGCTAATCTATTCATAATATTTTTTTATTGTTAATTTTAAAATTACACTAGCAGTATCACTTTAATTCGTTTACAAAAAAAAACATTCTACCTTTTAAAAGATAGAATGTTTTCAAAAAAAGTTTTTTAAAGCCTAATTTATTGCTTTACAATTTTTTTAGTGAATGAGCCATTAGCACCTGTTAATTTAACAAGGTACATACCGCTAGTTAAATCGCTCACATCTAATGTAAGAGTTGCTTGTCCTGTAAGTTTTCTACTAATTACTTCCTGACCGATTAAAGAGTAAATAGATACTTGATTAACATTATCCGTAAGTCCATTGATACTTAATTCGTTATTAACTGGATTAGAAATAAAGATTGAGCTTGTATCAAAATCCTCATTACTTAACGTAGCTACAAAAACGAATCTAAGTGGATCAATTGTTCCAGCTGTAAACTCAACAGCTTCACCTGCTGCAGTTGGAATAGTACCATATCTTGAGCTTCCTGCCTGTGGTGCTGGTGGTTTAACGAATAAGGCGTCATTTCCAGGACCACCAAAACCAGTAGTTCTTCTTCTTTGAAACTGGTCAAAACCATAATTAGGATCAGCAGTATCTGCTATTGGCTGCCCTGGCACAACTGTCAACGTAAAAACATTATCACTTGTATCCATTGGATCTATAGTTGATTGATCTATAGCCATGGCAAAATCTCCAACACCAGGAATAGTTGCCCAAACCTCCATAAAACCAGTACCAGCTGGCTCTCTATGGTCTGTTATCGTCCAAAGTTGTGTTGGGTCATCTCCTGTTAATTCTGCAGCCCATTCTAATGCTCCCGTAGAACCATTAATGGTCATAAAAAGCTCTGGTGTTAAACCACATGTTGAAATTTTGTAAATACCATTCTCAGTCCATACATCAGGACATTGTTGTGCGTTTACTTGAAACGCAAACATAGTTAATAACAAAAATGCACTAATTTTTAAAGTAATTTTTTTCATAATTTATTTTAGTTTTAATTAATTAATTACAATTTATACAAAAAACTTAGCCACAGTATCATGTACTGTCCTGTAAATATATATTATTTTGTAATTTTAACAAAATATGCTTATTAATTGAAAAGTAATTCGCTCATTTTAATTTAATGACCTAATTAATAGCGCTTTGTGTAATCTATTAATATAATAGTTAAAAATAAAAAATTAGGCTTGTTATTTACTAAAGCCGATATAGTTATGCTTCCTAACTCATTTCATATTAAAGTTTGGTTTAATTAAACTAATAGCAAACTTAATTTTAAATATATATTTAGCACATAATATTAAATTACTCCTCTTGGATATTGCTTTAAAATCCCCCGTTGTATTTATTGTGAAATTGCACTGTAATTTAAGTGAGTACTCATATAATTAACAAGTAACGATGTAGTAAATGTATTTATGAGTATAACTACTATCCTCCTTTTAAACTTTAAATTATACAAAACCATATAAAGACTGATTTTTAGCACAGTTTAAATTAATAAACGGAGATTTACTTATTTAACCTAAAACTATAAATTATACAATATCTATTTAACAGTAAGTATGGCCTTTTTTAAATCTTTCTCTAAAGAAGACCCTCCAACAGAAATAGTAAAAGTACCAGGTTCAACAACCTTTTTCATGTTTTGATTTAATACATTCAACTCATTAAATCCTAATTTAAATGAAACCGTTTTTGTTTCTCCTGGCTCTAAAAAAATTCGCTCAAAACCTTTCAGCATTTTATTGTAACGCCCAACTGAGGCATAATCGTCTCTTACATACATTTGTACTACTTCATCACCAGCTCTTTTTCCTGTATTGGTTATATCTACAGAAATGGTTGTATTTCCATCTACTGAAATTGAAGCATTTTCAAATTTTGGTTTACTGTATGCAAATGTTGTGTAACTTAATCCATATCCGAAAGGAAATAATGGCGATTTGTCTACATCTTTAAACAATCCTTTTCCTGACCCAATAAAATCTGGTCTTTGTAAATACGTTACAGGAACCTGTCCTACAGATCTTGGAAAGGATACTGTAAGCTTACCTCCTGGATTCACATCTCCAAAAATAGCATCGGCAATAGCATCTCCAGAACGCATCCCTAAATACCATGTTTCTAAAATTGATGGGATATTTTCTGCAACATAATTTATTGATAATGGTCTACCATTAATTAAAACTGCAACAACAGGTTTGCCTGTTTCATGAATTGCTTTTACCAATTCTTGTTGCACACCATATAAATTTAAATCGGCTCTGTCTACACCTTCACCACCTGTTTTTCTAGAACCACCAATGACCAAAATAACTGCATCAGACTTTTTCGCAGCAGCAATTGCTGCTGGAAAACCTGCTTTAGAATTGTTTAATAAATCACATCCTTTCGCATAATTAATTTTTACTTTATCGCCTACTTTAGCTTTTATTCCATCCAAGGCAGAAACATAAAAAGGTGGCAAACCAGAATAGCCTCCTAATAAAGAATAGGTTCCTTTTGCAGGTCTTTCTTCGTGAGCATTTGGTCCAATTACAGCTAAAGATTTTATGTTTGCCATATCTAAAGGCAATAAATTATTATCATTCTTTAATAGAATGATAGCTTTTTTTGCCATTTCATATGAAAACTCTTGGTGTTCTTTTCTACCAGCATTTACAGTTTCCGTGTTAATCTCTTTTGGTTCTGTATCAAATAATCCCAACTGATATTTTGCAGTCAAAATACGAGAGGTTGCTTTATCAATATACTTTTCCAATTCAGGATTCTGTGCTATGGTATCTTTCAATACTTTAGAATTATAGGCTGCTAGCTTCTCATTTTTCCCAATTACTAAGTCCATATCAACACCAGCTTTCAATCCTAAAATAGCTGACTCAGTTCTGGTTTCAGCAATAAAATGCATGGTTCCTAAACGAGCAATATCATTATTATCAGAAACAATAAAACCATCAAAACCTAATTCATCTCTTAAAATATCCTTTAGCAACCAGGTATTCATATGGTTTGGAACGCCATTATAGTCTTGATGCCCTGGCATAATAGAACCTACCTTTGCTTCCTTTATAGCAGCCTCAAAAGGTGGCAGATAAACCTCTCGTAAACGACGTTCTGACATATCACTAAAACCACCATTTATACCACGTCTGTTTTCTGGATAGCCTATAAAATGCTTCGCTGTTGCAATCACATGATTCTCATCAAATCGCTCGTCTCCAGTACCTTGCAAACCTTCGATAAATGCAACACCCATTCTAGATACCAGATAAGGGTCTTCGCCATAAGACTCTTCTACTCTACCATATCTTGGATCACCAGATATTACATCTAAATTAGGTGAATACGTATGTGTAACGCCTAAAGTTCTCGCTTCTATAGCTGTTTGTGAAGCCATTTTTTTAACTAACTCAGGTTGCCAAGTAGAGGCAGCTGCAATAGCCTGAGGATAAACCGTTGTATTCCCATAATAATCTAGAACAAGCCAAACACCATGTAGAGCTTCTGCATATTTCATGTATGGAATACCTAAACGATCATTGGCTGGTGCATCTTGGGTCATTTCAGCTATTTTTTCATCTAGCGTCATTTCGCTTAAAAGCTGCTCTACTTTTTGAGCAATTTCTCCATCTTGTTGACTTACTTCCTTATTGCCATTTTTTGAATTACAGCTAAATAATAAGACTGCAATGAAACACGTTAAAATTATTTTTTTCATTAATAATAGATTTTATGAGATATTGATTTGATTAGTTAAAATTACGTAAACCCGGAACAATTTTAATGTTTAAACTGTTATTATCTTTTGGCCATTTTAGAATTGTTAATTTTTGAGTGTATGCATCCCAAATAAAATCTGACGGATTGAAACCTTTTGGCGCTTTATAGGTTTCCAGACTCACTTTTTTTAATGGATCATGATACATTACAATATCATCATTAATTAAAATAGAGAACCCATCGGGATAGTGCCTATTAGCTCCAATAAATACTGTTGAAGCCCCTTTGCTATTATCTGTAATAACATTAATATCTAGAGTTCTAGTAGCAAAATTAAATAGAAAAGATTGAATATCGCCCGCAATGGTTTGAGGAAAAGGTCTTGAAATAACATCGGTAATATACTTACGCTCTACCGTTCCTGCATCGGTTTTATCACTAAAGATTGACCAAGTTGAAGGGCCACCAGGAAGGAAATTTTGCATAGTTCTATTTCCTAAAAACCAAGCTTTAATAGAACCTACTCCCATTTTATCAAAAACCTCTGCTGTTCTTATATACATTTCTCTGTATTTTAACTGGCCTAATTTTCCATCTATTATAGTATCAGTAGTTGCAAAAGTTGGGAAGCCCCACTCCCCGATAAGGATTGGTGCCTTTAACATATCAGATTCTTTATCAAACCTATCCATATTACGTTTTATAAAGTTCACATCATTTTGATAAATATGTGGCGCAAATATGATGTTTTTTCTATTAATTGGTGCTGTGATTTCTGAATATTGATTGTTATCAATTTTCTCGCCTTTATTCATAAAGATAGATTGAAACAATATCATTTTATCTTCATTAATTTTCTGACTTTCATCGATGATTTTTTGATAAAGTGGTATTAAATATTTGTTAGTTAAATCATCATAAGAAATATCCATTGATAGTTTTCGAGGCTCGTTTACCACATCATAACCCAAAACATAAGCGTCTTCGTTATACCTATTCCAAATTACTTTCCAAGCGTCAATATAAGTATCGTATTCTCCTTTTTTATTTTGCCAAAATTCTTCCCAAACAAACTTATCCACACCATAAACAGTCATTTTAAATACTGTTTTAATGCCTGAATGCCGTCCTAAATTTACTAAGGCATCTAGTTTTTTGAGATAGTTTGGTTCTAGCTCACCACCTGGGAAATTACTTAGTTTTCCTAACTCTAAACGCACAACTTGCGTATTCGCTCCCATTCTAACCATACGAGCATAATCATCACTATTAAAAAACACTTCACCAGCATGATCATTTGTATTTATTACAAAACCTCTAGGAATAACGTGACGTTCTGCATCATCTCTAAGTCCATGCTTTATCTGAGCAAACATGTTAATTGAGCATAAAAACGACAGTATTAATGTTATTTTAGTCATAAAAGCGATTTAAATATTTTAAAAAACGAAATTACAAAATAGTATAGGCTATAGTATCCTGCAATGTGCTGTAAAAAAATAAGCCGAAAGAAAACTTTCGGCTTATTTAAAAATTAAACTAATACATGTAAAAAAACTATTATTGTCTATACCCGTTATTTGTAGGATCGGACTCTAATAATGCTGGATTATTTGTTAATTCCTGAAGAGGAATAGGTAATTTAACATGCCATGGTCTAATATTTCCAGCTGGATCCCAAAATCTAAATTCTAGATCTTGAACTACATCTAATAATATACCCCATCTAATTAAATCAAATCGTCTGTGTTGTTCTGCTGCTAGCTCCCATTTACGCTCATCGTAAATTGCTTGTCTAAATTGTTCTGTGCTTAACCCCAAAATAGCTTCTGCTTCTGCTTGGGTAGCAAATGCTCGTTCTCTAATAGGTCTAATATATTCAAAAGCTGCATTTGGGTTTCCTCCAGGGCGTTCGTTCTCACATTCGGCAGCCATTAAATGTACGTCTGCTAAACGAAATACCATTCTGTTATCTGAGTGATTAAAACGCGGTGATCTATCTAACTCTAGATTCCAAAACTTCGCCATATATGGGAAATTTAAGTCGAATCCTAAGTAATTATCCACGATGTTTAGCTCTCTTCTCAAATCATTCATTGGGAAACTCTCAGCAAAATCTTTAGAAGCAACTTGCAATCCTGTTCCGTTAAACGCCTCTCCTCTATCTGCTAGAGCAGCTCCTAATGCACTTCTTTCATCAGTATTTGCTGGTTCATCTCTTAAACGAGGGTTAAACATACTAGGACGCCAGTTATTATTACCAGCAAATGCTCTACCTGGGAATGCAGGATCGAACTGACTATTAATATCTCTGGCAAAATCTAATGACCATATAATTTCATCATTATATTCATTAAATTGATCAAAAACCTCATTATAAGTATCTAATAATCTATGAGGCGATTGGTTTATGATTTCTAAACACTTATCTAAACCTAGTTGCCATTGTTGTTGCTTCATGTAAATTTTAGCAATAACTATTGCTGCTGCCCATTTTGAGGCTCTACCACTTTGGTCTCCCGTGTATGCCGTTTGTAAATTGTCTTGAGCAAATTGTAAATCTTCTAGAACTCCAGTTATAATTGTAGCTTCATCAGTTCTACCCAAAGAACCAATTTCTTCAAGAGTAAGCACCTCAGTATAATAAGGTGCATCTCCCCAAAGGTTAGTTATATGCCAATAACATAGGCCTCTGATAAATCGGGTATCTGCTAAAATATCAGTTCTTATTTCTTGAGTTCCTATAGCTTCATTACCCGTAACCCTATCTATAATCACATTTGTATTTAGAATGATTCTATACAGATCTTTCCAAGTATCTGAAACACTCATTTTTTGAACAGAAACATCAGCTAGAGCCTCATTTAAGGAATAATTACCCATGGTCTCTAAAAAATTTGCGGCCCTATTGGGCTCTATAATATCTGCACCATTATCGTAAAACCAATCCAATCCACCTTGACCATATAAAGAGTTATTCTTTAATATGGCGTACATACCTTGAACTGCTTGTCTAGCGTCATTCTCTGAAGCGAAAAAAGTTTCAGGCGAAATAAGCGCTTTTGGGTCTTCTTCTAAAAAACTCTCGCAGCTAAAACATGCGAAAATCATAAAGACATATAAAATTAAATTTTTTGTTTTCATATCGTTTTTTTTAAAAAGTTACATTTAAACCAAGTGTTATAACTCTTGGATTAGGATACTGAGCACTTATATATCCTTGTGCTATATTACTACGACCAAAAGCACTTGCCTCTGGATCTATCAATCTTGTTTTAGACGATAACCATAAATTGGTTCCCGAAAAATAAACACTTGCATTTTTTATTCCATCTATTCCCATTTTATCTACGTCAAAATTATAGGCTAATCTTAAAGTTTTCAAACGAATATGCGATCCATCTTCAACATACTCTGAGTTTGGTAAGGTATTAGTTACTGAGTCTGCTCCAGCTCTTGGAATATCAGATGTTGGGTTATCTACTGTCCATCTATTACGTAAATCTCCAAACTTAACCGTTTCACCTCGATTAAAATAATTATTTCGAATATTCAAATTATACACCTCGTTTCCTTGAGTTCCTTGAAAGTAAAGAGAAAAGTCCCAATTCTTGTATGAAAAGTTATTTTCTATTCCGAAGATTAAATCTGGAAATGGACTACCTAACACCACAGCATCTTCTATTGATGCTATACCATCACCATTTAAATCTTCAAAATGTGAACCACCTACAACCTGTGGGTCTGTTCTACCCGATGCATCTATCTCTTCCTGACTTTTCCAAGTCCCTAAATATCTTACTCCAGTAAAAGCAGGAACAGTCTCTCCTACAATTAAACGTGTATTTCCTGAGCCTAAAATAGGATCTACAACAATATCTATAAAATCTACACCACCTAGGTCTAAAATTTCATTTCTATTTGCAGATAAAGTTACTGTAGAATTCCAGTTAAAATTACTAGTACTCACATTTGTAGAGTTTACAAGTAGTTCCCAACCTTGGTTTTTTAGAGATCCGATATTCTGTAATTGACTATTAAAACCAGTTTGTCTCGGGATAGTAACGTCTAATAATAAATCTTCAGTTTCCTTATAGTAATAATTGAATTCTGTAAAAATTCTACCTCCAAATAAAGAAGCTTCTAAGGCAATATCGAAAGAACTTGTAGTTTCCCACTTTAAATTAGGATTTGAAGGCCTTCCTAAAGTTAAACCTGGTACTTCAACTCCGTTAAGCGTTGTATTAGCAGCTGTTAACAAACCAAAAGTTCTGTACGGTTCTATGGCTTGATTTCCTGATTTACCCCAACTCGCTCTTAATTTTAAATCTTGAAATATATCTTGATCTTGCATAAAATCTTCTTCAGATATTTTCCATGCACCTGCTACTGATGGGAAAAATGCGTATTTATTACCTTCAGCAAAACGAGAACTACCGTCAGTTCTACCTACTAAAGTTAATAGATATTTATCTTTATAAGAGTAATTTAATCTTCCAAAAAAAGATGCAATTTGAAATCCAGTAAAGTCACTTGAAACTACAGATCTAGTAGGGTCTGAATTACCTAAGTTATTAAATCCAGTAGCATCACTTGTAATACCAAAAGCCTCAGCTTGTGCTATTTCTGTAGACACTTTCTGAAAAGAAGCACCAGCAAGAGCCGTTATGCTATGATCTTCACCAAAATCTGATTGGTATTGTATGGTATTTTCGTTGTTCCATCCATTACTATTCACAGTGCGAACGCTGGCACTTCCTTGTCCAGTATCGCCTACTGCCAGTAAACCAGGTAATTGACTTGAACTAAATCTATTCTGCTTTATATTGTTAAATTCTGGACTAAATGTTGAGCGAATAATCCATTTAGGTGCTGGACTATACTCTATATAAACCGTAGCTAATAAGTTATTAGTAAACGTTTCATTTGTATTTAACTCTCTATTAGCTAGAGGGTTTGAGAATGGCGAACCTACTACATCGTTAAATCCATTAAAAGATCCATCATCATTAAGTATAGGTTGTGTACGAAGAATACCAAAAGCAGCTTGACTAAAACTAGCTAATGCATTATCTTGCTCTAACCTAGAATAATTTAGTCTAAATCCTGTTTTTACTTTATCGCTTAATTTAAGATCTAAATTTGTTCTAAATATGTATTTTTCAATACCAGAACTCTTTACTATACCTTCTTGATTAAAATAATTTAAAGAGGTGTAATAGTTAACATTATCTGATGCTCCAGAAACAGAGATATCAGCGTTATAAATTGGTGCAGTACCCAATACTAAATCTACCCAGTCATTATCAGGATATGTCGATGGGTCGTCTGGAAAAGGGATTGCCACATTTCTAAACTCTGCACTTTCATTAGTAAACGCAATCTGCTCTGTCTGAGAAAGTCTATCTGGTAATTCTGGAAGCATTTGCGAACTCGTGTAAAGATTTACACTTATTTGTGGTTTGCCAGCTCCTGCTCCTGATCCATTTTTTGTAGTTACTAAAACAACACCATTTGCACCTCTTGAACCATAAATTGCAATAGAAGAGGCATCTTTTAGTATTTCAATAGATTTAATATCATTACTATTGATATTATTAAGGTTGAAATTTGTTCCAACCACAATACCATCAATAACCCAAAGTGGTTCATTACTTCCTGTTATAGAGTTACCACCTCTTACTCTAATAACGGTTCCTGCACCAGGAGCACCACTCGTTTGAGTAACTTGTACACCTGAAGCTCTACCTTGTAAGGCTTGATCTACTCTTGCTACAGGCAATGCTGTAATATCTTCAGAGCTTACAGAAGATACAGAACCTGTTAAATCAGACTTTCGTTGTGTACCATAACCAATTACTACAACCTCATCTAATGCATTATCCTGCTCTAAATTTACATTAATTGAAGATTGTGTTCCAACAACAACCTCCTTACTCGAATACCCTACATAAGAAAATATAAGCGTATTTGCTGCACTTGCATTAATGGTATAATTACCATCAAAATCTGTACTTGTTCCTGTGGTTGTTCCTTTTACCACTACCGTAGCTCCAGGAAGTGGTTGTCCATCTGCAGTAACCGTTCCTGTAACAGTTTGAGCAAACGACATTGCTAGACATGAAAACATGAAAATAGCAAGCAACCCAATTTTTTTAAAATTAGGTGGTGCATTTAGTTTAGTTTTTGATTTCATAAATTTAAGTTAATTTGTTATTAATAAATCTAAAATATTTTTTTAAATTTTATTGTCTATCCTGTACTAACCGTTACGGTCTGTCCTGTATAATTTTAATGTACAATCAAAACTCTGCTATTCAGATAAAAACAGGATACAACAGGGTAGATAACAATCCTAGATAATATATTTTTATTTTAGTTTTATACTAAAATATCAAAGCTTTATAATTATGATGAATAGAAATACGTTTGTATTATTAACCTTATTATCTGTTTTAGCCACAAGTGCTCAAACAATTACTCCTCCTACTGGTCGTATAGCCATAGTAGCTGATGGCAACTCTCCAGACCCTGATGACTTAGGGGGAACAGCAATTTCCATAGCACTTTTAAGAGCTGCTGGTTTAGAAGACAGACTCGTGCACTATTCTCATAGTTGTGATTTAGTTAGAGATGATAGAATTTCAGAAAAAGCCGAAAAAGAACGACACCACTTAATGCAAGTTACTTGTGACATGACCGCAAGACGATGGGGCGGGTTTGAAAATCTAACTTTTTATGATGCGATTTGGCAAAAAGAAGAAACTATTAATGATTTGGCTTGGGCTATCAATGCTTCTACTAAAAATGACCCATTATGGATTATTGAAGCTGGTGAACCCGATATTATAGGAATGGCCTTAAGAAAAACACCAAAAGAAAAACACAAATTTGTAAAAGTGGTAACACACCATCCTGCAAATGATAATGCAGGGGATTTTTACACATGGCAACAAATTCTTGATTTTGGTGTTGAGGAAGTACGTATTCCAGATCAAAACATAAATTTAAAATTAGACCATGACCAATGGGATTGGGCTAGAGATCATACAGACCCAAGAATACGATTAATCTGGACTATCGGAAATATTGCAGAGATTGATAATATTGTTAAGTTTCAAAAAGGAAAATGGGACTGCTCTGATGCTGGTATGATTCTTTATTGGATTACTGGTGCAAATGTGAATAATGGTTTAGAAGCTGGAAGTATGACCGTTGTAAAAACGCTTTTAGAGGATTATGTGGAAAATAATCCTGAGCCTCCTTTTAAAAAGAAGAGGTAACTGGTTAAATAGTTTGTTTTAAACGTACTTAAAGGGCATTAGCAGACTTCTGCTACAATTTGAAATAAAAAGTCAATAAGTAAAAATATCGAGGGCAGAAACCCTCGATATTTTTTTGTCCTAAAACTTCTTACCAATTACGGTATACATTCTACAATTTTCTGGTGCATCCCCATCACTATTTCCAGCCATAATAATGCTTTCGCCAGCTTCGGCAACACGGTGAAATACTGACATTACAACGTCTCCAACTTTTATATTATCGCCATTGTCTTTATAATCTTTTAATAAGAATTCTGGTCTAGGCACGGTATCATCGTGCAGCACATAAATATGCATTTTTACACCTGCAATAAACTGCAACTGATCTCTTGCCCAATAGCGGTTATCAGAATTTGGTGTTCTTATATATTCTGCTTCGTTTACGTATCTTGGTAAATGCGTATAATTAACCTCCATATCGGTATGCGCCTTTTTACCCCAATGCATATTAGTTCTTAACATGGCTTTACCGTCTCCTGTATAACTAAACTTTTTAAAAAGTTCACTTCTATTTTTAATACCTGGCATGTATTCTGGTATTTCTGGCGTATGCACTGGCATAGGTTCTTCGGTTAACACATTTTCAAAAACATGAGGTAACTGCATGGTTAATCCGTTTTCTAGTGCAACAGGGTTAGAACTAAGTTCGATACTTGCTAATTTTAAACCTGATTGTGTTGCTGTTACTTTTACAGATCCAGCTTCTAATATGGATTTTACCGCTACACGATTAATACCTGCTTCAATATCTAAATACAGATTATTAGTAGAATTTGGTTTTCCACTGTTATAACCTCCTCGCCAGATGCCTTTGCCTTCGAATGTGAAGTCGACACGACCTTTAGCTAAAGGACATCTTCTACCTTCTGAATCAACCACCTCAACATCTATTAATGCAATATCAGAGCCATCAGCTTGCCACCCTTTTGGTCCTGTAATTGATGTTAACTTTAAAGCCACAGGTTCTCCAGCTGTTTCCTTAGTTTGAGTGACTTTAAGCGCATTATTAATATAGCCCTCAGCTTTAATTTCTCCCGCTTCCCAGTTTACATTTTTAAATTGATAAACGTATCCATCTTTTGGAGTGTTATTTTCTCCTATAACTTTTCCGTTTATGTATAACTTAACACCTGCTGTATTTGAAATCACAAAAATGTCTTTTTTCGTACCTTCTGCATAATTCCAATGCCCTACAATATGCACTTGTGGTTCTGGTCGCCACATCGCTTTTAAAGCATAAAATGCTTCTTTAGGCAAACGTACCGCATCTACTTCCCCACTAGCTCTGGTAACTTCGGTAGGACAACGCCCACCATGTGGTCCATCAGAAAATATCCAATTTGCACCTCCAACATGAAATGCTTTTTTGCCCATTTTATTCCACCAATGATAGGCTTGCTTAACAGCAAATTGTTCTGAATTTAGTTTATACGTGTTTTTCTTAATATTCGGGTGACTATAAAAATTATCATCTGGTGATTGCTTATCCCAAATACGTCTGGGGGCTTCCTCACGATTATATTCACTTTCCACCACTGGTAAATCTGGGTATTCGCGCTCCCAACCTTCAGTACCAATTTCGATTGATACATAGCCTTCAGAATCATTTTTAACATCAGCTCTACGATTTCCCATCAAACGTTTTCCGTTGGGGTCGAATGTATTAATGATATCTAAAATCTCTTGGTAATGTGCTTCAGTTTCAGCCCAATTACCACCTTCCCAAATAAAAATTGAAGGATGATTTCGGTAATACACAATCATATCTTTAAAGGCTTTAATACGAATATCCCACGTTTCACCTTCATCTTGAGATTCACCACTAACTCCAGGCATAAGGGTTACAAACCCATATTTATCGCCCATTGCAATTTCGGCTGGCGAACCTGCACAATGGCCCCATCGTATAAAATTGCCACCCGCTTCATCCATGAGTTGATAGGTATAATCGCGCAACCAATCTGGTAAAGCTGCTCCTAATCCTGCCCAGGAATTAGTTGGTTTTTGCCCCCAACCTGTTAATTTAGCATACTCGCCATTATTTGAAAAGCCAGTGTCTTTATTAAAATCAAAACTTCTAATTCCTAATGGTGTATTGTATGAATCGATTGCTTTTCCATCAACTTTTAAAACGGTTTCAACGTTGTACATATACGGATGCCTAGTGTACCATCGGTTTGGATTTGAAACATTTGCTTTCACTGAAAACGTATATTTTTCACCTGCATCCATACGTTTTTCAGAAGATTCCACTGCTATAACTTTACCGTCATTATCAATAATTTTAGCTTCATATACCACATTTTTAGTTTCAGTATATTCATTTTGAACTTCCGCGTTTATCGTAACATCTGCATTTTCTGCTGTAATATTTTCGGCATACACGTAAGTTCCAAGCGTTTCTAAATTATCATAAAGCGGTAGCGTAATGTGAAGTGGATCTGTAACATATAAAAACACATTTCTATAGATACCACCATGGTTAGGGTGCCAATGCTCATGATGCCATACTAAAGGAAAATTATCTCTAAAATGATCGCCACGGTCATTATTTACTTTTACAGACAACACATTGTTTTCTCCAAATTTGAGGTGTGGTGTTAAATCGAAACCAAAAGGAATAAACCCTGTTTGATTTTGACCAATGTGTTTACCGTTGATGTATACATCGGCTATTTGACGCACCGATTCAAACTCAATAAACACCTTTTTATCAGCATCTTCTTTTGGTAACTCAAAATGTTTTCGATACCAAACGGTGCCTCTCCAATGGTTATCTTCCCCATCGTGATGGCCGTGACTTAAATCGTCAAAAGTATCGATATCATTAAAGGTATGCGGGCAACTTATGGTTTCCCAAGCCGCATCATCAAACCCTAGTTCTTGAGCGTTTTCTGGGTTTTCCTTGATAAACTTCCAATCTAAGTTAAAGTTATACTTAGTTCGTGTTTCTTCTGGAATATGCGCTGCGCCTTGTTTATTCTCTTTACAAGAAAAAACGCCTGTTCCTATTAAACATAAGAACATGGCGTTTAAAAATTTTACTCTAATCATTTTATTTATTCTGGTATTAATTCTATGAGTTTTACACTATGTGGCTCTAAATCTACTTTAAGTATAAGACTTTCATTTCCTTTTGCTACTAAAGAATCGGTAACGGTTTTCGGTAATTTAGCTAAATCTTCATATTTGGATAAGTTAGCAGTAAGTACATCTCTCCACCCATCTGCAAATCTATCGGATGGTCTATTGCCATAAATACGGCCATCACTTATTTCGCTTACACCAGCTGCTCTCAGGTCTTCATACAATTCATGCATCATAATCCCGTGATTTTTATCTACAGTCCATTCATTCATTTTCCATGTACTTCCGCTAGAAATAAGACCACCTTGAAACTTAGGATAAATCGTTCGGTTTGCAGTACTGGTTCTGGATGGGTTATGATTATAAACTAAAGCATATATAACATCACCTTTTACCACCGGAATTACACCAGCATATCCGCTAAAATTATCTATTGCCTCTAACCTATTACCATCTTCCATCATTTGGAACATTCGCATAACGTTTTTTCTACCTTGAGGTAAGTTACTTGATTCTATTTCTTGACCCCAATCGTAAATTTCGTTAATGGTAAAATCATGAACCATATCTGCAACAGTAGCGTACCAACTAGCACCTAGCTCGGTAGCATCTGTTAAACTTAAACCACGTCTGCGATTTTCATCTCTAAGTATTCCAAATTCTTGAATATCCAAAGGTATATTACTAAATTGAGGATAACTATTTAACTTGTTTCTGTATGGCGCAATTTTCTCAGGTAAAGCCACTGTATTTTGATCTATTTTTTCATAATATGAAATACTAAAGAAATCCATTTTAGTTCCTGTTGCGCCAGTAGCGAAATTAACTCCGTTGGCACAATGGTCAATTAATTCAGTGGTAAAAGTGGCAACACCTTCCGTCAGCATATTTCCTGGACCTACTATAGCATCTGGAATTACTTTTAAAACTTCATCTACAGTAATATCATAGTGTCTAAAATAGTCTTGCATTGTGCCATTCCAATGGTTAGGTGAAAAATTAGGTTCTGTACTTATTCTAAAACGCCATGTGCTCACTTCTTGCATCCCAAATTCATTAACGAGAGTTGTTAAAAAAGCATTCACATATTGTCTCCAGTGGTCGTAATTATCAGGAGGACTAGTATTACCAAAAGCATTTATAATCTTTTCTTCTACCATTTCCCAAGGCACTTTACTTAAAACAATTCTAGGTTTAAAGCCCGTATTTACAAAGTTTCTCATGGTTGTAACTAGTTCGCTAAAATCGGCAATAATAGTACCAGACGCATCAACACCTTGATAAAACATGTTAAGATTATCTGTTCTACCGCCCATGGTTCTTACCAAGTTGTAACTTTCAACATAATCTTTTATTGGCTCTATGGAGTTTGTAAAACTTGAACTGTTAAACCTATTTTGGTTGATCATAGGGCGCGTAGACCAAAAATTATGAAATTGCCCCGTAACCGAACCTGTATTTATAGTTGCAATTTTACTGGCATCAATATCTTGTTCGTTAATTGCAACTGGTACTTCTGGCTCTTCGGGCTCAGGGATTTCGAGAATTACTTCTTCTACATCTTCAGCGTTTGAACACGTAAATAATATTGCAGATAGTGCCAATGCAACTAGCACTATAGGTAATTTTAAATATTTTATAGTTTTCATAATTTTTTCTTTTTCAATTTATAACAAAAATATAGTGTTAAACGCAAAAAAGTAACCTGTAGTATCATGATACAGCAGGATACTTAATAGATCATAAAATTTTGGCTCATATATTTTGATGGAAAACGTATATTAAAACTCAACTTGGGAACAGACTAAAGTTGTATTAAAACTCCGTTTTTAAAAAGCATGTTATAGGACGTATACATTGAGCTAGCGATAAAACGGATTAATATAATTATTTGGGCGTTACCCACAAGGGGTCGGGCTTTCGGCAGTCGCTCCCTCCTTTGTCGGGGAGCTTCAACAAATGCCTCAATCCCTAACGCGGGTCTATCAGTAAACAAACAGTTAAACACTAGCGTTAACTCCTATTTGTAAGTTTTTATAAAGGCTTGAGCAATACATTTCGGTATTCAATTTTCATAGGTGGACCAACATGAACCTGAACACCAATATAGCCTTTTTTAGACCTATTATTTTCATCTAAATCTGTTACCTCACTAAACAATACGCCATTTACAAAATGTTGCATTTTATTATCTTTTACTATAAGATGAACTTTATTCCAGTCGTTGGGTTTTACTTTTGATTTTAATTCAGATTTCTCTTTAGTATGTATAACCGTTCTTGTTTGCCAGCAGTTTTTCTTTACATTTTTACGCAAATTACTTTTAGGAATACTATCAGGCATTTGCGGAATATTTACAGTTTCTCCCATGTAAGCCAATGTAGTTCGTTTTTTCTCTTCGTAATTTTGACCCGTAAATCTATTTTTACCGTCAATATCACATTGATACCCTCTTAAGGCAAAAGGCTTATTTTTAATAATTTCGCTTCTATAATTGATACCGCTATTTCCAGATTCCGAAACTCTGTATTCTAATTTCAATTCAAAATTTTCAGGTTGTTCTTTTTCATAAATGATAAAAGAATTACGTTTTAAGATGGTTTCTGGCGTCACCTCTCCTGTTAAAATACCGTTTTCAACACGCCAATAAGTTGGGTCGCCATTCCACCCTTCTAAATCTTTACCGTTAAAAATAGATTGGAATTGTGTTTCAACTTTCTGATTTTGCTTCTTTTTACAAGACACAAAACTTGATTGAATAGTCGCAATAACTAAACAAAATAATACGGTGTTTTTAAAAGTTTTCATATTTAAAATTTAATCTTTTGTTAGTTTACTTTTCCACCAAGTAGCATTTGGCTGAAAGTCTTTTGAAAGTACTTCGAGTCTATTTTTTTCTAGAGAAGGCCATTTTTTATTTACTGTTTTCTTGTATCTTTTTTCAGCTTTCTCGCTATCATATTCAGCATCTTCCTCTGGGAATTTAGCACCCACATCTTTCAACCAATTTAGTAATTGATTACTCATAGCTTTAGTTATCTCAGGATATTTAGAAATCACATTTAAATCAGCTGTTTCTGCTGAAGGTAATTTGTACAATTCTTCATGCCCATCTTCCCAATAATGTATCAATTTCCAGCCCTCTTTTTGTACAATTGAAGCTGGTTCGCCACCTTGATTTCCATAATGCGGATAGTGCCAAAATAGAGGTCTATTCAGTTCAAGATTCTTGCCTTCTAATAAAGGTTTTAAACTAATACCATCCATATGCTGCTCTGGTTTTAATGGCACATTAGCCAAATCTAACAATGTTGGATAAAAATCGGTATTGACTACTGAAAAATCAGTTTTTGCTCCTTCATTTTTCAACCATGGTACCTTTATAAAATAGGGTTCGCGAATACCACCTTCCCATTGATAGCCTTTACCTCCTCTTAATGGTAAATTACTTGTAGAATAATTATCACCTGATGACACACCACCATTATCAGAAGTAAACACCACAATAGTATTTTTATCTAATCCGTTATCTTTTAATGCTTTTAAAACAATACCAACAGCGTCGTCCATAGTTTCTACCAAACCACCGTAAATAGGATTGTCTTGTACTTGACGTATCGGTAAAACACGTTCCATTTTATAGCCCGTTTTGGCTAGCCCCATACTATCTGCTTTATCACGATATTTTGCCCATTTGGTTTGTGTAGTTTGTATAGGCGCATGCACAGCGTAAAAAGATAAAAACGCAAAGAATGTAGAGTCTTTGTTTTCCTCAATAAAACGAGCCGTTTCCTTAGCTAAACGCATGGTTAGGTTTTCGCCTTTGTGCTTGTTTTTCAGTTTAGGATTGTTCCATGGCGAGAAAAAACCACCTCTTGGACTTCCTGCATCTATGCCTGCAATATTAATATCAAAACCATGATCCTCAGGATGAGAGCCTTTTCCGCCTAAATGCCATTTCCCTGCAAAAAAAGTTTTGTAACCATTGGATTTGAAAGCTTCGGCTATGGTGATATCGTCTTTTGGTAACGCCTGAACATAATCTGCTGGTAATAACTTATCGTAACGATTTCTAGTACGCCACTCTTCTCCTGCTTTTGCTCCTATCCAATCGGTAATACCGTGTCGTGCTGTAAATTTGCCTGTCATGATACTAGCGCGTGAAGGACTGCAAACTCGACTAGCAGCATAACCTTGCGTAAACATCATGCCTTCGTTTGCTAATTTATCTACATTTGGAGTTTCGTAAAATGTACTTCCAGTTACCCCTAAATCATGATAGCCTAAATCGTCAACTAGAATAAAAACAATATTTGGCTTATTCTCAACGACATGTTTTTTACGCTCAGTACAAGAGCCTAAAAATATAAATATGAGTAAAAGGGTGAATTTGAAAAGCCTAATCATAAATTTACTGAGTGCTTATTACTAAATTTTTAGATACTCAATGTTATAATTTCCAGAACCCAAGATCACATTACTTCCCTCTTTTACAATATCATTATCACTTTTAAATATCTCTAAAGCTTTTCCATTTATGGTTAGCGACTCTAATTCTTCAGAAGTTAAAATTAGTTTCGCTTTGGTATTAAAAGGCACCTCTAATGCCATTGACAACAAATCGTCTTTAGTTGTCCAATTATTAGTAATGTTTCCATAAGGCGTAGGAACGGATACCGAAGTACTTGTTATTTTACTCGGAAATTCTGGATTCACAGTAAACACTTTGTATCCTGTATTTGATTCAGAAGACTTTATACCACCTAAAGACTCATAAAAATACGCTGCAAAACCACTATGCATTGGGTGATTTAAAGAGTTTGTTGGCCCTTCCATTTTCTCCCATTCAAACTGGCGTTCTGGCCATGTAGTGAAGCCTTTACTCATAACATACGCTTGACTTGGAAAGTCTGGTGTGGTAAGAATTTGATGTGCCAAATCTGCTTTACCGTGTTCAGTTAAAACCGTGTAGATATATCGGTTGCCGTGTATTCCTGTAGAGTGATGACCGCCTTTAACTTCAACTATGTCATGTGCTAAACCATTTACTACAGCTTGTATTTCAGTATCTGGAACCATATCAAACTGTAAGGCTTGTACGGTAGCAGTTTGGCTACCATACCACTTATACTTGGTATCAGGAATTTCGATTAAAAATGCTGCATTAAAAGCTGCTTTTAATTCCCGTTGCTCTTTTTTCATCTTTACTGCAAAAGCAACATCATCATTTATATTTGCAAATCGTTCCATGATACCTAAAACATCATAAAAATAAGCATTTGCAGAAATTATCGGGTCACATTCCATAGCACTAGGATTTTTTCTTCTATCCCAACGTGGCGGACACCAATCTCCCATACCGTCTTGCATAATTCCATTTTCGCCTTTAAAGTCCAAATAAAAGTTGGTTAAACCTCTCATGTCCTCATAGTAATCCTTTACAATTGTATCATCGCCGTAGTACAAATAATTATACCAAGGTAAATACATGGTAGCCACACCCCAGTCAATCTTAGCATAGGTTGATGTGCGCTTTCCAGGAGCAATCATAGTTGGCACTTGATACTTCATATCTGGATTGTTGTGCCCTTTTGTTGGGCGCATTTGTGTACTAATGTCTTCCATATACTTTTTATAGAAATCGTACATATCATAATTATATAATGCGTACTCGCAAAATGCATGCGCATCACCTAACCAACCACATTTTTCGCGATGTGGGCAATCTTCTGGAATACCGTGAAGGTTATCCACAATAGTCCATTTACTGATACTATGCATTTTATTTAGTAAGGCATCAGAAGACGTAAAACTTCCTGTTTCTTGAATATCTGTAGCCACTAAAACAGCTTTTATCATTTTAGCATCTGGCTTCTTAGAAACACCTTTTACTTTAGCATATCGAAGTCCATGATAGCTAAATTTAGGTTCCCAAGATTCTAACGCATCACCTTTACAGATGTATTTATAAATTTGCGCCATTCCGTTTGCACCACCACCTGTAGAGCCTTGAAAAATATCCGAGCCGTTTGTTAAGAGCGCTTCGGTTGTAATAACTTCGATAAGTTGACCTTCCTTTTCTTTAACGTTTAGCTTTACCCAACCCGCAATATTTTGTCCAAAATCCACAATCCATTCGCCATCTGCTCCTTTAAATACATTTTGAGGCTCAAATTCTTTTAATTTCTTTATTGCTGGAATTTGGCTTGCACTTATTGTTCTTAGTTTAGGCAACGCTTCTTTTGCATTTCCCCAAGCTTCATCATTATAACCAACAGTATTCCATTTCCCTAATTCATAACGTGCATCATAAGTATCACCGCCATAAATGTTATTAAATACAATAGGACCTGTAGATTCTTTCCAAGTTTCGTCGGTATAGAAATCAGCTTCGGTACCATCATCATATTTAAGTTTCACTAAAAGTTTAACTGTTGGAGGCCCGTAAGCCAAGTCTCTATCTGATTCTGGATCACGTTTCCAAGAAATATTTTGTCCGTAGAAACCATTACCCAAAATAATTCCGAAGGCATTCTGTCCTGATTTTACTTGCTCTGTAATATCATAATTTACATAATACGCTTGCTTATCATAATTTGATGGTGCTGGGTCTAAAACATGGTCGCCCACTTTTTCGCCATTTAAGTACAATTCGTAATACCCTAAACCACATATATAAGCTTGAGCATTGTTAATTTTTTTATTTAGATCAACTTCATTTCTAAAATAACTAGCCGCAAAACCTTCAACAGACTCTGGCTTTTTCATTTTACCAGTTTTGTAATCTCTAAAACGATGTGGCGATGTTCTGGTATCTTTGTTTAATGTAATCCACTTTGAATCTCCCCAATTGTCTTTATTCATTAGTCCCATTTCAAAAATCTGGATATCTGACCATTTAGAAGCTGTTCCGTTTTCATCCCATATTTTAACCTTCCAAAAATAAGTTTGCATCGCTTCTAAAGGGTTACCATTATATTTAACAAAAGTAGATGTATCGCTTTCAACTTTTTTAGAGTTCCACAAATCTGCATCATCTTCATTTAATTTATCTTCTGAAGATGCTACTAAAATATGATATGCTGACTGTGATTTATTTAAACCTTCAACATCTAAAATCCAAGAAAAATATGGTTGTTCGCTTTCTATAGTTTGCGAGTTTTCTTTTGAATTGACCGTTAATTTATCAAAAGTCATTGACGTTCGTGAACTAGAAACTTGATGACACGACACAGATAAAATGCTTAAAACCCCTAGAAAGAAAAGTACTTGTTTGTTTATCATTATGCTATTATTAAATAGGTATTGAATTTATATTTTATTAAAACATAAAAATAATAGATAACGGTCATACTTTTCATCCTGTACTCTCATGCTATCATGCAAAACAAAAATACTCTTAATATTAATTGAAAAGTATACCGTTTAACATTTAAGAAACAAAAAAAGCTAAGACAACACTATATAAACGTCATAAATAAAAAATAACAGTCTCAGCATTTTATCGAAAAAAACAAACTAAAAATGTTAAAAATAAAAAAAACAGGTAGGTACAGGATAGATGAAATTCAATAAAATCAGAATTTCACAAAAAATTAAGAGTTTTTGCGCAAAAATCTTAAAAAAACAATTTGTTAACCACAAAAAAACTAAAATGAAAAGACATTTAAAAAATTTAAAAATTAATATAATTACAGGCATTTTTCTTTTATCTCTAATAATGACCTACTCTTGTTCTCAAAATGAGGATTTAGATAATATTAACGACGAATCTGTATTAATAGATGAAGTAGAAGATGATGAGAATAATGACTTATCTGGAAAGAAAAAAGACCCAAAAAGACTAAGTGGAGGTTGTGATAATCCCCGAAGGTCAGATGGTCAATACTACCGCCAATATGAGTCTACTGATGTTGGTGCTGGTACTGATTTAGTATCAAAAACAGCTATTAACGGTAAAAACGTAGATGTGATTAAATTTCTGGATGACAGAACTTGTGGCTATAACTACAGCCAAAGCGGAAATAGAGGTATTTACAGATTAAAAGCAGGTAGTAACAAATTCGATGCTCCGCTTCAACCTAGGATTGAACGCGCTTCAAAAAAGGTAGACAGAAAAAAAGGTAACTTTGTGAGTGTTGAAGGCTACGTAAATGTAAAACGTGTAGGAGGCAGAAATAGTGGAACTTTTGGCTTTAATGACCCTAGAGATCAAAGAGGTACTTATATTATTCAGGCTAAAGGCAAGCACGCTAACAGAACTATTGGTTCTTCAGACCCAGCTATTCTATTAATCGTAGCCAAAGATAGAGGCAATGGAACCGTTGACCTATGGGCTGAACAAATTAAAGTACGTGGTGGCTCTAGTAATTCTGGAAGGGAAATGAAGAAACTTGCAAACGTAAGAAAAAACCAAAGGTTTAAATTAAAAATGACTAATGGGTTTAGCACTGATACTAAACAATACGTTAAAATTGAAATCAACAATCGCTTAGTACATACTTTTGACGTAAAAAATACCAAGGTAACAATTGATGGTCAGCAAAAATTCCAAACAGGACGAGATGCCAAAATACGATTTGGTGCTTACAGATGTCATAAAGGAGAAGCAAATATTGAGTGGAGTGATGTTAGACATGATTTTAAAGGATAATAAAATCTATTTAAATAGGATGAACAAAAATAATTTATCCTCTAGCAATTAGGTGTTATTTGTAAAAATTCACTAAAAAAGGCTGTCTTATAACCAAGACAGCCTTTTTACATTGTGCACGGTTATAATGAATCACCTAGAAATTGGTAAAATAAAACTCCTTAAAACCGCAACAGTTTCACAGGCCCCTGCAAACCTGTAGGCACTTTATCTTTATATACCCTTGTCCAACGGTTTGTTAATGGATTATCTAAAGATTTGCAATAGTTAGCCAATACTGTTGTATAACGAATCTCAATAGCGTTATCGCCTTCTTTCAAGTAATCTTCTATTAAATAGACAGCCTTACCGTACCAGCGTTTACCAACTTTTTTGCCGTTTACATAAAGTTCTGTTATCCCTTCATTTACATTTCCTAAATCGATGTGTGTAAAATCTTCTGTATTATTTATTGTTGTCTTATAGGTAATTTCCCCTGCAAATGAATTTTGTGCGGTATCTGTTGATTGACTATAATCAAATAACTCAGTCATATTCCAAGTATAAGTTTTATTGTCTACACGATGCCCTATTGCAGTCCAAGCAACATTAATTTCCTTTGAACTTTTAACTTCCGTATCATTTATAACTGCTTTCTCTACTGGTTTTTCATCTTCAAAAACAAGTAATAAGGATTCTAATGGGTTTAAAGTAATATCTAAGTCATTACTATTAGCAACATAATAAAATGGGGTTCTTTCACCAGTTTCTGGATTCCACACATAAGGATATTTTCCTTGCACAGGAAATTTAACTTGAAACGCTACAGCATCAAAGCGATGCACATTTGTGAAGAAATAAATGGCCTTATCTTCTGTATATTGATGCATTTGATAGACTTGTTCTGTTGGGTTGCTTATTGCGACATCTGGTTTTATATCAGATTCTTCTAGAACATGCTTTGTCCATGGAAATAATTCATCTAAAGTATCAGGTTGATTTATTCTTATAAATGAATCGGGATGATTGGTTAATAAAAGTTCCATAGTCTGTTTTACCAATTCATCATTTTTCTGAAACTCAGTAAAGTGCAACGCTTTTTTAGGAAGTCCATCAACAACCACAACCTTTCCACCTGATGCTACAAATTTCTTTATTGCTGAAGCTGTTTTTGGATGAATGGATTTTAAACTTGCCAAAACCAACAATTTATAGGTTATGTTTCCAAAGGAGATTTGACCATTTTTTATTTCAGCTTCAGCTAAAACATTTTGATTAATATACTCGCATGAATACCCTAATTGACTGATAGGTTCCCAAAGTTTATATAGATATTGAGGCTCCATATGAAAAGGGGTTCTAGCTAAACCTTTATCGCCCCACAAATCAGATGTTGGCCCAATGATGGCTATAGATTTATCGGCTTGAGAATTTTGAAATACCGCTGATAATCGTGCATTATAATCTACCCAATGGTTTAAGTGTTTCCACCATGTATTTTGTTCGCTAAAATAAGCACCGTAGCGGATCCAACCTGGAAAAGGTGCTTCTTTTGGAGAGTAATTGTAACCATGTAACACAGAATGATTTATTCCAGTAATGAAATTCATATCATCATGTTGTTTCATGTCTTCAAGTGTCATTTTAAAAACACCACGTGTGTTGGTCATGGTTTCGCCACTTGTTATCCTTTTCCCTGTTAAATGTGCGCCTGCAGAAGCATACATATTCCACGTCATATAGCCATGACTTTGATTCCATTGCCATAAAGAATCTTTCATTTCTGCTGAATAAATCCAATTGTTACTTTCCGGAATATCGGGTATCATATAGCCATCCAACATACCCATTAAAAACGGGGTACCATAGGCTTGATATCTACAAAGCACACCATTGGCTTCACAAAAATCTTTATAGGTTTGCGTAAAGTTTTTTAAGAATAATTCTACCAGTAATTTATTATAGTCATACCTAACGCGCTTTAATTCATCTTTAAATTGGGGTGAAAAGTTTTTAGAATATGTGCCATTTGAATAATTACCACGCGCGGAATAAAACACAAAAGGCATCCATTTATCTAGTTTGTAACCATAAGTATTGAAAAAAACAGTTTCAAAACCATCTGTCCAGTTGGCTCCAGACACTTCAATACTATCGCAAAAAATAGCTCTTATTAATTGATTTAAGGGTATACCAGAGCGTTCCGATATTTTCTTTAGTCTATTTAAATACGCTAAGGTCATTTCTTTTTTATAATGATCCATAACAGGACCAGCACCTCCAGGAGCACCTAAAGTAACATCTCTAAAATTTTGCTGAATTAGGCCATAACTCAATACATAATTTCCTGGCTGATTTATAGTGTACGATAGTTTGCCATTTTCATCAACGTAGTTATCTAAATTAATTATTTGATTAATATCCGAACAGTTTTTTGGTACAAGATTTATGCTTGCCAATCTATATGTCGTACGTTTACTAATGTGCCTCTGTTCCCGCTTGTTTTTGTTCTTTTTCTTAAACCAGGCTATTAATAACGCTTCGCTTACATTAATTACATCCCCGCTTTTATAGGCTAGTTGATCTGTTACCATACGCTGACAAGTTTCTTCATCTTGTAAAAACTCGCCACCAAATGGCCATCCTGTACCCGCAATCATATCGGTAATCATGCCTAAATCTTTAGCTTTTTTTGCGGCATGAACCACCATATCAATCCACTCATCACTCATCCAAACTAGAGATGCTGTGCTATCATCAAAAGAAAGCGGCATTGCAATAGGATTAATTTCTACGCCACCAAAACCAACATGTTTCAGTGATTCTAACTGTCTATCGAGTTCCTCGGTTTTAACTTTATTGCCATTCCACCACCAACGTACAAAAGGACGTGCTTCAGCGGGTGGGTTTTGGAATTTACTAAATAGGTCATTACTAGATGTACTTTGACTTTTTTTATGACAACCATTTAAAGTGCAAATTGTAATTATTAGAAGAAATTTTAAAATGAATAAACGTTTTATTATAAAATGACTAATTAACAATGTTACGTTTTCATTTCTGTATTTTATAATCATAACCTTTATGTATAAGAATAGTACGTTTTTCTTAGCGAAGATTTTTCGCTTAAAAATTAGAAAACGTAATAAAAGTGCTTTAATCCTTGATTAAACATCTAGTTTAGCATTATTTTTATACTGTGTTTAAGTATGACTTTATTGTCTTTTCATCGCAATATTTTCGAGAACCGATTTTACTTCATCTTTCGGCTCAATTTCTCCAACTTTACTAGTACAGCTGATATATGTCGCTGCCGGAAAATCATAAATTTTCTATTGTCAAAACAAGGTCCAACCACACATAACATCCATCCATTTTTCGAGGCCAATGTAGCTTTATTTGTCATATAATTAAATACGTGATAATATACATTATTTCCGTCAAAATTTGTTTTTATTTTTTCAAGATGTGTTATGTCATCAGGTACCTTATCCAATTCAGTCCAGAATTCAAGCCTATTAACCAATTTACTTTCTGCACTACTTTAATTGCAAAATATTCTTCTGGAAACATTTCCGTTTTATTATGTTCAGACAGTATTAGATAAGCCAATTAACGAGTCTCATTATCTTTCACATATTCAAGAACTTCTTCTTTTCTTATTCTCCTCAATTTTCTAATTTTTCTACAAGCGGTTTGATTCTTTTAAATCTTAACTTTCCAATAATAGGTTTGTATCGCTTTTAAAGCATTGCCTGCATATTTCACAAAAGAAGATTTATCACTAGTCACCTTACTTGTATTCCTTAAATCTGCAGCATCTTCATTCAGTTTATCTTCTGAAGACGATACCAAGATACGATAAACTGATTGAGATTTATTTGATCTCAACATTAATGATCCATGAAAGCAGTGGCTACACGCTCTCTATGGTTAGCGGGTTTTCTTTTAAATCTACAGTTAATTTTTCAAAAATCATCGCATTTTATGAAGTACAAACTTGATGACATGACACACAGAAAATGACTAAAATCATTAGTAATAACAGTGCTTAATTGTTTATCATTATACTACTATTAAACGGGATTGATTTTACATTTTTTATTAAAACAGAAAACTACAAATAACAATTACACTTTTCACTCTGTACTCTTATGCTACCTTGAAAACAAAAATACTCTTAATATCAATTGAGCAATCTATCGTTTTATACCTTAGAAAAAAAGAGCTAAGACTATACTATATAAACATTATAAATAAATATAACATGGCCAGCATTTTACCGAAAGAAAAACTGAAAATATTAGAAAAAAACAGGTAAGTGCAGGACAGATGATATTAATAAAAATTGGAATTTGCTAAAAAATTAAGAGTTTTTATGAAAAAATCTTAAAAAAACTATTTCTTAATCACAAAAAAAACAAAAACAATTTAAACTAAACTAAAAACCATCATTATTATGACATTTAAAAATTTATTACCATTTTTCACTATCATGTTGCTTTTATTTGCTTCATGTGAACACAATGAAAATTTACAAGAAGAACAGTTAATCATAGATGAAGCGATTGACCAGACCAACACAGAATTAGCCTTTCAAAACGATAATGGAACTATACACGAACTATATTATGGTTCTACCAAACTGACGGTAGAAAAAATAAACAATACTTATGTTCTTGGTGGTGATATGATATTTGAGCTAGATCAATTAACAACCGAACCAACTTTTTTTCCTGCTCCGAGTGTATCTCATAAGGGAAAAAGTGTAGGCCGTACTGGTGGAAGATGGCCTAACAACACTGTTTATTATGTAATCAGTTCTAGCCTCCCAAATCAACAACGAGTATTCGACGCCATAAATCATTGGCAATCTAAAACGGCAGTAAAATTTGTACAACGCACAAACCAAACAGATTTTGTGTTTTTTACACCAGGTGCTGGTTGTTCTTCTAACGTTGGAAGAATAGGCGGCCAACAAAATATTACGCTTGCTTCTGGATGTACTGCAGGAAGTGTAATTCATGAAATTGGTCATGCCGTTGGATTGTGGCATGAACAGAGTAGAGCAGATAGAGACAATTTTATTACTGTTAATTTTGGAAATATTGAAGCCGGTAGAGAGTTTAATTTCTATACCTATGGGCAACAGGGGCAAGATGGTAGAGAATACACTTCTACTCTTGATTTTAATTCAATTATGTTGTATTCTTCATATGCTTTTTCTCGTAATGGCCAGCCAACTATTTTAAGAAAAAACGGAACAACGTATACTGCGAATAGATCTGGATTATCTTCTGGAGATATTACTGGAATTAATGAAATGTATCCTGATACCACAACAACTGGAACAACTTATGATTGTAATAATGTTCCTGCATGGGGATCTAGAACCTTTAGTAAAGGAGAATTAGTGACTTACCAAGGAAAACTATATCGAATAGCAGATCCTGGTTACTGGAATTATATAGGGGTTTGTGGAGCTGTAACGCCTGTTGATATTTGCGCTGGTGTACCTGAATTTAACCGTTATCGCTATTATAATTCAGGAGATAAAGTGACTTACCAAGGAACATTATATCAACGCACAAATACAGGTTGGAACAACCTAGGTTCTTGTAATTAAGCAATTACATTAATAAGATAATAGCAAAGAGGTCGTCTAAAAGGTAATTTTTAGGCGATTTTCTTTTTTGCATAAATTTAATATTGTTTGATAATGCCTTCTCCCTAAAATAATGTTACATAATTTTAAACATTATGTGCAAAAATGATAAAGTAATTATACGTTACAGCGAACCTTTTAAAATAATTTTTTTAGTACTTACCTTAATACGATAATTTAGCAAAAGAATTCCCCATTCTCAAAATATACATACCTTTTGAAAATGATGCTATATTCACTTTTCTGCCTTTTCCTGAAAGTACTTTTCTTCCGTCTATTGCATATACTTCCCAGCTCTGAGGTGTTTGTATTTTTATATGAAACACACCATTACTACTTGGATTAGGAAAAACTTGTATGTTATTCAAATTGTGTTTTGCCGCAGATAATCCACTATTAGAAAATACCGCTTTTATATTCATGTTAGATGTAACAGTAACCGCTAAAGGATTATCCGTACTCGTAATATCGCCTTCCCATCGCTCAAACTCCCAGTTACTATCTGGAATAGCATTTAAATTAAATTCTTGTCCATTTATTGCAGTACCACTACTATAATTTAAAAGACCTTGACCTTCTTTACTAAGCGTTATATTATAGATTGTTGAATTTATAGGAATAAATTCGATACGATCAAAAACGATACTTCCTGAGCTGAAATTATTATAAATTTTAAATTCATTGATAGTACCTGTCCATAATCCCCAGTCCGTTAAATCAAAATCTAAGGTATGCCATTGGTTATTATTAGGCACGGTTTCTTTTTTTCTGCCAGACGCAAAACCTGTACCCGGTACATTAGGCAACATTTGAAGATCTGGTTTGTCTGTACTATTTTTTACTATAATTCTTAAAGTACCATATAAACTAGAATTTATATTTAAACCCGTTATGGCTAGCATAGGCCATGAAGCATCAGAAGAAAAATCCACACTTAATTTATCATTATCTCTATTAACTGTCATCCCTCCGTTTACAGCAGACCAATCAGAAAAATCGTCTGTTGTTGTCCAAACAAAACTTGCAGGTGTTATAGCTTCTACAAAACTCGCTTCCGGTCTAAACTCAAATTTTTCAAAAGCAAAAGATCCAATTTCTGTACTAAGATTAACCACTGATCCTGAACTACCATCGGTTCGTGCATTAGTAGTAATACTTTTCCATTCTGTAAATTGATGAGGATTTGGATTATCATAATTTTGATAGGCTGTGTAACCTGCCTCTGTTAAGGTGCGATCTGGAGCTCCTTTCTCATCATAACCACTTTTCACAAAGTTGGAATTATTTACTAAGAAATTTTGAAGTTTGTTATGCTCCTTTCCGTAATACTTATTTCTGTAATATAAGGTTGTACCGACTGGTAAATTTGTTGTAAAAGCAATCTCTACAGCTTCATCATCTCTGTACGCTATAGAACTACTATTATAACTGTAAATTATCACATCATATTCATCTTCGGATTCATTTTTAGCAAAAATAGCGTCTAATTCGTTTGTAGACGTATTAGGACTCCCTGAAATACTGGTTTCATAGCGAACTAAACCTTGCATTGCATTTAATTCTTTTATACCATCTGGATTTTCGCTTCCGGTTCTATTTCCCCATCTGTAAATAAATTCTAAGCCCTTATCTTTGTTCTTATAATACGTATTAGAAAAAATCAATTCTACAATTTCTCTATGTGAAGTTTCGCAGGTAATATAACCTTTTCCATCAGCACCATTAATAGTTGTTACTGTAGAATATTCCATGATATCTATGGAAGTTTCAGGATTCCATTTGGGATTATCAATTAAGGGAGCAAAATTTTTGGTGTATTTTCCATTCATGTCTCTGAGATTACCATTCCCAATAATAATATAATCTGACAATCCCCAAAAATCACATTTTATATCATTTGCATCGTTATAATCTATAAGCCCTTCAATAAAAGAAGCGTAAGGCTCTCCTTTATAATTTAAAATAGTATCATCATTTCTATATAAAAAACCAGGGTTTCTGGTGTGTAAACCTACTTTAGCATTTGGCAAAATTGCTCTTACAGCACTTTCGGTATTTGCAAAATGCTCAATAAAATCTTGCTTTGTGCCATACCAATGTTCTGGAGTTTCTATTTCTGAACCTACTCTAAATCGCCATTTTAAAACTTGTTCTTCTCCATAGGTTTCTACCAATTTGGTCATCAAAGCTTTTATAAAATCATGATAGGCTTGTTTATCTGCTGGAGGTAAGGAATTACCATAAATGGACATTCTTTCATTTTCTCGAAAATTAACATTGTCCCTTGTGCCTTCAGGAATAAAAGTATAACCGTGTTGAAAAGCCCATGGTGGTTGATCTAAAGCTATTTGTAAAATCTCGGTTTGTGAATTAACCACTTTATCTAGTCTTTCAATAAGAGGTTCCCATCGGTAAACATAAACGTTATTAATAGAATCGTATAAACATGGGTCGAAATCTAAATCTTTATAAGAATTTCCATCTACAACTTTCCTTATCCCTCCAATCATTCTAACGATATTCATTTTTAGACCTGAACGAATATTAGATCCATTTGTTGGACTAATTCTATTAGCAACATTCCAAACATCGTGAATAGGCAATTTCTTTTCAGTATCATTTGTAAAATCGGTAGATAATTTTACTTGACTTTGCGCGTAGGTTGCCAAAGCAAAACTTAATAAAATAAAAAAATATTTTTTTAAGAAGTGTAAATTTTTCATTGTATATAATTTATCGTTCACTTAATTTCTCGAAGTTAAAGCCTAATTATATAATAAATATCCTGTAATGTCCTGTTAATATATGTTTTTCAAACTTTTATTAAATAGAATTCCCAATACCCACCAAAACAACAGATAAAAGTATAACTACAATTCCCGCTGTTATAGTCCATTTAGTTTTTTTTGCAACACCTTTCCATTCTTTACGATAAATACCCCAAAGATTAGCTGTTAAAATGATGGTAGACATGTGTAGAATCCACGAACTTGCTCCATTTCCTAATTTACTCTCGCCCATTCCGTAAAAGAAAAATTGTAAAAACCAAATGGTTCCTGCCAATGCAGAAAATAAGATATTATTACGAATTGGTGTACTCGAATTTGTAAAATCTGTGTACGATTTATTTTTAATACTTAAGATAGTTGTCCAAACTAAATTAGTAGCCAAACCACCCCAAAGAATAACCACAAAAGTGACATTATTAGCAAATAAGTGATCATAACCAGCTTCTACAGCGGCATCTGCAAGTGGTTTCCCTGCTTCTATACCAAAACTAAAAAAAGAACTTAAAATACCCGATAGAATGGCTACCGCTAATCCTTTTACTAAATTAAATTCTGAAACACTTTTTTTCTTTTCTTCTTCTGAGAGTTCTTTCTCCTTCATCATACCTGCTTTACCAGAAAGACCAATACCAAAAAGACACACCAAAACACCTAATAACACCACTTGACCACCAGAAGAACCCAGCATATCTGTAAAGGTTATTTTTCCTTCTTCAGGATTAAAATTATAATATATTGAGGGCACAATAGCACCAAAAGCGGCGCAAAAACCGAGTACAACTGAATTTCCTAAAGACATTCCTAAATAACGCACTCCTAAACCATAAGACAAACCTCCTATACCCCAAAGTAACCCCATTAAAAAGGTAATTCCTAAAATAGTATTCGAGCTTGATGCAATAATATCTACAAAACCTGGGACAGTCAAATATGCCGCTATTGGTGGTACGATTAACCAGGACATAACACCACCTACCATCCAGTAGGTTTCCCAAGCCCAACCTTTTACTTTATTATACGGCATATAAAAACTACCTGCGGCAACGCCTCCTAATGAATGAAATAATACGCCTAATAGTGCTTGCATGATTTTTAAGTATTACCTGTTATTAATGTATTCAAGGTTTTTAGTTTTTGGTATTTGTACATTTGTATCTTTCCACCAATTTTTCAATATTTTTAATAACTCCTCTCTCTTTTCTGGATTCCTATCTACAAGATTATTTCTTTCTCCAATATCCTCTGATAAATTATAGAGTTCAATCCCATCATCTTCAAAATAATAATGAAGTTTCCAATCTCCTTTTCTAACTACTGAACCAGGGCGTGTTCTGAATAACGAATCTCGATTTTCATTATCATTTACATTATAGGCTTGCAAATAAATGGGAAAATGCCAAAATAATGGACGCTCAAAATCATTAATTTCTTCTTCTAAAATAGGTGCTAAACTTTTTCCATCAAGAGATAATGTATTGGCGTCAACCCCTGCATAATTTAATACTGTTGGAAAAATATCCAAGTTTGTTACTGGAATATCACTTTTAGTATTTGGTTTAATTTTATCATTAAAAACAAATAAAAAAGGTTCTCGAATACCTCCTTCATAATAACTGCCTTTTCCGGCACGCAAAGGTTTTTGTTTTGTTATACCGTATAAGCCTCCATTATCAGAAGTAAAAACAATTAATGTATTTTCAAAAAGATTTCTTTCTTTTAATTTATTGATAAGTAAGCCTATGTTTCTATCCAAATTATCAACCATAGAAGCATATTCTGGGTTTCCCTGACCATTCCAAGATGCTTTTTTTTCATATTTTGGTAAAATACTATCCACAGGCATTATAGGCACATGAACGGCATAAGGCGAATAATTAAGGTAGAACGGTTTTTGTACGGTATCCACAAATTGTATTGCTTTTTCCATTATGGCATCCGTAAGATATTTATCAGAACCACCTTTAATTGTTACATTTTTATACGGTGGCGTATAACTTTTAGGCAGTCCATTATGACCACCACCAATGTTTACATCAAATCCGTATTCTAAAGGATTATAACTCAAATGCCACTTTCCTGCTTGACAAGTCACGTATCCATTATCATGCAGTACCTGTGGCAAAATAGTATGGTTTTTAGCGAGTGTATGTGTGTTTTTTGTTGGAATCAATTTTCTATGTTCAGATTTTCCCCGCTTAGAAGAGCCAACGGTATAGATACCATGTCGCGGTGTCCATTGCCCCGTCATTAAACATGCTCTACTTGGCGCACAATTTGCGGCTGAAGCATATCCATTTGTAAAAACCATACCTAAACTAGAAAGGTAATCTATATTTGGGGTTTCATAATATTCACTACCCATAAAACCAACGTCTTTCCAGCCCATATCGTCAACATTTATAAGAATAATATTTGGACGAGACGTTTCTGAATCTTTAGCACATTGAATGTTGCATAAAAACAGAACGATAAAAAGAATAGCATATATTTTCTTCATAATATATAAGTTTAGAAGTCAATATTAAACCTATTTTTTTATTAAATGACTTTAGATTGTTAAAAATGCATAGTTGTAATAATAGTAACTTAACAAATTCTCACTACACGTAAATTTAAAATATTCCCTAATTTTTCAATTTTATTGGCAATATGACCAACACCAATAGCACAATGATGCGATGGTCCTTGTTTAGACCATTCGTTCATAAACGCTCTTGCGCCAATTGAAAAACGGTAACGGCTGTTTGTATTTCCAATTTGTAATACAGGCCCTTCTACTGATTCGCCTTCAGCAACTAATAAAAATACATCGTCTTTTCCTTCTACAACTGATAACAAAGTTACAGTCCCGTGTTTTACCGTCATTTGGATGGATAATCCTTTCCCTGGTTTTCCATGATAAACTGGTAACGGCACCAACTGTACGTTACCTTCTGCTATCGCGAAATGCGCAGGACCATCGTGACCTAACATCACAATATCATCATTAAAATCCATTGCATAAAACTCTGAGAATGAACCACCAACTCCAAAGGCATCCATAATTTTCATGGCTTGTGCATTCTTTACTTCATATTCTCCCGCAACAGGCACATTTTTACCTGTTAACAAGGTGTTTCCTGCGATGACTGACGTTACAATGTTTTCATATGCATTACCTGTTTCTCCTTCGTAATAATAGGCTAAAGCACCTAAATCATGATTTGCTACTAATTTATCTAAGGCTATTGATGTTTTTGCTGCGCGAATAATTTCATCTTCTTCACAAGCATCAACAACCTCAAATACGTTTTTAAATTCTAAAATTTTTTCTTCTATCTCAGGTGCTGTAACTGCATCTCGATACTTTTTTAATTCACACATTTCAACAATTTCTATGTGTGTACCAAAAGCTGAAGATTGTTTTGTTAAATCGGAATACACATCTAACATTCCGCCATAATAATGCCCTAAAACACCGAGTCTATTATTTTGCATGACTGAAGCCACACGAGCTGCATCTATCCAATCTTCTATTTCTATCCAAACTTCCGGCTCATCTAAATAGCCTGTTACAAACTCATAATCTATTCCAGAACGATTAAAGATATTAGCCAATTCTGGAACAGAACAGGCTTGACAATGTGCCAACCATTCACCAGTCATTTTTCCTCTATCACCTAAGGCATTAAAACTTTCGTAATCTATAGCTGCAACAGGTTGTATATTTAATATGATTATTGGGCATTTTACTTTTTGTACCACAGGTAAAACCGTGGATGATAAAGCATAGGTTGAAACATATAGAAAAAGAATATCAACATCTTCCGCTTTTAACACTTGTGCTTTTTCTCTAGCTACAATTGGCGAATCTACCAAACCAACATTTACAACCTCAGCACCAAAACTTTCCATCTTATCTGTAATTTGGCTTTGATAACCTTGTAAACGCTCTAGCAAACCTTCAAATTGAGGCCAATATGTGTCTAATCCTATTCCAAATAATCCTACTTTTATCATTACTCTTTATTTTTATGGGTACTATACTTCAATATATAATTCACTTACTATTTTTAATCGATCGGTATCAATTTCTAAACCAAAACCTGATACTGGTTTATACGAATAATAGCCATTAGGTTCCTTTTTAGTTGCAGCACTTTGCAAACATTCTAGGTAGGTTTTAGAGTCTTCTTTTTTCTCTATCGCTTCTACCCAAGTAGCACCAACACCTACAGCGATTTGTTGCCATGCAGAACATGCAGGTCCTACCAAACTGTCATCGCCAATCATGACTTTTGCGCCTATGTCTTTTATCTTGTGCGCTAGTTTTGCCGTGTGAGTTAAACTTCCCATTGTAGATGGATGCAAATTGTAAATATGTCCCATTCCTTTTTGCATGGTGTTGATACCTTTCCAAGCAGGACGCATTGGAGCATCTGGAATCAAGGTTAAATCTCCCACCATCTCTTGCAATTGTATCCATTGATTTGTTTTTAAATTTGCTGGATCTTCTATGGCATTTAATCCATTTTCTTTAAATCGGTTAAGTATAGCTTTTAATTCGTCTAAAGATTTCCACTTTTTATAGCCTTTATTTACATCTGAAATTACTACAGCTTCATCTCCTAAAACGGCTCTGATGGTTTTAAGCAACTTCATATCAACGTTTTCATCACCATACATCTTAAACTTCATATGATGTGCAAGATTTTGTTCGATACTTTTTTCAGCTTCTGCTCTAACTTTTTTCTCGTCCTTATCTAAAATGCAATATAATCCTGGAACTGGATTAGTTCCTGTTAATCCCAACAATTCAACAGCTGATTTATTTTGAAGTCGCCCTGATAAGTCTAAAAGCCCCATGTCTAACGATTCTAACATTTTTAGAGATCGTTTAGAACCCAAAACTTGTTCTGATACCAATATTTTTTGCGCTTCGCCTATCGTTAATCCTTTAAATTGCTTTAAATAGTCAACCCAAGCCG
The DNA here is from genome assembly GCF_047345485.1 of Hyunsoonleella sp. 2307UL5-6. Taxonomy (NCBI): domain Bacteria; kingdom Pseudomonadati; phylum Bacteroidota; class Flavobacteriia; order Flavobacteriales; family Flavobacteriaceae; genus Hyunsoonleella; species Hyunsoonleella sp. 2307UL5-6. The sequence goes on along the minus strand of NZ_JBLFEN010000003.1, from coordinate 195,876 downwards.
TTGGTTTAAAATCTGGATTGTTCTTTGAAGCTGGTGTTTCTGTCCAGCCATAAAAATCTCCTGCCGATATTTTTATAAATAAATGCTGGCGGTTATGCCATGTACCCCAAGAAAAATAGCGAGGTATATTGATATCATATCGAAATACTTCAATTTTTGTAATCTTCTCCTTTAAGTATTCCTTTCCATTTTTATCTGTACAAGCCGAAAATAATGGATATGTCGCACCTACGATACCAAGTGCTGACATGCTTTTTATAAAATCACGCCTGTTTGTCTTCATACTACCAAGAATCATTCATAGATATTAATAACTGAGCCAATTCATTTTCCAATTTAGCATCTAAAATAGGATCTTCTCCCCAAATATTTTTCATTTGATAAGGATCTTTAGCATCGTGATAGAGGTAATGAAATTTATCTCCATTTTCGTGTTTTACTACTGCATACGTATGTTCTTTGGTTCTAAAACCTCTAGCATCACCTTTAGAAGCAAAACTTTTTCCTCCAAAATACAATTGCTTTTCTGGGCGGTTTACGGGTTTATCGAAAAATAAATCCGCATAATTTTCACCATCAACCACGTTTGGTATTTTATCTTCAAGTCCCATTAAGCCTAATAGTGTTGGCATATAATCAGGCACACTTAACAAAATATCATCCTTTTTTGGTTTTACTTTTTTTGGATAATGCACAATTAAAGGAATTTTATAGGCTTCTTTAAACCACACATTTTTATGCATTAATCCTTGGCTTCCTAGCATTTCGCCATGATCTGCAGAAAATACAATAATGGTGTTTTCATACAGACCTGCTTCTTTTAGTTTTGCAATCACACGTCCTATTTGATCATCAACCCCATTTACAGAAGCAAAATAATCTGTAGCTTGATCTAAGCGTTTTTCTACGCCGTGATCTCCTCTTTTTAAATCATAATTATCATCAAACTGCACATTTGGTCTATTTAAAACGTCTTTATGCGTCATGCCTTCATAACGTTTCCTATACCGTTCTGGCACCTGTTTAAAAGGTGTATGAGGTGGATTTATTGACCAAAACAAGGCAAAAGGCTCATCTGCATTTCGTTGTTTTTTATTGTTTTTGAAGTAATTGATGATAACATCAGCTTCGTGTTCTGTAGACCATTGTTTAGGGTATATTTTATCATTTTCACCTCCGTAAGTTGTCCAATAATAAGGACTGTTATGTCTATTATGCGTTCCATAGGCATGCCAAAACGAGAATCCATGTCTACGATCTGGAGGGCACCAAGTATCCCAAACGCGTTTTACATCTGGTGGTGTGGGTTCTGGGCCATCTAAATGCCATTTCCCAACATACCCTGCACTATAGCCGTTTTCTACTAAAACATCAGAAAAGCAAATTTCATCTTTCTTTAAATAATTCCCCAAGGCAGTTCTTTGAGAATTGCAATTTTCTACAACTCCTGTTGATAAAGAATAACGCCCTGTCATTAACATTGCTCTATACGGACTGCATAAAGGATTGTTTGAAACGGCTTCACTAAAAAACACCCCTTCTTTTGCCAATTGGTCTAAATTTGGGGTATGAACAGGATCTTCTTTTAGAAATCCTAACGATGCTTGACGATACTGATCTGCAAAAATGAATAGTAAATTAGGTTTGGTGTTTACACTTTCTTTCTTAGGTTCGGTTTTACACGAGTATACACAACTTAAAATTAAGATAATAACAATGCCTTTTATTGAAGTGTTTATTTTACAGTTTTTATAATGAATCATTCTATAGTTTTACTTTTGAATTCTTATCCGCTTTAGCGGATTATTAATGTAACTAAATATTACATGTAATATGTATACATCAAAATAGTACCTATTGATATATTGCAGAAATTAACCAGGAACCAGATTCAATATTAAATTTCAAATATTTAGAATCTTCACTGCTGTAAACTAAGCCATTCAGCTTCTTTTTGTTTTTTCCTTTTTTCCATATACATTTTTCATTAACCCATACCTCTTTTATGTCCTTATCTGATTTAGGTATGCCAACAATAGCAGTAGTTTGTTTAGGTGATGTTAAAGCCATTTGGAACGTATCATCACTCACCTTAATATGAATATCTATGTCACCTTTTACCGTTGGAATCGTTTTCTTTAGTTGTTTTATATGAAGTAATTTTGGCATAATTTCATATTCGCTCCAAGCAGCTTTAGTTGGCGCAACACCAGCAATATATTTTGAAAGAATTTTATTAGAACCATTCCAAGCGTGATTGTAACTACCGCCTCTTGGAAACATTTCGTATAAAGTAGACATCGATTTTTTATCTACCTGACTTTGGTACTGGTCTTTCATTCTTTCTAAAGACGCTTTATGCCTATTTGCAATACACATGGCTTCTTCTACCACCCATTCAAAATGCGGACTTGAAAAACGGTTTGGAATTAATACATTTTCTACAATCTGGTTATAAAATTCTGGATCAGCAATTCCTGAAACTATAGCTATGGCATTGGCTCTGTCGTCTTTTAAATCTTCAGCATTGCTACTGTAAAATCCATTTTTCCAATAGGCTTTCTCAAATGCAGGTTTCATAGTTTCCATCCTCCTTGTATACCAAGCGATGTCTTCTGTTTTACCTAATACCTCAGCCATTTTTTTCGCTTCTTTTAAGGCTAAATAATAAAATGCTGCTTGGATTGGTTCTTTATCAATGGTATTTTTTACGCCCCAATCGGCCCAATCCCAAGCATCTGGACTTTTCTTAATGCGGTATTCTGGTAAGCCATTTTCCTGCGTAGGAAAAAGTTTTAAATACTTGTAGGCATAAGGATAAGCATGTTGCAAGGTTTCTAAATCGCCCGTATTTAAATAATAAGGCCATATACATTGGGCGATAAACTGTAAACTTTGCGCCACTAATTCACGAACTCTAAGTGGCCCTAAAGCACCTAAAACATCATTTTCACTAAAGGCTGTCGTTTGTAAAATTGCTTTTTTTAGTAGCTGACGCCCTGCATCATCCATTGCATAGAACAAGTAGCCTGTTTGATCTGCAACATCGCCAATCCATAACGCACGTTCTCTATCTGGGCAATCCATAAAATTATCGCGCGCGCAAACAAATAAGGTGTTGTTTCCCATCCACCATAGGCGATTATAAAACGGGTCATCTACTTCAAATTTACCAGACATTTCACCTACACTCATCCAACGATATTTAAGCGCTTTTACTTTCACCCCTTTTGGTATGGTATATAATATTTCATTACCATTCATCCACGAAAAACTTTCGAATTTTTGAGTTCCTGATTTGGTAATATAAGTAGCCGTAATTTTATTCAAACGATTATCAGTAGTTATGAAAATCGTATCACCTACTTTGGCTTCAACTTCTAAATACGGTGTAATTTGCTTATTAAAAGGAAGCTTACATTTTATGGTTTTACCATCACTTATAAAAGGAAATTGTAAATCATCGTGATTCTTATAGTCCTCCAAACCATGATTGATTAAATGCGGTACAATATTTGGCTCTAAATTGTACCAAGGCGCTACACCTGCATTTCCTTTTTCTGTAGCTTCTGGCCAATTTTCATCATCAAATTTAGAGGAATACCACGCATTTTCAGACCAATCATTCATTGCTTTTTGAGCATCAAATTTTACTGAATATTGCACTAATGATTTACTAGCAGGTTCAATTGTATTGTCATATCCTGAATGCTGTTTTGCCTTCCAACTTCCATTTGAAACTAATCGTTGCTGGCCTATTTGAGCAGAAAAAAGCAAACCGCCTTTTCCGCTATCAATATGTGTTCCTTTGTGGGTTTCTCGACCCCAATACCAGACCAATATTGCTATGGTGTTTTCTCCTTTTTTAAGGTAAGATTGAATATTTAAAGTTTCATACCACGAATTGGTGGGTGTTATTTTTTTCTTCCTATCCCACGCTCCTGCTTGACTTGGCCCTCTGGATAGCCCGCCTTCAAAAATCACCATTTCTCCATTAATCCATAACCAAAACTTACTATCCACGGCTATATGAGCTTCAACTATTTCCGGGATTTCATCTACAGTAATCGTTTTTCTAAAACTCAACCAAGTATTAGAAGGCCCATCTTCTTGTTGCCAAATCCATTGGGCATCTGTCCAATTCGGGGTATTAGCGAATACTGAACTGGAAGTTGTATAAGCAATTGCAAGCAATAGCCATAAACCTAGACTGTTTTTAAATTTCATTCTCATTCTTTTACTATCTTTTAATCTATTGCTTGATAAATTTTGATACAAATGAGTTACCCTGTGTATCTGTCATTTTAATCATATATATGCCACTACCAAAAGATGACACATCTAATGTATTATTATTTATGGCGTATGCTTTTATCATTCTTCCAGACAAATCGTAAACCTCTGCTTTAATCATCTGAGTACCTAAAATATTAAGTGTTTGATGAGTTGGATTTGGAAATAATTTTATTTTCCTATCAGTTGGTGTATTTTCAATAACACTCAAACTAGCAAGATATTCATCGAGATCTTCAATATTCATCACCTCCTGTATTTCAGTTTCAGAAAGCACATCATTAAACATATACACTTCATCCAGCATACCTGTAAAATTTCGCACTATTTGAGTGGCTGAAAATGAACCAAAAATTAATCTACCTACAGCTTTAGGCTTTCCAGTTTCAAACTCATAACCTTCTGCGATACTGCCTCGCTGCTCGCCATTCACATAAAATTTATGTTGTCTTTGTCCTTCCCTCTGGTCTAAAACCAAAGCAACATGAAACCAATCGTCTTTTTCAGTAGTATCTACATTAAATGAAATGGATTGTCTTTGATGAGATGATCTAAAGCTTAAATCTGCACCATTGGAGTATAGTAAAGTACGCCCCACATTAGGTTGCAATATGTCGCCTCGCATGGTGTAATCTGATACTTTTAACCAAAACGCTATGGTATAAGCGGTTTCAGAACTGTATTCAAAAACTTTATCAGCAGATGTAAAATAGGATCCTTCAGTAAAACTAAAGACGCCACCGTTGCCATATTTTCCTGTATCATAAGTTACAGCAAACCCCATAGTAGCATCGTTATCATTCCCGCTATGGTCATCACCATTTTCTTCTAGTGGTAAGTAAAACAATAATTTATTTGTAAAAATACCAGCTCTGTCAAGTATGCTAATACTAATACTTGCTTCAGAACTTTTACCATCTGAATCTGTTACTATCGCTTTTAATATGTAATTACCACCTTCTAAGTCTGATAATGCAGGCGTATCAGAAGATGAGAAATTAAAAGACGCAGTTGTTTTTGTAGCTATGAGCTGATCATCAAGAAATAATTCAACGTTATCAATACCTTCATCATCAGTAGCATCCAATTCAATATTTACTAAACCACCGTCTGCCTTCTCGAATATAGCACCATCAGTTGGCGTTATAAAGGAAATCTCTGGAGCATAATCAACAAATACATCTGCATTAAACTCCCAAATTCCAGGAGTCACATTAAATTTTAAAAAGGATGCATCCTCACTATTAAAAGAGATTCCTGAAACGCCATTTACAAATGCACCATCTTCCCAAACGGTTACACCTCCAACGGTAACTTCAAATATTTCTGTATTGGTTTTTGGAATGCCCACAACAGCGGTTGTGTTCTCAGGCGATTCTAGTTTCAAATTAAAATTAGTTTTACCTGAAGTAACCTCAACTACTATATCACCTTTAACAGAAGGTACTATGGTTTCAAACGACGTAAAACTAGCCAATGTTGGACATACTTCATACGATGCCCATGCCACTTCAGTAGCTTTAATACCTGTAATGTAGCGCGATAGTATATAGTTAGGTGCATTCCAAGCATGGTTTGGTGTTCCAGGATTACTATTTGGATCACTCTCAAAACGTTCGTACAAGGTTGTTAAATTAGGGTTATCAACCTGAAAATCATACACCTCTCTCATTCTGGTTAATGCTTTTTCTGGTTCCCCTAATTGCATCAACGCCTCTTCTGCTAACCATTCAAAATGTGGACTTGATTTTCTAACAGGGAATAAAACTTCATCTACTAAGGTCTCATAGTGACTTTCATCTGCTAAACCTGCAATAACCGCAAGAGAACTTACACGTTCTTCTATGGCATTACCTGAAGTATTATAACTATTACCTCTCCAGTATTTTTGAACATAGTTTTGTTCAATACTATTAATTCTGTTATCATACCATGGTATATCTTCGGTTTTATCTAATACAATAGCCATGTTTTTGGCTGCTTTTAGTGCTATATAATACCATGTGGCTCTTATGGCATCCGAATCACGATCGCTACCCCAATCTGTCCAATTCACACCACCTCTTCTATTTTCAGGCATACCATCTGAAGCCATATTCCATAACTCCAAATACGTTAATATAGCAGGATATGCGTTTTCAATAGTCGCTATATCTCCAGTATTGTAGTAATACTGCCAAACTACATTATCAATAAATTGAAGACTTTGTCCTGCAAATTCGGCAGTTTTAGTTTGAAAACTACCAAAACCTGGTGTTAAGCCTTCTATAATATCTCCTCTACGATAGTTTATAGTATTGTCTATCGCTTTTTTTAATAATTTTCTTCCTGCCTCATCTAACGTATAGAAAATTGCTCCTGTTTGATCACCTACATCACCAATCCACAAGGCACGTTCTCTATCAGGACAATCCATATATCCGTCTCTTGCACAGATGTACAATGTGTTTCGTGCCATCCACCATAAACGGTTATAAAATTCATTATCACACTCAAAATTCCCTGTCATATCTCCTACACCTGTCCAACGGTACTTTAGTTCTTGTACTTCTACTCCTGGAGGAATGCTGTACTCTACAACATGCCCATTAAACCATGTATAGCCTTCAAATTCTTGAACACCATTTTTGGAAGTATATGTAGACTGCAATAAGTGAAAATTATTATCAGTATCCATAACAACAGTTCGCCCTGAAGTAGCATTAAGTTTTATGTAAGGTGTAATTTGTTGATTGAAGGGCAGTTTTGCTATTATAGTGACGTTAGACCCTGAATTATTAGTATAAGGAAGATTTATTGTCGAACCATTTACCGTCATTGATGGATAATCTGTCAATCCTCTATCGTTCCATTGCGGTATCGCACGCTCTACCAAATTGCCCCAAGGCTGACTATTTATGCCTCCTTTTTCTGTAGGTGTGTCCCAGTTACTGTCATCATAACCTTCTGTATACCAAGCACTATCTGTCCAATCTCCTAAAGCATTTCTAGCATCGAATTTCACGCTATAAGGCGTAATCCTATTATCTGCTCCACCTCCACCACTATTGGGATCATAAGCTGGGTGCAATTTCATCTTCCAAGAAGAATTTGTATTCAAATCGGCGTTCCAATCCGCAGAAACGTATAAACCTCCTTTACCACTATCTAAGTGGGACTTTCTTGTACGTCCAAAGTACCACGCTAAAATGGCTATTGTATTTTCACCCGATTTTAAGTAAGGTGCCAAATCAACAGGATCGTAATATGTAGTATTTGGTGCAGCACCTCTTGCTAAACCACCTTCAAATAATACCATATCTCCATTTACCCAAAGCCAATATTTACTATCTACAGCAATATTTACTAATGCTTCTGATGGTACTGTACCCACATTAATGGTTTTTCGAAAAGCCATCCAAGTATTGGCTGGTCCATCTTCTTGTTGCCAAATCCATTGCGATTGTGCATGTACAGAAGTTATTGAGATTGCGAAAAAGACAAAGAGAGATACTAAAATTCCTCTTTTTCTAATTTCTCTGTTTTTCATGACTACTAATTATTATTAAAAATTTTTAATTCTTTTATTGATGGAGCTTGTGTTGATTCTAAAACAAACACGCGACATTTTGTAGATTGAAGAGTATCAAACTCATGGTTCTTGTTGTCTCCACAAGATATTCCATTTACAATATCTTTCCAAATCCCATTTTCCCAATATTGCAATTTATATGAAGTTATATTAGTCCCATATTCATCAACAATAATTTGATTAAACGTTTGTGGTTTTACCCATTCTACTTCTAAATATTGATTTTTAGTTTCTGTAGCTAACCAACGGGTTGCTTCGTCTTCATCATTTACTCTAAAAGCTTCAAAAACGGGTAGTTTTTCAGTTTGAATAAACATAGACGAGGCATTCATTCTTCCTAAGGTTGCTAAATTTTCAGGAGTTCCTAAGGGTTCTGGGAAAGCTACTTTTGGCATTTCTGAAACTGTAAACTTATACGTTCCAGATACTGCGTTAAAAATTATATAATTACCTACAGCATCATGTTTTTCCGTTCCTACATAGGTTATCCCATTTGCTTTTTCCGCAAGGTGACCTCCTTCACTAATATCCTCTTTAGAATTGGCTGGAAGATAAATTTTTGCGCTTGTATTTACTGGAATTTCAATATAAAAACTGGCACCACTATCTTGCTTTTCCCAATTCACAACTACTTTACCATACATAGATTCGTATTCGGTATTTGCATAAGTTAAATCTCCAACAACAGCTGGTTTTATAATCATATGTTGCATACCATAATCATCTGGATTTGGTTTTATCCCTCCAAAACCTTTAATAAAATAACCGCCAATACCCGTATAACACGTATGTATTTGGCTATTACCAATGGCAGACCAACGTTCTGGCCATGTGGTATGTCCTTGTTCTAAAAAATAGCCATAACTCGGGTGATGTTTGTCTTTTAGGAGTTCGTAAATTAAATCCATACGCTCTCCTGATTCTAAAAAGTATCGGGTATAAAGTGCCTGACCAGAACTTCCCGTATCATAATACGGAAAATCATAAAGTACATTATTTACAAGTTGCGCGGTTACTTTTTCTTTTTCTTCTTTCGGCGTTACGCCCGAAAGTAAAGCAAAAGCTTGATTGACTTGAATACCGTCTAGATATTTTCCTGTTTCAGCATTATAAGAAAGTTCGTGGGTTGCTTTTTGCTGAATACTTAGACGGTTGGCATACATGTTTTCATCTTCGGTTTTACCTAAAGCTTTCGCCATATTCATAGAACATTCCAGCATAAAAGCATAGGCGCAGTTATTAAAATGTGCGGCATCAGGCGAGTTACTACTATCCCAAAAATTACCACGAGGTGTACACCAATCTCCCAAACCTGGCATTTCACGTTTGCCACGTTCTCCTATTTTAAGAGCGCCTCCAGTTTCATAATTTGAAGCATTATGCATCCAGCTCATCCATTTTTGCATAGACTCGTAATTATCTTCTAATATTTTTTTATCGCCTAACATGCGATAGGTTTCCCAAAATGTTATCGGGCTATTGGCCTTCCACATTAAAAAGGGACGATCTTCTTCGTTTAATACAGCTCTGGTTTGACCGTCGGGAAATTGCGCGTCACGCATGTATTGAGTGTATTGATCCATATAAGCGCCGCTTTCAAAATTAGGTAAAGCATCACCATACATAGCAGCTACGGTGACTTCGCCCCAGCCACGACGCTCGCGATGCGGACAATCTACTAAAATACCATCCATAGTATTAGCGATATAGGTGTTTAAATTGATTTGATAAATTTGATTGAGTTGCTCATTTGAAGATTCAAATTTGCTAATCTGCTTGCGATTGTTTGTGACTACATACCCTTTGATATCCTCTAATTTAGGCTCATAATTCAAACCATAAGCCGTTATCCATCTGCCGCCTGCTACGTTAAAACGATTGGCAAATTTACCTTCACCAGACTTCCCAAATATGTATTTGCTTTTTTGTTTCCAGTTCATCACGACTGCAGTTTGGTCGCTTATCTCGAATAAAATAGAATCGCCTTCCTTTCCATTATATAAGTCTATTTCAAAAAACCCCGTATAGTTTTCACCCATATCAATGCGGTAGGTGCCATCGTTATTTTTCTTGATGGCAATGGGTTCAATTTCTTTAAACCGTACTTGAGGTTCTACTATTTGAGCACTTAATTCTGCTCTGATTGGGTTGTATAATGCCCGCAATTCGCGATCTTTATTACTATTTAATGCAAAACTGATATTATTCCCATCAGGGATTTTAGCATTCAGTTCTTTGTGATTGTAAACACTAGCATTCATCCAATGGCTATCATCATATTCGGCTGTATTCCAGTTGTCTTCTCGTTGTCTATCGTCAATGGTTTCACCTCCAAAACGTAAAATATCCCAATCGCCATAATATTCGGAATGACTTTTTTTAGTTTTCCAACTCGTATCCGTTTTTAGAGTGATTTGTTTTCCACCAGATACAATTTCGGCTTGTGCTTTAAATACATAAGGCACCATTCTATATTCTCTAATACGTTTCCATCTTGCCCAACCTGCGGCGTGCCAAACGGCTATAACATTGTTGCCTTTTTTTAGTTTATCTGAAATATCATAAGTTAAATACGGAATCCTTTTTTTCATGTAAGAAGACACTGGATTCAATACATTTTCAGTGATTTTTTCTCCATTTACATATAATTCGTGATAGCCAAACGACCCGACATGAACAAAGGCAGAAGTTGCATCGTCTTCCAACGTGAAATTCTTTCGATACCAATTATGATCTGTTTTTTCTTGATCTTCTTTTAAAATCCAATCGCCTTTCCAATCATCTTGACTTAAAAGTCCCATTGAGAATTTTCCAAAGTCACTCCAATTGGAAGTATTTCCATCTTTATCCCAAACCTTTACTTTCCAGAAATACTGCTTTGAAGATTCTAGCGCTTTCCCTTGATAGATGTTATTTACAGATTGATTTGAATCCAACTTACCAGAATCCCAAACATCACCAGTATTATTATGTAATGCTTCTAAACTACTAGCTACTAAAACTTGATACGCGGTTTGCTTTTGTCCTCTTGCAAAATTATCTTGACTTAGTTTCCAGCTTAATCTTGGACTTGTATTATCTATTCCTAAAGGGTTTACTCGATATTCACATCTTAAGTCTTGCACATTAATAGATGCTGTTTCGCAAGATGTAAAGGCACTAAAAACACTTATAACAAAAAGTGATAAAAATGTATTTCCGAATAAACTAACAAATAATCTATTGATGTTATTAGTTTTCAAAATTTTCAAAGAAATGATTATGAAATTCATTTTAAAGGATTTGATGCAAACTTATTTTAGTTAGAAAATAGCTTAGTTGATTTTATTTTTACAGGCCCTAAAAGTCCTGAAGATATTAATGTTTTATCTCTGTTATAAAAATTAAACACAGTAAACGTATGCCTTTCACTTTCTGGTGCTAGCTCATTATTAATGTACCAATCTGGCATTTTTTTGGCTTGTTTGCTATAAGCACTTGTATCTGGTAAAGCTTCATCACCAATCAATCTATTCGTCCAAAGATTAGTGAGTTCTATAACCAATTCATTATTTCCTGATTTAGATGCTTTTGTAATATCTACTTCATAAGGCGCAATCCAAGTAACTCCTAAATCTTCACCATTTAAAATAACTCTAGCAGCCACACTTACTTTACCCAAATCTAAAAATAACTTACGGTCTTTTTCGAGTAACTTTTCCTCTATTGTAAAGCTCTTTTTATAAATCGCTGTTCCTGAATAATGTTTGATATTGTTATTCTTATGGTCTTTCCAATCTGTTAATTCAGAAAAAGTGTGCGTGCCATCATAACCATCTTCTTTTCTAAATTGCACTTCCCAATCGCCTTCTATAATTTTTGGATCTGGTATATCATCTACTTTTACTGTTATAGTTTTTCCGTTCGATAAAGTTGCCTCGTAATTTCCATTTGCTTTTATTTCTGCTTGTACTTTATCGTCGACATTTAAAAAATATTCAATAGCATTTGAAGGGTCAGCAATCACTAAGGGCGTGTTGTTTATTGCTTCTCTAAATATTACAAATGTTGACTCTTGATTCTCTAAGAAAATAGGCACCTGTATTTTACCATTTTCACTTGAAAATTGCGCTAATTTGGTAATTTCCCCTGTCATGGGATTCCATAATTCAGGAATTTTACCATCTATATTAAATGTACATTCAAACACTTTTGGCGCATCGTCTTCATTATAAAAGAAATAAATATCTTCTGTAGTTGTTTTTCTATGTATAAAGTCTGCTGCTTCTTTTCCTTTTATTGTAAAATCTGGAGTAACATTTAATTTTGGAAGTAATGTATCCCAATTCAAATTAGTATAAGTAGTAGGTTTACTCCAAATATCGGTAACTAAACTTTTGAATTCCTCCTCTTGTTTTTTAGTCGTTTTATAAGCTGCTATAGACAAAGGTTTTTCTCCAATAAGTGTAGCGCCTTTATCTGATAATTCTTTTAAACGCCTTAAAGTTGATAATTCAATTTTTTTAATATTACCCAGTATTAACCCTTTAAATTCAATACCTTCAGGTAATTTAAAAAGACCATTTTCTACAGTAACTCTGTTAATTAACACCTCGCTATTGGTGGTTAGGTATTTTATTTGTGGTAGTAATTTAGGGTTGAAACCCGGATTTGGCGAAGCATCTCCAGGAAAAACTAGAAAGTCATACACAGGATTTCCTTGACGTAATAAATACTGACCTCTCGCCATGTATGTAAACCAAGATTTTCCTGCATTCTTCCACCAGGTATTAGTTCTATCAAAATGCGAACCCCAAGGTCCCATGGTCATTCCCGGAGTAACACGTGTGTTAGGTTGATGTGCAAAACGATGAAACATAAACTCGTTAATACCCAACGTCCAGATACGGTCTCCAGATTTTTTATTCATCGCAGGATGCCCTTTCCAATTTAATTTGGCAGGTGCCGTAAAGGACTCGGCAGAAATAATAGTTTTACCATAAAGATGAGCTGAAGTTACTGCAGAACTTACAATTGTTGGCGGTGTCTTATCTTCATCAATGGGGTGTGTTGTCCAAAATTCACCCATAGGAATATCAGCTTTTCCGCCAGTAGCTAAATTATCCATTGGGCCATTTCCATAAGGCTCTATATATGTTTTTATGCCATCTTTATGACTGAGTTCTGTAAAATACCCAAAGTAATTTTCTACCATTAATTCACTATTTAGCTTTCTAATATCGTAAGTTACAGCTTCAGAAGCAGATGCACTCTCAACAAATCGACCTGCGTAAATTGGTAAAAACGATATTAAATCGTAGCCAAATCGGTTTTTAAAAATAGTATCGTAATCAAACGTCCAGTTCTGTCCGCCCATTTCGTAGCTATCAATTTCTACATATTGCATAGCATTTGGCGCTACTGGCATTGCCGCTTTTACCACTTCTTTTGTAAACGCATCGTAATGCACTTTTACAGAAGGTTTGTGGTATTTATCGACTTCCAATCCACGACCAGAATCTGTAGCAGGATTATTATAGGCACCAGTAGACGTGTAACCAAATCTCATAATCGTCCAGTTACCTTTTGGTAGTTTAGCTTTTAACATACCCGAGGCATCTACCTTAGCACTAAGATTGATAATCTTAGATGTATTGATTACCATACCTTCTTGGGGCGTGCCAACAGATTGCAATTTTGAAGCATCTGTTTTTGACATGGATCTTCGCCCTAATTGATCAACAATTAGTTGTGTTGAAGATAAACCAATTTCGTAAATACCAACCTTTTTTGCTGGGGTTTCAATTTTAATGTAATTGGTGGTAATACCATCGTATATTCTCGTTAAATCAAATTCTTTTTTTCCTGGTCTGCGATTGTATGGTGCTTCAATCTCGGTAAAATCTTGCCCATTATCTGATATATATACCTTTATCGCTGGTCTTCTGCTATTTGTACTGATGATGAGAGACCTTAGTTGAAATGGCGAAGGGTATTTATACAAAATACTTGCTGGTTTTTCTTTTGAACCATGAATCGTGGTAAACGTATCAATTTTTTTATCTGAAATAATTGAAAGCTCTAATTCTGTATCTGATGAGGTAATTGTTGGCTTATTATTTGCGTCAGCTAACTCAGATTGAAACGACGGATAAGCTAAAACAGCAATATCTTCATAATATCCTTTTCTTACCGTTGGTTGAGGTAATTGCACCGCTATTTTTTTACCACCTTTTACAATGGTTTCGCTATGCACAACCATTTTCATGGATTGTTCTGGTGAAATCCATGGCCCGCCACTTGCCGACCATCCATCGCAATTGTGCACCCCAAAATTTAATCCTAATCGTTCAGATTCTTTTGCGGCATGCGTTAGCATTTCGATATGCTCAGGCGAATTGTATTTTATAGTTCCACTTGGAATGCCGTATCCAATATTGAATAATAATATACCACCCACTCCAACGTCTGCTAAAGATTCTAAATCTTTGGTAAGCCCTTCTTTAGACATATTGCCATTCAAGGCATGCATCCAAGTTTGAGGTCTTGCTGTATTTGGTGGATTGATAAATTGGTGTTCTAACTCTTTAGAAACTCTTTGAGCAAAGCAGGATATACCAATTAATAAGACTAGAGGCAATAAAACAACTGTTATTTTGAAATTTTTAATTCGCACGACTTTTAATTTTTATTTTCTTCTTTACTACTAAAAATTTTAAATTCTGAAATTGATGGTTTTTGTTTTGTATTCAATATCAAAATTCTGCATTTACTCGCGGTAATGGCATCAAAAAGATGCTCTTTATTCTTACCTAAATGTGTTCCAGAAGCCATCGTTTTCCATTCATCGTCATCAAAATATTGTAGCTTATAATTTAATATATTTCCACCTTCTTCTTGGATTATAACTTTGTTGAACGTTTGCGGTTTAAACCATTCCACTTCTAACCATTCATTTGCTATTGAATTGGCTTTCCAATAGGTTTCTAAATTTTCATCATTTGCTCTAAACGCTTCAAAAACGGGAAGTTTTTCTGATTGAATCGTCATTGATGATGCATTCATACGCCCAATTAAAGCTAAATTATCGGGTGTATTTAATGGATCTGGATAATTTACTTCTGGTAATTTATTCACTTTAAAATTATAGGATCCCGAGCCTACTTGATATATGATATAATTGCCAACTGCATCACTTTTTTCTATACCAAGAAACGCAACGTTTTTTGATTGGTAGGCTAAAACTTCTCCCTCAAATACCTCATCGCCATTATTCGCTGGAATATATACTTTAGCCGAAGTATTCACTGGAACTTCAATGTTAAACGTTGCACTTTCATCCTCATTTTTTTTCCAATTCACTACAACATTTCCGTACATCGATTGGTAGCTTGTATTCGCATAAGTTAAATCGCCAACTGGTGCAGGTTTTACCATAAAATGTTGCATGCCTAATTTTTCAGGATCTGGACGAATACCTGCAAAACCTTTGATAAAATAGCCACCAATTCCTGTATAACAGGTATGAATTTGACTGTTTCCAATAGCAGACCACCGCTCTGGCCATACGGTTTTACCTTGCTCGATAAAATACCCATAGCTTGGGTGACGTTTGTCTTTTAGTAGTTCATAAATCAAGTCCATACGCTCACCATACTCCGTAAAATAACGTGTGTATAAGGCTTGCCCTGAGCTTCCTGTATCATAATACGGGAATTTATATAATACTTGATCGACCAGATTATCATACACTTTTTGTTTTTCAGTATCTGGAGTAACGCCTGAAATTAACGCAAAAGCTTGATTGACTTGATGCCCTTCGCCGTATTTTCCAGTTTTAATGTCATACATTTTATTATGAGTGGATTTCCGTTGTACTTCTAATCGGTTTGAATACAGCTCTATATCTTCTTTTTTGTTAAGTATTTTAGAAATATTTAAAGCAGACTCTAGCATAAACGCATACACACAATTGTTAAAATGTGCCGACTCCGGCGAATTACTCGATGTCCAAAAATTACCTCTAGGGGTACACCAATCGCCCAAACCTGGAAACTGTAATGTACCTTGTTTTCCTATTTTAAGTGCGCCTCCTGTTTCAAAATTTGAATGTTCATATAACCATTGCATCCACTTGGTCATTGATTCATAGTGCGCTTCCAATACATTCTCATCACCTAACATTCTATAAGTTTCCCAAATGGTAATCGGGCTATTTGCCATCCACATTAAAAACTGAAAATCATCACCATTAATTACGGCACGCATTTTCCCGTTTTCGGCTTGCGCATCTTGCATAAACTGTGCATATTGTGACATATAGGCACCACTTTCAAAATTTGGTAAGGCATCGCCATACATGGCAGCGACAGTTACCTCGCCCCAACCGCGGCGTTCACGATGCGGACAATCCACCAAAATACCATCAATGGTGTTGGCGATGTAGGTGTTTAGGTTAATTTGATAGATGTTGTTTAGCAATTCGCTAGAACTTTCAAACTGACTAATTTGTTTTCTATCATTGGTAATTACATACCCCTTGATATCCTTTAATTCTGGTTTGTAATTGATGCCATAAATGGTTACCCATCTTCCTCCTGCATAATTAAAACGATTGGTAAAATGGCCTGTTCCAGTTTTATCAAAAACATACTTACTTCTTTGCTCCCAAGAAGAAGTAACTTCCTTGTGGTCGGCAATTTCAAAGGTTATAGTATCGCCTTCTTTTCCGTTGAAGAGGTTCATTTCAAAATACCCTGTATAATTTTCGCCCATATCGATAACATAGTGACCATCTGTATTTTTTTCAACACCAATAGGCTTAACTTCTTTATATTTCACTTGAGGCTCCACCATTTGTGCACTTAAAGTTGCTGAGATTTTACTTGTTGGCGAGTTCGCATCTGTACTTGGTACTACTTTAGCACCTTTTAAGCCCAAAAAGACATCAGCATTACCGACTTCTTTGGCTTCAGACTGATCAAAAATAGCAGCGTTTACCCATTGACTATCATCATAATCAGCAGTATTCCAATTGTCTTCCCGTAAACGTTCATCTATAATTTCACCCCCAAAATCTAGAATATCCCAAGGCCCTATATAAGAACTATAGCTTTTTTTACATTTCCAAGTGTCGTTAGTTTCTAAAACCAAATTAGTATCAGCAAGTTTAATATCTGCCTGCGCTTTAAATACAAAAGGAGGGTCAAAATATTCTACCATTCTGCCCCAACGCGCCCATCCTGCGGCATGCCAAATACCTATAACATTATCACCTTTCTTTAAAAAATCTTTGATATTATAAGTAAGGTAAGGCAAACGTGTTTTCATGTGCGAATACACAGGATTCATTACCGCACTACTCACTTTTTCCCCATTTACATAAACCTCATGATACCCAAAGGACGCGACATAAATAAATCCAGATTCTGGATTTTCTTCTAATGAGAAATTCTTTCTATACCAGTTGTGGTCTTTCTTATTTTGATCTTTTTTGTAAATCCATGCACCTTTCCAATCGTCTTCTTTGAGAAGCCCCATTGAAAAATGTGCAGTCTCACTCCAATTTGAAGTGTTTCCTTGCGCATCCCAAACCTTAACTTTCCAAAAATATTGTTTTGCAGATTCTAAGTTTTCGCCTTTAAATTCAATGTTTACAGACTGGTCTGTTTCAATTTTTCCCGAATCCCAAACATCACCTAAATTATTAGCTAAATTCTCAAAAGTACTTGCTACTAAAACGTGATATGCTGTTTGTTTTTGCCCTCTAGTTTTAGTCTCTTCTATAAGTTTCCAACTTAATCTTGGAGCGGTATTATCAATACCTAAAGGATTTGTGCGGTATTCGCATTTTAAATCTGTCAATACAATAGCTGGCGAGGAATCGCAACCAGAAAAACCAAAAAACAGAGCCATAGCAAAAAAAGAAAAAAAATACTTTTGATATGAGATATGGTTTAGTTGGATTTTCATTTTATATTTTAATAATATGGTTTCTGAGTCTTAAAAATAGTACTACATAAACAAGAACAAACTCATGTTTTTTATATTATATAAATATATTGCTAACCTGTTTATTTATTGTCCTGTAGTGTCAGGTTATAGTATAAGTGAAAGATTTAATTTTGATAAATTTCAATCATATTAATGCTTTTCTCAATTAATATTTTCATATTTTATTTGCACAAAATGATATGCAAAACGTCTATATAAAATACTTCATAACCTATAGTAAAGATAAATTAAGGGGTTTTTGGATAAATGATTTAGGCCGAAATATTATTGAAAAGTATTCCGAATGCAATTATAAGAATCATTCAGATTCCTATATTTTTACTTGGGATAAGGGGCTGATTTTTAATTTAATAGATTATTTAAACGAAAAACAGGTTTTGCTCTAGGTAAGTTTAGGAACTTAATTTAGAATATCTTGTAATTTATTGAACTTAAAATTTTTAGCATAAGAGCAGGGAATCATTTAAAATAATCCCCCACTTTGATAAGCTGTTAACTTACTGTTATAGTTAATTCTAGCGTTTTACTGTCTTCTTCAAAAAACACTTCTAAAGGCAATGCCTCTACTCCAGGTACCATATTAAAGGTTCTTTTTCCTGCAATTTCTTTAGTTTTAATCGGTGTATTTGCTTTAATAGTTACCAAACCTTCTGGTTTTTGGATGGTAATTTCGTTTTCATTAACATGTGTAACCACCTCACTTGAAGATGAAACAATTGGTAATACGAAAGCTGTCTGTTTTGTAATATCTTGTTGTGTGCTTACTTTAATTTCTGTTTTATCGGCAGTACACTTGTATGCAATATCAAATGCAGCAGCAGTTCCTGTAACTTCTTCTCTGTCTACATTTTTCAATTTTACATCGGCTACCAATTCGATAATCTCGTTTTCATCTTTAGAAGTAACTCTTGCAGGTAAATCGTATAAATTTGTATACCAAACATCGTCTATAAAGGTCTCAATACGCGGCGTTAAACAAATATCTTTTCCAGGTTGTACTTGTTGATTGTTTTTTTCAACCAAAGCATATTCTGCCATACTTGCGGCACATAAAAGTCCTACCTTATTATGATATAACACGCCCAAAGCGCCTCCTGATGCTTGACGGTAATCATACTTATAATGATATTCGGCATCATAAGCACTTACCGTTCCTCTCCAGTCTCCACGTGCAAAAAGATAGACATCTAAATCTTTAAAGTGTTTTACACCATCGGCGGTTGCTCTAGGCAAACTTGCATTTGCATTTATTTCTGGTAGATGCTCCCAATGGTCTAACAAGGCTGCTAAAGGTTTGGCATGCGTAAACGTGTGATGCACGCACGGTGGTATTCCAGCTTCAATAAAACCAGGTCCTCCATGAATTAATCCATCGGCTGTACAACGTTGTAATAATTCTGTGTTTTTTACTGCGGCTGTTCCAAATGCAGGGTTTATGTGCGCCATCATAGCAAATCCTGGTTGACTGCCATCGCAGGTGCGACTGCCCCAATAACTCCATTTGTACATACGATTACCCCAACTGTTATCCCAAGCGCCATCAGGCAGCATAAATTCTAAATGACTATTTAGAGATTTTGTTAAGATTTGTAGTAATTCTCCATCTTTCTCTTTGAGTGCATACATTACTAAACTATTCAAAGTTTCTTCTACATTATAGCCTAAATCTACACCATGTAAACCTTTTTCACTTAACTTGCTAGAGCTCTTTTTACATTCACCAAATAATAAACCTTCATTTTCAGTAAAATATACTTTTACTTCTGAAGCTAATTTTTTACTTTTTGCTTTAAAATCATCTCTATTTACAACACCACCTATTAAATTTAAACCATAAACCGCTGTTCCTGGATAGTTAATATTGGTAAAATCTATGGTAAATGTATCATAAATGTATTGTCCTGCTTTTTCTAAACGTGTTGTCCAAGTTTTTTGAGTTGTTTCGTCTAAAACATGGCCATGATAATGCAATGCTTCTGCCAAAGCTATGGCTCCAAAAATGGTAATGCCTTTCCATGATTTTGGGTTTTTAATTACTGTCCAAGCACCACTTTCTTGTGATACATTATTTTCTGCCCAAGTCATAACTAACTTAGCGCCTTCTATATATTTTTCATCACCTGTAATATCAGCCATGTATAAAAACGGATATACGGCGTCCATACAACGCCCATGTATGTGCGAGCAAGACGGACAACCTAGAGCACCATGCTCATCTAAATTAGATGGATTATTAATTTGAACTTTTAACATACCATCGCACCAGTTTTTTAGAAGACCTGAAATTAGATTTTTAAATTCCAAAGAATGTTCTGGGTGGCTTTCACAAGCACTAAATAATGCTGAAAATGGAATAGATAAACCTACTCCTGCGAGCGTTGATAATTGAATAAAATTACGTCTTTGCATTTAGAATATGGTATTTTTTTATAGTTCTGAAAAAATATAATAAGTAGAGTTAATAACCATCCTGTTTTATCCTGTTTTATAAAACTAAAAAGACAGAAGAATGCAAATCCTCTGTCTTTTTAAAATAAAATTTAGGTATTATTTATTGAATTACGAGTTTAGTATGATATACTTTATTCGTATCTGTAAGTGCTTTAACCAAATAAACTCCAGTTTTAAATCCTGCGTTTTTAACTTCTATAGTACCCCCTTGAGCTGCGTTTTGATATACACGTTTTCCTAAGATATTATAAATTTCAATACGCTTAATACCGCTAATATTTTGCATTGAAATACTAAATTCATCTTGAGCTGGATTAGGGAAGATTTTTAATGAATTTTCACGTAATTCTAAGTCTGAAACACTTAAAGATTCACTTGTAGGTATCGCTTCCCATACACTTCTGGTATCTGATTCTGGAGCTATACTATGCGTTACGGTTCCATCTGTCTCTTGATACAAATATCTACCGGCAGTTCTAGATTCAAACCTGTAAGTGTCTTGAACATCATCGTATTCTATCGTCCACGTTTTATCTGTATCAGCTGATGGTGAAGCTGCTCCTGTACTGACCACGCGATAAGCACCACCTGAAAAACCTGCACCTGGTGCACGTAAAATACCCACCGTTTCACTATCAATATTAAAAAACTGACCACTTTCTACGAAAGTCCAATGCGTATTTTGAGGGTCACCTGAATCTGTCATGATAACTGGTTCTGCACTAGATCCTACTGCTGTTAGAAATTGACCGGTAGCTACGTTTCGCAATCTGTAAATATCATCAGAAGGAATTGGAGCGCCAGTATCTGGAACTTCTGATCTTTGATAGGTTGTATTTGCCCATCGCATTTGTGCTCTACCGCCTCTTACTCGGTATACACCATAACGAATACCAGATTCTAGCCCTCTTTCAGGATCAGGGATATTATAATTAAAAGCATCACCACCAATTACAGCATCGCAATAATGTATTTTTTTTGTAGGATCGTTGGGATCTGCTCTAAACCCTATCTCTAACTCAAAACTAACTTCTTCGTTTTTATTAACACGCTTTAGAAAAACAACTTCCCTACCGCTTCCTGATCCGCCTCGTTCTAAAATACGTTCAGCATAAATATCAAAAGCTACTTGCTTGTCTGCATTAATACCTTCTCCATAAACAGGATGTGCTCTGTATAAACAAATAGCAGGATCATTAGGACCTCCACCGCCGGTATGTTTTCCTTTGGCTTGTGCTAAATAACTTCCGTTTTGCCCAAAAGAGCCAGCATCGCCAACTTCTAATATTCTAACAATCCCTGTGAATCTTGCAAAACTCCCTACACCAGTTTCTCCAGATCTTGGTAAAGAACGTTCTATTCTAGGTTGCAACGTATTCGGTGCATCCCAGTGGTTGGATCCATCAGTAATATTATAAACACCCCAAGTTTTTCCATAAACATTACTTTCGGAATAATCAGAATAGCAACTTCTATCATCAGCAGTTCCAACATTATCAGGATTTGAGATATCCACATTTCTTGTACTATTGTTTTCGAATTCACCTGAAGATGGACAAGATAAATCTGTACTCGTATCTTCGTCCGGAGCTATTTCTGCAGGAACTTCCACAAAAGGAATTAGTTCCCAATTACTTCTATCATCAGTATCTGGAACTACAACATGGGTTACAGTACCATTTGCATCATGGTACATAAATCTACCACTAGTGCCCGATTGAAATCGATAGGTATCATTTGTTGTATTATGCTGAATTGTCCAAACTTTATCAGCATCAGTCGCTGGTGCAGCTTTAGTCGTACTAACAACTACAAAAGCGCCTCCAGGACCGCCAGCACCAGGAGCTCTTAATATGCCTAAAACCACACTATCAATATTGTAAAGTGAACCTGTTTGCACAAAAGTAAAACGTGAATTTTCCGTATCACCAGTAGCTGTCATAGTAACGGCAGTTGCACTTACGCCTGCATCTGTTAAAAATTGTCCTGTGGCCACATTTCTAAATCTGAAGATATCATCAGAAGGTGGCGCATCTTGCGCTGTTATGCAAAATGAGTATAACGTAAAAACGAAAAATAAAATGGTTTTTGAAGTCATGTTTTTCATAGCTATTTTTGAACTTTAGTTTAGCTGGTAAAATACCAACTTAGTAAAACTCGCTAATAGTTAAACAATTACTGTCCTGAACTATCCTGCCTTTAGGATAATCGGGCAGATAATTCGTTAAAACACCTATATAAATATATAACCAAAATATATTAACATAATAATAATCAGCACTTTATAAAACTTAAAGCTTACTTTGGAGTTAGCTGAAAACGGAAAAAAAATGATTTTCATAAGTATCATTACTGAGAATTTCCCGTGCAAAATTATAATCTCAACTTATCTTATTATTAACTTAGAATGAAACACTTTATTATCATCTGAAAACGCTTTTACCAAATAAACCCCTGACTTAAAACCAGTATTTTCCACTTCTAAAGTACTATTTGATGGTGCGTTTTGATATACGCGTTTTCCTAAAATATTATAAATTTCTACGCGCTTTATACTTGTTATATTTTGAAATGAAATCATAAAGCTATCTTCGGCTGGATTAGGATATATTTTTATTGAAGCCGTTTTCAATTTTCTATCATCAACGCTTAAAGCTTGACTTGAAGAAATAGCTTGCCATTTACTTCTGTCATCAGTTTCAAGTGCAGAAATGTTGGTTACATTACCATTTTCGTCATGATATAAATATCTATCATTGTCCTTAGATTCAAATCTAAAAGTATCATCCAATTCGTTATAGTGAATGGTCCAAACTTTATCGACATCAGTAGCAGGAGAGGCTTTACCTGTACTTACTACAAAATAGGGCTTATTGCCATTATCAAAACCAGCTCCGGGAGCTCTTAGTATACCAAAAGTTTCACTATCAATATTATGATACGCACCAGTTGGTACAAAAGTCCAATACGTATTCGTGTCTTCACCTGAATCATTCATGATCACAGGTACAGCACTTCCTCCTGCATCGGTTAAAAACTGTCCTGTAGCTACATTTCTCAACCTGTAAACGTCCCCTGTTAAATCTGAATGATCAACTTCTACAACTTCAATTGAAATTAAAGAAGATGTTATAGTTTCACCTGAATCTTTATGAGCTACAGCTTGAATGGTATGATTACCTATACCCTGAGCAGTCCAATTAAGTATGTATGGTTTCGTATTATCTTCATCAAATAACTCACCATCAATTATAAATTCAACTTTTGTAATTTCTCCTGTATCAGCTGTAGCATTGGCGTATAACTGTACTGAATCTCCTTCATCAAAAGTATCGTTATCATTTGGAGTTAATAAATCGACTGCAAATGGTTGAGGACCAGTAACTAAATTTAAATCTATTATTTGGAGGTAAGTGGGCTGTGTATCATCACTATCAGAGGAATTATTTTCTAGCAAGTAATAGTATAATTTACCGTCTTGTATATACACTTGTCCTTTTCTGAAACGTTTTCCAGAAGTAGCCTCATATACGCGAGTAAATAAATTAGTCCCACCAGGAGCCTCCTCTATAAAAGGTCTTCCTGATGCATTTAAACCAATTAAATACACATTATCTCCTGCCGCATAAATAGCTTCTGCTCCAGAAAAATCGGTTGATGTAATAAAATCAGTAGCGCCTAGTGGTTTATACGTATGCACATATTTGGTAACGTTATTCTCATTATCTTTTACTCTACCTATAAAATGCACATCCTCATTATCTGTTACAGTCCAATCAAAACCTTGAACCATATACACTTGGTTTAATGCTGTGGTTTCTACCAAATCACCAGGTTCAGAAATTTTAATTAGATCAGATACTGCCAGAGGTCTAGTAAAACCAGTTCCTTCATGATCTTTCCATTGTGTTAAGCCGCTTGGATCATCAGAATACGCATAATAAAACCCATTTTGATATTGATATTTATCATTTCTAATATTCGCTCTCTGCTGAAAACCAACCCTTATTTTCCCATTTAAGTACTTAATATCTCCGTAAAGTCCCCAATTATAAGCACTTCCATGACTAGAAGCGCTAGTTCTATTAAAATCGGTATAACCTTCCCAATCGTTCCCGTCATATTTCGCGAATAAAAACTTTCCGTTTTCAGAAAAACCGAATCTATTTTTCATGAATAAGTCGCCCTCATCATTAGTAAAAAATGCAGGGTATGTTAATAATTTGGTAGTGTTTTCGTCAGTTATCCCATGGAAAGCCAAATGCTTGTAATTATTGTTTGGCGATTGTACAAATAAATCTATTGTAAATTCATCATCTGGAACAGTTGCAGCATTAGCAGTAGTGTAAGAATATCTTAAGTAATCGTTTGCAAAAGCAGCTATTCGTCCATTTCTGTGCATATCGTACACCATGTGTATGGTGCCATCTTTAGGACAAATTCCAACAGCAATGGTATTGTGCGTTTCACCAATCCACCATCTGTTATTATATCCCGTGTGTTGATGCGGAAACTCTATTGTTTTAAGTACACCTGTAGTTTTGTTATACCGTGTTAGCATCACATGACGGTCTTGTTTACCACCACGATACCAAGTCATAAAAACAAAATCTTCGTAAGCTTTTATACAATCACCATGAGGTGTTAAAGCTGGACCATAAACATAATCATAACCCGTTGTTGAGTTTGTAGTTGTATTAAGGTCTACTCTATTACCGTCAAAATACATCGCTAAATCTGTAATATTTATTTCAGATTCAAGAACTGGTTGTGCTTTTAAAAAAATAGAAAAACACATAAAACTTAAACACAATAAAAATTTCAAAGTAATTTTATTCATAGTATAGCTTAGATAGTTTAGTTTTTTCATGCAATTAAAATCATTTAAAACTCTAAAATATTCACGTAAAATGTGTCATGAGCTATCCTGACTTTTAGGTAAACAGACTAATAATTCGTTAAACGCAACTAATTTTAACATAAACACAAATTTTAGGAGGTTATATTTATTAGGGCGTTACCCCTTCTTTGGTCGGGGTCGGGCTATCCACTATATCTTTTTTGTGCTAAACTTCTTAAAATAGCTCACCAAATACTGCACTTATTTCTAGGTTAAAAGCAAATTAATATAATTTTTGATTGGCACAAAAAAGGATGCCGTTTCTATCCCTAACGCGGGCTAGTCAACTATCATAGCGCTATATTAAACCACATTTCTTATCTAATTTATTCAACCTAAATAATACAAAATAATTAATTATAACTCTTTAAAACTACAGGTCCAATTAATCCGGAATCTTCCAGTTCAATCTCATCTTTTTTAGGTCCATTTGTTGTCCAAGTTTTCTTTTGGCCTTTTGGTCTTATATTATCGAAAATGAGTTGATTTCTCCAAGTGTTAGTGACTTTAACTTGAATTTGATTTTCTCCAACTTTGACTGCCTCAGAAACATTAAACTCAAAAGGTGGTGCCCATTTTACGCCAACTTGCTTGCCATTGCACCAAAGCTCTGCAATATTGGCAACGTCGCCCAAATCTATTACAGTGCTTTTACCTTTACTTTCTAAATTGAATGTCTTGATATAAGTTACCGTCCCCGAATAATGTTTTACAGCATTGTTATCCATTGTGGTTAAAGATTCTAGTTTAGCAACTTTAATTGTTGCAGGGGTATCCCAACCTTCATTAAAAGCTAACACCCAATTATCCTGAAGTGACATCTTTTCAATAGCAACTGATTTTTTAATGTCTTTATCATTTTGATAAAACACATAATCTCCAGAGATTGAAGCCGTAAATTCATCCTTATCCCAATATAATTTTGGATAATCATTAGTTTCATGACTCTCATACCAACCTGTTTTCGTGTCTAAAACAGTACTATCTGCCTTTGTAATCTTAGATGCAATAGGCGTTTTATCACTCTTAGAGAACACAATAATTGTGCTTCCGTTTGCGGATAATGTTACTGCTACATTGGTTCTTCCATTTATACTTTTCCAAACTTTAGCATCTTGTTGGGCTCCTGTAAATGCATCCCAAATTTGAGGCGCCACATTATTTACTCTAAAACTTAAAGACACATCAACAGGACTATCATCTTTTGAAGCCACAAAGTAAATATCGGCATCTTCAGTTTCTCGATGAATCCAATTGATATTTAAATCTTCTGAAACAATAACATCTTTTTCTATATTTTCATCTTCTAAAACCTCATCAAGTGTCTTACCCCAATACACGCGCCCTTTACCAACTTGTTTTACGCCACTTTTAGTAGTGTCCCATAATTCATCTGAAATATTTTTAAGTGCTTCCAAGTCATTTTCGTCATCCATTAAACTTGGAGAATCAATAGGTTTAGCACCTAATATTACAGCACCATTTAGCACCAATTCTTTTAGTTTTTGAGCTGTGGATAATAACATACTTTCAGAATCTCTTAGTGTTATAATTCTATAATCACCACCATTTTCGACATGAATTTTACCATTTTTAACACTTAACTTTTCTTGTAAAATTTCGGCATTTAAATAATCAAAACGGTAACCTTTTGGAAAATAATCTAAATCAAATGGTGGACGTTCGTAATGATCGCCGTAATACCGAAGCACATCGGCTACATATTCGCCCTGTTGCAAAACATATTGGTTGCGTGTTAAATAATCAGTCCAATCTTTCATGTATGGCCACCAAGTTTGTTGTCTAACTAATGGGAAACCGATATGTCCCCCAAAGCTAGAACCTGGATATACATCTGTTTGTGGCGTATGCGAAAACGTATGGAACACCAAATGATTTACACCTTTTGCAAAATTATAATCAATTAAATATTTAACAGAAAACGGATGCTCATTCCATTTCACACCAACTTGCGTGCAAGCCTCGGCTGCTAAAACAGGTTTATTGTATAAATGTACTGCCGAAGCCGCATTATAAATAGGTTTTGCATATTCGTTTTGATCTGATGGCGCTTTAGGATACCAAAATTCTGTCATTGGGATATCACTTACACCATAATAGCGCATAGGGTCTACAGGCAATACTTCACCTCCTGCACCTTCGGTATATACCTCTGCTCCCATATCGTGAGCTACCGTTGCGAAATGTTTGAAGAAATTATCAATAAACACCTCATCCATAGTATGACGTAAATCTCTTAGAAATTTAGTTGTTATCTCAGGACTCTCCAGAATATAGCCCATAGTTGCAGGTAAATAGGTTTTCATACTATAACCTCTTCGGGTTTCAAACTCGGTAAACATGTCCTCGGAATGCATCGTCCACGTAGGCACATGACTTTCCCAACTGTCAATTAACAAACCATGTAATTTACCATCGCCTATTGGTCCGCCAGGTTTAATCAAATTCCCAATCATTCCGTTTCGTAAATGATTCTCAATGGCAATTTTATCCAACTTACTAGACTCCCAACCTGTAGCTTCTGGTACAGCTGGTTTATTGGTTAATCTCATATTGACATGCCCAAAACGCACCACCGTCCAATTACCCTCAGGAACATCCCAAGTTAATTTACCGTTAGCAGTCATTTTATCAGAGAGATTAATTATTTTATCAGATGGAATTATCGTGTTTTCAGCATAATTATATTTTACATCTTTTTCTAGACGACGCAATACCTTTGCTGCTTTTGCCTCGTGGTTATGTAGTTTTGGTTTAGAACTCAATCGGATAAATTCTGGAGCTATGGGATGCTTCCCTTCAAAAGTAAATACAAATTCATTCGCTGTAGTTTCAGGAATTGCTAATGTTAGATATTTTCGTCTATCATTCCAATTAGCGTCTGGTAAATTTACCGTTGTTATCTCTGTTAATTTATTATCAATTAGTGCTTCAACCTTAAGATTTACATCAATCACTGGGTATTCCGTCCCCATAATAATATGACGAAGCTGTGGAAATTTAATAGTACGCAATGTTACAGGACTATTAAAGGTTGTCTTAACCCAAGTATCTTGAGTGTTCACTTTTGAAATCCCTTGTTTTCTATAAGTGTTTAAAGGTTTGTCTAGTCTTGTAGTCTTTCTAGTTACTATAAGCTTTGAATTGGGGTTAAAGATATCTTTCCAAGGTACGACTTGATTATTCGTCTCCAATTTAGATGGATTGAAGTAGGCCATATCATCGCCATCTGGCGTTGGAAAAGCCAATACTTGAATATCTTTATAATCATAATCTGCAGTGTGGTATACACTGTCTATTTCTAGAAGTTCATTAAATGTTTTTCCTCCATAAACTCTGTAAATTGTTTCTACTACTTCTCGCTGCGCTTCTTCGGCAGGTACCCAAGGTCCTCCTGTCATAGACCACCCAGGGCAGTTTTGCATGGTAAATTTTAGGCCTAAGCGCTTGCATTCATCGGCAGCATGACGAATCATATCTTCCCATTCGGGTGATAAAATTTTTATTTGATCAACATCAGGGTAAGGTCTACCCGATTTATTAAAGAGATGTATTCCTTGTAAACCTGCATTTTTAATAGCTTCTAAATCTGCCGAAAGTCCTTCTTTAGAAATATTATTACCCATTAAGTGAAACCAAGTTTCTGGACGGTATTGTTTTTCTGGAGATTTGAAATTTTGAGCTAATTCTTCCAACGTTACCGAAGTTCCTTGGCCTTGGGTATTTTCTTTTGTTTGACACCCTATAATTATGAATAAGGCAAAAAACAATACTAATTTATACTTCATTTCACTAATGTTTAAGGAATTAAATAAACCGTATTTTTCTATTAAAAGTATCCTGTAGCATCATGTAAAGAAGCCCAAAAATTTAAATTTTTGGGCTTCTTAATAATTTTATTTTAAATAGCATTTAAGGCAAAAAGTTAGTTAGTACTAAAAGTCCATACTTGCCCTATAGTTGCTCCACCTTTATCATCCTTTACTACTACTTTAAAATAATAGGTGGTTGCCGCTGCTAAACCAGAAGCTTCATAAGATGTTGTTGTAAGATTTTCTGCAACTTTAGTTGTTGGGTCGTTGCTAGTGTCTAAATATACATCAAAGGTTAACGCATCATTATCGGCATCAATTGCAGTCCAACTTAAAGTTGTGCTTGTTCCTGATATCACTTCATTTAACGTAGGTGACACCAACTCTGGAACGAACGGCAGATGATTGGTTTCACCATCACCTTCAGTTAAAAATTGACTAGTCACAGAAAAATCGCTTTCTGCATTTTTGCTATCTATAGCTCTTACTCTCCAGAAAAAAGAAAGTCCTTTATCTAAAGTAATAATTGTGGATACTGCATTAGAAACAGATTTACTCTCTATAAGGTTTGTAAAGTTAGCATTCTCAGAAATTTCAACTCTGTATCTTACGGTGTCTCCATCTGGATCGTTTGATGGATTCCATTCAAAATTTATAGCATTATCGATACATAATGTATTGTTTAGTGGAAAAACCTTAGTTGGTACACTAGGCACTCTATTTTCAGGAATTGGATCAGGTTCTGGATCGCTACCACCACTGCTACAAGCGTATCCTAATAATAATATTACCGAATATAAATATATCTTTTTCATATTAATTTTTAATTACTTTAACAAATGCAGGTTTATCTGTATTTATTTTAACAATATATACGCCATTTGGTTTACTACTAATATCCAAACTTAATTTACCATTAATAACCGTATACAATCCTTTTTCAACTAATTGCGATTGTATATTATAAATCTCTAAATCAACATTTTTAAAATTAGTAGGTATAGACATTTCAAATATACCTTTAGAAGGGTTTGGATATGCCTTAAGGTTCTCTAACAAATCAATGGTTTTATAAAGAACTCCTTGACAAGCAGCTTTACTTTTAATCTCTATTTCATCGCCATTAGCAATGTTTAAGGAGAAGTTTGTAAGCTGTGTTTCAAAAAGAATTTCACCATTTTTTATAACAGTAAAAGGTGCAGAACCTTCAGTAATTGATACTTGTGCTGAACTTTCTTTTCCAACTACTATTTTACCTGTTAAATTAGCTCCTGCAGCTATAGTTAGTTCATAGCACTGCTCAAAATCTTCTCCATCAATTGAAATGCATAAGGTATAGATTCCTGGTTCTAGATTTTCAATTGTAGTAGTATCTTCAAATTCAGAAATACTATCACCAATAGTTGCTGTATAATTTCCGCTAGTAATCGCACTTATGTTAATACTACCATTATTTTTATTAATGCAAGTTTCTCCAACGGTTTGAACAGTAAAAATATTTGCTGACACTGGACCATCATATACAAAATCTAATGTTGATTCTTGATAGGCTCTTAACTCTGTATTTGCTGTTACTGTTTCCTCTAGAAACTTTAATTGCTGCCCCTCACCAATATACATTGAAACATTAGTAGTTGCTGTTTGCGCCTCTGTTCTAACAATGGCAAAACGTCCCGTAAATTCTATATCATAATCACTTAACACTAAAGTCTCTTGATCAGAATCATTAGTAATTATAACATCTCTAATATCCTGACCCTCAACATTAGATAAAACTTCTATCCCAACTACTTTGTTGTTGTTATAAATTAGTTTTGAAAATATTATAGTACTTTCTGAGTTACCAGAAGGCTCATAAAGCGTCACGAACGGCTCATTCCAAGCTTCACCATATTTTCTTGCAATAAAAAGCTGAGTATCCTTATCAGAATAACCATTTTTAACTTCTTTTGTAGGTGGTGCTAACGCAGAGGAATATTCTCTGTTAATTCCTCCAGGAACAGATAAATGTAAATAGTCATCTGTTGCTTGCAAATCAAATCTTGCTGTTACAGCACTGTTTATTTCAGTAGATGTTTTTGCTTCAGAATACCACCTCCAACCTGGTTGCTTTCTATCGTCTCCTACGTCATTCTGATAACGGTTTGGAGTATTTGTTAAATCTAAAGCATTATTATTGGTCTTAATTTGCATGACATCTCCTAAACCATGAAAAATATAATCATGAAAATTATTAGATGTGTTTGAAGTAGAGCGAAAAACATCTAGATAATAGCCTGTAGATGGACTGGTGCGTATTATACTATTTGTACGCTGTTGGTCTACATTATTAATATTATCATCTAAAAATTGTGTTGTAAATCTAAAATTATTAGAAATTGGCGATGTTTTTTCATTAGGTTCACTAGCCTCTAAAATAACCGGATCTGTAATATTTTGCCACGTACTATTTCCATTAGTTTTAGGTCCTCTACCTGATGTACCATTAACAATTATTGTATTGTGTGCAGCATAAGATACCGCATATTGCTCGTGAATATCAGAACCAAAAGTATCTGCACCATAATCTGGCCCAATAACATAACCTGCGCCATATAATTCCATGTCAATTCCACCTGCGTGAGCATGCACATAAGTACCTCCATGTGTATAGTACATTAATCCATTTTGTTCATCATCAATCCCTGAAAGGTTACGTTGCATAACTACTCCTGCATGAGTTGTTTTAATTGTTGCATATTTTGGTTCTCCAGAATTCGGGACAGATGCATCAATATTTACACCCCAAAGTAATTGCAAAGGATTATTCCATTCTAACCTTTGATTTGTAATTTCGGGGTTATAACCGCCCTCTTCAGTATATATCTTTTGGAGTGTTGTAGCTGCTCTATCTTTTAGGTCATTGTAGCCTTTTCGGTCAGCAATCTCTATAACGCTTCTAAATATATGTCCATGATCCGTAAACGTTCTTCCTATATCACCAAAGGCCATCGTAGCCCCATTTGGATATAAAAAATTTTCATAAATAAATATACTTTCTACTATATCTCGGTTGTCTTCAATTATATTCAACTCTGGTTTATATCGATCTATAATGTTCATTAATTGAATAAACAAGGCATGAGTGAATTTACCATAACCAGCGGATTCTGGCCACAGGCGATCTTCAGCACTAAATCTATCTAGCATCCAGTTAACCCCTGGTTGATTACTATTAGCTCCACCATCGAGTAATTGACTAAAATAAGCTGCTCTAGTTGCATCATCTTCCATACACATCACGCTATATAAAGCGCCAGGTAATTCTAAAACTGGGTGATTTGATCCATTACCGCCAACGTCTATTACATTTTCAGCCATAACCTCAAACGCTTTTTGCGAATCATCAAAATTAAAGGGCACTTGACTATTTGCAGCTAAATCGTATACAGTTGTTCCTGATTTAGAAAGAAATGGTTCTACAAAATCGTATATCATAGCTACTCTAGGAAACAGTTCTCTACATTGAATTAAATGATTGAAATTTGTTGTGTAAAACTCAAAAGTTTGTGGATTTTTATCTTTAATCAACTCCACATACTGGTATAAAATATCTGAAGCTATCTGCGCGTATTTTTCGTCTTCAGTTAAATAATATAGCATTGCACATTCTACACCTATATTCAAGCGCGTTCGGTGGATTGTTCTATCGCCTGGTATCGTTGGTATCGCTGAAACCTCTGCTGATGGATTTCCGGCATGACTATTAAATCTTCCAGCGTTGCGTTCTTGCAACTGTGTAAACAAGCTACTCGCCCAACTATGATTAGAAATATTATCTAATATATCT
Source organism: Hyunsoonleella sp. 2307UL5-6 (assembly GCF_047345485.1). NCBI lineage: Bacteria > Pseudomonadati > Bacteroidota > Flavobacteriia > Flavobacteriales > Flavobacteriaceae > Hyunsoonleella > Hyunsoonleella sp. 2307UL5-6. Next base: position 163,006 of record NZ_JBLFEN010000003.1, on the reverse strand, counting down.
TGTTTATCTGACGGAGACACCCATATATGAGGATGCACTAAAGACTGTGTTCCTGTTACGCCTCCACCTCCTCCCGAGGTATCTAAAAGATCTTTAAACTCAATATTATCAAAAGCAAAAGTTCCTAAACCCGATTGTGATGTGGCTTGGATTTTAAACCCTGTAATATCTGCTGTGGGAGATGCGGTATTTCTTAATGAAAAATTATCAATGCTTTTAGTTGTACCAACCCATAAATCCATTCTACCATTCGGTACTGATTCTACTGAACCATTTGGCGCATCATAGGTTTGATCGCTACCTGAATTATTTATTATAAAAGTAATATTTTGTTTACCTGCAAAATCACTTGAACTTGGAGCGCCACCAATGTTATCAACTGTAGTTACTCTAAACTCGTTTGTACCGTCTTTACCAACTATTCCAAATCGACTTGCATAAGTAGAATTAGTGCCAAAAGAAGCATTTGAAAAACCATTTCCTACAAAAACACTAAAAGTGGGGTTTTGTGTACCTTGTTGATAATTACTTAATTCAAAATCAAATTTAAACTGCACAAAAGTAGGGTTCTCTGAGAAATTATAGTTCCTATAGGCAAATAGTGTTGCTGTACCACTTCTTTCAAATTGAAGTGCTCCGTTTGATATGGTTGTTGTATAATTTGCTCCAGCAGCTGTTAATCCATTAAACTGTCCAATATCAGGAACAACACTTACATAATCTGAAACTGTAGATGAGTTCTCAAAGTCCTGAGTAAATAATTGGGCATAAAGTGAAACTGAAAAGAAAAAACCAATACTGGCTAAAACTAACTTCTTTATCATTATTGTAGCGTTTTTTATTTATAATATACGACATTATGGCTTATAAATGTAGATTTTAACATTCTATTCGTCATCCTGTTCTATCCTGATATTCAAAAAAAATAAAACACGGAATACGGGAATTAATTAATATCTATTTCAAAAAAAATCATTCTACCAAAACATAATCACGGTAGAATGATTTTCAATAATTATAAGTTAAAATAAAAGTGTTATTCCTTTATAATTTTTTTAGTTAAAGAACCTGTATCTCCCTTTAAAGTTACAAGATATATACCACTTGTTAAGCCACTAACATCTATGTTTAGTGACGATGATGCATCTACTTTATTAGTTAACATTTCTTGACCTACTATGGAATAAATAGACACTTGATTTACACTATCAGTAATTCCTGTTATACTTAGAGTGTTTTTAATTGGATTAGCAATAAAAATCGAACTAGTATCAAACTGTTTATTACTTAATACGGTTTGACCAGCAGCATTTTCAAAAACCCACTGCTCAATTCTTGGTCTAGGCCCAGTTAAATCACCTAAATCTACGTCATGAAAATTAAAAAATTCGTAATTCGTATCTGGCATCGGAGCTCTATTAGCTGCTGTTGAAGCCCCTATAGTAGCTGATGCTATAATTTGAAAATAAGTTTCGCTTGCAGTACTTGACTCTACTACGACTATAAATTTAGCTAAATCGTCATCAAACGGAATCGCATTACCTCTAAGTCTCATTCTTTGGGAATTTTGGCCTAATTGATTTAACTCTAAAGCACCTGTTCCATTTGAACCACCCGTATCAACAAAACTTGAAATATTATAAACCTGATACATAACTCCTGATCCCACAGGATATTCTGCCATTTGCCCAGGAAGCGCAACGAATGCAAAAAGCTGATTATCATTGTTTGTATCTTTTAACTCAAGCTTTAACGAGTTACTACCAGATGCAGCCGTTGGATAAACAAATTGATCTGGAAATGGAGCATCTTTAGATGTGTTGTAATCCTCAGGAGATTCTAAAACAGTTCTCAATCTGTAAAAAGTGTTTTCTTGAAAACTGACTTGAGCATAAGTTTGAAATGCTCCGATACATAAAACTAAGGTGATTAGTTTTTTTAACGTAATTTTTCTCATAAGTTTGTGGTTTAATTAATTATTTCCTACAAGTTAATTATGTTTAAACCATATACTATCCTGTACTATACTGATTTACTTAAATAATTCATCAACAGCAACTTAAAAAGGAAAGCTCTCTATATTTTTATATTTTAATTATCTCCAAAAAAACTTGATATATATTATGACTTGGAAAGACTTTTAAAGTTTTCAATTATATATTTTAAATAGATTAGCCATCAGCCTAAAAACACCATATTTATTATATACTAAGACTTTGCTTAAATACTTCTTTAAACCAAAAATTTGATATCGTTCAACTTTAAATCCAGAATAGAACGATATCAAATTTATTTATTAGTAACTGATTAATTTACCTTTCTCAACTTTACGCCACTTAATCTGGTCTTACCTTCTAAAGCTTTAAAATCGATTGTAATTCCGTTATCATCATCAACAGAAATTAAGAAACGTTTGGTTACACCTCTGTCATCGCCAAATTCCTCTTTTAAGTTTAAATTAGACCAAATAGTGTTACCATTTACCATAATATCCATAACGTTATCTTCTTTAGTTTTTAATTCTGCCAAAGCTAAAGACAATTCGTAAGTACCTTGAGGTACATCAAATTTATAGGCTTCTATACCGATTAACTGTGTTTGATAAATAGGATCATTTTCTGTTCCTTTTACGCTAACATCGGTACCAATGGTGTTTCTTCGTTTGCTTGGGTGTCTTAACAACTCACCACCAACATAACCAAAACTTCCTTTTGTATAGGCTTGGTCTGGCATCCACAAATAATCTACATTATGAGATTCTATAAAGTAACAAGTTGACCCTACGTTTACGGCTATTTCCTTAAATGGATTGCTTTCGCTTTTTAAGTTTTTAGGTTGCAGTGTGAATTCTATTGTAGCAAAATCTTTAAGTGTTTTACCCTCTTTTTCTGAAACGACTTCAATTAAATTTTCACCATGTTGTAATGGCACATTAAAAGTAGCTGAAGCAAAATCGAATGATTTTTTACCTAAAGATGTTCCGTTTATAAATAACTCCACATCTTTTCCATTACCAACAACAACAATTGGCTGCGTTGCAATATCGCCGCCTTCTTGGTCTGCAATACCAGCTCTTTTTGCCCAAGGTTTAGAAGCTATCGCCAAAAATGGCGTTTTCTTTAATAAAGCTTGATATAAATAATAGGCATCTTTTTTCTTTCTATCTGAAGACACCAAACCTTTGTTATTTATATGAGGTACTGCATCTTTACGATGTTCTACTTGAAAATCTGCATAGTTCCAAACGTTAGCCCCCACAATTTCTGGCATATCTAAAATGGTTTTCATGTAAGCCTTGTGAAGATCAAATTGATATTCTACACTAAAATCAAAACGCGTTGGATTGTAAGAACGGATTCTTGGATCTGCTCCACCGCCATATTCACTTAAAATAAATGGCTTATCTGGATCTAATGCTAAAGAACGCTCTACCAAACTTCTTAAATTTTTATCAATATCTTCTAACTCTTCTACATACCATCCGTAATATTTGTTGTACCCTACAATATCGGTTAAGCGAATACCAAAACCATCTTGATAAGCTGGCTCTCTAAAAAAGACCGAGTACGAACTTCTAGTTTTATCCTCTTCTTTTATGGTTTTAGCCAAAGCTTGATGTGTACTTACAAAGTGTTTCACATAATCATCTCCTAACTTTTCTGGAGCTTTCATTGTGGTTTCATTTCCTAAATTCCATGCTACAATCGCAGGATTATTATAATTAAAGCGAATCGCCTCTTTTAACATGTTAATGCTATTTTGCTTTCCAGCTTCGTTTGCCGCTGCTTTATCTACAAAAGGAATTTCTAGTGTAGCCACAAACCCTAATTTATTGCACATTTCAAGAATGGCTGGGTCTTGCGGATAATGTGCAATTCTTAAAAAATTTGAACCCATTTCTTTAAGCAACTTCATATCATTACGATGAATTTCATCGCTTACCGCATTCGCTTTTCCGTAGAAATCTTGATGTCTACAAGTTCCTATTAACTTGGTTTGCTTTCCATTAATAAAGAAGCCTTTTTTAGCATCAAAACTAAACCATCTAAAACCTACAGGGTTTTCAACTCTATCATAAACATTGCCTTTTTTATCAACTATTTCTGAAACTAACTTGTATAAATATGGATTTTCAGGCGACCATAAATTAGGATTAGAAATTGAAAAATCACTAAATACATCTTTTCCAAAAGTAGATTTTGATTTTACGATTTTTACCAAGCTATTCTTAGCATCAAATAATGACTGTTTTATGAAGAAAGTTCCTTTTTTGGGCCTTACAACTTTAGATTGCACTGATGTTTTTGCTGAACCTTGAGATACCTCGGGTGTTCTAATAAAAATAGCGTTTGCACCTAAATTGGCCACTTCAAAATGTACAGGTTTTGTAATAATTAAATGTACATCACGATAAATACCTCCATAGAATGAAAAATCGGCTGCTTGTGGTACTATTTCATCGTTATGGGCATTATCAACTTTTACAGAAATTTCATTCTGCCCTTGTTTTAGAGCCGAAGTAATATCTCTTGCAAATGTGGTATATCCACCAATGTGATCTTCACCAACAGATTTTCCATTTATAAATAATGAAGTTACTTGATTAGCAGCTTCAAATAGCAAAAACACTTGCTGATTCTCATAAACTTGAGGAATTGTTAGCGTTTTTTTATACCAAGCTTCACCTCGATAGTAACCGTCCTCATCATCTAAAATATCTTCGGTATTCCAAGAGTGCGGAATGGTTACTTTTTCCCATTCAACCGATGAGGAATTAGCAAAGGGTTTTTCAATATTACCTTTGTAAAAATCCCAAGAATCGTTAATGGTTTCAATATGTCTAACTTGTTGAGCATTAACAAAGCCTACACACGACATAAGGATTAAGGTTAATAGTTTCTTCATTTTACTTTCTGTTATTTTAAATAGTATTTAGATTAATTAAATTCGATTGTTTTACTTGGCACAAAACCAATACGATGCGCTTGTACTTGAATTTTTTCGCCTTCTGTAAGTGCTATCGGGTTTTGATACACCATCCAAGATTTTGGCGTTTTTCCATCTTTGATAATTTTGTAACCAATGGAAGCCCCTTCAGTTTTACAAGTGACACTTATTTTCCCATTTTCTGGAGTTAAAATAGGTTCAGAGGTTTGCGGTTTGCTGTTCTTACCAGACCATAAACGATTCACCAATTTTCTTTCATCAAGGTTTGGGGTATCTCCAATTTCTGCAAGCCATCTGTCCATTTCTGCACTTAATTCTTTAAGTTTTCCTTGATACTTAGGGTTATCTGCTAAATTATTCAATTCATAAGGGTCTGCTTCACAATCAAATAATTCTTCTTTTGGTTTCTGTGCTCTAAACCATTGCATCTGTGCATCGTTCAATTTGCCTTCATCTTTAAGTCTTAATAACTCTTGCATGGTTGGAATTCTCTCTCTGTATGCTACGGGTAAATAGTAGCCTTGTTCTGGTCTGTAATTACGAATGTATTTAAATTGTTTATCTCTTACTGCTCTAATAGCATCTGTAAAGCCATCAAATCTATCTGCTGCTGCTTGAATATATTGTCGTTCTTCAGCTTGATATTTTCCTAAAAAGGCTTGTCCTTGCAGGTATGATTTTGGTGTTTCTCCTGTTATAGACAAAAGTGTTGGTGCAAAATCTATAAAACTAATTAATTGATCGTCTTTTGTGCCAGCCATCATTTTATTAGGAAATCTAATAATCATAGGCGTGTTTAAACCAGAATCATAAATTAAACGTTTTTCTCTTGGTAATGGCCCGCCATGGTCTCCGTAAAACACAACTATAGTATTTTCTAATAAGCCATCATCTTCCAGTTGTTTTAAAACAGCGCCTACACGTTTATCCATTTCGGCTATGTTATTATACAATTTCCACATATCACGCTGTGTAACCTCATTATCTGGTAGATATGGCGGAACTTTAAATTTGGTGTCTTTAGAAATATGACTGGTTGTTTCAGACTCAGCAGATTTATTATTTGCATGAGATTTTCCAAAACCTTTCCATTTGTAATCTTTATCACCAGCATGATACAGCCTGCTTTCTATTTCTCTATAGCCATATGGCTCAAAGAGTCCGGATTCATGAGTATCAGTAAAGTTAAAAACAGAAAAGAATGGTTGATTATCGGCTCTATTTCGCCAATGAGCATACGGACTACTTTCATCCCAAGCCGTTACTGGTGCTTTAAACTGGTAATCGGTTTTATAGTTATTAGAGCAATAGTAGCCTTTTTTGCGAAGTAACTCACTTATCATTTTTACTTCTGGAGGTGGTACAGCCTCATATTTAGGCACTCCCGTTACCTCGCTATAAGAAGTTGTACGCATGTGGTTTGCACCGATACTTGATGGATACATTCCTGTGGCAATCGCTGCTCTACTTGGTGCACAAACACCAGAGGTTGAATATAAATTGGGATAGATTACACCTTCTTCTGCTAAACGGTTTAAGTTAGGCGTTGCTACCGTGTTATCGCCAAAGGGTGGGATATACGCCCCCATATCTTCGGTAACTAACCAAAGGATATTTGGTTGTTCTGGTAAATTTAATGCTGCTGATTCTTCCTGCGTTTTACTCTCTGTTCCTTTTTTTGTTTGACAACTTGTTATCAACAAAGCTAGTAATAGTAATATTTTTAAAAGTTTCATTTGTTTTTTTTTAAAGTCTTAGATGCACAATTCTTATTTAGATACAAATACAGTACATAAACATTGATGCTTATTAGGCGTTACATTTGGTAAGTAAAACCGCGTTAGGTATTATGAAGGAAAGCTCACATTCCAATCCCGATAGCTATCGGGAGAGGAGCGAGGACTTGCAACCCTTCGTCTGAGCTCAGGATAAACTTAAAGCCCGACCCCGCTCTAAAGCGGGGTAACCTTCCTGCGATACCGCAGGTAGGCAGGCACCCAAAATTTTTTAATTCAACTTTAAAATCTCACTACCCGCCATTAAAAAGGCTCCGGTACCAAAATTTTGCCAAGAATCTGCCGATGCTGGCTCTGGGAAAGCTCCGATGTTTTGTACCCAACCTACACGACCATCTTCGTGCTGACATTTTGCTATGGCATTCCACGCTTTTTTAACTGCTGGTGTGTGTGTTTTATCAAGTAAACCATTGTTGATGCCCCAAGCTAAAGCGAAAGTATGAAATCCACTTCCACTTACTTCGCCATGGTCGTAAGACTCAGGACTCAATAAACTAGTGCGCCACAACCCATCCTCTGGCTGAATTTTTAACATTTTCGCAGCCATTTCCTTATATAATTTCTCGTAAAACGAACGGTGTTTGTAATCGGTTGGCATATCTTCCAATAACAACGCTAAACCACCAATTACCCAACCATTTCCTCTAGACCAGAATATTTTTTCACCATTTGGTTCCTTACGATCATCTTTATTTCCTTTTATCACAAAACGCATATCTCTTGCAAATAATTGCTCTTCTTTATCGTATAAACGATTGTATGCCTCCATATAATAGGTGTGCATATCATCCAAATACTTTGGCTGATTGGTTTGTTTTGCATATAAATTGATTACTGGAGGCGCCATAAATAACGCATCGCACCACCACCATAAAATGGTTTTATCTTCTTTACTTTTGTTGGTTCCTGCTTTCCAGATATTGTCATCATATAAATGTGCATCTAAGAACTTTTTTGTCGGCTCTAAATCTATAAAGTTTTTTCTTTTTTCATTCGCGGCAACATACAAATAGCTGTACGAAATAGCTACATCATCAGCATGATACAGTCTATCATAAGTTTCCCAGTTGTTCCAGTAAGCTTGATTTTTTAAGGCTGCCATATACATCATATCCTTTGTAGATTTATGGGCTCTTGTAACACCTGTATAATATGCGCCTGCCGTCCAATCGGTTGGTGCGATTGCAAAAATAGGATGCGCTTCCTGCCACTCTAATGCTTTTATCATGGAAGATTTCACCTCAGCTTTATCTATAGCTTCCTGCGCTACCACCTTTTGCGTAGCAGAGCAATTGAATAAAAATACAGCAACTATAAGTATTAAAAATTTGTTCATGGTTCTTATTTTTTGAGTTTAAATGTAGTTTCTAAATAATCTATTGAAGATGTACCCACCATAACTGTGTAATCGCCAGCTTCTAAAACTTTTTCCATTGAAATTCCTGTAAATTCTAACATTTTAGGAGTGATTTTGAATGATACCGTTTTGCTTTCTCCCGCATCTAGCTCTATTTTTTCAAAACCTTTTAATTCTTTATCTGGTCGGGTCACCGAACCTATTTCGTCTTTAATATACAGTTGCACCGCTTCTTTAGCCTTCATGCTCCCGTTGTTTGTGATTTTAACACTAACCTCAATCTCGGTATCTGGTGTAATTTCAGTATTTGAAATTGCTATGTCTGAATATTCAAAATCACCATAGCTTAAACCATGACCAAATGGATACAATGGTCCTTGTCCTAAAAATAAATATTCTTTTTTATAATTGATCTCTTTCATACTATAGTGAAATGGAATCTGACCAATAGAACGCGGAATTGTTACGGGTGATTTACCTGATGGAGATACTTCTCCAAATATGATTCTTGCTGTAGATTCGTCTCCAAACTCACTTAAATCCCAAGTATCTAAAATAGCATCTGCATGTTCTGCGATGGCATTTATAGATAAAGTTCTTCTATGTTTTAAAACTACAATAACGGGTTTACCTAAGGCTTTAATTTTTTCTACCAATTCGTCTTGTGGACCAACAGGGTCAATAGTAGCTCGGTCTCCTAAGGTGCTATTACTAAAATAGGCTTCTTTTGAAGTGTACTCATCACCTCCTAAAAACAGCACAGAAACATCCGCAGACCTCGCTTTATTCACCAAACTTGCAATCGCCTTTGGATCTTTATCCAGTAATTCTGGAGCGCCACCTTTTTGATTGGTTAATTGAAATCCTTTTTCTGCAATAAATCTTACTTTATTTCCTGCTACAGATTCGAACATCTCTTTGGTATTGTCTTTTAACAAAGGCCCCAACAAGGCTACTTTTAAAGTTTTATCTTTTGAAAGTGGCAATGCTTTTTCTTCATTTTTTAAAAGAATAATTGATTCTAAATCTGATTCTTTTGCTAATTCTAATGACGAATCTGCTCTGTTTCCTTTCTCTACATCTTCAATATTAATATAAGGATTATCAAAAAGTCCTAGAATGAATTTTGTTCTTAAAACACGTCTTACAGATCTGTCAATTAATTTTTCTAAGTCTGGATTATTCTTCACCATCTCTGGTAAATATGAATAAGAATCTTCAGCATATAAATCGATATCAATTCCTGCTTCTAAGCCCATTTGTGCCGCAGCTTCTGGTGATTCTGCTACATTCATAAAATAAAACAAACGTGCAATATCATTAGAATCTGAAACTACATAACCCTCAAATCCCCATTGATCTCGAAGTACTCCAGTTAACAATTCTTTATTACCATGACTAGCAACGCCATTTAAGTCGCCATGTGATGCCATAATCCCTAATGTTTTTGCCTCTTTTACAGCAGCTTCAAACGGTGGATAAATTTCGTCAATTAAAGTTCTTTCTGAAATTTCTATGGCGGCAAAATTTGAACCGCCTAAAACTTGACCGTAACCTGCAAAGTGTTTTGCAACTGCTCCAATATGGGTGCCGTTTCCTAAACCTTCATAATTTCCTTGCACCCCTTTTACGGCACTCGTTACCATTTGCGTTACCAAATACGTATCTTCTCCAAAGGCTTCACTCATGCGTCCAAAACGTGGATCGCGAACAACATCAGCCTCTGGCGAATGACACATGTGCATACCTCTTAGTCTTGCTTCTCTACCTACAACATCCCATTGGCGTTGTACCAATTCTGGATTAAATGATGCTGCTGATGTCATTGGGCGACCAAATCTAGTACAGCCTTCTGCATCCACACCATTATAAGATTCTGTAACAAACAACGCTGGAATGCCCCAACGGTTATTCTCTATAATATACTTTTGAAGTTCGTTATTCATTTTAGCCGCAGCTACCGCATCAATATGCTCTCCCGGGTTTTTGATGCCCGCAATACCTAACTTTAGTTTTTCGATGACTTTTTTTGAAAGCTTTAAATTACCATTCTCATCAGGTTTCGTACCGATATTAGCATGAAAAATTCGCATTTGAGCCACCTTTTCTTCCAATGATAATTTTGGCAACAGCGCGTCAACACGTTCATCAATAGATAACGATGCGTCTTTGTAATCTCCTGAATTGGATTCCTTTTTATCACAAGAAGTAATAATTAAGAGTACAGCTAAAAAAAGTAGTTTCTTCATTAGTTTTAAATATTAGTATAGTTTTAGTTTTTAAATTTAAATCGATTTAATAGTAAAGATTTCGCAGCATCTCCTTTAAACACAAAGCAAATAGACTGATTATCTTTTAGGTTTTTAGTATTGAATTGTCGTTTTTGAAACGTGTAAATATCATTTTTAGGTATTTCGCAAGTAAACAGTAGTGCGCCTTCAGGATTATTTTCTCTTAATTCAATCTCCGAAACTTCCGAAGCTATAACTTCTAGTTCTAAAATTGTTTTATCCGTAAGATTCTTAACATTTGTGTAAATGGTATAACTTGAATTTTCCGAGGGCTGTAATGAAAATCCACCTTTCGTGTTTTCAACTTTCAAAATGTTTTCTGATTTGAAATAGTCTTCAGCCTCAATAGGTTCATCAGCGTTATAATTTCCAACACCTACGCCGTCAACCCTAATCGTTGCAATTTCGCCATTATCCTTGTAATGCACATAACTTATAAAACTGTCTCTAAAATAACGATTTCCTGTTTGACTGATATCGCAATAAATATAATAGTGCTGATTGTGCCACTCAAAAAAGGAACCATGGCGCCCTTGCAAAACCCCATTTGGCCATGTAGGTGCGTCATATCCTTCAGCAAAACTTTCTTCTTTTATTACGGTGTCCTTATAATCGTAAGGCCCATAAAGATTATCAGACATGGCGTAAAAACAGCCCCAAGACAAATAGTATTTTCCATTATACTTATGTACAAACGGTTTATCATCGGTAGCCATTTTTGTATTAGTTCCATGAGGATTATAGGGTCCACGCGGATTATTAATTTCTATTTTTTGCGGAGCTTCAGCTAAACTTATCATATCATCATTCAACTTAGCTATATAATAATCCCAAACGCCAAAAATGATGTAATGTTCGCCGTTATCTTCAAAAACAGCCATATCGTATTCATGAGTTGGTGTCATGTCAGATTTTAAAAGCGGTTTCCCTAAAACATCTTTCCATGGACCAACCGGCGTGTCTCCAACTACAACACCTGTTTGTTCATTTCCTTCGGAAAAATAGAAGTAATATTTACCATCTTTATAAGTAGCATCTGTAGCCCAACATCTGGTAAAGTCTTTCCCGATATAGGTATCATTTGGATGTAACACGCTGCGCTTTGTCCAATTTACTAAATCTGGTGAAGACCATATCCACCAATCTTCCATGATGAACTTTTTGTTTTCTATGGATTTATCGTGCGACGCGTAAACGTAAGCGGTGTCGTTAAAAATATGAATATGAGGATCGTTTAAGCCTTTATTAGGCACAATGGGGTTTTGGGCTTGTAAGCCCAGTAAAATACAAAACAACAAAAGTATCGTTGAAACCTTTTTAATCATTATCATAAATTGCAGATAAATATAAAATATGATGCTCTGAGACCCGTCCTGTACTGTTATGGTAATTTGATTAATTTTTTAACTATTATCGCGCATCAATTTTTGAAACTAATACTATTTTTTTTGTAATAAAATTACCCAGTCTTTTTCTTGATTATCAGGTGCGCTTCCCAGTTTAATAATTCCAGACGCTTTTACCGAAGTTACTCCACCTTCTTGTAAGTATGAAAATCGTGAATGTTCCTGTTTGACCATCCATAAATCCAGTACTTAAACCTGAGGATACATCTTCCGCGACAGCTATATTTTTACCTTTCTTGAACGATGTAGTGTACGTCCACTCTCCGATGGCATCTGGTGTAAACCGTACTTGCCAAATATTTCCTGAACCACTACTTGTTTCAGCTGCATTGCCATCAGTTGCATAAAACCCAGGGATAATATATTCTTTATCACCGTTTTTGAAAGTAACATCTAAGCGGTAATTTAGAAACGGATTATTTTCATCCATTTCACTAGTCTCTGGCCCTTCAAAATTTAAAGTTATTTTGTGCCATTTTTTAAATTCACCTTCTATCTTTACCTCTTTGTATTTTTTACATGCATTCAATATAAAAAATAACAAAAAAAGGGGGTAAACGGATTTATTCATTAACTATTTTATTACTATTCGCTTTACTAGACTATTATTGTTATTGGTTAATTCGAGAAAATAGACACCTTGACTAAACTTTGAGAAGTCTACTTGATTTTGTAAAATTTCACCCTTATCCAAAATTTGTCCTTGTAAATTAACTAAAGTATATTCAAGGTTTTGAATATTAGATTGAATATTGAAAACACCCTCACTTGGGTTAGGGTAGACTATTACTTTTTGATTCGTAAAGTCATTAGTACTTAAAGATGATTTTAGCTCAAATTCAATTTTATCAGGTTCACTTGACAATGACCTTTTTTGGATAATTCTAACAGTATTCTCTCCTTGATTTAAAGTAATATCTGGAATTCTAGTTTCTAGATATACGTTCCAATCAAAAGTTCTTGTTATTAAGACACTGTTGTACAAAGTTCCATTAATTTCAATGTCCATGATGGAGTCATCTCTATTTCTATTTGCCGCTAAAAGAATAAAATCGTAAGTGCCAGAAGTGGCAACTTGAAATTTATGTTCTATAAACTGATTTGAAGAAAAAGAATCTATATATTCACCTCCAGACGCTGTAGCACTAGAGCCTACATTAATATCGTTACTGGCCGTTGTATAATCCTCAGCCTCTAATGATATTAAAACTGGGGCATCAACCTCTGACAATGTAAACTCTTGAAAATATAATGGACGTTTATCTCCCACTCCTGGTGTATTGTTTCCAGTATTTTCCATGAGATAAACATATAGTTTGTTATCTTCAACGAAAGCATCAAAATGAGCAAAGCTTATAGACTCTGTTCCTGTGTAAACGATTTTCCAATCATTTTGTCCTTCTAATGTTGTTTTTATATTAACTCTTCCTCCTAAAAGCTCCACCATAAACACATGATTTTTATAACTGTAAATTTCTCCACGAACTTGCGGGTTAGGAATTAAGCCACCTGCATCACTTGAAAAACTAGCATCTGAAGCAAGTTTATAATAATGTACATTTATATTGTCAACTCTGGTAATAAAGTGTATAGCTTCGTTTTCAGTAACAGTCCATGATGGATCTGAGGATGTTCTTGGAAGAGTTGCTGTACCATGATCATCTCCTGGTTGTGCTACCTGAACTGAATCTATGTTTGGGTTAATATTATTACGTATAGGGAGAGAAATAGGATTATCGTTAACATCAAACCACTGGGTAGACGGGTTTTTGGGTATGTCATTTGTGTAGGCATAATACAACCCACTATTTAACATATATCCATTACTTGTACTGGTACTATTATTAGTTGAATATCGAATTGAGAACCCTGAATAAAATTTACCATTTAAGAAACGTTCGCCTCCATACATACTATTTCTATTTGGCACAGGTTGCATTCCTCTATGAAACCTCCAATTGTCTGTCCATTCATTACCATCATAATGCGCCATTAAAATATCTCCGTTACCTGAACCTCCTTCTCTATATCTAGCTACAAGACTTCCGTCATCAGCTCTATGAATCATGGGATAAGTAGCTCTTTCGTAACTTTCTCCTAATTTCAAATAATTTTGCTTTGGATTAAAAATATCTAAATTAAATTCATTATCAGGCACAAAAGCCATGTTCTTTTTTGAAATAGAATAATTAAAGAAATCGTTAGGTAAAGAAGATGACCTATAAGCATGCATATCATACAAAATATGAATGGTATTATCTAGTGTACTAACTCCTATAGCTGCAGTGTTATGAGAGTCTCCTCTTATACCTGTGCCATTAAGGAGCTCTCCTCCTTGACCTATGTGCCTATGCGGAAACTCAATAGTAACCCATTCTGCATTTGGTATATTTAAATTTTTTCTTGATAGCATTAAATTGCGGGTTTCCATACCGCCTTTATACCAAGTAACAAACGCATAGCCATTTATTACATCTACGCAATCTCCATGAGGCGAAATTCTTTGCGAAAATCTATAGTTTACATCCCTAGTTCCTGCAAAAAACAAGCCTCCTTCTCCATTACCAGACACTCTAGTTGAACTATCTAAAATGGGAGTCAACTCTTTTTGAGCCTTTACTGAAAACACTAGTATTAAAAGACATAACGTAATATAATTCTTCTTCATTTTTTGGTCTTTTTACTTATGTCCCTTTATCTTAGTTTAACTTACAAAAAAAGCCAGTAAATTCATTGAATTTACTGGCTTTTGTTAATTTTTTTTTATTTAAAATGAATTAATTTTAAGTTGAATAATATGCTTACCAGGAGCGAGCCTTATAGACTCAAACGCCGAGGGTACTTTTTCTCCGTTATGAATTAAGTCTTTTCCATCTAAACCATTTAGTGAAAATTCAGCCACCATGTTTCCGGGAATTTCAATGGTATACGTTTGTAACCTCGCCCCATTATATTTATAACTTGCTTTTATTGGACCTCTAACTGTTGGTACGGTAATTTCACTAGATTTTAACTTACTCATTTGAGGTTTTATGGTAGTAATACCAAAACCTGGTGTTTTAGGCTTTATACCCCATAAACCACGAGGAATAACATTTGCTGGTACCGCGCCCCAGGCGTGATTCCAATCTAAGTTATTTTTATACTTATTATCCCAAGCTTCTAAAGTGATTGTTGACCCGATTTTAATCATATTATACCAACTTCTATCTGAAGTATCCGTTAATAAATCTAAAGCATAATCTTCTTCACCTGCATTATACAATCCATCCATTAAAAATTGTGCGCCATAAACACTACAAGCTAACCCTCTTGATTTCACATAGTCAACAACAGATTGATAATGTTCTTCTGGTACTAAACCAAATGCTAAAGGCATCATATTGGCATGTAATGAAGCGTGATCTGTACCGATACCATCTACATAAACCCCACGTTTTGCATCAAACATTTGCTCGTTCACCGCTTTTTTAGCTTTTGCTGCTCTATACTCAAAATCTAAAGCTTCTTGTGTTTTTCCAAGGATTTTAGCAAACTCAGCCATAATTTTCATGTTCTCATAGAAAAATGAATTGATTACGGTACTATAAGGTTTAAATACGAAACCATCGCGCTCTCCTTTTGTTTTACTTCTATTAAAATTAGCTCCTGGCCAATCTACAATATCAGTTAATGGTTTTTTATAGCCATCAGGAAACCCTAATTTTCTCATAAATTCAGCATCAACTTTAGTAGATGTTATTAATCCATCTTCGTTAGATAATTCGAATAACGATTTGTGCTTTAATGGCTCATAATAACGCTCTACCAACTCGGTATTGCCTGTATACATGTAATCGGCATAAATTAATAGAGGTACGTGTTGCTGCCACTCGGTAGGCCACGTCGGATTCTTCATAAAGTATTCTATGGTTCTTCTTGCCATAGCAAACTCTCTATCTGTTGTATAATGACTTAACTGATTTAAATACGCATCGGCCTCATAAGGGATACGCTCTCTATCTCCATCAACATACAACCCATTGAAGGTAGTTGCTTTAATAGAGTATTTACATAAATCCCACACTTGATCTAAAATGTTATTATTACTCTTAAAGCTGCTAGCTTCTTCATCCCAATAGGTATGGTAAGCCAGTTGCGTAAAATCATTTGCTTGAAGTTCGCCTTCAAAACCTTCTACTTCTGCATACCTAAATGGTACTAACGGAGGAAACCCGTCTGGTAAAGGAATGGCTTGATTAGGTCTTGTATTACGCTCGTTGGTTTGTACTTGAATTTGATATTCTGTTTGTCCTGGCTTCACATCAACCTTAATTTCTTGGTATCTGATATTACTTTTTGCAGGCGGTGTTCTATTTACACTACCATCGTCATTAACCATTTCTCCTACTCTTACAGTAAGTGTATGCGGCGTTTTTGCGTTATACTTAAAATTCATGGTAGCAAATGCAGCTTTTCCAAAATCTATCACATATAAATCACCTAGTTTTTTAAACGTTTTTGGCTTAACATAAGTTGTAATAAATTTATTTTCGGTTGAAATAATATAGCTATCACTTTTTCCTGTTGTGAATTTTTGTGCTTCAGAATAATCTACCAATCTATTTTCTTGTTCCCAAATTCTTACTTTCCAGTAATATGTTTTTCCTATCTCTAAAGGATTACCAGCATACTCAACATCGGTTGATTTTGTTGAAGCCACGCGTCCACTATCCCAAACATCTCCATTATTTTGATCAATATCGATTTTATTTGAAGCTACTAATATTTGATAAGCCCCTTGAAATTTAGAACCTAATGGTACTGTCCATCCGAATTCTGGTTTTAAATCAAATATTTCAACATCTGTTGCCGGTTCTCTTATTAATTCTACCGTTAAATCTGTTGGAGCAGCTCTGTATTCATCACTGTTTTTCTTAATGAGTTCATCAAGCTTAGCTCGAAGATTATCAGCAATAGCTTTGTATTTTTTCTTTCCAATAAGGTTTTTAATTTCTTGTGGGTCTTTCTTTAAGTTGTAAAGTTCCTCAATAGATTGATCGTTAACATATCTAAAATATTTCCATTCATCGGTACGCACACCTTCACTTGGTGCTATGTTTTCAAAATCCCAAATATGCTCTATTAATATAGTATCTCTAGCTATGGTATTGGTTTCTTTTTTTACAATAGGCATTAAACTTTTTCCTTGCCACGTTGATGGTGCTTTTACTCCTGCTAAATCTACAATGGTTTGTGGCACATCAATATTTAGTACCATATCGTCTATATCTTGATGCTGATCTACTCTTGGATCAAATACTATTAATGGTACACGTATAGAATTATCATACATTAACCATTTTCCTGCAAACTGACGTTCACCTAAAAAATAACCATTGTCTCCCATTACAATAATTACGGTATT
Organism: Hyunsoonleella sp. 2307UL5-6; assembly: GCF_047345485.1. Lineage (NCBI taxonomy): Bacteria > Pseudomonadati > Bacteroidota > Flavobacteriia > Flavobacteriales > Flavobacteriaceae > Hyunsoonleella > Hyunsoonleella sp. 2307UL5-6. The sequence continues at coordinate 145,802 of NZ_JBLFEN010000003.1, read as the reverse complement.
TTTATCTAACCCCTTAGTTTTGAGTTTTTCTCTAATTTTTTTGATTTCTAAATCTACTCCAGAAATCATTCTGTAATAACCTTTTAAACTATGCTGATACTTTTCAGGAGTGTCGTAACGCCACGTCCAACGTAGTCTATTAAACCCATCTCTAACTATTTTTGGTTGTGCCAAAAAGTACTTATCATCTGCTAATTCCGGATCTGGTATTGTTGTGTTCTCTAGCATTTGATCCATTTCAGACTGCCAAAAATATTGTTTTGGAGCACCGTCGTGAGCATGTGGTGCACTAAAACTTAATGACAAACAAAATGGTTCTTTATTTGATGCATTTTTATCGATAAACTCTAAAGCTTTGTGTCCGGTATATCTTGTTAAGTGTACGGTATCATTATCTATCGTTTTGTAATAATACCCTCTTCTATCTTTAAAGCGATTATTTCGGTCGTAAGATTCATATTCATCAAACTGTTTGTCTAAATTATTATAACGCACGCCATATTTTCCAAAGAAACCTGTATGATAACCATTATCTTTCAATAATCTTGGATATGAATTCGTCATATATTCTTCGCGAATATTACCCGTTTGGAAATTAAAGTTGTGCGCACGTTCGTGTAAACCTGTTAAAATACTGGCTCTACTTGCTGCACAAATTGGTGTAGTAACTATTGCGGTATTAAAATAAGTTCCAGATTTTGCTAAATCATCCATTTGTGGAGTTTCTACAAATTTATTCCCAACGTAACCAATAGCATCAAAACGCTGATCGTCTGTTAAGATGAAAATGATGTTTGGTTTGTCATCACTCGTTTTTTGTTGAGCATTTATAGTATTTACGCTGTATAAAACACTAAATAGGATTAAAAAAAAGCTGTTTTTCGGCATGTGAAATTTGATTAAAATTTTATGATTTCTATTAATATAATTGAAAAATTCAACAGAATATAAAAATATGGCTTTGGAAAGCTATTTGTATCCTGCCCTGTCCTGAATGTAGCAAACATTATTTTTCAAAAAAAATCTTTAATAAGTAATTAATTCATTAAAGATTTTGATATGTGATGTAAAACATAAACTTTAAAAATTTAGTTCCCAACCTGGTTCGTAAGTTCTAGACCAAAGTTTCATAGCTTCCCTGTTGTACATAATACCAGTTTTATCATCTATATCATAACCATCGTTAATTCTATAGGCAATATTAGCATAATGTACCAAAGCCATACTTTTACTGGCATCATCAATAGGTGCTGTTAACTTTGTTTTACCTCTTACAGTATCAAAAAGATTTTGAACATGTTTTGTAGAGATATCTCCTCCTCCTCCTAGCGCTGTTCCCGCTTCTTTTGTTGCTGAATTATATTCTTTTATCAATTTACCTTTACGGTTATAGAGCATATATCTGCCTCTATCTACAAATACAGATCCTTCAGTACCATAAATTACAGTGCCACGTCCACCTCCATAAGTACTATAGCTATTTCGAGATTTCCCGTCCCATTTGATAACTTTATTATCTGCAAATTTAAATGTAGCTTCCATATCGTCGTACATTTCCCAACCATCATCTAAGAAATGACGCTTTTCTGCTTCAACATATACGTGCTGCGGAAAATCTACTTGTAAAGCCCAACGCGCTACATCTAACTCATGTGTTCCATTATTTCCTGCTTCTGCAGTTCCATATTCCCAACCATACCAATGCCAATTGTAGTTCCATGTCTCAGAAGTATAATCTCGTCTTGGTGCTGGTCCTTGCCATAAATCCCAATCTAATCCTTCAGGTATAGCAGCTTTCTTTTGCAGTGGAGATTCTCCTCTACCGTTATTATAAAAAGCTACTGCCTTATAAGGCTTACCGATAATACCATTATGAATTTCATTTATAATTTCAATTGTATGACCAGAAGAACGTTGCTGGTTACCCATTTGAACCACTTTATTAAAATGTTTTGATGCTTTCACCAATTGCTCATTTTCATGCATATTGTGACTACATGGCTTCTCAACATATACGTGTTTACCAGCTTTCATAGCCATAATTGATCCTGGTGTGTGCCAATGATCTGGTGTAGCATTTATCAATACATCTACATTTTTATCATCTAAAACTTTTCTGATGTCATTTTCCAACGCAGGATTATAATCAATATGCTCTCTAAAAGCTTTTAGTCCTTTAACTCGCTGACTTTTCATAACATCACACAAATAGAGTAATTTGGCATTACTTTCTTTTAATGCTATAGGTTGTTTAAATGCATTTAATCTTCGTCCTAAACCGGCAATTGCAACATTTATTCTATCATTAGCCCCAATAATATTGGTATAACTTTTTGCCGACATCGCATTAACACTATTACTTAAACTAATAGCTGCAGTAGCTAGGGTCGCTTTTTTTAAAAAATCTCTTCTCTTATTATCCATAACTAGTGTTTCTTATTTTTTGGAACTCGAACTTTAATGTTTCTAAATGCCACTTTATCTCCATGATCTTGTAATAAGATTTGCCCTTTTTCTAAAACTCCAAAATTAGGCCATTTAGAATATTTACTTCCTGAAACCAATTGTAGAAAGTCTTCACTACCACGCTCATATTCCAAAACTTTAACATCATTTATCCAATGCTCTACATGGTTATTTACTGATTTAATATAAGCCGTATTCCATTCACCAATTGGTTTTATTGGTTTATTAGGATCTGCTTTGATTAAATCATATAGAGAACAAACTGTTCTACTGCCTTCGTAAGATCCTCTTTTAGCGTCTTCATGAAGTGCATCATCTAATATTTGATATTCTAAACCAATGGAGGACCCTGGCCCTTTATTAATTTCGGTATCTACATAATATTTTATACCACTATTTGCTCCTGGTGTTAATTTAAAATCTACTTGCAACTCAAAATTACTGTAGTCTTCAGTGGTTACAATGTCTCCACCTGCTGTAGACTCACCTCCTCCTGTGTCCAAAACAATGAGTTCTCCATTTTCAATGATCCAACCAGAATCAGGAAACTTATCAAGTTTTGCTCCTCGCCAGCCTTCAGTGGTTTTACCATCCCAAAGCATTTTCCATCCAGATCTTTTCTCATCAAATGTTAGATTATTTTTTGTGATTATGGGTTTCAACGGACTTGTTGTTGCAAATTCCTCAAGGTTTTCAGTTAAGATTTTTGCGTTTTTCCAAAGCACCGTTTTTCCTAACTTATCCTTTTTACTACCAATAGAGTGCACTTGTAATCCTATGAATCCAGTTGCAGTTTTATCATCTATTAAATAAGCTGCTGGCACATTATTAATCCAAGTTTTTATAGTATCACCAATCGCTTCAACACGGTAATGATTCCATTCATTTTGCTTAAAGGCTGCTTGCGCTTCTGGATTTTGATCTAAAGGATTTAGCCATTTACGTCTTTTTTCATCGTATATACCTCCGCTCCATGCTCTTTTGGAAGGATCGATTTCTACTTGATATCCATGAACCATTCCATCTCTGTAGTACGGCAGTGAATTACTTCGTATTTGAATACCAGAATTCATAGTTGAATCTACTTTGTATTCTACCTCAAAAATAAAATCTCCATACATTTTATTAGTCGTTAAAAATGTATTTGGCGTATTTGCTTTGGTTGTGCCTGTTATTACACCATCGCTTACTTCATAGGTCGCTTCGCCGCCCAATATTGTCCATCCTTCTAAAGAATCGTTTTTAATTAATTCTACCCAGGGTGTTTCGTCTTTTTTTGTATTACAGGATAAAACACAGCAGCTTGTAATAATTAATAATAGCTTGATTGTTATTGTATTCATATTTAATTTTATGTTAGTGCAACTAAATATACTGATAAATAAAAAAACAACCTCCATTTTAAACTTGATATTAAGTGGAGGTTGCTCGACTAACTAAACTAACTAAACTGACTTTCTTAATTATATTAATCATAATTACATTGTAGTTTACAAGTGATTATGTAATAAATGAAGTTTAAATAAAAAAACTTTAATAAAAATAAAATATTCCATTAAAAAAACTGTCCTGATGTATCTGTTTAATTGATTGTAAATACTTAGTCTTTATCTAAAAAGATACTTTGAGTAATTATGAGTAGTAGATTAAAAACGCAACTAATATGAAGTAAAAATAATATGATATAAAAAAAGCGAGAATATAATTCTCGCTTTTTTAAAAAAGTTTTATTTAATGGTATGCTGCTTATGGTGTTGGTAATGTTAAATCAATTGTAAACTGCTCGAATTTAACATCTCTATTTCTAATTACCAAAGTATCTCTAACAGTATGTAACAAATCTAGTGTAGATTCTGAAACTACTCTACCAAAAACAAGTTGCTGTACTACTTGTACGTCTCTATATTGATACTCTAAAAACATCGCATTACGTCTTTCTCCGCCCCATTCATCACCATCTTCTACCCAACTACCTGAGCCAGTTACCGTAAAATTATCGCCTTCTACATTTTCAATATCAATATTTCCATCGTCATCAAATGTAAGATTTAATGTTACATTATCATCACCAGGTATATTACCTCTTCTAACACGATTGGTAACAATGGCAGTATTTCTTCCTGACGTTGTTACTGGTACTATTTCGTCTCGCACAACGAACTCTGCTCTATACACAGAAGTTGTATCTATATTAATTGTTTCTGTTTCTCCAGTTGCAATGGTAACTGTTTGTGAAGTTCCTACAATATTATCCGCACCACGGCGTAAATAAATACCTTGATATTCATTCATAAACTTAATACCAAAAAGCGTGTAATCTTTTGGTAAAGGGTTCCAATCGTCTGGGTTAATTTTAATAGGGTTATCAACAATTGGTACTCCAGTCAGTAACGAGTCTAATTCTTCAAAATCAGTAATTCTTAAAGGAATTACATAATTTGTTTCATTTTCAGAATCAAAAGAAAGCGGATCATTAAAAAAAGCATCCGTAAGTTGAACGGGTATACGTCCATTAATTGAACCTGCTGGAATAGTTACAGGGCTTTCTTGCTCTATAGTGTAATAAGATGGAGGTAGTATTTGTACGTTAACAGTATCTACTCCTAATGCTGCAGCATCAATTAAATCTGGAGCTAATTCAAAATGAACTCTTCTATCAGTTTGATTTTCAAATACACCAGACATTACGACACCAATTTCAAAACGACCGTTGTTATCATTGTCATTAAAGCCCAAATCGTATTCACCTAAAACCAAAGTCCTAGCAGGTGTTTGAAAAGGAAAGAATACTGATGTTGAGCCAAAGTCCTCGGCTACGAACTCTTGATTTTCGCATGCCATTAGACTAATGGCTATACCTAGTATTGTTATTAGTTTAATTTTCATATTTAATATTTTTAATTCTTTAAAGGTATGCAATTATTTTACCAGCCCATGTTCTGTTCTAGTGCTGAAAATCTTATGATTTCGGTATTAGGTATTGGCATATAAGTACCAAATGATGGGTAATTTCTTGTCTCAACAGGTATACCTAAAGTATAATCTGTTCCATCAAAAAATGCACCTTCAGCAGTTTCATTTAGTGAGACACCCCATCTTCTTAAATCCCAGAATCTATGCCCCTCAAAACTCAATTCTAAACGTCGTTCGTTTCTAATTAACTCGCGCATAGCTTCTGTAGTTGTAATTGAAGCTAAATATGCGTCAGGTTGAGCAAGACCAGCTCTTTCCCTGATTGCTGCAATTACATCTCTAGGAGTTAATCCGTTTATTAAATGATCTGGCCCACCTATTTCATTAGCTGCTTCTGCAAATATTAAGAATAACTCTGTATATCTAAAGTATACATCATAATGTCTTTGGTCTGTAGAAGAACCATCATTATTTATACTAACATCTGGTCGTAATGTCTTTTTTAAATAGTAGCCTGTTGTTGTAGAAAATTCAGGGATAGAATCTAATCTATCTATACCGCCACCAAGACCAGTATTTATAGTACTTCCACCAAAAGAACTACCATTTAGTATTACAAACTTTTCTAATCTAGGATCTCTATTAGCATATGGGTTTTGAGGATCGAAACCATTCGCTTCTGTTGCAGGAAAACCACTAAGCATAGGGAATGCATCTACAAAGTTTTGAGTTGGATTAATTTCTCCATTTCCATTAATCGAAGGAGGAAACATACGTCGTTCAATAGCAGAGTTAGGTGTATTTTGTATAGACCCTCTCCATATCATTTCATCGCTATTCGTTTCGTCGTATTCTACGTAATAATCAACACCATTAGCTGCTAAACCAGAAACGCCGCCGATTGTATTTAATATTTCACTTGCTTCTGTAGCTGCTATGTTATAGAATCCTTGATCATTTAAAAATGATGGACTCGCAGCAAAAAGTGCTAAACGTGCTTTTAATGCACTTACTATTCTACCTGACATTCTTAGGTTATATAGAGCGCCATTAACAACTTGATATTTAGTTGGATCGTATTGTTCATACAAAGGAATTACAGTATCAGGATTGTCTAAATAATCTGTTGGTAGTAATTCTAAAGCAGCATCAAAATCTGCCATAATAGCTTCTACAGTTGCCTCAAATGATAAACGAGGCAAATTAAAGTCACCATCAGACGCTATAAATTCTGTAATGTAAGGCACGCCTAATAATTCTCCTGATGTACCAACACCGCCGTGAGCTTGTAACGCATAGAAATGGTGTAAACCACGTAATGCAAGAGCCTCACCTTCCATACGGAAATAAAACATCTCGTCTATATCTTGATCTTGAGACCATACAATTTCTCCTGCCTCAATAACTTCCAGAAATCTATTGACCCACAATACGTTTTCAAAATTATTCCATCGCGAAGCTGGATTGAACTGTGCGTTCAACTCACCAAGAGCCATTCTTTTGAAACCATTAGACAGTTGATTATTTACTGCATCATCGGTTGCTGCTTCATTATAAGTAAATTGATCAATTATATCTGAATAACCATTAAGCAATAAACCTTCTGCAGATGCTGGGTCGGTACTAATAAACTCAAAGTCTAACCTGTTCTCATCAATAGGTTCTAAAATGGTATCACAGCTAATTATGCTCGTAAAAACAAACATAATTACTATATATTTTATTAAATTTTTCATTTTATATATTTAATTTTTATTTTATTAAAATGACATTCTTACACCTAAAGTATAGCTTCTAACTTGAGGATTACCACCAATATTAAGTTGACGGATATCTTTATTTTTAGAAATTTCTAAAAGGTTAGTACCTTGGAAGTTTAGACTAAAATCTTCAACTCCTATTTTATTACATACTGCATCAGTAAACTCATATGTTAATTGAGCACGGTTAATTGTAAAAAAACTATTATCGTATAACCAAAACGTAGATGTTCTAAAATTATTTCTATTATCTCCAGAAGTTAATCTTGGAAATGTTGCTGTGTTTGCTGTTGCTGGTGTCCAACGTCCTACTACTACTTCAGAATACTTATCAGTCCCATCAGGAGCATAATAGTTATTAAATCTAGTACTTAATTTGTTACCAAGTGCGCCTGATTGCCCTGTACCTAATACAAATAAATTAAACGCTTTGTATTTTAAGTTAAGATTAACACCGTAAGACCATGGACTAGAACCTTGCCCTATAGCAACTTGATCATCTTGATCTATAATATTATCATTATTTTGATCTACATATCTAATATCTCCAGGTCTAACGTTTGTACCAAGGTTAGGTTGCGCTATATCACTGTTTAGAACAAAATTACCATCGACATCTGTTGTAAAATCAGACTCTGAGTAAAACCCTAAGTCTTCAAATCCGAATATAGATGATAACTCAAGACCTTGTCTGTTTTGATATTCAAACTCATTAGTTTCAGATCGTTTTGAAGCTTCAGTCTCACTAAATAAAACATTAGCACCAATAGCAACAGAAAAATCATTAAAAGTCTTATTGAAGTTAAGTCCTAATTCGAAACCAGTGTATAAATTTGCATTAAAATTATCTTGTGGTCTAAATGTATTATAGAATGACGGATATTGATCTGCTAAAAATACTAACTGCTTATCAAGTTCTGTTCTGAAAAAATTAGCTTCTAACCAAAGAGAATTCATCAAATACGTTTCTAAACCTAGGTTTAAATCTATACGCTCTTCGTAACCAAGGTTAGGATTAGCACCTTGAGAAATATTTTGTCTGCGATTCCCAAAGGCATTGTCTGCCCATGAAAAGGTTGAACCCGCTGAATAATTTTCATCATATAAGAAATACTCATCTATATTTCTATCTGATTGAATAATACCTCCTGAGGCTTTTATTTTTAAATAATTTACAAATTTAGAATCTTTAAGGAAAGACTCTTCACTTAAAATGTAACCTAAACCAAGTGTTGGAGAAAAACCGCCTCTGTTACCTTCAGGTAACTTTATAGAGTGTATATACGCTCCAGAGAAATCAACAAATAACTTTTTCTTATAATCAAAAGTCGTTTGAAATCCTAAATGAGAATCTCTATCAGTTTGTAAAGTTCCCGCTCTTTTTTGAGAGTTATAATATCCCAATAAAGTTGTATTAACAGAATAATTTTTGGAAAAAGTTTTTTCATAATTTACTAAAGCGTAAGCTCCAAGTCTAGATACAAATCCGTTGGAATTTACATTTTCACTAAGTTGTGGTTGGTCTTCACCAAAAAATTCTAATGGATTTCCTTCGGTATCATTTAAAAACTCAGTAGCAGCATATGTTCTAAATTCATTATTTAAAGAGACTGTAAATGTATCGAAAAAATCAAAACTTAAATATGTTTTAGCACTTAAACCTTCTGTTATAGCAGAAAGGTCAAAATTTATAGCATTGTTAAACTGAGTAACACGAAACCTTCTATCTTGAGAACCACCAGCAATAGCTAACGCAACAGGTGCATTAACACCTAACTGGCCTGCTGTTCCCAATAAATTACCATCAAAAGTGGTAGCACCAGCTAACAAAGTTGCTAATTCTGGGTTATTAGAAGTATCAAAACTATTTAAAGGAATTAACGGTGCATAATCAAAAGGTAAAAATGTAGTTGCAGCGTTTAATATATTTGCTCTAGAACTTTTAGAAGAAGCAATTATTGCCACACCATCTATACTACTTGTTATCCAGTCATTAACTTTAAAATCTATATTACCTCTTATATTAAAACGGTTATTACCTGCGTTTATATCTTCATTAATATTAACCCAGTTTTCACTATAAACCCATCCTGCATTTACATAGTACTGAGCTTTGTTGTTACCTCCTGAAAATTCTGAAATAACATTAGTTGTATTAACAAAAGGTTGTATAAAATCGTACAAATCAACATCAGGGAATTGTAAAGGATTTGTTCCGCTTCTTGTATTTAGTATTTGAGTTACAGGAAATTGAGGCTCTAAACCATCGTTGGCTCTTGCTTCGTTTCGTAATACCATAAAGTCACCTGCATCTAGGTAGTTTGGAAGGCTAATAGAAGTATTAATACCAGAACGTATATTTACATTTACTTCTTTTTCATTAACTTTTCCACGTTTGGTATTGATAACAATAACACCGTTTCTACCTTGACTCCCGTAAAGTGCCACTGCATTTGCATCTTTTAAAACAGTTATCTGTTCTACCTCTTCCATGTTTAGAATATTTGGATCTCTTCCAAAAACTCCATCTATTACAAAAAGTGCCTCTCCAATACCTCTAATGTTTGAAGAACCTCTTACACCAGGTGTTAAACCATTAATATAATTTCTAACAAATTGCGTATTATCATATATTAAGCGATCTCTTGTATTTATAGATGACACTGATCCAGTAAGATCACGTCTATCTTTAACAGCAACGCCCATATTTATTTCATCGTCTTCAGATGCTAAAAAGTCTGATTTTATGAGAGTTATTTTATCGATTGCAGATAAATTAATAAACTGGGATTCGTACCCTTTTTTCTTAATAACTACATCTTGGTTAGTAGGCAAGGTAATGGTGAATAAGCCATTATCATTTGTAGTTGCCTTGGCACCTCCTGTACCGAAAATATTAACCTCACTTAAGGGGTTTCCCAGTTCGTCAAGCACGGTTCCCGATACCTCTGTACTGGTAGATTGTGCCGACAACATACCACAAAAAAAGAATATGGGAATGTATACCAGGGCGTACAACATATATAATTTATTTATCTTCATTTTATTTTCTTTAATATTTAGTATTAATTAAAACGAGTTATTAATGTTTACCAACCCGGATTTTGAGGAAAGCCTTCATAAAACTGTGTTTGATTAGCTTCAAAAGGTAACCAATAGTGTTTAGGATACTCACATACTCTATCTACAAGTACAGCTTCTTCAAAGAACGTCCAATCTCTATCAAAATTTAGTTTTGTCTTTATTCTATATTTATCCTCGTGTGCAACACCCCAACGACGAATATCTACCCATCTGTGTGCTTCGTAAGAGAGTTCTACAGATCTTTCTCTTCTTAACTCATCCATGAATTTATTGCTATCAGCTACGATAGCAGGGTTTACATTATCAACACCAGCTCTGGCTCTAAAAATATTAACTACTTGTTCTGCAGTTAATGGAAAAGAACTTGGTGCAGTAGTTGCTCCTCTAGAAACATGAAGCGCTTCTGCATACATAAGGTATACATCAGTTAATCTCATGTGAAGACGAATACCAGTGAAATTTCTTATAATATTATTTCCTGCTTGTGAATGGTACTGTCCATCAATTTCTGGATAAAACTTCTTAAACATGTAACCAGAGAAAGAAAAATTATTCCTATCGCGATGTGCACCAGGAACACCATTTTCATCAGTTGAATATAATTTCAACGTTCTATTAACCTCTGGTATACCAGCTCTTGTACCTAGTGTATCACGGTCTGCAAATACCCATGCGTAAAAGCGAGGATCTCTGTTATCAAATGGTCTTAAAGGATTATACGTTGGAGTACCAAAATCACCGCTTAAATCATCTTCTATTGATAATCCATTAGCCATTCCAAAGTTGTTATGTATAAAATTATGAGTTGCACTAGTACACTGTGTTCCTCCAGAAGCAATAGGTCTTGGCATACCAGTAGACATAAAGCTAATAGAAGAACCAACATGAGATCCTGCAGAACCTGCAAAAATTAACTCTTTTGCTTCTGGTACTAAAGCAGGCCATGTATTTCTGGGTGTTTCCCACAGTACTTTTTTATAATCTTCCATATTAGTAGCCAAACTGTACACTCCAGCTTGTTCTAGTTTTAATACTTCTGCAAAAGCGTCGACTGCCATAGCAGCCAATTCTGTATCATAAGTATAAGTATTAATACCTGGTTGATTATTGAAAAACATTAGTGGACTAGCCGCTAATAACAAATTTTTACCTTGAAAAGCATAAGCAGCACCTTTAGTCAATCTACCAGCATTCTGACCTCTAGTACCTTGTCCATAAGTCTCATTGTCCCAATCTACAGGTAACAACTCAGCAGCTCTTTTGTAATCTTCATTAATTGATAAAGCAACCTCTCTGTAAGTTTCTGGTCTTGGTATACTAATTTCTCCAACAAATACTTCTTGTATGTGCGGAAAACGTCCCCAAAACTTCATAACTTCATTATGAAAGAAAGCTCTGAAAAAATAGGCTTGACCTAAGATCACATCCTTTTCAGATTGACTTAAGCCTACCATCAAAGGTTCATTAGCAATTACAACATTGGCTTTACGTATCCCAAGCATACTGCCTGTCCATACTTTTGGCCTACCTCTACCCTGTTCTTCATTAGTACTTCCTGTTGTTCCATTATTTTGATTAGTTTGAAATCTATTGTTTTTATGCAAGTAACTCAAACTATTTGATATCCAGCGATCTAGCTCACCACGATCTAACTGAGTACTATACTTAAAGGTTTGGGTATTAAACCCATCATCTCCATATATATAATCTTGAAAAGACCATCCATTGGTTCCATAGTCTACAACTAAATTATACATTTCCTCAACAAAACCTTGAGATGTTGTAAAAGTTGCAAAGACATCATTTATTTCTATTTGAGCTTCAGGTGGTATGTCTAAATATTCCTCGCAAGTGAACGTAGACATTAGCCCAAAGAATAAAACTATTTTTAATACTTTATTTTTCATAATTCTATTTTTTTAAAAATCTAAATTAAAACCGAAGTTGAATCTTGCCAAGTTAGGATAATCACCTCTAAAACTAGAATCGGCAGTTAAACTACTATTAAATTCCCTATCATCTGGTAAATCTGTCCATAAAAACAAATTATTACCATTAGCAAAAATAGTTGCTCCTTTTATACCTAATTTTTGACATGTTGCTTTAGGTACTGTATAGTTTAAAGCTATTGCTCTAAGTCTTGTTAAAGAACCATCCCAAAAGCTTCTTCTTGGGTCGCTAGCACCTTGATCAAAAGAAAAAATGGGTTGTGTTCGTGTACCTGTTGGGTTATCTTTAGTCCAATACCCTAACTCATGAGCAAAAAATGTATCAATTTGATTATTAAAAGTTCTACTGGTATAATTCCTATTTGAATTTTGAGTACCGTAAAACTGAACAGATAACCTTAATCCTTTATATTCTGCTCCAACAGTAGCAGCCCAATTTTTTCTTGGTGCAACAGGAAAACCGAAAGGAATATTATCAAAATTACCATTATAAACGCCATCACCATCATAATCATGTAAATTGTAGTATCCTGTGCGTATAGAATTTTGACCATTAATTCTAGGTGTAGAACTGTATAGATCATCTATACTTTGAAGAATATCTCCAGGAATAGCAGATCTTGGTTGACCGATTGGAAAACCTGCTGCTTTTTGCCAAAATGGTCTAAATTCAGGATCTTCTCTATCTATAACAAGATCTTCTGCTTGGTTGAAATTGGCATTAAGAAACAACTTTAAACCGTTACCAAATGTATGATTAGCCCCTATTTGAAGTTCAAAACCTCTTACTTGTACTTCTCCTCTGTTAAAGGATGGCGGGCTAGCTCCAAACCATTCTGGCACAGCTCTATCTCCACTTTGTATTAAAATATTACTACGGTCTTCTCCATAAAAATCAAACTCAGCAGTAATACTATTATTAAGCAATCCTATTTCAGCACCAAAGTTGTATTTTATAGCAGTCTCCCATTGTAGATTAGCATTACCTACATTATCCTCGCTAAAAAACTCAAATTGTTCCCTCACGTTAGATTGCTCTGGATTTATAAAAGCACCTCCACCAATTGTAAACGTAGGAAGATATTCAAACCTATCTCCAGCTTGATCATCACCAATTAAACCATAAGACCCTCTAAGTTTAAGTTTATTTACCCAATCTACATCATTCATAAAAGATTCATTAGATACTGTCCAACCTAAACCCAATGCAGGAAATAAATCGAAACGAAAACCAGGTCCGTATTTTTCAGAACCATTGTAAGCACCACTAACATCTAAAAAATATCTTTTATCATAATCATATGTTATTCTACCTACCCAATCTTCTCGCAATGTTAAAAAACCATTACCTCTTCCTCGCTCTTGTCTTCTTACCAATGCTAAACCAGTAAATGAGTGTTTTTCTGCAAAAGTTCTACTATAATTTATAGAGAAGTCGTACAGAAGATTACGAACGATTGTATTATTTAGAATTTCCTCTTGTTCAAGTCTCCATGGAAACGGAACAAAATCAAAATCATTTATACCATTTGGAGACTCGATTCTCTCATTAAAAAACTGATCAAAGACACGGTATCTTACATTCTCTTGTCCATCAGCACCCTGATCTATAAGTCGTTGGCGACTTGTCGATCTATTATCTAAAGATAAACGTCCTTGAGCTGTTAAGCCATCTGTTATAAAATCTAAATTTTGTTTTAAAATAAAGTCGGTATTTATCTGAAATGTGTTGTTTATATCATATCCTGTATTTGTAAGCGTTACTAAAGGATTGGTATTTGCAAAAATATCTAAGTCATCTCTACCAAATGCTCCATCAGGAAAAACAGGTATATAAGCATTTGGTGCAAGCTCGTAAATAGAATTTGTAACTAAGTTTAAGTTACCTGGTGTTTGCTGCGTGCCGTAAAAACCACCAAGATTTACCGAAAACTCTGTAGTATTAGTTATACTAAAATCTAAATTACTTCGGAAATTAAATCTATCATAGCTAAATTCACTCTCATAACCCTTACCATTATCAAAACTAGCACCGTCAAAAATGTCAGATACAGTTTGGTATGCTAAACTGGCAAAGTATCTTGATTTTTCACCACCACCTCTAACAGATAAGTTAATACGGTAATCTTGAGCAGTGTCTTTTAATAAAGTATCACGCCAATCTACATTTGGAAATAAAAATGGATCATCTTCATCAATAGGGTTTCGGTATCTATCTGCTATTGCTAGAGGACGATAATTTGCCCATGACGCATCATCGTTGTGAGCTAGCTCACGTAATATAGACGAGTTTGCTTCTAATATTGCATCATAAGCACTCAATTTCTCTGGTAGTCTAGATACTGTTTTTAAAGTTGTATTGGCCTGAAGCGATAGTTGAGCCTTACCTTTCTTACCTCTTTTAGTAGTAATTAATATTACACCATTTGCACCTTGTACACCAAATACAGCAGTTGCTGATGCATCTTTAAGTACTGAAAAACTTTCAATATCGTTAAAATCGATATTATCTAAAGGTCTTGGCACTCCATCTACAAGGATTAAAGGACCACCAGTACCATTAAATGTAGCTAGACCACGAACAAAGATTTGTACATCATTACGTCCAGGAACACCACTACCTTGTATTGTAGTAACACCCGGTAAATTTCCTTGAAGTGCTTCTGCTACATTGGTGATACCTGAAGTTAGTTCTTGTAAGTCTTCACCTTTTAATTGTGTTATTGCTCCAACAACACTTTCCTTTTTTTGTGTACCATAACCAACTACTACAACTTCATCTAGACTTTCTAGATCTTCTTGCAGTCTAACATCAATGGTTGTTTTAGCACCTACTGGGATTTCAACAGTTTTGAAACCTACATAAGAAAATACTAACACTTTTTCTCCTGAAGTTAATTCTAAAGAATAAATACCATCAAAATCTGTGGAGGCACCTCGATTAGTACCTTTTTGTACAACACTTACTCCTGGTAAAGGTATCCCACTGGGATCTGTTACAGTACCCGAGATTTTTTCTTGAGCCTGAAGACTAGTTGGTGTGAAACTGGAAAACATTAACATCAACATTAAAGTTAATCCAGAAACAAAACAACTTTTCTTTAATTTGTGTTTCATTTTTAGTTTTAGTTTAAACATATAATTTAGTTTTTTTTTGGATCTCACTAGAACAATTATTGTAATACTAATAATCCTAGTAAGATGACAACAATTTTACAAATCATATTACATAAATGTGTCCTGTCCTATCCTGTTTTAAGAACTTTTTTTTAAGATAGTGTTAACATAATGTAAATATAAGAGATTTTAAGCCTATTCGTCAACTATTTAGGTATTTACTACAGTTACTAAACAAAAGCTATTATTGACTAAAATAATTATAACAAATATTTAAGAAATTATTAAATTTTCACTTTAGGCAAATCACAATGATATATACTTAGGATTATAGGTACCTAAAGAGTCTACCAAACATTCAATAATTTTAGCGAGAGTACTTATACTACATTTTTTTACTCTAGCTTTTTTTATGCATTAATTTTTGTACGTTTCCTAAAATAAAAATAGTGCTTTAAAAATTTAAAGCACTATTTTTATTTTAACCCATCTAAAAGTTTTTTAGAAAAAGGAACTAAGAAAGGTTAACATATACTATATCTTCTTAGAGCTTGACACTAATAATTAATATATGTGAATAACTCAAAACCGTATTTATAACTCGAATAATTCTGGGAGATACATAGAAATTTCGGGAATGTAAGTTATTAACAATAGTACCAAAACCATTATTAATAAAAACGGTAACAAAGGTTTTACTACTTGAGATACGGAAACATTAGCTATACCACTACCCACAAACAGAATAGTTCCAACAGGTGGTGTACATAAACCAATACATAAATTAAGTACTAAAACAATACCAAAATGCACGGGATCCATACCTAAAGCAACAACTACTGGTAAAAATATTGGTGTAAAAATTAATACAGCAGGTGTCATATCCATAAACGTTCCAATAATTAGTAATACGAGATTGATGACCAAGAATATCACGATTTTATTACTGAATTGTTCTAATAAAAACCCACTAATTAGTTCTGGGATACCTTCAAAAGAAAATAACCAAGACATTGCCATAGATGTGCATATTAAAAACATTACAACCGCAGTAGTTTTAGCACTTGTTAATAGAATATCTGGAAAATCCTTAGTACTTATATCACCATAAATTAATGCTAAAACAGCAGCATATAAAACAGCAATAGCCGAAGCTTCGGTAGCTGTAAAAACGCCAGCTACAATACCACCAACTACAATAAACAATAGTAAAAGACTAAAAAATGCTTTTCTAAAATAAGTCCATATTAATGATAATGGCGCGCGACTTCCTTTAGTAAACTTTCTAGTAATAGCTACAAATGCAATGTAACTCATAATTGCTACTCCTAGTAAAATACCGGGCAAATAACCTGCTATAAATAATGCGGCTACAGATGCAGTACCTCCACTAGCTAAAGCGTATACAATTAATATATTACTCGGTGGAATTAATAATCCTGTCGTAGATGATGTAATGTTTACCGAAGCACTAAATTCTCTTGGGTAGCCTTCTTCTTCCATTCTATCGGTCATAATACTCCCAATTGCAGATGTTGCTGCAATTGCAGAACCAGAAATGGCGCCAAATAACATAGATGCTAATACATTTACATAGGCTAAACCTCCTGGTAAACTTGCCACTAAGGATTTTGCAAAATTTATCAATCTATTTGCTATACCACCACGTTTCATTATTTCTCCAGCCAATACAAAAAATGGGATAGCCAATAATGCAAAACTGTCAATACCTGTTGTCATACGCTGTGCAATAGTTGTTACACCAGGTAATTTATCAATATTTAATAATAAACTTATGGTTGTTGAAATACCAATACTGTATGCCACTGGCACCTTAAGCATTAATAGCGTAAAAAAACTTGCAAATAATACGATAATACTTATTACTTCAATGCTCATGATTATTCGGTTATTTGGTTAGCATTAATTTTAAACATGTGGTATACTGAAAACCACATAATCAACAGTCCGCTTACAGGTAAAATAGCATATATATATCCTAAAGGAATGCGAAGCGTACCAGACAGTTGTCCTAAGTGTAAGGTAGTATACACCAAATTAAACCCACCTATTACCATGACAATAAGTGCGAAAGCAAAAATGAATATCTCAATAACAATTAATGCTTTTTTCTGAGTTTTTGGAGAAAATTTTTGATACAAAAAGTCCATTGATAGATGTAAACGTTTTGCATTTAAGTATGCTGCACCTAAGATAGACATCCATATTAAAGAAAAGCGTGCTAACTCTTCTGTAAATGCAAATGATGTATTTAAAATATATCTTGAAAATACTTGCCCTAAAACATCTATAACCAGTAGCCCAAAGATGAAAACCAAGATAATCTCCATGACTTTACATGCTTTGTCAAAAATAACATCTGCTGTTTTCATATTTTATTGATTTTTAATTTGATTGATAAGATCATTCATTTCTGGATGTTCTTTCATAAAAGCCTCTAGAACAGATTTTGATTGTTCTTGAAATAATGATTTTTCAGGAATAATTACTTCTACACCTGCTTTTTTTGCGGTAGCCATTGATGCTTCAACAGATTCATTCCAAAATCGTTTTTGAGCCTGTACAGATTCATCCATCGCTTCTTGAACCCACTGCTTTTCTTCTTCTGTAAGTTTATCCCAATATTTTGTTCCTATTAACAATACATCAGGCACAGAAGAATGTTGATCTAAGGTATAATACTTACTAACTTCATAATGATTTGATGACACAAATGAAGGTGGATTATTCTCTGCTCCATCAACTACGCCTTGTTGTATTGCAGTATATAACTCACCATAAGCCATTGGTGTTGCTGAACCGCCTAGTGCATTCACCATATTAATAGCCATTTGGTTATTCATCACTCTAATTTTTAAACCCTTTAAATCTTCAGGTGTTCTAATCGCTTTATTAGATGTATAAAAACTTCTACTTCCTGCATCGTAATAGCCTAAACCTCTTAACCAAAATTTACTCCCTTTTTCTAAAATAGATTTACCTACTTCGCCTTCTAAAACATCAAATTGATGTTGTTTATCTCTAAACAAATATGGAATTCCTAGTACATGATATTCTGGCACAAAGTTAGATAATGTGGCTGCACTAACTTTGGTTATAGCTACACTTCCTATCTGCAAAAGCTCAAGAACTTCACGCTCTGAACCTAATTGCCCATCAGGAAACACTTTAACATTCATTTTTCCCCCAGACTTTTCGTTTAACACTCTTTTAAACTCTAAAATACCTTTGTGCACAGGATGCCCTTGGGGTAATGTATGTGCTAAATATAAGGTTTGTGTATCGCCTTCCTCTTTACAAGAGGTAAATGCTAAAGCTAAAATACAGACTAAGAAAAATTGTTTCATAATTATTGTGTTTTAAAACCGAAATAGGTTTTGGCATTATAGTAACAAATGTCTTGAACCATTTTACCCAAAAATTCAATATCGTTTGGTATTAATCCTTGCTTAACATCTTCACCTAATAAATTACACAAAATACGCCTAAAATATTCATGCCTTGGAAAAGACAGAAAACTACGGCTATCTGTAAGCATACCAACAAATTTACTTAGTAAACCCATATTAGACAAACAGTTAATTTGTTTTTCCATACCATCTTTTTGGTCTAAAAACCACCAGCCAGAACCCCATTGCATTTTTCCAGGATAATCAGAATTTTGAAAATTGCCCATCATAGTGGCAAACACTTCATTTTGAGATGGGTTAAGGTTATAAGTAATCGTTTTTGCTAACTTATTTTTTAAATTTAAAGTATCAAATAATTTAGACATAGATTGCGCCACAGGAAATTCGCCTATAGAATCTACACCCGCATCTAAACCTATTTGCTCTAACAATCTAGTATTATTATTTCTAATAGCCCCAACATGCATTTGTTGTGTCCAACTTTTAGCATGATACATTTCGCATAGTTTTACAAGAATACAAGATGCAAACACATTAGCTTCATCTTTAGAAATATCATCACCTGAAATACGTTTTTTAAAAATTACATCAGCTTCTTCTTCTGTAAAATCGTAAGCAAAAATTTGTTCTAACCCGTAATCGGAAAGACGACACCCTAAACTATCAAAATAATCAATACGAGCCTGAATAGCTTTCAATAAATCTTCTAAATTTTGAATAGAAAATTCTACACAGGCAGACAACTTACTAATGTAATCTGGAAATGATGGCTTTTCTACCATTAACAAATTATCGGGTCTAAAGGTTGGAAAAACCTTGGTATAAAACCCCTTTTCTGCTATTTCTTGATGAAATTTTAAATCATCTATCGGATCGTCAGTCGTACAAATGACCTCAACTTTTAAATCCTCTAAAAGTTGTGCTGGTGTTTTATGTTCTAAAACAGCATTTGCTTTTTCATAAATGGCCTCGGCTGTAGTAGGTTGCAATAATTCATCTATATCAAAATATCGCTTTAACTCTAGATGTGTCCAATGAAACAAAGGGTTTCGCAACGTGTAAGGTACTGTGTCTGCCCATTTTAAAAATTTCTCTTTGTGAGATGTTGCTGCACTGGTGATAAAAATTTCGTCAATACCATTAGCTCTCATCGCCCGCCACTTGTAATGGTCGCCCTTAAGCCATGCTTCTGTTATATTTTTTATGGGTTGATTTTCTGCTATTAATTGAGGTGATAAGTGATTGTGATAATCTATTATCGGTAAATCCTTCGCATACTCATGGTACAATTTTTCAGCAACATCAGATTGTAATAAAAAATTATCTCCTATAAAGTTTTTAGAATTTAAACTACTCATAAATTTGTACTTTTAGCAATACCGTACTCTAATCCTCTTAATTCTGCTAAGCCACGTAACCTACCAATTCCTGAATACCCAGGGTTTGTTTTTTTACTTAAGTCGTCCAACATTTGGTGTCCATGATCTGGCCTTACAGGAATTTTATAATCAGCTCTCCCTTCTACTTGTCTCCTCTTTTCTTCTACTAAAATTTCTTTTACAACACTAAACATATCTACATCGCCTTCTAGATGGTTGGCTTCATAAAAATTACCATGCTCATCACGTTTAGTACTTCTTAAATGAAGAAAATGTGCACGATCTGCAAAACGCTTAAATATACCTACTAAATTATTATCAGACCTAACCCCTAAAGAGCCTGTACAAAATGTAATACCATTAGCTCTATCTGGTACGTTATCAAATAAATAAGCATAATCATCTTCTGTACTAACCACTCTAGGTAGGCCTAAAATTGGATATGGTGGATCATCTGGGTGAATACACATTAATACTTCGTTCTGAGAAGCAACTGGTATAATTTCTTTTAGAAATAACACTAAGTTTTCTCTTAACGTTTGTGCATCAACATTTTTGTAAGTATCTAATATAGTTTGAAATTGCTCTAATGTGTAGCCTTCCTCAGCTCCTGGTAAACCTGCAATAATATTATTTACAAGTTGCTGTTTTTGTGTATCATCTAAATGATCAAAATATGCTTTAGCAGCTGTTTTTTGAGAATCATTATAGCTATCTTCTGCTCCTGGGCGTTTTAATAAAAACAACTCAAACGCAGCAAAGGCATTAACATCAAAACGTAATGCTTTTGAGCCGTCGTCTACTTGAAAATTCAAATCGGTACGTGTCCAATCTAATACGGGCATAAAATTATAACATACTATATTTACACCACATTTTGCTAAATTTATTATGCTTTCCTTATAGCGTTCTATATAAGTTTTAAAATCTCCAGAACGTGTTTTTATATTTTCATGTACTGGAATACTTTCTACAACACTCCATGATAATCCAGAAGCTTCAATGGTTTGTTTACGTTTTTTAATTTCATCTATAGTCCATACTTCTCCATTAGAAATATGATGTAAAGCTGATACTACTCCTGTTGCTCCTGCTTGCTTTATATCTGATAAAGATACTGGGTCGTTTGGCCCGTACCATCTCCATGTTTGTTCCATTTATTATATTATGCTTTTGTAAATTCTTCCATTATATTTATAACCAATTCGCCATCTTCAACTGGACAAGGATTGCTGCGTTTACCTAAAAAGTAATTAACCGTTTCTTGAATCATAGGTTCTTGAATGTTAATTGGATTTTTAAATTCGAAGCTTTTTGTTATTTTTTTTGAATTGATTGTTAACTTTTCTTCATAAAAAGAAAACGTAATACTACCATCTTCACCATATATCTCACATCGATCTTCTTGTAAATGTTCTGGTATAGCAAAAGACCACATGCCTCTAAACTGAATTCCGTTTTCAAAATCAATAATACCGTTTACAGTATCATCAACTTTATTAATTTTTGATTGATTTACAGCTATACCTTTTGCCGTGTTGTAAGCGCCACAAAAATGATACATTAAGTCTATTTGATGTGGTGCTATATCATGAAAATAACCACCTCCAGAGACCTCTTCATCTAAGCGCCATGTTGCTTTAGAATTAAAGTTGAAGGGTTGCAAAAACCGTAGATCAATAAATTTTATAGCTCCAATGGCATTACTATCTATTAGATCCTTAACTTTTAAATATATAGGTAGAAACCTTCTATAATGAGCCACCACAAGTTTAGCAGTACTATTATTGACTGCTTTTGTTAACGTTGAAGCCTCTTTATTTGAAAGCACCATTGGTTTTTCTAAATATACATCTTTACCTAACTCTAAGGCTTTTAATGCATAATCAAGGTGAGTAGATGGTGGTGTTGCTATGTAAACGGCATTTATATCAGGATTTTCCAAAAGTTTATTAGCATCATCATACCATAATGGCACATTATGTCTATCTGCAAAATCTTTAGCTAATTCGCCATTTCTTCGCATTACAGCTAGTAATTTAGAATTATTACAATTCTGAAAAGCTGGTCCACTCTTTACTTCAGCCACGTCGCCACAACCTATAATTCCCCAATTAATAGTTTCTGTCAATGTCTTTAAAATTTAAAAATTATACGCCACTATATGCACTAAAACCTCCATCGATAGGTACTACTACTCCGGTTATAAATGATGCACCTTCGCCACACAACCATAATGTTGTACCAACTAAATGTTCTGGCTCTCCAAATTTACCCATAGGTGTTTGATCAATAATTTGATTTCCTCGTGGGGTTAAGCTACCATCACTATTGGTTAATAATGTACGATTTTGATCTGTTAAAAAGAATCCTGGCGCCAGTGCATTAACCCGGATACCTACTTTAGAAAAGTGTACAGCTAGCCATTGTGTAAAATTAGATATTGCCGCTTTAGCACCACTATATGCTGGTATTTTGGTTAATGGTGTAAAGGCATTCATTGATGATATATTTAAAATACTACACCCATCTTTACCAACCATATCTTCAGCAAAAATTTGAGTTGGCAAAAGCGTACCTATAAAGTTTAAGTTAAATACAAATTGAATTCCCGTAGGATCTAAATCAAAAAACGTTTTAAAGCCTTCTGTTTTATTTAATAAATCTTCAGCTTCAAGAAAAGGGTTACTTGTAGTACCTAATGGGTGATTACCACCTGCGCCGTTTATTAAAATATCACATTTACCAAAAGCTTCATTTACTTCTGTTTTTGCTAATAATAGAGAGTCTTTCTCTAATACATTTGCTTTAACACCTATAGCCTTACCTCCTGCTTTATTAATTTTATTAGCAACTTCTACAGCTGCATCTTTGTTTAAATCTAATAAAGCGATGTTATGCCCTTGTTTTGCTAATGCCTCTGCAAGAGTACTACAAAGTACGCCACCCGCACCCGTTACTACAATAGTTTTACTCATTATTATATATTTAGTTTAATTATGCTTGTCGTCTAAAAAAATCTACTTAACCTAGGATATTCAAAAAAAGACTATAATTTGCTTTATTCCAATACTAGGCTTAAAAAATGTATTATAATGTATCATTATTTGTACATTACTATACTTATTATTACGTTTTAAGCTCATATCAAAATTAAAAACATGAACTCTGTCAATTAAAAATTACGTAAACAAATATAAAAAACACGTATACCCATGCCGTCCTGCTCTGTCCTGACAAATACTAGAATTAAATTTTAATTTTAAATAAAAAACTTATAAATAAACGTATGGATTATTTTTTCAGTTTTCTAACTTACAACTTATAGTTTAAAGAGAGTCTCTTAATATAAGTTTAGTAGTTACATAGGTTTGTAAAGTTTCATTTGAAGTAATAAATGTTGCTACTTTTGCACCAAAATCTTTAAAATCAATCGAGATGACTGAAATACCTTTATATGTGAATTTTTTTAAAGGCGTATCATTATAAGACAATAGACCAACATCTTTTCCTAACTCAAAACTTCCAGTACTACATTGTTCTAAAACCTCATGAAGCATTCTATCATTCACAGTAATATAAGCTGTGTGTTTTTCAACTGAGAACGTTTTAGAATCTCTGCAAATAGTGTAGTCAAAATTATAGTTATTACAAAATCTTTTAAAATATACTAAGCTCTCTTCTGGATGATGCGTAAACTCTGGATAAACGAAACTTAAAACTTTATATTTTTTAAATAAATGCAAGCCCTCTTCTAAGCAAGTATAAAAGGCTTTTCCAAAATCTTGAAATACATAATTAGTTGTTTTAGAGAAATGAGTTTTAGCATCAATTAATAATAATTTATCGTTGTGTATTTTTGAAAGCGCACTAGAAACTTCTGGGTGATCAAACCCCATAACAATATATTTATAGTATCTATTATTATCGCTATTTAGCATCGTTTTAAAATTCTGAATATTGTAATGATGAAATTGTAAATCAATAATTACGTTATCTGGCAAACAACTCATAAAAGAATGATAAAACACCTCTTTATAGGCTTTAAAAGTGCTAATTAATAACAGAACTTTTTTTCTGCTTTCTGATATGTAATAGCCCTTATTAGGGGTAGATTTTATATACCCTTGCTTTTTAAGCATTGTGTAAGCCTTAAATACAGTATCGCGAGAAATACTATATGCTTTACTAAACTCGTTTATTGAGGGTATACTATCTCCACACTCGTAAGTATTAATGTCGATAGATGCTTTAAAAGCATTTACAATTTTAATATACTTAGGAATAGTATTACTATTAATATTTTCTAAAATAATTTTTTGATCAATCATGAAATAAAGACATCTAAAAGCAATCCTAAAT
The DNA here is from genome assembly GCF_047345485.1 of Hyunsoonleella sp. 2307UL5-6. NCBI lineage: Bacteria > Pseudomonadati > Bacteroidota > Flavobacteriia > Flavobacteriales > Flavobacteriaceae > Hyunsoonleella > Hyunsoonleella sp. 2307UL5-6. The sequence goes on along the minus strand of NZ_JBLFEN010000003.1, from coordinate 121,341 downwards.
AATAATGCCTTCATGTAATAACAGGCCTTTAAGATTGAATACTTTCTTTATCAAATAAATTATTAAATTCTTACATATGCATCCTGTACTTTCTGAATCTTTAATCTAAAGTCTATTTTTCAGAAGAAAACACAAGATGTTACACTATATTTTACTGATTAATAGTCTAGCTATTACTATTATAAGTGGTTTTAAATAAGCATAAAAAATTATTTGGAGATCAATACTGGAATTGTAGTGGTAAATCATAATTTGAGATTCACTTTAGAAAAAACTTTCTAAGTCAATCTCAAATTATGATTTAGTCGGGATGACAGGATTTAGATAATCCTAGAAACCCTCGTTGCAAATCATAATTTGAGATTCACTTTAGAAAAAAAACGTTCTACGTTAATCTCAAATTATGATTTAGTCGGGATGACAGGATTTAGATAATCCTAGAAACCCTCGTTGCAAATCATAATTTGAGATTCACTTTAGAAAAAAAACGTTCTACGTTAATCTCAAATTATGATTTAGTCGGGATGACAAGATTTAGATAATCCTAGAAACCCTCGTTGCAAATCATAATTTGAGATTCACTTTAGAAAAAAAACGTTCTACGTTAATCTCAAATTATGATTTAGTCGGGATGACAGGATTTGAACCTGCGACCACACGACCCCCAGCCGTGTACGCTAACCGGACTGCGCCACATCCCGTTTAAAAAAAGTCAAAGCATATTACTTTGACTTTATCTATTAAACTTATATTTAATTGTAAGTTGACGTAGAAACCTCAAACGTGGCATCTTTTGCAGCTAAATAACGCTCTGCATCTAAGGCTGCCATACAACCTGTACCAGCCGCAGTTACTGCTTGCCTGTACACATGGTCTGCTGCATCACCTGAAACAAACACACCTTCAATATTAGTTTTGGAACTTCCAGGGACATTAATAATATATCCTGTTTCATCTAAATCCAAAAAGCCTTTAAATATATCAGTATTCGGTTTATGACCAATAGCTACAAAAAAGCCAGTAGCAGGAATATCATGTTTTTCATCTGTTTTATTATTAAAAACACGCACACCAGTTACTACTTGTCCATCACCTAAAACCTCATCTGTTTCTGTGTTAAATAGTATCTCTATGTTTTCTGTGTTTTTAACACGTGCTTCCATAATTTTAGAAGCCCTAAACTCGTCTCTACGGACTAACATAGTTACTTTTTTACAAAGTTTAGATAAATAATGTGCTTCTTCACAGGCCGAATCTCCGGCACCAACTATCACAACCTCTTGGTTTCTATAAAAGAAGCCATCACATACTGCACAGGCTGAAACACCACCACCAAGTTTTAAATATTTTTGTTCAGAATCTAAACCTAAATATTTTGCAGACGCTCCTGTTGAAATAATAATGGTATCTGCATGTATTTCCTTCTCATCATTAACCCATACTTTATGAACATCACCAGAGAAATCTACCTTTGTAATCCAACCGTTACGAACATCGGTCTCAAAACGTTCAGCTTGTGCTTGTAACTGCATCATCATTTCTGGACCAGTAATCCCTTCAGGATATCCTGGGAAGTTTTCAACATCATTTGTAGTCGTTAATTGTCCACCAGGTTGAGATCCTTGATACAAAACCGGACTCATATTTGCTCTTGCTGCATAAATTGCGGCTGTGTAGCCTGCAGGTCCAGAACCAATAATCAAACATTTTACTCTTTCTATATCTTCTGCCATAATCTTATCAATTTAGTATAACAAAAGTAGAATTTTTGGAGCAAACCTTACATAGAAGTTATTAACACTATCTATAATCCAATAACGCTAACTTATGACTGAAAAATGCATGTATTTTTAACACTTTTAAGCCTAATACTTTATCATAATTTATATTGAAAAATATCAAAATTTACTTGTTTCATTTTAAAAGTAACATAACCTTTTCGCTTTACACGTTTTAATACACTTACTGTAATTTTATAACACCTATTCTGCTTTAGGAGAAAAAGATTTGTAAACGCTTTTTAGAATCATAGCATTTATACGATGTCCAGTAAAAGTTATCTTATTTTAGCTAATATTTATTATAGTTTTAATTATGAAGATAGTAGTACTAGATGGTTATACGTTAAACCCAGGCGATTTAAATTGGGAAGGCATTTCGCAATTTGGAAATTTAAAAGTTTTTGATAGAACAGCTTATAATGATGACGCTATCCTTAAAAATATAGGAGATGCAGATATTGTTTTTACCAATAAAACCCCTTTAAATAAATCCGTATTATTACAAACACCAAAACTAAAATATATTGGTGTTTTAGCTACAGGATATAATGTGGTAGATGTTGTTGCAGCAAAACAACAAAATATTAGTGTTACTAATGTGCCAGATTATAGCTCGGTTGCTGTAGCACAATTTACTATGGCTCTAATTTTAGAATTATGCCATCATATTGGGTCGCATCATTTAGCTGTTAAAGAAGGAGATTGGATAAAAAGCAAAGATTTTTCATTTTGGAATTACCCCTTAATTGAGTTAGCAGGTAAGACCTTGGGCATCATAGGTTTTGGAAAAATAGGAAAAGCTACTGCAAAACTTGCTGAAGCGTTTGGTATGCATATTTTAGTGTATAACAGAACGGTATATTCTGAATTTGAAAGTGATACCTTAAAGTTTGTGTCCTTAAATCATCTACTACAAACCTCTGATTTTATAAGTTTACACTGCCCGTTAACTACTGAAACGGAGCATATAATAAACGCGTCGTCTTTGACGCAAATGAAACCTAATGCATTTTTAATTAATACCGCAAGAGGCCCACTAGTACATGAGCATGATTTAGCTAAAGCCTTGAATGGTGAAAAAATTGCAGGCGCTGCGCTCGATGTTGTTTCTGCTGAACCTATGGCTGCAAATAACCCTTTATTAACGGCCAAAAACTGTATCATAACCCCACATATTGCTTGGGCACCAAAAGAAGCACGGGAGCGTTTAATGCAAACTACCATTGATAATTTAAAAGGGTTTATAGAAGGTGCACCTTTAAATGTTGTGAATATGTAGCTTTTTACAGTTTATTTATAATAATAAAAAGGGTGTTTTCTTTCGAAAACACCCTTTTTTAAATTAATTATAATAAGTTTATTATGCTATGTTAATTAAAGAAATTTTGTTCTTGTTCGTACCACATAGCGCCAAAAATAAGATTTCCCCAAGAACCCATATCTTCATTGGCTTCCCAAAAACCTGCTAAATATCCCTCATTAATAACTTTTTTTGGAGGATAGCCTACCGCAGTGTTATAAGTATAAAAATCTTTTAAATCATTATTTTTGTAGTAAAGATTAGCTATTGCTGGTATAGCACTTGGTTGTCGCTTTCCTACGGTACTTAGCGGCTCGATACTATTGTCACTCTTTCTAAAAAATCTTAAGTCATTCCAACCGCCATTGGCACTACTTCTCAGATAATTAGACTGTCCTTTTAGCGCCGTAAGTAAACTTTTCTCAGTAATGCCATCAGTGGTACTACCCGCTGCATAACCTTCGTTGGTTAAAGTAGTAGAACCACTTTCTACTCCCTCGACAGTTTTGTAATCGTAAAGTTTATCGCTTGGGTAATGACCCGCCATAGCATCTAAGTGCGCTATTTGTATTATTGCACCAAGACTTACATAAGAGTAAAATACACCTCTCGTAGGATCTTCGTCTTTATTTCTAAAAAGCTCCGCCATAGTGCCGTCTGAGAAAATGCCATACTTAATAAAAGACTTTACAAATTGTCTTGCCCAATGTTCTCGTTCTAAATCATTATTTTTTACAGCTACAGAATGTATGTAAGCTACATACTCCCATTGCCTGTTATTATATATATCCTGAGCCCAAGACATGGTGTATTCTGTTACATCGTTTCCTTGTGCATCTTGTATTGGAGTTGCCGTACTTAAAGCCCCTGTAGGGAACGGAGCATTGTGTATAAACTTACTTTCACCTGCGGTATCCCAATTGTCGCCTAAATAAAATTCAAATCTAGGTTTCAATGCGGCATAAGCTAAATCTGAAAATTTGTTGAACCAAGTTTCTATACTAGACAGTTCACTTTCAGATAATGTTGTTTGTAAGTACTTGACAAAGTGATAAGAATCTAAAGTCTTTTTAATTTTTGAGGTTTGAACCCAAAGTGAGAATTTAGCGTCCCATCTTACAGTACTGGAATTATTCCAAAAAGGAGTATCTAATGAATTAGCGTTTACGGTTTCTAATATTTCTTTAGCAACTGCATTAGCTAAATTAGTATCCTCCATAACATAAGCATAAACCGCAGAAGTATGCAAATATTGTCCTCTAGTTGGAGAACCCTCTGGGTCTCCAAACCAAGGTCTAAATTCGCCAGGGTTAGATAAAAATCGTGTTACAAAGTCTTTAACTTTACTAATATCATCGGAAAAACCAGAACCTACAACATAACCATTATTAAAACGTTCTCTAAGCTGATTTTTTGCTTCTACTGTTAATAAATAGTTTTTACCCTCAATTGATACTACAACTTTACCTTCTCCTGTAAAAACTTCTCCATCTTCTTTAGTCAATTCTACAGTGTAATTTAGCACGTCGGTAGATTTTGTAAATGTGTCTGGTGCAGTATATTCTATGGTATTGTTATCTTTTATCACAACATCGCCATACTCTGGTGTTGTTATGTTAGTAACTCTAATATTAGTACCATTAAATAGACTATCATTTTCTATAATGTTGAGAACTTTTATCTCCTCTGAAAAAATAGCTAAAGTATCATTCACGATACTATATGCATTTTCATCTTTGTCATTGACTTCTTCCTCAATAAAGGGTACTTCTTCTTGTTCTGACACTTCAAAGAGTGCGTCGCTATCTTTAGTACAAGATAGTGTTAGGCTTGAAATCAAAATAAATAATGATAACACGCTAAGCTGTTGTTGTTTTTTGTTGCATTTCATAGGTTAAGTTTTGAGGAATAAAATTACAAAGTAACTGTAATTAATCGCTATAACTACTTTTTTATTCGATGAAATACCTATAAAAAAATTGATTTTATCTACGAATGGTAAATTATACACTATTGAGAGAGATTTATTTTAATTTTTTAATTAGTAAATAATTATTATAATGGCTTTTTAGACGCACACTTACATCTGTCATTCTATTTTGAATTAAATGATGAGTTAAATAAACGTATTAATTCTGTGTGTTACTACGTTTATTTTATAAAGTTTTTAACAAAAAAAGTATAAACACACCCATTGTGCATTTTGAGTTAAAATAAATAGTATAATGACAGTTCATGTGATTTTTTTTAATAAAAAAAATCGTATCGAGAACCAATTCTTATTGAAAAATTCTTATTCTCGATACTAATTTCATTCATTTCAATCGTGAAATTTACTCGAATTGATAGCATTTTTTCAAAATGCACAACGGATAATAGTTATATAAACACTTCAATTATTTCCATAAATGTTCCCACCCTAAATCTTTAAAACATGGGCCTTGTGTAAATTCGGCAAAACCAATTCCTGTATGGAAACCGTTCCATTCCATAATTTGCACCTTATTATCTTCATCTAAAACCATGTCCCAACCTATACATTTTACCATAGCCATATCGTTCTGCAATTTTAATGCTTTGTTTAATACACTTTTAAAATTTGGTATCACTTTATTTTTAAAAACAAAACCAGTATCTGGATGCGTATCCATAGTATACCAAGATTTAGAATGTCCTAAAGCATTAAGTGCGCCTGTTTTAAGATCTATAGGTATAGATATTTGGGAGTTAGATTGTACGTGAGAATCATTACTTCTACCTACCCTAAGATATGCAGCTCTTACAGAAGCATTCCCGCTGTTATCTAATACTGTAACTATGCGAATTGTAGATACCGAATTCGGCATGATACTATTAAAAAACACATGTTGCTTAATATACTTTTGAAACACCCCTTCTCCTAAACGTTTTATCTGTTGCACATCAAATGTATCTTTTTCAAATACAAATATACCTACGCCTTGCGCAGAGTTATTCAATTTAAACACTACTTTATTTGTATCCTTAAATAAATATAAAATAATATTATTATCAGTTAGATATTGGTAATTCTCAGTAAAAAATGATCCATTTACAAAATGACCGACGTCTGGAAAATCAGGGCTGTTAAAAATCTTTTTTGATAACGGTTTTAAAAAGGACGTTTTCCCTACCTCACCTTGTAATTTAGGTACAACTACACTACCAAAATAGTTCTCTGGTATCCACCCTTCTTTAAACGTTCCCAACATGGCACTATAAGCTTTAAGCCAAGGTGCGTATCCTTTCCAACCTAAAACGTCAGCAGCATATGTATTGCATGTTTCTATTAATTTTGGGTTTGTTTTACCCTTAATAGATTCTATGGTTTTAAGTGCATTTTTAGCAAGTTTACTATGAGAAAAATTATAATTATGCGTTTTTACATAGCTTACAATTTGCTTGGAATTTGAAACTAGTTTTGCTTTCATATAGACTACTTATTTAGGATGACAAACAATAGGTTAAAAATATCATGAGTGTAATAACCGATGACGACGAATAACATGTTAGTTATAGCTTATAATTATTTTTAAAAGATGATTAAACTATGTAACCAAGTAAATTAGTTACAATTTTGTTTTAGTTCTAAAATAGGTTAGTTGATTTCTTTGAGGGAGAACATATTATATACGCTATTAAATAGGAAGTATTTACAATACGGATTAACACTGTAGTATATTAACGAGTTGTGCGTTTTAAGTTAAAATAATTAGTTTAATTTCGGTTGGAGTGATTTTTTAATCAATAAATCGTATCGAAAATCAATTCATATATATAAATTCTTAGTCTCGGTACAAATTGCACTCATTTTAATTATATAATTCACTAGAATTGAGAGATTTTTTTTTAAAATGGACCACGGGTAATTTTAAGAAAAACGTATATTTATTAACTTAAATGTCAATCCGCTAAAAAAATTTTATACGCAAGTGAATCGCACTACTTAAACAATTATACCCCATACGTATATCCGTATTTACTCCCGTAACCTAAGTTTCTCTGCGCTACGTCGTTTAATACTAAATTAAGATTTTTTAGTTTTCCGTTTTCTACAGCATCAGTAGTAAATTCCATTAATTTCTTTTCAGTAAAGTTTGCTCTAGTAACATATAATGTTAAATCTGCATATTTATTGATTAAAAATGTATCAGCAACAAGTAACGCAGGTGCTGTATCTACAATAACATAATCGTAATTCTGTTTTAACTCAGATAGCATCGTACGCAATCGGTTTGTTTGTAATAATTCTGCCGGATTTGGGGGAATAGTTCCTGATGGTAACACCCTTAAATTCTCATGAAATTCAGAGTTTTGAAGATAAGTATCTAATTCTTGTTCTTTATTCACCAAGTAATCACTTACTCCCAATGCCTTATCGAGACTTTTTTGATAGCGTTGCAACTGTGGATTGCGTAAATCTCCGCCAACTAATACCACTTTTTTGCCAGTTGACGCAAGTGTTATCGCCATATTAGTAGACACAAAGGTTTTTCCTTCTCCTTTTACAGTTGAAGTTACAAAAATGGATACACCAGCATCCGATGTTTTTTGTGATGCCCCTACAAATTGTAAATTTGCTGATAAAATTCTAAAGGCTTCTGCCAAAACTGAGCGGTCGTTTGTAGTTATCAACTCAGAATCCTTAGTTTTAATACTTGGTAGTTCTCCTAATATGGTAAGGTTTTTAGTGAGTTTTTCTAAATCTTCTCTACTATTAATTTTATTGTTGAGTAGTTCTTTACCACGAATTACCAAAAAAGGTAATAATAGCCCTAAAATAACGGCGGCTCCTAATACGATTTTAGGACTAGGACTAATAGTGCCTCCAGAGCTTGATGCATTATCTACAATTTTAGCTTTGGGACCCGTTACCGAAAGCTCTAAAGTATTTTCTTCACGCTTTTGTAATAAAAACAAGTACAACGATTCTTTAATAGATTGTTGACGTTCTATACCTCTTACTTGACGTTCTTGCCCTGGCATTCTAGCGATTTGAGATCCAATAAATCCAGTGCGTTTCCGTAAACTTTCTTTTTGTATGACTAAGTTTTGACGCTGATTTAACAAACTCTGCTTTACATTACTTCTAAGTAAATCTATTTGTTCATTTAAGCTAACAACCAACGGATTTTTGTTTGTTGAACCTGCAAGTAGTTTATCGCGCTTTATAATTAAATCGTTATAATTAGTTACAAATCCGTTAGTTTCAGATTCTAGACCTAAATTAGCGGGTAACAAATCGTTGCTTCCAGAATCTAAATAACTTAACATAGAGCCTGTAACTTCAAGCTGAGTTGCTACTTGCTGTTGTTGTTTGTTATATTCACTAACATTTTGAATCATCATACTAGATTCTGCACCAATGTCAGTTAATCGATTCACTTGTTTAAAAGATTCTTTACCAGACTCTACAGAATCTAATTCACTGTTTATAATACTCAAACGTTCATCAATAAAATCTGCTGTATTTTTTGCTATTAGGTTTTTATCTTCAATAGCTTCTCTATTGTATTCAAATATTAATTGATTCAAAACATCTTCTGCTCGCTTTGGAACACGATCGGTTAATCGTAATTTGATTAAGGTGGCTTTATCATCAATTAATTCTACTTGTAATTTTCTATTATAAGCAGCTGCTACACTTTTTATGGGTAAAAATTTAACATTCACTTCAGTCCAACTACTAATATTAGTGGTGTCTGCTGTGTTATTCTTAATAACGAAATCCACAAAATCTAAATCTACGTGAGTATTAAATTCTGCATCAATTTTTGTACCTGAAGCTTCATTAGTAACTTGTAACGTGCCTGGGCCTTTGTATCCTACAGTTAAAATATTGGTTTCATTTTTTATGGCTTGCCTCAATTTTTGTTCATCTAAACGTAATATTTCAACTTTAATAGGACTAGAATCGTATAGCGGTTGAGCTACAAAATCAGTATTATTAAGGTATTGTATATTTAAATCTAACGCTTTTACAGTATTAAACATCAATCGTTTAGATGTTAATAAGCCTAACTCGTTTGCCATACTATTAGAACTTAGACCTCCAGATAACAAATCGACATCAAAACCGTTAGAAGTTCTTGCGCCACCATTTCCTTTTTCATCATTTATAATGATACTAGCCACACTTGTGTAATGATTTGGTGCATATTTTATAAAAGCTACTGCTGCAGCTAAAAAAATTGCAGTAACCACAACAAACCATGGCCAAAAACGTTTGTACTTATCCAAAATCTCACGTACATTTATGTCGTTACTATCCTCAGCAACAGGTAAGTATTTATATTTTTCTTTAGCCATTATTTATATATTTTAGGGGAAAATTGCTTTTGTTCGTAAGTTGTATTAAAATTCAATATTATACCCGTTGAGCATTTTGAAAACATTCTGTCAATTCGAGTGAATTTCACGATTGAAATGCATGAAATCTGTATCGAGAATAAGAATTTTTAATATGAATTGGTTCTCAATACGATTTTTTTATCAAAAAAACCATTCGAACTGACATTACACTGTTTATTTCAACTCAAAATGTACAACAGGTTATATTTATAAATCAAGATTTTAAAATATGTCTAATTTGTAAACAAAGTTAAAAAAATACTACTTCTTCTAAAATGAGTTGGTCTATTATAGTTATAATTTATATTTTTAAACTAAAAGTTAACCGTTTTTTGATGATGTAATTATCTGGTTGCAGCAAATATGCGATATTCTTAATCTATAAATTAAAAAACGCGCTGATTTAAACCATAATAGATTAAGCCACTGCTTTAGGTTTTAGTTTAGCTTTAATGAGATACTTCCCAAAAACAACACCAAAATAGATATAACGTTTCCACATACGTTTTGGCTCTTTTACTAACCTTCCTAACCATTCTAAACCAAGTTTTTGCCACACTTTATTAGGTCTTGTTACTGTACCAGCATAAAAATCAAAAACGGCACCAATAGCACAAATAGGGCCATTAACATTTAAGGCTTCTTTATGTTGTAAGCTCCACTTTTCTTGTTTAGGGGCTGTCATCCCTACAAATAAAACATCGGGTTTAAAGGTGTTAACTTCAGAAATTATAGTCGCATTTTCTTCTGTAGAAAATTCTTTTTTAAATGGCGGAGAATAACTGCCTACTCTGATATTAGGATAGTCTTTATTTATGCGCGCTTCTATTTTTTGTAAGGTGTCTTGAGATGCTCCCATGTAAAAACAAGAGCCATGATCGGTATTTAGACGTTCTAATAAAAATTGGTGAATATCAGCTCCAGCAATTTTTTTAATTTTTTTACCTAAAAGCCATTTTGCAGCAACAACAATACCTACACCATCAGGTAAAAGTATATCCGAAACGCGCAAAGCTGTTTTAAACTGTTTGTCTTTTTCTGCGATACAATAGGAATATTGATTAATAGTATTCACAACCATTTTTTTTCCCTTAGGTATATGTTCTAGTGCATCAGTAAACACCTCATAACCCAAACAAGATATTTTTGAAAGTGTGTTCATAAAAAAGACGATTTCTTAATTAAATTTTAGTCAAAATAAGATATTCGAACTATTTTGAATATTTACTTTTTGTTTATCCCTGACACTCCTTTATAGGCACTATGTACTTTTAAAAATTCTTTCTCTAAAGCTATATGATTTTTTAAGTCAATATCATTAGAAAAACGTGTCGCTATTTTTTTTGCAGGATTACCGCCATAAATAGTATAAGGTTCTGTACTTTTTGTAACTACAGCACCCGCAGCTATAATGCAACCTTTAGTAATTGTTACGCCACTCATAATAATAGCACCGTAACCTACCCAAACATCATCTTCAATGGTTGTGGTATTATGTAAGCCTTTCCACGTATAGTCTTTATCTCTTATTCTGGAGGCCATACGAATTGGCACGCCTATTTGCTGGTAATGGTGATCGTATTTGCCAACAACTGCAACATTATCTGCAAAAATCACGTTGTCTCCAATTAAACAATCGGTTTCAATTTGAGAATCTCGACCTATGTAAAAGTTATTCCCAATAGTTAGCTTATTTTTAGCCCAAAGTTTAACTCGCATCCCTGCATAGAAATTATCTCCTATGGTATACTGTTTCCATTTTATCTTTTTAAGATAAAAAAAACGTAATTTTTTTATGGCATCTTTAATCATAGCTAACTATAATTTCAATAAAGTTTCAATTTTAGAACGTATTCTAGCCATAATTCCCATTTTAGATTGAAATTTCTTTTGATACTTTTCGGTGATTTCAATACTACTTGGAAAATCAAAAACGTTTGAGTGTTCTTTATCTAAATACGGTATATATCGTTTTTCAGAACCGTTTGTATGTGTAGCATGCGCATCAAAACCATTATTATAAACCTTAGATCCTAAGGGGTAAAGCGTTAAACCTTTAATTTTAAATTGATGATAAAACCAACGAATAGCCCAAGAATCTAAGCTACCAGACATTTGTTTATCTAACATCGCATTGAGGTCTGACCCGCCTTTAGCAAACGCTTTTCGCGCTTTGGAGTTTTTAGAAAAACTATCATAAGATGCGACTTCCCAATCTACTGCTTCCCATCTATCGCGCCATGTGGCCCAACCCCAAGACCAACCTCTGTTTAAAAAATACAACGTATTAGGGTTTTGGTCTTTTAAACGTAAATCAAAAGCATAGCCTGATATTGAAAATACTTTATCTTCATTTTTATACGCGTTTAGTGCGCCATTCATGTACGACAAAAAATTTGGAGTTGTTAGTAAATCATCCTCCAAAACTATAACCTGATCAAAGCGTTCCATTACATTGGTTACCCCTCCAATGATAGAGTTTGCTAGACCTTTATTAACAGGAGCCTCTGTAATAGTTACTGATTTAAAACCATCAATTGTTTTTAAAAAGCGTCTTATATCATCTATAACATGCTGATCACTTTCATGTTTAGCGCCATCTGAAAAAATAAATAAATCTGATGCTGAAGCTAGTTCATTACGCTTTAAAGCGTCCACCGTATTTTTTAAAGCATCTAATCTTTTATATGTAAAAAGTAATATGGGTGCTTGTTCGGTCATGTTATATCAATTAAATATGAATGCTTAAGGTTATGTTTAAAATCATAAAACTAAAAGCTTATCTATTATACTTTTCAAAGCCTAATTTAGCTAATATACTCTTGAATTTATATTTAACTTTTGTTTTGGTAGTTTCAGGATTTATTGGCTCTAATAACACTTCGGGCCAAAGTTTTTTCATCGTATCACGATACAATGTATACTTAGGTTTAGAACGGTATTTTGTATCTATACGAAGCATAATATCTAAAAGTTCACGATTATTAAACGGTGTAAATGTATCGTGAACAATATCCCACTCCAACTGGCTTTGAGTTTGCCAGCTTCCTGTACTTACTTCCCAATGAAATAAATCTAAAATATTGTACCCTTTGTTATTAGCTGCTTGTTTAACCTCATCATACCAATCAGAAATTCTTTCTCGTATAAATGGAATACCTTTCCATTTAGGATTGATATTCATGATGTCTTCGCTAGATTTTATATTTGGATGACTGCCATTTTTATAAAAGAAACAACGCCCAGTTTCTGAACAACTGCCTTTAACAGACATGGTATCTTCTGGGAAATTTTGAGAAATACCGTAAGCAATATAACCCCAATCGTCAATATGAGCCATATCGGAATTACCTAAGTATGCTGCTTTAAAATCTTCACTTATAGGTAATCTACAATCCATTACTTTATAGTTTAAATCTAGTTTATTTGATAAAGACGAGGGTATTTTAATATCATCAGATGCAGCATCTAAATCTCTATACTGCAGTGTATAAAATAGCATATTTTTCTTTGCATTTTTACTAGCACTAAGTAATATTCTACTATCAAAACCGCTTGTAAGCCCTAAACCTAAGTTATATTTTTTACTACCTGCATCTAATGTAAGTTTTAAAAGTTCAGCAAATTTCGCTTTACTTTCTTCATAATGTTCTATATGTAATTGCTTAACAGGCCAATATCGTGTTTGCGTTAAAGTTTCGCTTTTTAAATAGTGGTTAGCTACCATATGATAAACACCAGGATATAAAGATGTACCACTAGGAAACCAATTTTCTTTACTCCCTTTTACATAGTCTGAGTTAAAGTAACTATGATAACGGTCTTCTTTAACAATTAAGTCTTCAGTTACCAATTGCAATAATAATGGTTGAGAAGCTGCATAAAACTGTTGCTTGTGTTTTGTATAAAACAGGGATTTTAATCCACAAGCATCATTAAAAAAAGTAAAGCTATTGTTGTCTTCTATAATTAGTACAAATCTACCCACTAACCCATACAATACTTTTGCTATACCTTCTTCGTTTTCTTGATCTAACAGCGTAGTTAGCATATCTATGTTTGGCAATTCGGGGTGTCTTGGATCAAGTATGTGTCCTAATAAAATACCCTTTTTACCGTTGCTACTCGTTTGCGTAAGCAAACAATCTGGATGTACATATAGATGATGATTACCTAATGTATCATGATTCCAATCATTCAGTTCGGGGCTCGATGTAGGAGACAATAAAAATTGTCTTCTAAATTTTAAATTATTTACACTCATACTTTATTACATATATTCAACATTAATTACTTGTCTATATGAAGGGTTGGTTCACTATAGAAATAAAAAGAACGTGTTTGTCTCTAAAAACAAGTTCTTAATAAAATTTTTCTGAAATTTTTTTTACTTTATTTTCTAAGGTCTGCTTCAACGCATAATTATGTGCGTTTTCAGACAATCGCTTTAATTTTTTTCTGTCTTTTTGTAAATTCTCAATAAAGTTTGACAACTCCTTTATAGTTTTATCAGGCGTATCAACACTAGCCGTAAATCCTCTATCATCATTAATCATCAAGCCTTGTCCGTGAAGATTTAGCGTAATAACCGGTAAACCAAACGCCATGGCTTCAATTAATTGCACACCTCCAGAATCTCTTAACGATGTAAATAAAAAAGCATCGTGGCTTTTGTAATAGCTTCTTACCGCCTCAAATGGTACTCTACCTACCCAATTTACTTTATCTTCTAAATTATACGCTTTTCTTTTGTCGAGGAAATCATCTTTCATGTCGCCATCTCCAACTACAGTTAAAGTAATGTTAGGATGATTTATTAATGCTTTCATAACGTCTAACACCAATAGTATCCCTTTTCTAGGCAAAAAACGGCCAACCCATAATAACTTTAACTCTTGCCTGTTTTCCTCAAATGTTAATGTTGTGTCCTTAAAAAATGTTTTAGGTAAAGCCGCATCCAAATAAGGCACCACATGTTTTGCTCCCATTTTTTTTGCCATTACAGCAGTATCTTGATTTGATGTAAAAATCACTTTAGCTTTTTTTACCATGGCTTTACACGCAGGATTTACTTTTAGTAATAGATTACTTATTTTTTCTCGCTTTAACTCTGTTTGCCAATGTTCTTTAAAATAACTTTTGTAGGCTTCGGGCGCTTTTTGGCCTCCACCTGCTGGTCCAAATAAAAAAGGAATGGGTAATTTATACATAAAAGACCCCTGTTGCAAACTTCCCCAAGTGACATGATGCGCTAAGTTAAAGTGCCTTGTTTTAAGTAGTTTCTTTGCATGTTTATAGGCTAACCATTGCCAAATTAAATAGTGGGAATACATACCCAGTTTCGTCCAAAAATATATCTTATCTAAGCCTAAAGGCAAATCGACATAAGCCATTTCTAAATTTGGATTATTTTGATTTGAACGTGTTATAGCCGCTTTCCCTTTACTGGTTGTGATACAATATACCTTATGACCATATTTGGCCAATTGGTCTGCCCAATTATAACCGTTTCCAGGTTCTGATCCCTTTGAGGGGTCACAAGAATATGCCGATAATACAACGCTCTTACTCAGCATTTTTTAGTTAAATTAAAAGAATTAATTAGAATTTAGCCCTTTTTTCTATCAACTTCTTTTTAAGTCGATTTACTACCGTTAAACCTACAGTATGCAGTGTTTTTAACCAACCATCAATACTGACTGAAAACATAAAAGGATGGTATTCTTTTTTGGAAAGTGCCACAAGTTGTGCTTTATCTGCTTGTAACACATAACCGAGATTGTGTCTTAAAAAAGGAAAACCATGATTAGAGGTTTTAAAGGGAACCCTTAAAATACCATCTTTTTTATTAAACCCATTATATTGATTAATATCAAATAAGGACTTACTCGATTGAAAGTAAAAATAGTCTGTTTCAGGAGTTATAAAATTAGCTATCTCAAAAAAACTAGCACGCTCGGTATTATTATACTTAAATAATAATGGATCTGTATGCGGGTTTGAGTTTTGTACAATCAAGTTTAAATTTAATTGTGCGTTAAACGCATATACCTGTTCTGCTTTTAATAAGCCTCCATACAACATTGCTGCAAAACCTCCTGCGGAACTACCAATAGCAAATACTCTATATCCTTTTGTTAATTCTTTTAGTAAATCTAACAGTTTAGTAGGCGTATTATGTGTTGCATTAATGCCTTCTATATACCATTGTTTTTGGATGTCTCGAATAAATATATGTTTGTGTGCTATTCTTAAAAAATTACGTTGCCACTCAAATTTATCTCTAACTAAAATACTATTTTCAAAAGCCTTTGCTGTGTTGGGGTAATATAATTCATTACTACTAAAATAAAGCACACAAAGGTCTTGTTGCACTGCATTACCTTCATGTAGTTTTACTTTATAATTATTAGAATTTTCATAGATTGATGTTACCTCTGGGCTATCTATCTGAAAAATAAAATTATCTACTGTTTCCATAGGTTAGGTATCAAAAGTCTCAAATGAATGGTTAACATGTGTTTTATAGCTAAGCCTAAACCAAAATGTCTTTTTATATAGATAAAATAGTATTTGGGATGGCTATTTCCTAATGGGGAATACAAGGCCTTAACTCTTTCTTTAAAAGGTGTATGGCTGTAACACCATTTCGGCAAATAGTCGTTACTCTCGCAAGTGCCTAAATATTGTTTTGTGGTTATAAGTGTAAAGCCTTTTGCCATGGCACGCTGCCCATAATCAAAATCGCCAATAGCATGCGGAAAAATTGGATCTAAATTACCTACCGCATCATACACTTTTTTGGGGACTAGTAAGCAATTACCATTGATGCTATGACACTCTTGTATGCTCCCGTTAGGTATAACAGGTGTACCACTTTTAGTTTGCCCTCCATAAGTAAATGCGCCTGTTTTTTCACTGCAGAATGCTGCACAAACCACAACATTATTATCTTCTGCTATAGCACATTGTAATACATCTTCTGGTGCATTTGGATATAAAAATGTATCATCATTTAATAACATGTAATAATCGTACTGGTGGTGCTTTGATGCAGTATCCCATGCTAAATGCATCCCTCTATTCCAGTATAAACTCCCAGTGCCCTGTATAACATTTACCTGAGGAAATGTATCACGAACACTTTGTCCTGTGCCGTCTGTAGAACCATCATCCACTAAATACACATCTAAACTTGCATTATCTGGAATAGAAGCAAATAAATTTTCTAAGCATGCCAAGGTTTTATTTACCCTATTAAAACAGGTAAGCAACACAGCAATTCTATACATAATTACGATTGTTTAATAACGCGTACTTTTTTTAAAGTCGCTTTTCTGTAGCGTATATCGAAAATACCGCGTACCCAATATTTAAATTCGCCGTCAGTCATATTTCTAAATGATACGGAGTAGCACATCCCAATGATTAACCATAGGAAAATATAAGACAAATCGAAACGGCTAAAATCTTCTACCCAAGCATAAGTCCATCTAAAACAAATATACACCGCTAGTATTTTCATAAACCAACTTTTAGATTTGTATAAGGCCAAATAAGAGGCTTTTAAAAATATTAAAAAGTATAGTACAACACCAACTAAACCTGTCCACGTAAAAACATTTAAAATAGAAACCTCATTACCGTAACGTTCAAACTTACCAGTACCAGTTTGCGCTTCTATTTGTGCGCCAAATAATTCTGAATCGTTACCACGAGCAAAGGTTCTACCAAACCATATATAGTTGTTTTTTATTGCTGAAGCAATTACCTCTACATACAACAAAGTTCTAGTATCTGCTGTTAAATCTTCTGCTTCACCACTACTACTACTTGTTGTATATTCTCCTTCGGTATAATCGCTTATTTTAAATATGTTAAATTTTCCAGTAAGCCCTAATCCAAATAAAACTAAAGGCAATACTAGTAGAGCAATACGACTCGCCCCTAGAATATTTTTATTCACAAAAGGGCGTAAATAATACAATAAACCAATAAGCAAGGGTATTATAAACTTTATCACGTTACTACGAGCTGCTAAACTTGCGGTGACTGCAATAACTGTAAAACTTAAAATTACAATTTTCCACTTTTTCGTTAGTAGCGGCATAAAAAGCAACATAAAACTTACAGGTATTAAATACACACCATAAGCTCCTCTATTCATAACTAGTATAAAGAGAAAAAACGCTGGTAAAAAAAATTTCATGTAATTATGAAAAACAGCTTGTACTATTAAGCGGTTGGTACTTATAAATATGGTAAGTGGTAATAAAAACACAAACCCGCTAGTAACCAAATTTTTCCATTCCCAATAATTGTCTGCAATGAGGCAACCGCGGACAATCACACTTATATTCCAAAATAAAAACAAGAATACAAGTATTGTATTGCGATTATTTGCACGATCGTAAAATTCCTGTTTTACCTTAAGAATTGAAAATATTATGATTGTATTGATAAACCAAAATACAAATATACCACCTAATGAAAAGCTTGACCAATGCGCTATTGTTCTTAATACTGTTAATAACAGTAAAAGTATTATTGCGTTTTTTAGTTTAGGAGTAATCATTAAATTATTATTGCTGGAAGTAGTATTATGATATCAAAACACAGTATCCATTTATACTTAAGAACTTATGGATTTTATTTTTTTTGCTGGATTCCCACCCCAAATTTCATTAGCTGGCACACTATTAGCAACCAGAGAACAAGCACCTATAATAGAATTCTCGCCTATAGTTACACCTTTTAAAATTGTAGAATATGCCCCTATAAATACATTGTCTTCAATTGTGATAGGCGATACTTTTTTATTTTCAAAATCTTTTTGCATAGACATTCTATTCATCTTATCAAGACTGTGAAAATCG
Source organism: Hyunsoonleella sp. 2307UL5-6 (assembly GCF_047345485.1). Lineage (NCBI taxonomy): Bacteria > Pseudomonadati > Bacteroidota > Flavobacteriia > Flavobacteriales > Flavobacteriaceae > Hyunsoonleella > Hyunsoonleella sp. 2307UL5-6. Next base: position 103,015 of record NZ_JBLFEN010000003.1, on the reverse strand, counting down.
GTATCATATATGCATACGCCACCGCCTATCTTAACATTATCACCTATGTATATGTCTGTATGACACACTAAAGCCGTTTGGCTAATATTAGTATTCTCGCCAATAATTAATTTTGCACCACAATTCACAAAAAACATACATGGTTGCATACAACCAATAGGATTTGACGCAGGAGTATTATTCATTCTAAACCCTTTACCTATAGACATATACCCACCTCTCGCTACCATTATTTTAGGTATTCCTTTAGTACTTAAACCTTCATGTTTAATTTTATTTAAATAAAACAAAACTCTACATAAACATCCATCACAAAAATATTTAAACCTAAAAAACAACTTTCGGAATCCTTTATATAATAAACTTAAAATATGCTGCATTAGCTTTATTTACTATTAATTATTTCTTCAAACTTAGCTCCCATGGCTTTTATTTCATGGGGTTTTTTTGTCCACCACTGTGTTTTTAACATGGCCTCTCGCTGATTTTCATTAAAGCGATACTTAATTAATTTAGCAGGTACACCGCCAACTATAGCATAAGGAGGTACATCTTTGGTTACTACTGCACCTGCCGCAATAATAGCACCATGCCCCACAGAAACGCCATCCATGATAAGTACCTCGGCACCTATCCATACATCACTTCCTACTGTAATCATCTCGTACTCGTCATAGTCCTCAGTTTGTTCCATTATGGGTTCCTTAAAATATGTATGTGGTTTATAAAACATACGCGCTGTAGAGAATAAATGTGTGGGATGACTGCCTAAACCTATTCTTACACCGTGAGCTATAGAACAATAATTACCTATTTCTGCGTTTTGAATAATACAATCAAAATTTGTGTAGGAACAAAACCCTATTGTACTGTGGTTTAGCGTGGTATTATCATAAATACTAGTATAATCACCCACACTAACATCATTAGTAAAATTACATCCTTTAGAAATTTTAGCATTAGGAAATCGCCTGCTGTTTTGTATATCTCTAGCTTTATTATTGGCTAACTCCAAAATTCCTTTAATTAAGCCTAAAGGAAACCAAACTATACGTGCTATTTTTTCTTTAGTTGTCATTATTTACGTTTTACCAATAACATGCGCCTTCTACAACATTTGCATTTTTAGGTTTTTCATTGTCTCCTGGACGCACCCAATGCTCATTAAATAAATTCATGTAAGGCCAAACTACATAATTTTCCCAACGCTTACCTTTAATACCAAATAGCAGCTGTGTGGCTCCTGCCATATGTATAGCTTTTTTACCAGTTCGTTTAACATGAGCTGCTAAAGGGAAACCGTAAGCACCGCAACCTATAATACAAATATCATAATCTTCGGCGTCTATTTGTTGTTTCATAAATTCTAAAGCTTCAAACCAATCTTTAAATTCGGTTTCTGCTCCAGCTACACTTTGTACTGCCTTTATAGTTTTGAGTTCAAATTCAGGTAATAGGTTGTTATCAAATAATAGTTCTCTTTTTTGATACTGCTGTTCAATAGTATTGGCAAATGGGTGTACTACTAATACTTTTTTTCCTTCTAAGGCTTTAGTCCATGGGTTGGTGCAAAAGAAGGGTTCTAAATCCTCTAAAACAATACGTTTAGCATGAGTTAGACCGTCTTGTAAATAACGCTCTTCGTATAACCAAGATCCCAAAATATCAACTTCTTGTGTGTCTTTCAACATTAAATCGCAAAAGGTTTCTATGTTTTTTTGAGTAGGTGGAAAAAAACCACTCCACACCTGTAATTGTTTCATTACGGATGGTTCCCACCACCATTTTAAACTTTTACCCTTAATAAAATCTAATTTACTTTGGTTATTCTTTTTTACACCTATGTAATTTATGATGTTAACCATTTCTGTAGACCCGTATCTGGCAATCATACATGGTGCATCTTTACTTAAAATATCAAAAACTAGCTTATTAGCGTATTCCTTATTAGAAAACAGTTTCCAATTTCTACCTTCTTTTAAGCTTGTACCAGTAACTATTGTATGTCCTTTTTTTAAAAATTTTAGAACGTTCTTCATATTATCAATCAGTTTATAACTACATCTCCATCTTTTGATGCTACTACCCAATCTTTGGTTTTAGGGTATCCGTGCCAAAAATCGGGAGGTACTATTTTTAGTCCTTTATTTAATAGTGCTGGTTTATAAGAAAATGAACTTTTACTTGTGATTAAAACATCAGCAAATACCATATGTAAAAAAGAGTCTTGAGCACTCATATCTAAACAATATATAATATTATCAAACTTCTTAAACTCTGGAAAATCGCTCTCTTTTCCTTGAGAAAACAAATATATTTTAATTTGCTTTTCTGTATCCATTTGTTGTAATACGTTATTAAGTGTATTAACAAAATAGTCATTACTCTGCCAGCGCTCTACATTACTGGATTGTCTTTGGGTTTTCCACACTACTATATCACCTCTACGCACATGAATAGCAACATTACAATATTTTTTATCATAAACAACGTTATCATTTATTCTAGCTGTTGCGTTATAAAATTTATGCTGTAAATCATCTATAACCCCTATTTGTTGCTCATAAAATTGATCTTGTTCTGCTACCAAAACAACTCTTTTACCTACGTATGCATTTATTATACGTTTTATAGTGCTTAGTTGGACTATTTGATGTTCATCAAATAGTGGTAATTTAACTTTTTTGTATCCTTTATTTTCAACTAAATCGGTTACTGTCGTTTCATGTTCCCCAAAACCTAAAAAAGTTTCCCAACTACTACTTGAAAATGGTATATGTGCAAAATCTAAATTAAAATACTTAGCAAACCAAAATCCTGCTATCCAGTTAGCCATTTGGTGTCCTATACCGGCACCTTCATTTGGTTTTGCTGTAAAGTATATTGTATTTTTAGGATTAGTATTAGTTTTTTTATGAATTAAATGATACCAATAAGATTTATAAAGAAAAAAATAAATTTTTTTATGCTTTGTAGCTTGAACTACCTTTTGCCAGAGTTTCCTTTTTATAAGAGATGTAGTTCTCATCAAGTCCGAATTAGTTTTTAAAAATTACTAAATTATTTTAATTTATAATAATTAACTACTTCTAGGATATCCACGCAAACGCCATCTGATTTTAGAGGCGTAAATATATCCAATGGCAATTTTATTATAAATAGGCTTTTTATATAAAGATAATTCCCAATTGTTGAATTCTGATAACAAGTCATCATTAAGATTTGTTTTAAAAAAATGTATATTATCATAATCTTTAGACTTCAAAAAGCCTAAGAAAAAATGTCGTAATTCATATTTTGTAAAAACTAAATATGTTTTATTTTTTTTACCAGAATTACTCCATGTATTGTATACCATATTAAACCTACTACAAACGTGTTCTCTAATATTATTAATTGGAGTTGCAGTAGCTTGCCCATCCACATCACCTACATAAATACTCAAAGGGAAACCACAGTAAACAGTTTGAGTTTGTAGGGCTAATGTACAAAACAGCGCATAATCTTGATTCCTTTTCATTCCTTTAGGGAAACCTTCTGTTTTACTAAATTCTGTTTTAGTAACTATTGTAGCACTAGTATGAAGAAAGACATTGGGGTTTTCATAAAAATCAATCTTAGTTATTAAATTATTATATTTATTTGCTAACCTTAAGTGTTCTATACCTGCAGATCGAACTTTTCCTGCACAACAAAACAAGCCTGCCTTTGGAAATTTTTGTATAGCTTCGTGCATTTTAGACAAGTATTCTGGAAGCCATTCATCGTCACCATCCAAGAAAGCAACATATTCGTATTTAGCATGACGGACACCCTCATTACGAGCGACACTTACACCTTTATTGGACTGATTAATAATTCTAATTCTATGGTCTGTAGTAAAATCTTTAATAACTGAAATACCGTTATCTGTACTACCATCATTTATAATTACAACTTCAAATTCTTTATAAGTTTGCTCTAAAACTGTTTCTAAAGTACGTGTTATGGTATGTTCCTTATTGTAAAGTGGGATGACTACTGATATCATATTTTAAAGATTATTTTTAAAAATTTTAATTTTGGTATCATTTATAACCGAATTTGAAGATGGTATTATAGTGTTTGACAATAAAGTTCCGTAACCTAATATACATTTATCGCCTACTTCTGAACCCTTTAATATCGTAACGTCTTTAGATATCCAACAATCATTCCCAATTAATACTTTTTTTGTTTTCGGCTTTTCTATTTCATGTCCAAAAATGGGAAAATAAGAATCTGTCATTTCTCTACGTTTACTAGCAGAATAAATATTATGTGTATTTGTATCCCAAATCATTACGCGATAAGATATTTGATTATAATCGCCAATTACAATATTATCATCACATCGTATTTCTGATTCTGAATTGATGTTATTTCGATTCCCTATTTTTAAGATACCTCCGTATCTTACCAAAATATTACATTGAATTCTGTTATAACTACCAATTACAACTTCTCCAGAATTAATTGTAATTGAACTATTCCTTTGCATATAGCCATTATTAACAAAACTATTTTCTTGTATTACAAGTTTTCCAGAGATATTAATATTTACATTTTTTATTAAAACGTTTTCTCCTATATACAATTCAGCTCCTTCTAACAAGTTTAAGCTACAGCCTTCAATGGATACAGATTTATGAAGATGTAATTTTACATTTTTTGAAACCCTTATTCTGTTTTTTTTTAAAAAAAAAATTTTGAAACCTACTAGTCTGTATGCTTTAAAAAGTAATAGTATTTTCTTTAAAATTTTCATTTAAATCTATTTCTTAGGTTTTTAAATATTTTTTCAATTAACTTTTGTTCGTCAATCGTAAAACCAATATACCATATACTAGTTATAAGTAAAGTAAAACTTATTAATCCTACAATAAATAATCTCACAAAACCTTCTTCTAAAAAAATATGAGGTATAAGTGATAATAATAAGACTATGAAAAATGTTATAAAACATTTAAACACCACATTTTTCAAAAATAAGCTGATAGATAAGTCGCAATATTTTTTTGCAAAAAAGAGTATCATAATACTATTAATCAAAGCATATATAATAAAAACAATGTATAAAAAATATGGAGGATAGTCAAATTCAAATAAAACATAACTGATTAATAACGGAAAGAAATTAAGTGCTGAAGTATAAATTCTGAATTCCTTAATATCTCCTACAGCACCAATGGAAGATGTTAAAGTATAGAACAATTGTTCTATTAAATTTCTAACTAAAAGCAACACACAAAAAATAATAGCATATTCTGGAACATTAACCAACCAAAAACCTAGAATAAAAGGCATTTCAATCATCGCTGGAATAAAAAATAAAACTAATAAAAAGAATGACATTTTACTTCCAAAAGCTGAAGCTTTTAACATCAAACTACGGTTACCAGCACCTTCACTTTTGGCAAGAACAGGATTTAAAGCTTTAAGCATAACACCTGCAAACGCACCTAATTGTCCAGCAACTTGGTTTGCTACACCTTGAGAAGCATTTACTCTAGTGCCAAAAAAAACATTAAGTACTATACCTTGACCGTAGTTAGCAATAATACTAGTTGAAGACCCCAGAAAAGACCATCCTGCAAAGCTTGTCATTTCTTTAAATAAAGATTTATCGAAATATTTTCTAACTCTAATTTTAACTTCAGAATAATTTTTATGGCAATATATTTGCTTAACAAACAATAAAAGAATCGTTAAACAAGTCATTAATAATCCATAAACATATAATTTATCTCCTAAAGATTTAGTTATAAAAAGTGCTACAGCTAATTTTAATATTGATTCTACAACCCTTAGAATAGAAATAAGAAGCATATTTTCATGAGCATTGATTACTGCATCATATGGTACTGAATATATTGTAAAAAAAGTACTAATGATTAAAAATTGATAGACATTTTTAGCTGTTTCTATTCTATCATTTGCTACATTAAGAATACCATCGAATAGATAATAGCCCAATACTTCTAATATTACAACAATTATTAAACCTATTAAAAAATGTAGAGCAATGCTTATATTAAAGATTTTTAATTGATTTGAATAATTATTTTGACCTTTAGCAAATGACATAAACCTTTGTGAAGCTGCTGTCATTGCTGTATTTAGAAAGGTAAGCATAGCTATTGCACCACCAACTAAATTATATATTCCAAAATCTTCAGTTCCTAGTGCATCTAAAACTAAACGGGTTGCATATAAAGATATAAATACAGTAATACCCATTTGTGCATACAAAAAAGCTGTGTTTTTAGCTACTCGGTTGGCTTCCTGCATAAGTTATATTTGTATAAAATTATATATTTGAAATATTAGTACTCAAAAACATCTATTACTTTTGAAATTTATTTCCATATAAAATTAAACCTAAAATATTACTAAAGTTTAAAATTCTATAAATAAAGATACTTATTAACGCAACCATAACACTTAATAAACTACAAATTAAAAATAAGGGTATTTGGTTAAACTCAGCACTAATAAATGGCGTTGCAAAAACGTATACCACATAGTAATGCGTGACATAAATAACCAAAGAATTAACACCAAATTTGCGGATATTTTTATCTATAAATTCATTAAAAGTTGCACGCCTTATTAAAGTGTAAAATACAATGATGGCCGAAATAGCACATGTAAATTTAATAACAGAATTATTTAACGACGACATACCATACTGATAATGCCCTACTACCAAACAAAACACTAAAAAAGCTAGAGAAAACACTATTTTATTCATTATTAATTTACTTAAAACATCATATTTAGCAACAATAACTCCTAAAAAGTAAAACACGAAAAACAGCATAAAATTTCTCATAAAAACTACAATATTTAGTTGCCATATTGCTAAGAGACCCACTGCTATAAGTAACAAAAACAATACATCTTTTATCAAATTTTTGTTGGTATTGAATGTACTAGAAAGAAAAAGCCATAACGAGTATAGTAGGGTAACAAAAAATAATTGCCATAAAAACCATAACCCCCCGCCATTAATTAACTCTAATAATGTTTCATAAAAATTAAACGAAAGACTATCTGAGAAAAAAAAAGGATTAACTAATAATGGCCATACAAAGAAGGGTACCAATAGCGTTCTACATTTTTTTAACACAAAAGCCCCATAATTATCGAATATTTTTTTTGGTTTCATCACCTTACTAGCTATATAACCACATAAAAACATAAATAAGGGCATTCTAAACGTAGAGCCGTATACTAATATCTCAGAACTTTCACCATTAATTACGTTTCCAGTAATTACATGGCCCATAACTACAAGTAGTATGTTTATACCACGCAAGCGATCTATATATAATATTCTTTCTTTTTTCATATGTAGTATATACTCTCTTGATTTAAATGTATTTTAAAAAAAAGAATTTGGGGTGATACTATTAACAAAGTGTATGTAACGTATTGCCTATTACAGGTGTTATAGAACGACTTTATCTGTTTCTACAACTCTATGTTTTACTATTGCATTACAGAAATACCAGACTAATATACTTAGGGTTAGCATTTCGCCACCCTCCTCGATAATGGTAAGCACTGTACTAACTTGCCCTTGTGCTTTAAAAAAAGCGTGTAACACATCTACCCCTACACCAAAGAATAGAAAAAAACTTAGCAGCAAAAAAATATTTAGAAATGCTTTTTGTGTTAGCACCGAGCTTAATTTATAATACCACAATGAAGCACCTAAAAGTAAAAGTACTATAATTAAGGCATATATTAATTGCCCGACGCCTAATGCCATATCATTAAATTTAAAATTTAATTTAAGTATGTTTGAAATAAACCCACTTGCAAATTGATGCAGTTGAAACACATCGTCTATTAAAAAACATGAAAATAAAACAAACAATAACTTATACAAATTCCACTTTTTAAGTTGATAAAGATATATGGTTAATGACATAATTGCTACATACTTAAAATACTGAAAGCATTCGGGGTAACCTAAGCCCCTTGCGTGTAATAATAAATAGGTTGGTTTAAAATTGTAATAGGTGACAATTAAAAAATGTGCACTAATAAAAAGCAAATCTATTAAGAGTAAAACACCAAGAATAATAAAAGGCAGCCTATTTTGGTGTTTATTATTTTCGTAAAACAATCCGTATTTTTTTTAAGCTATTTTATAAAATCCATATAGTTAATACGCTTTGTCTTCGCCTTTAAAAATATTATAAACTGTTAGGTAGATAATGTAAATATCTAACTCTAAAGACCATTTTTCCATATAGAAAATATCAAACCGTACCCTGTTTACAATGTCTGATTTATCAACAATTTCTCCTCTATATCCTTTTACTTGTGCTAATCCGGTAATGCCAGGTTTTAAAAAATGCCTTACTAAATATTTTTCTACAGAACTTTGAAATTCCTCTGTATGTAATTGCATGTGCGGGCGAGGGCCAACAACACTCATATCGCCTTTAAATACATTTAAAAATTGTGGTAACTCATCAATACTAGTTTTTCTTAAAATATTACCCAAACGGGTAACTCGCATATCATTTTTAGTAGCCATTTTTGAGTCACACTCTTTAGTAGGTGTCATAGATCTAAATTTATAACACATAAATGTTTTTTTATTTACCCCATCGCGCTTTTGTTTAAAAAACAAAGGCCCTTTAGAATCAAATTTTTGTAATATAAATATTAGTGGTATGAGCCATGATAGGATCAAAAGAATTACTAAACTTGAAAATATAACATCAAATATTCGTTTCACTAAATTTGCATACTCTAACTCTAATTGAGAAGCCCTTAAATTTAACACAGGTACTGACCCGTATAAATCAATTGACATAGCGCGAGAGAAAAACTCTTTATTATCAGGAATTATCTTAACCCGTTTAAAACTATTATCTGCTATATGCATGAGACTTTTAATTTCATCTTTTGATAACCGAGATGCTATACAATACACCTCGCTAATATCATTTTCAAAAATATATTGGTAACAGTTTTCAATAGGCCCTAAATATGTAGGACTTTTAGATTTTTTATTATCAAAAAAACCAACGTACTCATAATTTTCTTCAGGATTATCAAAAATGGTACGTACTTTTTTTAAATTTTTATCCCAACCAACAACAACTACCTTAGAGGCATTAAAAGCTTTACTACGATAAACAGATCTGGCCCAATTAAATATAATGCGTAATACAACTAACTGAACACAAAAAAAAGCGTAGACGCATACAAGGTAGCTAATACTGTACACATTAGGCCCTAAAAAAACAAATGACGCAAAAAATGCTAACCCATATAGTATAAATATACGTATAAAACTAGCAGTACGTTTAATTAAAGGTAACCGCTTTAATTTGTTATAAAATCTGGTAATGTGAGTTACAATTAACCAAACTATATTATAATATATAACGCCCCAAATACCACCTCTATAGGTTTCTGGAGTTAAATAAAATAACGTAGCATTAATAACCAATATATGGATTACTAATGATAGTGGAATACCAAAATAAGATTTTTGCATTATACTATTTTAGATATCTAAAGGTTAACAACTATTTAATTTTACACTTGAAAGTTATGCGTTTATGCATTGTGGTTTATGGTGGCAACCCTACAACAATTAATGACCACTATTTTGAGAATACCAGTGATACACTTTTTTTATACCATCTTCTAAATCTACACTGTGTTTCCAGCCTAAGCCATGTAACTTAGAAGGATCTGTCAATTTTTTCATTGTACCATCAGGTTTATCTTCATTAAAAAACAAATTACCTTGATATCCAACAATATTTTTAATAGTCTCTGCTAGAGATTTTATAGAAATATCTATACCCGTACCAATATTAATATGCGTGTTTCTAATCTCTTTGCTATCGGCATCATAACAGTCTGTAAAGTCTCTGTTTTCCATCAAAAAGATACATGCGTTTGCCATATCTTCACTCCAAAGAAATTCTCGCATAGGTTTTCCTGTACCCCAAATTTCTAAGTAGAGCTTGTTGTCTCTTTTTTGAATACCATATTTATCCAGTACTGCATAAATTTCATCTTTACTCGCTTTACCATCAATTCCTTCTATGGGGAGTTGCTCTAAATCTTTTCGAATAACCTCCCAATTGCCTTCATCTAGTGCTTTACCCAAATGCATTTTACGAATTAAGGCAGGTAATACATGAGACTTTTCTAGATCGAAATTATCGTTAGGTCCGTATAAATTTGTTGGCATTACTGAGATAAAATTGGTACCATATTGAAGATTATAACTTTCGCACATTTTGATACCTGCTATTTTAGCAATAGCGTAAGGTTCGTTTGTATACTCTAAAGTATCTGTAAGTAAACTATCCTCATTCATAGGTTGCGGACAATTTTTTGGGTAGATACAAGTACTACCTAAAAACAGTAATTTTTTTACTTTATGCAAGTAACATTGATGGATGACGTTGTTTTGAATCATCAAATTTTCGTAAATAAAATCTGCTCTGTAGGTATTATTTGCAACTATACCACCAACTTTTGCAGCAGCAAGAATAACGTAATCTGGTTTTTCATTTTCAAAAAAAGATGCCACAGCTGTAGCGTCTTTAAGATCTAATTCTTTACGAGTTTTTGTTACAAAGTTTTGATAACCTTTAGCTTTTAGATTTTTTAATATTGCACTACCTACAAGACCTCTATGACCCGCTATATAAATTTTAGAATTTTTTTCCATAGGATAAGATTTGACTAATTAAAACGTAGTTGATACCATTAATTATTACACTTAAAAAACATTACTCTGCTTGTTTTAATATTTCGTGTCCTGCTTTAAGCAAATCAACATCTTTTTTCATTAGTTTAATATCTGATGCCATCATATCTTTTACCAAAGCTTCTAAATCATATTCAGGAATCCATCCTAGTTTTTCTTTAGCTTTTGTAGGATCTCCAATTAGTAAATCTACCTCTGTTGGTCTAAAATAAGTAGGATCTACAGATAATACCTCTTTCCCTACTTCTAATTTAGAATCTTTATTACTACAAGATTTAACATATGCTTTCTCATCAACACCTTCACCTTTAAATTCTAACTCTATACCCACCTCAAGAAACGCCATACGCACAAATTCTCTAACTGTTGTGGTAACACCTGTAGCGATTACCCAATCTTCGGCTTTATCGGCTTGTAGAATCATCCACATCATTCTTACATAATCCTTAGCATGTCCCCAATCTCTCTTAGCTTCTAAGTTTCCTAAGAATATTTTATCTTGTAATCCTAAAGCTATTTTTGCTACCGCTCTAGTAATTTTTCTTGTTACAAAAGTTTCACCTCGTCTTGGTGATTCATGATTAAATAAAATGCCGTTACAAGCATACAAATCATAAGCCTCTCTATAGTTTTTTGTAATCCAAAATCCATATATTTTAGCTACACCGTATGGTGATCTTGGGTAAAATGGAGAGTTTTCATCATAAAAACCTCTTTCATTTTTATTTTCTGGCAAACCACCATAAAGTTCTGAGGTGGATGCTTGATAAATTCGTGTTTTCTTTTCTAAACCTAAAATACGAACAGCCTCTAATAATCTTAAAGTACCTAAACCATCTACATTACCAACATATTCGGGAGTCTCAAAGGACACTTTTACATGAGACATAGCACCTAGATTATAAATTTCATCTGGTTGACATTCTTGGATAATACGCACTAAATTCATAGAATCTGTTAAGTCTCCATAATGCAATTTTAATCTTAGATTTGGATCATGTGGATCTTGGTATAAATGATCAATTCTATCAGTATTAAAAAGAGATGCTCTCCTTTTTATACCATGAACCATATAGCCCTTTTCTAATAATAATTCGGCTAAATAAGAACCATCTTGTCCTGTAATACCTGTAATTAAAGCTACTTTCATAAAATATATAAGTTTAAATGATTATTTCTTTTTATTATCTACAATGTCAGATACTAAACCTTGTAGTTCATCTCGCTAGAAGATGATTTTTAAATTAAATTTGAATGTGATGTGAGTAGTTTTTAAAACCTAGATACAGCTTCGCTACGTAAGTCCCATAATGAACACTACATTGGTTTTGTCGCGATAAAAATATATAACACCTTTTCAACCACCAAATGATAAATAGTGTTGTTTTTAAGAATTATAATTTTGATGTTTTAAGCATAAGGTTATTAATAATATTTACTTATAACTATAATTTTTTAGCATATTCTCAATAGAAACTTTTCATCGATTTAGGAGCATCAATTAACAGTTAATTTCATAAGATAAACTGTAATGTTGATGTAAAGTAAACTCATAAATTACTGGTGAATTGACTAACGGTTAGAAAAAATATAGAGATAACGCCTTAAATTTGAGATAATGCTTAGGCTATTTGTTTTAATTTCATGTTAATAACTACACCAAAACCTTCTAAAACAAGCTTTACCCTAGTTTTCCCTACCTCTTTAACGATAGCTTGTTTATCACCTAGCATTGCATGTTTTATAGCAACTTTATCTCCTGGCAGTATTGATGTAACAGTGTATTCATCAACCTCATCATTTGAGAGCCACTCTTGTATAGTATCTATTTCATGATCTTTAACAACAGCAGGTTTGCCTAACCAAAACAAATATCTGACGACACCAGGAAAATCGAAAACCAATTGTCTATCTTTATCTAGAAGACGCACAAAAACATAAGATTTAAATAGAGGAACTTCTATTATTTTTTTTCTATCGCTCCAAATTTTAGTTTCTTTTATAAAAGGACAATACACTTCTATATTAGCTTTTGACAAAGCTTCAGCAACTTTTTTTTCGTTTTTGGGCTTAACGTATAGTACGTACCAATTTTTAGACATAAAGTTTGATTACAAGTTCTTTTGTTAGGGGGAGATAACAAATATAATGTCTTTATTGTAAATTACAAAATAACATACATTTTAGAGGTTTATATTTTTATTGGAAGCAAAAAAATTCTTGTTTAACATTAGGGTAGTAATTAAAAAAAGCCTTTGCAAATGATGCAAAGGCTTTAATAAAGTCGGGGTGGCAAAACTAACTCTATAATTATAACAGACTAAATTTAAGTTTTTTTAGCCATATTTAAAATTAAAAAACCGAGCTCTAAACTCGATTCAAAAAAGTACAAATTGATGCAAATTTCATGCTTCTTTTGTACCATATATCTATAAAATTATACAATACAAGAAATACTAATTCATATAATTTTACAAAGTAATCAGAAAGTACTTTTCTTTTCCATTTTCGTTCTTTTCAAAAACCTGTATTCGTATTTTACGATATATAGTTCTCCTTTTTTGTTTTTCCAATAATGTTCAAATAATTTAGAATTAAAGCCTTCTTTGTGTAAAAATAAAATCATTGATTCAATGATATCATTTTTTTGGAAAATGTTATAGCAAACAATTGCTCTTCTTCAGACTAAAGACATTGTTGTTGACTAAATTATTTACTGTACTATTTTTTTTAGCGCCTTCAAATAGGCTGTATTAGCTTCTCTATCTCCAATAGTTACACGCACACACCCAGGAGCTCCAAAGCTAGCAACTGGTCTTACCATTATGCCTTCCATCAACATTGCATTTTCTAACTCTTCATCGTTAATCTCTGGTTTGATTGTTATAAAATTGGCTTGTGTTTTCCAATATTGGATACCTAAATTATCCAACTCATTATATATAAATATCTTTTCAGTTGCATTTAAAGCAACTGTTTTATTAATGAACTCAACATCATCCAAAGCAGCAATTGCTGCTTCAAGAGCCAAAGTGTTTATCATGAATGGCGTACATGCTTGAGCAATATATCTTGCTATTTTTTCTGTTGAATAGCCGTAACCAATTCTCAAGCCTGCTAGTCCGTATGCTTTAGAAAAACTATTTACGCCTATTACATTCTTACCTTCTTTGACATATTCATAAGCTCTAACAGCATTAGAAGCATCAACATATTGGTGATATACTTCGTCATAAACTAAGATTACATGTTCTGGTAAATTATCAATCAATTTATCTAACTGATTTTTAGGGATATGAGTACCCATTGGGTTATTTGGGTTCGTTACAAATATCAACCTTGTATTGTCATTTATACTAGCTAAAATACCATTTACGTTTAAGTCGAAATTGTCTCCCAAAAGCGGAATATCAATTACTTTAGCTCCCCATTTTTTTGCAAAAATAGCATAGGGTATAAACGCCGGATTACTTATTATTATTTCATTTCTTGGCTCTAAAAAAGCTCGCTCTATAAGATCTATTAGCGAAGTTCCGCCGTTATTTATAAAAAACTGATTCTTGTTTAATTCACCATCATAAAAAGTAGATAATTTATTTCGTAACCGTTCATCTGTTCTGTCAGGATATTCAGATAGCTTATTTACAGTATTAAAAACCGCTTGTAATGCTTTTGGAGAACTGCCTAAAATATTTTCATTTGAAGATAATTTAAATAACGTTTGACCATTGAGAAGTTTTGCAACATCTACTTTCCCCTTTCCTCCTATATAGTCTACTTTAGTTTTAGGTAATAAATACTCTTTAAAAATGTCAATAGCCATTATATTTTTTTTATGATTTTTAACAAATTAGTTAATAACTTAATATTTAAAATTAAGAAACTAAGGTATATAAATAATAGATTGTAAATAAAGTTATTGCAACTAAACCAATATAAGTTAAGACCATTAATTTTGAAGAAGGACGATAAGCTTCAGGAACATTAGGATTTTTGATAGCCCTTAAATTTAAAAACGCAATAATAGGTGCAGTTACAAAACCAAGAATAGTAGCATATTCTAAAATCTTTACCATGCTTGTTGCAGAGAAATAGAATAAAGCAAACCCACCTAAGCCTATAATTGGCAAAACCAATTTGTAATAGTTATCAAGCGTAGATTGTTTTTCTTTAAAAGTTGAAGTTTTCGCTCTTAAAGCAAGAAGCCCTCTGGTAAAACTTCGAGTATAAGCATCTAAGATGGTTATTAAAGTGCCATAAATAGTACCAAAAGCAGCAATAGCAATAACCCAGTAAGATTTTAGACCTAAGGTTTGAGTAAATACAGAAAAAAGTTTATTAATAAACGGAACTGCGCCATTTGGGAATAATTGTCCACTTCCAAAAACAGTAAATGCACCTATGGTTAAAAACATTAACGCTAAAATAATAGTAAAAACATAGCCTAAATTAAAATCAAAAAGACTCTCCTTTAAACTAGGCTTATAATTATTCACTCTCATCTTTTCTACAACCCAAATACTGTTCATAGTAGATGCTTCCATACCGGCTGGCATCCATCCAATAAGACTAACCAATAGCACCAAGCCAGCTCCTTCTATTAATTCAGGAGCTTGAAAATTGGCTTCCGGTTCTACAGCACCATTTATTAAAACTGCAAAAAAGGCTATCGAGACCGTTACCAGTAAAATAACAGATAATATTTTTATAAATTTATCTAAAGTGGAGTAACCACCCACAAATAATAACCCTACAGTAAATGCTATAACAAGACCAACGAAAATGGGCATCGACCAACCTATACCTAAAATAGTTTTGAGTAACCCAGCGGAAACGGCACCAATTGCTCCCGTTACTGCAAACATATTGAAGAAAATTACAACTAAAAACAGAAATACTGCCCAGTTCCCCTGTTTTTTATAGCCTTTAATTAAGCTGCTGCCTGTTGCAATAGCATATCTAGTGCCAATTTGGAAAAAAGGATATTTTAAAAATAAAGCAGCTATGATTATCCAAAAGAAAATCATTCCATGATGAGCACCGGCTCGAGTAGATATAACTACATGAGAAGTACCAATAGCTGTACTCGCAAAGAGTAATCCTGGTCCTATGATTTTAAGTAAGTTTCGTTTTTTCAAAGTTTTATTTTGTTTAATGGACTTATCTGAGAATTAGTTTCGTTTATTATTGTTTGATGTAATCATACGTGACTGGTGGTGACGTAAGAAATTGTATTCCAACTTCTTTTAAAGCTAAATGAATGGGATGTTCTTGGTACACCTTGTAGCTTGCTTCATTATCAAATGACATTTCTAACATCAAAGAATATTCTGATAATACGCGCTCATCTCCTAAGTTTTTAAAAAAACCGAACTGCAAATCTTTTATAACAGCTATCTCTTTCAATTTATTAATTTCAATACCTAGAGCATTTAAATCAGCTTCTGGTTTTAATTTAAAAAATACAACATGAACTAACTTTCCTTCTGGCTCAATTTGTTTTTTAAGGGTTTCAATAGTTGCTTTCGCAGTAATTAATTCATTCTTAGCTTTTTCTAATTCTTTTTGAATTTTCGTATTTGAACAACTTACTAAAGAGAGTAAAATAGTGATACCTAAAATGCGTTTCATAATTAATGATTTTTTTTATTTATTTTCAATAATCTCTATATAATTTTCCCCATGTTTAAAATGCCTTTTGGGTCTAAACTTTTTTTTAATAATTTCATCAATGTTATCTCATTAGCTGACCTTGAAATTGGTAAATATTGTTTCTTGTATTTTCCTATTCCATGTTCCGCAGAAATAGACCCAGCAACTTTTTTTAATGGAGCATAAACCACTTCGTTAATTTTTTTTGTCAATTCTTTGGAGTCATCTTTTTTTCCTACTATAAAATGAATATTACCATCTGCTAAATGTCCAAATGTAAAAACAGATTCTACTTCTTTCATTTTTTCCAAATTGTTAATAATATTATTTGTTTCTTTCTCTATGAAATTCAAAGGGATACTAATATCAAAATCTTGGTGAAAACTCATATCAGCTGTCAACACCTGTACATCTTCTCTTAAGCGCCAAAACCAATTTAAATCAGAACCTGTTTCGGCAAAAGCGGCATCTTCAATTAAGTTCTTTTCGAAAGCTACTTCTATTAGGTTATTGAATTTTTCTGAATCTTTGATTTGGTTAGTTCCCAACATCTCTATCAGAACATAATATTTACATCCATATGGAATAGGTGGTTTAACACTTGTATTTTCCCCAGTCAATGCCTCATATGTTTTACTCCATATTAATTCAAAACCAGTTAAATTTTCACTCAAGCCTAGGTCCACAAATTTTAATAATTCGATTATCTCTTCAAAATTATTTAAACTTACAAAAGCACTAATCCTCGAAAGTGGTGCTTCTTCTAGTTTTAAAATAGCTTTGGTTACTACTCCTAGCGTTCCTTCAGAACCTATAAATATTTGCTTTAAATCATAACCCGAATTATCTTTTATTAATTTTTTCATCGAAGAAATGACAGTTCCGTCTGCTAAAACCGCCTCTAAACCCAATACCATATTGCGTGTCATCCCATACCGAAAAACACGTAAACCTCCTGCATTGGTTGCAATGACGCCACCAATTTGCGCAGAGCCTTTTGCTCCAAAAGTCATCGGAAACATCAAGTCCTTTTCTTTTGCCTTTCGATGAATATTTTCCAAAATTACTCCCGCTTGAACAGTTATGGTTCTACTTTTTTCATCCAACTCTTCAATTGAATTCATCTTTTCGGTAGAAATAACTATTTCATGCTTTTGTGTTTCTGTTCCGCCTACTAACCCTGTTAAGCCGCCATGAATTACTACAGGTTGATTTTGAGCATGGCATATTTTTAATATAGCAGAAACCTCTTCTGTAGTTCTTGGCAATACTAATGCTTTTGCTGACAGTGGAATATTCATTCGCCAAATGTGGTCGTAACGTTCATGCAAATCATTTCCGTTTAGCACTTTTTCGACACCTAATTTTGAGATCAATTGTTGTAATACTGATTGCGACATTATTATGCTAAGTCTCGTTTTGAGTCAATATCTAAATTCCTTTAAAAGTAGTATTGAATGGTTTACTACTATTTATTGCTAATATCTGTACGGGCTTATAAAAACAAGAGATATGTCAAATTTTTCACAATCTGACATATCTCCAAATATCTAAAACAAACGGTTATTAAAACATTTTATTTAGAAATTATACCTTACTGATGTCATCCAATTCCTTGGTCTAGAAAAAGTACCTAGCGCATAACTCAATACACCATTGGAATCACCAGAAAGCAGGTATCTTTGATTGGTTAAATTGAGAACGCCAGCATTGATTTCAAATTTTTTAGATTTAGATTTATAAGTAAGCGTGAAATTTATATGCTCATAACCATTTTCAAAAACGAAGTCATTATTTGCGGGCTCAAAATGGATATTATTTTGAGATGTTAAATCAAATCTTGGTAATAAAGTCCCTCCTTTCTTTCCTAACTTAAACAAATATGAAGCACTAAAATTATAACTACTGGTTGGTGTTCTAATCAGTTTATCATCAAGTGTAAACTCATTGGCATTCTCATTTAATGATACGTATTTAGCATCTAGTAAACCTAAAGAACCACTAATAATAAGATTACCAGTAGGTGCCCAATCCATTTCTAGTTCTAAACCCTTAATAGAAGCTTCTGCTCCATTAAAAGTAACCGTAGCAATTTGACCAGGAGGGTTTCCTTGCACTTGAATGTTAGTATAATCTGCTGAAAAAGCTGCAATATTTAAACGCAAATTGGCATCAGGAAAAGAAGTTTTTAAACCAATTTCATAATTTGTAACTTCTTCTGGTTCAAAAGTGGTTGGTTCGTTATCTGTTGTAGGCGCCGTATATCTAGCATCAAAACCTCCACTTTTAAAACCTGTAGAAACAGAGCCATAGAAATTCATATTTTTAGAAATATCGTAAGCCGCTATTGTTCGCCAAGTAACCTTATTAAAATCTAAAGACCTAAATCCTCTAGTTACAAAATTAGGAGTTGGACTATTTACAGCAAAAGCAAGTGGGTCATATCTTTTTGTTTCTGTCGTGTATCTTAAACCACCTGTAAAATGAAATCTATCAGTCACATGAAAAGTACCTTCTGCAAAGGCAGCAAAACTAGAATTATCAATATCACCGCCGGCTTCCAATGGAAAAGTTGGGATAAATGGTAAAGAAGTTGCTTCTACCATATTAAAATCCGAACCAGTTTCCGAAAAATAGTACAAACCAGTTACAAAATCTAACTTATCAGTAGAGCTTATTAACTGCAACTCTTGAGAAAATTGTGACTGATCATAATCATTATTAGTTTGGAAAAGTACCGCAGGTCCGCCATCAGAACCTCTAGTAAATGCGGCAGCAAGATTTCTGTATGACGTAATGGATTTTAAATTAACAGTTTTTGAAATCTTGTATTCTCCATTTAAGGCTATCCCATATAAATCTACTTTATTGAAATTAGGAGCTATTTCGTTTGTTGTGTACGGAGTAGTACTAACTGTATTTTGATGACAATCTGGATTGTTATTTGGACAATCTGGATCCATAACAACATTATTATTAAATAAATCAACGAAAACTCCATTAGGGTTAAGTTGTTCTTCTGCTGCTCCAGTTTCATCTTCTTTGGTATAATCAAAATTAAATCTTAGTTTAAATTTGTCGCTAGGTTCAAATAAGAAATTAGCTCTCATACCAATTGAATTATCACTACCTAAATCATCACCCACTAGTAACCTCTCTACATAGCCGTCTCTTTTATGATACTTTGCACTAACACGTGCTTTAAAAGTTTCAGAGAATGGTAGGTTAACTGAACCTTGGACTCCTATTCGATTATACGCACCAGTCAATGCTTTTATATATCCTTCTTTTTTATCGCTTGGATCTTTAGAAGTTAAGCTGATAGCCCCACCGATGGTGTTTCTTCCAAAGAGAGTGCCTTGTGGTCCTCTTAACACCTCCACTCTTTCTGGATCTACTAAATCTAAAACAGAACCTACTGATCTGCCCATATAAACACCATCAATATAAATACCAACACCAGGATCAAGAGTTTGTAAGAAATCATTTTGTCCAACACCTCTAATGTAAACTACTGCAGCAGATGACGCCCCAGAAACAGCCCCTCCAAAAGAGAAATTCACATTAGGCGCAATATCGGAAATGGCAGTAATATCATTTGCTTGAATAGCTTCTAGTTTTCTTCCACTAATAGCTGTAACAGCTACTGGAACATCTTTTAAAGACTCTTCCCGTTTTCTAGAGGTTACAATTATTTCATCAAGACTTAAGCCCTCTGTTAAGACAATATTAAGATTTGTTTGAGCACTATTTATAACCAAAGTTTCAGTGGTATACCCAACATAACTAACCTTTAAAGTAACAGGAAAAGAGCTCACTTCTAAAGAGAACTTACCATCAATATCAGTCACAACTCCTATGCTTGTTCCTTGTATTGCAATTGTAGCACCCAATAATGGATTTTGATTATTATCTGTTACTATTCCTGAAATATTTTCAACAGCTGTTAAAGCTTCTAGCTCTTCTTTTACATTTGCTAAGTTAGATTTACCTTTATTTTTTCTCGATATTCTTAATCTACCTTTAGATTCAATTTCTTCAATTTCTTTAAAGTGTTTTAAAACAAGATCTAGATCTCTTTCCGCCTCTTCAGATTGCCTATAAATAACAATGTATTTATCACCGTAGGTATCATAATTAAGCTCTACTAATGCTAATAATCGTTTTAGAGAAGACTCCAATTCTTCTTCGTTGTTAAATGCAAATTCTACATTAATATCTTTTACTAAAGACTTATTGTACGAAAATAATACGTTATACCTGTTTTCAAACTCAACCAATACTTCTGTAAGGAGTTTGTTTTGCGAAACGGGATCAACATTATTAGCCATAACTGAGGTTGAAAATCCTATTGCCACCGCAAAGACTAATAAATTAAAGTGCCATTTAAAAATAATGTTTTTCATTTTTTGTTTAATTTAGAGTTATCAATTAGTGTATTTGGAGTCAGAGAGGTAGTGTCAATACCAATCTGGCTCTTTTGTTTTATAAAAATTTGTTTTCCTTTTTTCTCTGTTTGCACATTCAAAACTCTTTCTATAATTGAAAGTGCCATATTTAAATTGTTTACTGGTATAGCTATTGAACCGTCTATTTTAAGAATTTCTTTATCAGTAATAATCAAGTCAATTCCATAGATTTCTTCAATTTTAACTAATATATCTTCCATTGGCGCATCTTCTACTTTAAGCACTCCTTCTTTCCAATTAGAATGTAATTCCTCTTTCTTTTGATAACTCTTAACAATCCGTTCTTCTTCTTGAGAATAAGCTATGTATTCACCAGGCAAAATCTGTTTTTGTTCCGTCCCTAAGTCAAGCGTTACAATTCCTTCTTCCAAAAAAACACCTGTCTTATGGTTACGAGTATTTACATTAAATCGAGTACCATAAACTGAAAGTTTCAAATCTTTGGTAATTACTGTAAATTTAGCTTTGGTTACTTTCTTCTTTTTTACTTTGAAAAAGGCTTCCCCTTTTAACCAAACTTGCCTGTCGGTAGTCTTTGACCAATCATTTAAAATTGATAATTGCGAATTGGCGTTTAAGGCAACTTCCGATCCGTCAGGGAGAATAATTTGCTGCCATTCGCCATTACCAGTAGCATATTCAGTTATTATCTTTTCTTCAGACAACCTTGAATAGATATGGATGGAACATAAAATAAATGCTACACTTGCAGCTACTGATATTAGTTGACGTAATGAGCTCTTGAATAGTGATTTTTTTTCTTCGTCGACTTCAAGCTTTATTTCGGGGGTATAATTGGCTTCAAAACTTTCTCGTAGATTTTTTGTGAAATCGGTATTTAAAGGAGGTAACTTTTTTTGTTCATCTTCAAAATGGTTCTTGGTAATTTTTAGTAAAGCAATAGCTTCTTCAACAACTACTTGCTGATCTGGATATGCTCTAAAATAAGCTTTCCAAAAAAAATCTAGAGATTTATCTTGTTGTAGCACCCATCTCCTAAAAAAAGTATCCTCTAAAAAATCTGCAACTTTAAATTCTTTATAATTGTTAATCGTCATATTTAATTATTCATTTACCATAAAAATTAATCATTACACACATCATTTACTTAAAACGCTTTTACTTATAGATATAGGCAAGACGCAAATTCTTTGTCATTTCATAGGGTGTACTATTAAGAAGATAAAACGAAACCTTTTTTTGTAACCTATAGTTTTAATTTATTTCTTAAAAAAAAATATTTTTTTTGTATTATTGCTAAAAAAACTAGTAACATTTTACTGAATTTAGAAAAATTATATGATTTTTTTACAATTAATATAATTTAATAATCAAAGCGATTATGAGTGAATCTAACACCTCTACAGAAGCGTTAAAGGATAAAGTTATTAAAGGTGACTATGCCTCTTTAGAGAAGCTTTACCGCATCTATTTTGATAAGTTAAGATTATATGGTAACAAATTATCCTCTAAAGAAAACAAACATACGGTTGAGGATACCATTCAAGAATTATTTATTTGGATAGCTAAAAACACTCAGAAATTAGCCGCAATTGATAACTTTGAAGCCTATCTATTTTCAGCATTTAAAAGAAATAGGATACACGAACTACACCATAAAAAAAACAAGCAAATATCGAAAAATAAATACTTAATGCAGTTCGATTCTATGGATACTAGAATAGAGGGTTCTGTAGAAACTAGTTACATAGAAAAAGAAACAAAAAATGCAACTCAACAACAAGTTTCGAAATTAATGAATCAACTTTCTCCTGCTCAAAGAGAGGTCTTGTACCTACGTCATTTTGTAGACTTAAACTACAAAACCATCGCTAAAATAATGGAACTTAATGAACAGGTAGTTCGAAATTATGCCTATAGAGCTATGCAAAAATTAAGAAACTTGGATAACAATAGTAATAGATTTAATAATAAAAAGGCTGATTGAAGTTTTAGTCGTAAGTTAGTGATATAATTTGCTCTTCTAAGTAAACATAAAACTCATTTTAAGACATCATAAATTGGACTTTTAAACTCATTAAATGTTAGGTTCACAGAAAATGGTAAGGCGTTTTTTTTTGTTAGTAATCCGAAGTTGAAATCATTTGTAATCTATACCAATTGATAGATCTTGCGGATGATAAAATCAGACCTTTACAATAACGTACCGAAAGCGTAGATATAAATACATGATTGGTTTTTTATACTGAGGTATTCAAGTTTTCTTTTGCACGCAGAAAAGGCAGATGGAAAATATGGTTTTAGATACAATAGATATTCTAGAAGAACTGGGCAAACGTAAAATGATTGGTGAACAATTAGATATTATTTAACGTGAGTTCGATATAAGTTTTACCCAATTCTTTGAATTCTATCAATATTGATATTGGGTTTTGTTGGATAAAAAGCATATACAATAAGTCCAGAAATAAGATTTGTTATAAAATTATCAAAACTTCTGTGTCTGGTATGTTCTATTTGACACTGGTTTTTAAGGATATCGTTTACACTTTCTACCACAGCTCTTTTTCTTAGGAGTATTTTATCATAAATATGCATTAACGCATTTTTCATGTTCTTCTTAATTTTGGTTACTAGGTGTATGCCATCCACAAATAGTTTTTCAAATAGATCTTTACCAATATAACCTCTGTCTGCGAATATTTTTCCAAAAACCTTATCGTGAAACGTTTTATCCTTAAGGGGCTGCCTATCATCGACATTACCTTGTGTTATTAGAAAGTCTATAATTTCTCCCCGTTCATTGATGATGATATGCAGCTTGAAACCAAAGAACCACCCCATTGTACCACGTCCTTTTGCAGCAATACCCTTAAACACCTTATTTTGTTTTTCTCTCTTATAATGACAAGCCTTAATTACAGTAGAATCTAGAAATGAAATTCCTGAGCATTTACCTAAACAACAAGTCTGTAGAAATACCACCATGGGCAAAATGGATTTACTCTGCAGTTCAACAAACCTATTATATGAAACTGTTTCTGGAAACTCTGATTGCATATGTTTCTGCACGTAATGAATGTAAAAATGTTTTAGGCAACGGTAACCCTTAAGATGGAAAAAGACCATTATGGATATGACCTCACTATCGCTTAATTTGCATTTTCGTTTGCGTTTTTTCACAGAAGAATCACTCTCAAGGGAGTTCTCGTCCAATATTTGCTTTATTTCCTTGCAAAAATCATCAACAGTACAGAAAATTTCAGTAATTTTATCATTAGAAATCATAAGTAGAAATTTGTTTAAATATTTAAATGTCAGATACTTAAATATAATGAATTTCTACTTTTCTACTGCCTAAAAAACAAACTTTCTTACGTCGAACTCACGTTAGGTTAATGGGCTAAATGTTTTTTTGGGAGTATTTGCAGCTTCACTATCTGAAACAGAATAGCCCGCCGCTGAGATAAAATTAGCTTTTTACTAACAATTATCTTCAAGGATATTAATTTACTATAACATCATAGAGATGAGCTATTTAAATTGCAAAAAGTGTATTTATTGCTAACTTAAAGTTGTCTTTATTAAGATATTCTCGAACTAAAGTATGTAGCATTTCTATTCTCTCTTGAGCGTCTTTAATTTCTATTATTATATGAATTTCTGCTGATTTTCTATGATTTGACAACTCCTTTTCTGATGGGATTCTTTCAGCATTACCAAGTCGTCCTAAGTTATTTCCTGAAAGGATATCAGTTTTAAAAATATGAAGAGGCAATTGATCAACACCTATTCCATTTGAAGATACAGGCTTTGGGATTTCAAATAAAGACTCGTTAGTAACTTTAGAATACCAACTTCCACCTAGCCTAGCAACTGACTGTAGTTTTAGGGTATCCAATTTTCCTTTTTCGTCTAAATACGCTCTGTTAATATGAATAAATATAACTTTGCAAATCACTAAATTCCCAGCACCTCCTTGCTTGCCTAGCTCAATAACATCATCAACAACGCATTCAAAAGACACTGGAGATTCTGAAACTCTTGGTGATCTTACTTTTTCTGATGGTACCTCAGTAAGACCAGCTTTTTTAAACTCGTTTGTTTCTCTATCATATTCCGTACTTGATAATGACATCTGCTCAACAATTGGAAAATTGACAACATTTATAACAACTTCTTTGGTGATTTTTACATTTTCCAGAGTATGCTTTACTGTATTATCTCTTACTCTTCGTGCGGGTGAAAAAATGAGTATGGGTGGATTAGCACTAAAGACATTGAAAAAACTAAACGGACTTAAATTCACCTTTCCATCTGCTGATATGGTACTTGCAAGTGCTATAGGCCTTGGTGCCACAGCAGTAAGCAAAATTTGGTGTAATTCAATAGTTGATATAGAATTTGGATCTAAGGATACTATATTTTTCAAATTTCTTAAATTTAAATTGATGGTAATAATTGCGTTCTCAATTCTCCAAAACCAACCTTAATCTCATCTTTTTCACAATAACCTCTCATAATTACAGTGTCAAAATCTTCTATAAAATTTCTCTCATCATTATTAAATAATTTCAGAGGTTCTTTCCCTCCCCGAGAAAGTTCGAGCATTGAACCATAAGATTTTTTTCCCTTACCGCTTATAGTCCCAGAGGCCATCAAATCTCCAACTTTTATATTACACCCATTACTTGTATGATGGGCAACCTGTTGCACCATATTCCAATACATATATTTAAAATTAGTTTTACTCACAATACTTTCTTTACTGCCTTTCGGTTGTATGCTGACCTCTAAATTAATATCGTAATTTTTTAAGCCATCGTAATCAAGATAAGGCAATACCTTTGGGCTTTGTTTTGGGCCTTTAACCTTAAAAGGTTCTAAAGCTTCCATAGTCACAATCCAAGGAGAAATTGTAGACGCAAAGTTTTTTGCCAAAAATGGACCCAAGGGAACATACTCCCATTTTTGAACATCCCTAGCCGACCAGTCATTGAACAAAACTTTACCAAAAATATAATTCTCAGCATCTGCTATTTTTACAGATTCACCAAGCTGCGTCTCTTTACCAATAACAAAACCCATTTCTAATTCAAAATCCACTTTAGAAGATGGCTTAAATACAGGCGTTTCAAGGTCTGGCAACAATACTTGTCCTTTAGGTCTATGGATATTTTGACCGCTTAAAATGATAGATGAAGATCTGCCATGGTAACCAACTGGTATATGTTTCCAATTAGGCAATAATGCATTCTCAGGATCTCTGAACATCTTACCAACATTGGTAGCGTGTTCAATACTTGAGTAAAAATCAGTATAATCTCCAATTGAAATCGGCATATGCATATTTACATCTGACTGCATTTTAAAAGCCTTTTTGTGCTGCCTCAAGATAGAATTCTCGTCAGTTAATTCTAATTGAATTACTTTGCGTATTTCTACCGTCTTCAATTTACCCAAAGAAATAAAATCATTCAAAAACTTACTCTTCAATACAGCAATGTCAAAATCAATATCTTTAAAAACCCCTAATTCATATAACTCAACCAAATCTAAAATCTGGTTTCCTATAGCTATACATACCCTTGGTTTTATAGAGCTTGTAGAAAATATTCCAAAAGGAATATTATATATAGTAAAGTCTGACTCGTTTGGTATTGTAATCCAAGTTTTCATATAAAATTGCTATTATTTAATTATTACCGCTTCCTTTGAAATTAATCGTAACCCGTCAGCGATCAGTTTTTCAAAATCTTTATTTGATTTCAACTTTACTAAATATTGAAATACTATTTCTTTCAACTGACTTTCTTTACTATGAATCAATTCATAAATTTCTAGAGGTAAGAGCCAATCATTAGGATATTTACTTTTCAAATTATTAAAAATTTCTGTTAAAATTTCTAGTCTGTATATCTTCTCTTCTCTAAAATCCCTAACCATTTTATACAATAAATGTAACTCTAGTTGAGAATCTGTATAGTTTATCTTGTGTGTTTTTGCTTCGGAAACTTTAAAAAGATCATCAAAAGAATCTGGAGACGCAGGACCTGCGTAAGCTGACGTAATCTCTTTACCAATGGCCATGTCGAAAATTCCCCACTCTTTTTCAAAAAGAATCTGCTTTTTATAAGTTACCTTACAATTTTCGAATGAAATCAATATTACTTTACCTCGTAAATCTCTTTTTCCTGTTATAATTTTCCCTTCAACTAAAATTCCTCCTTCAAACAATAAACGTGCAGAAAATCCTTCAATAATCCCATAGGTTTCTAAGTCTTTCGGAGACATATCTTCGATAGCCAAATTAATTCCCTCCAGCTTTCCAATAGGACTTCCAAAACCCTCAGTATGATATTTAATTCCGTGACCAATTAACTCTCTACCACTTGATGCTAAGGCAGATTCTCCAGTTGTTTGAATATAAATTGCTTTATCATCGTGAGTAATCACATTGGTAAACACTCCAGAAATTTGAATTCCTGTACTTAATTCTATTGTACCAATATTCTTAGATTCAATTAATTTATTAACCCCATAAAGACCTCCTTTTCTTAGTGCCATTGTGTTAGCGAATTTTTCAAGTACGAAACTTAAATGAGCAAAAGTCGGTGTAACAAACAACTGGGGTTGCGCCTTAGTTATATCAAAATCAACCTTCGCTGCATCTATTGAATATGGGAGCTTACTTATAGTTTTATTTAAGCATTCTTTGCTCTCACCAATTGATGACAGTAATCCAGCTCCATAAATCTTAGGGTTTTCAATATCTCCTATTAAACCATACTCAACTGTCCACCAATGAAGATTTCTAATTTGGGCCATTTCTGACAACTCGCCCATATTATTTTTTACATGATTCAAATGGTTAAGTGCCGTATCAATATCTTCCGTTTTCGAATTTGGATTTTCTTTTAAAATAGAAACAAGTCTCACCGCCTCATATAATTCATAATCCTTTGATGATGAAATTGCCTTACTACCAATCTCTCCAAATCTTCTTAAATATTCTGCATACTCCGGATTTGCAATTATTGGTGCATGTCCCGCCGCTTCATGAATGATATCGGGCGCTGGTGTATAGGTTATGTGATCAATAGTTCTCATATCAGATGCGATAACCAATACGTTGTAAGCTTGAAATTCCATAAAGGCATTTGGAGGAATAAATCCATCAACAGAAACTGCCGCCCAACCAATATCTTTTAGAATCCGGTTCATTCCTTCCATTTCTGGAATTGATTCAATAGAAATTCCTGTTTTTTCAATTCCCTTTAAATAATAATCATGGGCCACCTGAGAAAGATAATCCGTATTCAATCGCATCACGTATCTCCAGACTGCTTGATTCTGCGGGGTGTATTCTGAATACGGCTGTTTTACAATAAACTTATGCAAGTGCTTTGGCAACCTCTCCGTGACACTGTTCAATTTTAATTTGTATGAAATATTATGTTGCATGAATTTTGAAAACTACAAAGTTCCTCTATTGGCCTGCTCGCGTTCTATAGCTTCAAATAAGGCTTTAAAATTACCTACACCGAAGGATTGCGCTCCTTTACGTTGTATTACCTCAAAAAACATCGTCGGTCTATCTACAACCGGCTTTGTAAAAATCTGTAATAGATATCCTTCCTCATCTCTGTCTATTAAAATTCCATGTTTTTTTAATACCTCAACATCTTCATCAATTTTTCCAACACGGTCTAATAAATCATCATAATATTCTTCTGGCACATATAAAAACTCGACACCACGATTACGCATGGCTGAGACCGTTTCTACAATATTATTGGTTGCGACTGCAATATGCTGTACTCCTGGTCCATTATAGAAATCCAAATATTCTTCAATTTGGGACTTCTTTTTGCCTTTTGCAGGTTCGTTAATAGGGAATTTTATTCTACCATTGCCATTACTCATTACCTTACTCATCAAGGCCGTATAATCTGTAGAGATATCATCATCTGTAAATGAAATTATCTGCGCAAAACCCATAGTTCTCGCATAGAATTCACACCATTTTTTCATTTCACCCCAACCT
The DNA here is from genome assembly GCF_047345485.1 of Hyunsoonleella sp. 2307UL5-6. Taxonomy (NCBI): domain Bacteria; kingdom Pseudomonadati; phylum Bacteroidota; class Flavobacteriia; order Flavobacteriales; family Flavobacteriaceae; genus Hyunsoonleella; species Hyunsoonleella sp. 2307UL5-6. The sequence goes on along the minus strand of NZ_JBLFEN010000003.1, from coordinate 74,109 downwards.
ACATTCCCGACCATATGATCGACAAATTTTAAACCAACCGGTTCTGGGTTATAATGTGATGACCATTTTTTATACCCAGGTAAAAACACTCCATCATAGTTTTTTCGCTCTACGAAAATATGAACAGTCTCTCCATAGGTGTAAATTCCTGAACGAATCACATGACCATGTTCATCTTCTTCTTTAGTAGGCTCCATAAAAGGTTTAGCACCTCTTTTAGTAGTTTCCTCAAATGATTTTGTAGCATCGTCTACCCAAAGTGCAATAACTTTTACTCCATCACCGTGTTCGTCTATATGCTCAATTATTTTACCTCCCTTTTCCAGAGGTGTCGTCAATACCAATCGTATTTTATCTTGTTTTAAAACGAATGATACTTTATCCTTCATACCTGTTTCTAAACCTGCGTAAGCTTCCGATTGAAAACCAAATGATGTTTTATAAAAATGCGCCGACTGTTTTGCGTTACCAACATATAATTCTATATAATCCGTTCCATTTAAGGGAAGAAAATCTTCAGCATCTTCGAATATTTTCTTTAATCCGTATTCTGTATTCTGTAAATCTTTTAAATTTTTAATCTCTGCCATTTTATTTCTTTTTTAATGATTTTCATTTAACCAAGAAGTGTGATAGTTTCCTGTATCAATTTTTACCGCTTCTTCTGTGACCTTTAGCGGCTTAAATGTATCTACCATTACTGCTAACTCTTCTGTTTTAGATTGTCCTATACTACGTTCCATAGTTCCGGGATGTGGACCGTGAGGTATACCGGACGGGTGTAATGTAACCTGACCAATACCAATGTTATTTCTACTCATAAAATCCCCATCGACATAATACAATACCTCGTCAGAATCTATATTACTATGATGATAGGGAGCCGGTATGGCTTGAGGATGATAATCATAAAGTCTTGGAACAAAAGAGCATATAACGAACGCACTTGTTTCAAATGTTTGATGAACTGGTGGTGGCTGATGTATTCGACCTGTAATAGGTTCAAAATCATGAATTGAAAACTTATACGGAAAATTATATCCATCCCAACCTACTGCACTAAATGGATGGTATGCATATATGTACTCATGAATCATGTCCTGCTTCTTTACCTTTAAAACAAATTCTCCTTTTTCAGAAAAGGTTTCTAATTTACTTGGCGGATGTATATCACGTTCGCAAAATGGCGAATGTTCTAAGTGTTGACCAAACCAATTACGATATCGTTTTGGTGTGTAAATAGGATGTTTAGATTCTACGATAAACAACCGGTTATCTTCTGTATCAAAATCTATCTGATAGATAACACCCCTAGGAATTACTATATAATCCCCATATTTAAAATCAATGTTTCCCAAAAAGGTTCTAAGTTTCCCAGTTCCTTTGTGTATAAATACAACCTCATCAGAATCTGTATTTTTATAGAAATAATCCCTTAACGATTTTTTTGGAGCAGCCAATGCTATATAGCAGTCACTGTTAGCCAATATTATTTTTCTACTTTCCAAATAATCGTTAACAGCTTTAATATCAAATCCTTTTAAACTCAATGATTTCATATTCTTTTCCAGAGCAATTTTAGGAGCCACACTGTACGATTTCAACACTTTTTTAACTTGTGTTGGACGTTGTGTATGGTATATCAATGAAGACATACCGTCAAAACCTATAGTTCCAAATAATTCTTCATAGTAAAAATTACCACTATCACTCTTAAAAATAGTGTGTCTTTTTGAAGGTATTTTACCTAATTTATGATATCTCGGCATGCATATATATTTTAGTCAATGCTTTAACCAAGGCCATATTAGCTTCCCTATTACCAATTGTTATTCTAGCACCTTTCGGAGCTCCAAATTTATCGCAGGGCCTAATCATGATTCCACGATTTAGCATTTTATTTACAAAGTCATTTAGTTTCATTTTTAATTCAATAAAGATGAAATTAGTTTGGCTGGGCCAGTATTTGATGTTTAGTTTATCAAACTCTTGATAGAGCCATTTTTTTTCAGACCTAATTAATGATATGGTTTTTTGTAGGTGATTTGTATCCTTTAGTGCATTAATACCTGCAACCATAGTCAAAGTGTTGATAATAAATGGTCGCTTTATATTTTCTAAATATGAAATTATTTTTGGAGTTGAAATTCCATACCCTAAGCGTATTCCTGCCAAACCATATGCTTTTGAAAAGCTGTGTACGCCAATAACATTTTGGTTTTCTTTTATATAATCAAAAGCTCTAGGGAAATCTGGGGCATCGGAAAAATGAAAATAAACCTCATCATAAACTATAACGATATCTTTGGGAAGATTATAGATTAAATAATCAATACTTGGTTTGTCGGTATACGTCCCAGTAGGATTGTTTGGGTTTGTAATAAATACAAGTCTAGTTTTTTCTGTGACTGCATCTAAAACCCCTTGGACATCAATGGTATAATTTTCTGAATTAAGAGGGACGTTTATAACTTTACTACCCTCATTTTCAATCATACTTTGGTAGGCAACGAATGTTGGGTGACTTATGATACATTCTAAACCAGGACTTAAAAAGCCCCTAGTTATTAATTCCAAAACTTCAACTCCACTATTAGCCGAAACTAAATTTTTAGAAGTAAGATTTGTATCAGTTTCACAAATAGCCTTTTTAAGCAAACTATCATCTCTAAAGTCATATTCGTGGATATTTTCAAGACATTTGCAGATTGCTTGTTGTGCTAAAGGAGAGGGACCCAAAATATTTTCATTTGAAGAGAGCTTCCATATTTTGCCTATATCCCCAACAAAATCAATCTCGTCCTTTGTTAAGCCTCCTGCATAATCCTTTGGCTTTATATATTCTTTAAAAATTGAATTTATATCCATGACTGTAAAGTTATTATTCCAATAACCTTAATATTTAATATAACTTTAAAATATAATATAAATGGTGTTTTTCACTATTTAATTGTATTATTTTAATGTTTTACACTATTTTTTATTTTTTTTGTATTTTTATTTAATAAAATTCACTAGATGAAAAATAAACTGGACGGTATTGATATTAAAATTTTAGAATTGCTTCAAGAAGACTCTAAAATAACTGCAAAAAAAATTGGTGAAATATTAAATCTCTCCCAAACTCCCATTTTCGAAAGAATAAAAAAACTCGAAAAAGAAGGATACATAAAAAAATATTCGACCGTTTTAAGCGAACGGAAACTTGGTTTAAAGCAAACCGTTTTTATTGGAATTACTCTAAAGGGCCATACACGTAGCTATTTAGGGAATTTTGCGGCGCAAGTCAATGATTTTACAGAAGTTTCGGAGTGCTATCAAGTAACAGGAAATTTTGACTATCTGTTAAAAGTTGTCGTAAAGGACATAGACGCGTACCAAACGTTTGTAGAGACAAAATTATCACTAATACAAGAATTGGGAAATGTATATAGTTACATCGCTACAAAAAAAAGGAAGCAAACCCATATGCTAGATTTAGATTTTCTTAAGGATTTGTAATTAAGACTAAAATTTAAGTTATGCAATAAACTAAAATCGATATCAATAGATTATTTTGCTATTAACTACAAATATGTTAAAGCTAGTTTTGATTTAAGCATATTTTACCATGACATAAAAGTAATCAGGTATGTTATATCGTGCTAAATATTTTACTGCAAAAGCTATTAGCCACATATACTTTTGTCAACTTAGGGATACAAGTCCTTTATTTTATTTGCATAAAAATGAAAGAGACGAAATTTCTCGCTGCAAAGACAACCTTAACTAGACCTAATTGCTACTTAAATTTACAACAACTTGTCTACTAATCCATTTAACAGGTATATAATATAACTCCATATAAAATAAAAAGAGCTATTAATTAATAGATTAACAGCTCTTTGTTTCCACTTGTTAAGTGGTTAGTCGGGGTGGCAGGATTCGAACCTGCGACCTCCGCGTCCCAAACGCGGCGCGATAACCGGGCTACGCTACACCCCGAATTGATTATCTAAGCGGGTGCAAATATACTTCTTTTAACTAGTTTTAAAACAATTTTTTAAGAAAATTTTAATGCTTCAAACTTTTAGAGTTTTTATAAATCCTCTAATTTCGGCCAGTGAAAAAAAAAATACGTCTTTCTTTTGTTTTAATAGTAATAGCTACACAATTACATTACTCTCAGAATAACACAAAAACAATAGAAAACGATAGCATTAACAATAAAGCACCACTTCAAAAAAAAACAACACAATTAAATGAAGTTTTAGTAAATGCCAACCATTTACCTGTACAATTAAAAAAAGCAACCTCTAGCACTTCTCTTATTTCTACAAAAGCTATTGAGCGTGCAAACTCTATTAATATAAATGAAGCTTTAAATAGAGTTCCTGGAGTATTTATGCAAACTGGTGCGCTTAATACCAACCGCATTACCATAAGAGGTGTTGGCTCTAGAAACTTATTTGGTACTGCTAAAATTAGAGCTTATTTTAAAGATATTCCATTAACTAATGGCAGTGGAGAAACGAGTTTAGAAGATTTTGAATTGGGTGCTATTTCAAGCATAGAAATTACAAAGGGTGCTACTTCTAGCTCTTACGGTGCAGGACTTGGTGGTGTTATTCAATTACTACCAAAATCAGCAAACTTTAATACCGCTAGTATAGAAAACGAAACTACAATTGGCTCTTTTGGGTTGTTTAAAAATTTATCACACTTTGACTATGGCAATGCATCAAATGCTGTAAAAATAGTATTTAGCACTACTAAAAGTGATGGCTTTAGAGATAATAATAATTATAATAGGCAAGCATTCACCTTACACTCTACACACCAATTAAACACTAAAAATGAGCTTTCTATTTTAGGTGCGTTTTCAAACTTAAAAGCATTTATACCAAGTTCGCTAAACGAAACTACGTTTAGAAATAATCCAAAAGCTGCGGCATTTACTTGGGGTACTGCTCAAGGTTTTGAAGACACAAAAAGAGGCTTATTAGGTATTACATTACAGCATGTTTTTAATAAAAACCTGTCTCAAAACACAAGTATTTTCACATCTTTTAGAAACTCTTATGAGCCTAGACCTTTTAATATTTTGGATGAATCTGTATTTGGTTATGGGTTACGACATCGTTTTATTGGTAACTTCAATATTTATAACAGAGCATTAACGTGGACCTCTGGACTTGAGTTTTTTAGAGATAACTACAAACACCAAACCTTTGAAAATCTGTATCAAGATTTCCCAGAAGGCAATGGTAGCGTTCAAGGTAATGCCTTATCTAATTTTAAAGAAAAAAGACAATACTATAATCTTTTTTTAGAAGCCAGATATGATATATCCACCAAAACAAATATTGTTTTAGGATTAAATTACAACCAAACACGTTATGATTTGCAAGACAGATTTCCTGTATCAAATGATAACGCAGACGAATCTGGAAATTTTAAATTTAGTGGTTTAGTATCTCCAAAAATTGGCGTATTACATCAATTACATTCTAATTCAAACCTCTATGCGAACATCAGTCATGGGTTTTCACCGTTATCTCTAGAAGAAACATTGCTCCCAGACGGACAAATTAATACAGACTTAGACCCTGAAACAGGTTGGAATTTTGAAGTTGGCTTAAAAGGAGCAACATTAAACAATAGGTTGCAATATAACATGTCTATCTATCGCTTAGCTATTAAAAACCTTTTAGTTGCTAGAAGAACTGCAGAAGATGCCTTTATTGGCATAAATGCAGGAAAAACCAATCATGATGGTTTAGAAATAGATTGGATATACAGTATATTAAATTCTGATAATTTACAACTATCTACCTTTGGGAGTTATAGCTTAAACCTTTATAAATTTGATGAATTTATTGATGGAGGCACTAACTTTTCGGGCAATGATGTTACAGGTGTGCCATCAGATATTTTAAATTTAGGTATTGATGTTAACTCAACTGTAGGGTTTTACGGTAACTTAAACTTTCAATATGTTGGAGAAATGCCAATTACAGACAGTAACTCTTTATTTAGCGAAAGTTATAGTATTTCAAACTTAAAAATAGGATATCAAAACACAGTATTACCTCATTTAAGACTCAATATGTTTTTGGGTATTAATAATATTTTTGATACTACTTATCCCTCTCAAATATTAATAAATGCTAGAGGTTTTGGCGGTAATGCGCCTCGATACTTTTATCCTGGAAACCCAATAAACTATTTTTCGGGCATCACTTTAAATTATTTGTTTTAATGTATCTTTATACCAATAAATCTATGATAATGAAACAGTTTCTATCCCTTTTAACATTTTTATCTATTTGCTTATATTCTTGTGCGCAACAAGAACCCTCTGAGATATCTGCTGAAACACCAGTAAAAGTAAATTACGTTACTCAGGTTGTTGTACCAGAATTAAACATCCCTTGGGGTATGGAATTTTTACCTGAAGGAAGTATTCTTATTACTGAAAAAACAGGAACACTTATTCATTTTAAGGATGGTAAGAAAACTGAAATTGACGGACTTCCGGAAATATACCTAAGAGGCCAAGGTGGTTTAATGGATATAAAATTACACCCAGATTACAATAATAATGGGTGGATTTATTTTTCGTATGCCTCATCTGAAGGCGAAGGCGATGGTGGTAATACTGCTATAATGCGCGCTAAACTAAACGAAAATACACTTACTAATATTGAGCATTTATACAAAGGCGCTACCAACACAAAAAAAGGACAACATTTTGGATCTCGTATAGAATTTGATAAAGCAGGCTACTTATATTTTTCTATTGGCGATAGAGGTAATCGTGATGTAAACCCACAAGACATTACCAGAGATGGTGGTAAAATTTACCGACTACACGCCGATGGTTCTGTACCTGAGGACAACCCTTTTGTTGGCGAAACAGATGCAAAACAAGCTATTTTTAGCTACGGGCATCGTAATCCGCAAGGTATGGTAATGCATCCCACAACTGGTGAAATTTGGGTTAATGAACATGGGCCAAAAGGCGGCGACGAAATAAATATTATTAGTAAAGGTAAAAACTTTGGTTGGCCTGTTATTTCATATGGTATTAATTATAGCGGCACACCTTTTACAGAAATTACCGAAAAAGAAGGTATGGAACAACCTTTGTTTTATTGGGTACCATCAATTGCACCTAGCGGAATGGCTTTTCCATATTCAGAAAAATATCCAGATTGGAAAAATAGTGTGCTCGTTGGCTCCTTAAAATTTCAATATTTAGAACGACTTATTATAGAAGACCACAAAGTTATTAAACGTGAAAAACTATTTGAAGGTTTAGGACGATTTAGAAATATAAAACTAGCACCAGACGGTTATTTGTATGCTGGTGTTGAAGGTGTAGGTATTGTAAAAATTATTCCAGATTCATTTTAAACATTTAGTATGAAAGTATTTTTATTTATAATTTTTAGCGGCATAACTACCTTTGGTTTTTTAAATATTAACACACAAGATAAGTTTCAAGAAAGCATTACTAGAGGGCAAGAAGTGTATACAGATTTTTGTATCAACTGCCATATGGCAGACGGTGCTGGTGTAGAAAAAACATTTCCGCCATTAGCAGCATCTGATTATTTAAAAGATAAGCGAGAAGCTAGTATTAAAGGCATTAAATATGGTCAAAAAGGCGAAATAACCGTAAATGGTGTAACTTACAATGGCTATATGGCGCCTATGGGTTTAGATGATGCTGAAATAGCAGACGTTATGAATTATATAAATAACAATTGGGGAAATACCAATAATAAAATAGTTACTGAAGAAGAAGTTGCAGCTATAAAAAAATAAAACCATTTTACAGCTTATTATTTTACATTTACTAACTTTGTTTTTACACTAAAAATATAATAACACTATGTTGGTAATAGGTATTGCTGGAGGTACAGGTTGTGGTAAAACCACTGTAGTACAACAGCTTTTAAAAGAACTACCAGAAGGAGAAGTTGGTGTTATTTCTCAAGACTCATATTACAAAAACACCTCGCATTTAAGTTATGATGAGCGCGTAAAAATTAATTTTGATCACCCCAGGAGTATCGATTTTGATTTGTTAGCACAACACTTAAAAGCACTAAAAAATAACGAACCTATACACCAACCAGTATACTCCTTCGTTAAACATAATAGAACTGGAGACACTATTTTAACACATCCACGAAAAGTGATGATTGTAGAAGGTATTTTGATACTTACCAATCCTGAGCTGCGTAAGATGTTTGATATTAAAATTTTTGTGCATGCTGATAGTGATGAGCGTTTAATACGCCGATTAAAACGTGATATTTCTGAGCGTGGTAGAGATTTAGATGAAGTTTTAACACGTTACAAAACCACATTAAAACCAATGCATGATCAGTTTATAGAGCCTATGAAAGCATATGCAGATATTATTATACCAAACAACCATTACAATACCGTAGCTATAGATATTGTTCGCACCATAATTAATGAGAAACTTTAAATGAAAAAAATTAATACAAATAATAAATACCTAAAACCATTTAAGAATATTTACATTCTTATTTTGGTAGTTTTTGTTGTTTGGATGATTTTTTTTGATAGCAACTCGTGGTTTATTCACCATGAATTAAATTCTGAAATTAATGATTTAGAAGCTGAAAAAGACTACTATAAAAGGAATAAAGACAATGACGATAAAGCATTTAAAAAGTTAAGTTCTCAACAAGGCTTAGAAAAATTTGCCCGTGAGGAATATTTCATGAAACGTGAGAATGAAGAGATTTTTATTATAGAATATGAAGACAGTTTAAAAACAAAGGATAATGAGTAACTCGTTATTTAATGAATTTGAACCTGTTTCTGCTAAACAATGGAAACAAATCATACAGTTCGATTTAAAAGGAGCGGACTATAATGACGCATTAGTTTGGACAAGTAGCGAAGGCATTAAAGTAAAACCCTTTTATCATTCTGATGATTTAAATACACCCCTAAAACTTTCAGAAACACCTATAAGCAGTTTTAAAATATGCGAAACCCTTACTGTTTTTAATGCTAAAAAAGCAAATGCTTCTGCTCTTTTAGCAGTTAAAAAAGGAGCAGAAAGTATAAGATTCATTATACCTTCAAAAGATATTGATTTTAAAAAGTTGCTAGCTAATATCAACTTCAAAACAATTACGCTGTATTTTGAACTTCAATTTTTATCCGAAGATAGTATCAAAAGTATTTGCGCTATTACTTCAAAAGTAAACACCTTTATTAATATTGATATTATAGGGCATCTTGCAAAAACAGGCAATTGGTATTCAAACTTAAATGACGATTTTTCAAAATTTAAAACCTGTACATTATATTCAAATTCTTTAACAATTAATGCCTCATTATATCAAAATGCAGGAGCTAATATGGTACAACAATTAGCCTACGCCATAGCGCATGTTAACGAATATTTTAATGCAATAGAAACTACTCATACAAGTATTTCATCTCAAATTAATATTGTCTTTAATGTTGCCATTGGCACTAATTATTTTTTTGAAATCGCAAAATTACGTGCACTAAGAGTGTTGTTTAATACGCTTAAAAAGGAATACTCCACAGATTATAAATGTATAATTTTTGCCACACCTTCTACACGCAATAAGGCGCTTTATGCATATAATACAAATATGTTACGTACAACTACAGAATGTATGAGTGCTGTTTTAGGTAGTGCAGATACTATTAGTAATTTACCATACGATACTGTTTTTAATAAACCCAATGATTTTGCATGTAGAATTGCCAGAAACCAATTGCTAATTTTAAAACACGAAAGTTATTTTGATGTTGTTAAAAACCCATCAGATGGTAGCTACTACATAGAGTCGCTCACACAACAATTAGCAAACAAAGCTCTAGATATATTTAAAGATATTGAAACCAACGGTGGCTTTTTAAAACAGTTAAAAAGCGGTACTATTCAGCGAAAAATAAAAGAAAGCGCTACAAAAGAACAAGAACAGTTTAATGCTGGTAATAAGGTAATTTTGGGTAGTAATAAACACCCAAACACTAGTGAAACCATGAAGAGTAATTTAGAAATTTACCCTTTTGTAAAAACTAAAAAAAGAAAAACTTTAATAGAACCCATCATAGAAAAACGTTTAACCGAACATTTAGAACAAAAACGATTAAAAACCGAGTAATCATTATGAAATCAAAATTTAACATCATTGTGCTTTTAGTGGCAGTAACTGTGTTTAGTTGTAAAAAAGAATCAGAAGAAAAAACGTTGTCAGAGTATAAATTCTCTGAAAAAGGTATTGTATTGAATTGTGATCAATTTGATTTAAAACTACTAAACGAAGCTTTATTTTCTTTTGAAGACGATATTTTAAAAACATACGGTAAAACAGGACAAACAGGAAACCCAAATCTTACCCGTGCCTATTCTCAATTTATTAGAACTGCTTTATACAGTAGAGGAAATTTTATAGATATTGTATCACCACATAGTGTTGAAATATTTGAAGTTTTAAAAACTAAAACAGATTTATGGAATTTAGATGGAGCAAATAGCACATTGAATTACAATAGTCCGGTTTTAAAATGCATATCTGAAAACATGACAGATAAAAGTTTAAAAACTACACTAAAAGCATTAATTGAAACCAATAGCATGAGCCCCAAACTATACGGACCAGCCATACTATCAAACTATGGTGCCGCTATAAGAGACAAATATCTATCTGCATATATAGCTTTAGAATTTTATTACGGAAAGTTATTTAATGAAGATTTATCAAAAGTATCCGAAAAAACAGAAGAAAAGGTAGATTTTAATAAGATTCCACTACCAACAACACAAAATGACCCTCATGCAGGACATGGCCATTAATTGATTTGAGAAAAAATATTCAACATATACAGATTACAACAGAAGAAAAAGCTTCGAAAGTAGATAAAACCACGTTTTCTACAGCCGAAGGTATTCCTGTAAAATCAGTTTATACTGAAAATGATCTAAACCATGTTGAACATTTAAACTTTGCAGCGGGTATTCCTCCATATTTGCGCGGACCTTACAGCACTATGTATGTAAGACGACCTTGGACCATAAGGCAGTATGCAGGTTTTAGTACCGCAGAAGAAAGTAACGCCTTTTATAGACGAAATTTAGCTGCAGGACAAAAAGGGTTATCTGTAGCTTTTGATTTGCCTACCCATCGTGGTTATGATTCTGATCATGAACGCGTAATAGGCGATGTTGGTAAAGCAGGTGTTGCTATAGATACGGTTGAAGACATGAAATTGCTTTTTAACCAAATACCACTAGATAAAATGTCGGTTTCTATGACCATGAATGGTGCGGTATTGCCCATTATGGCATTTTATATTGTTGCTGCTGAAGAACAAGGTGTAAAACCAGAAGCACTCTCAGGAACTATCCAAAATGATATTTTAAAAGAGTTTATGGTGCGCAACACCTATATTTATCCGCCAACACCATCTATAAAAATTATCTCTGATATTTTTGAATATACCAGTAAATACATGCCTAAATTTAACAGTATTAGTATTTCTGGCTACCACATGCAAGAAGCTGGTGCAACTTGCGATATTGAGTTGGCATATACACTAGCCGATGGTTTAGAGTATATAAAAACAGGCTTAAAAGCAGGCATGGATATTGACACATTTGCACCTCGACTTTCCTTTTTTTGGGGTATTGGCATGAACCATTTTATGGAAATTGCTAAAATGAGAGCTGCTAGAATGCTTTGGGCTAAAATTGTAAAACAATTTAACCCAAAAAACCCAAAATCATTAGCATTACGAACCCATTGCCAAACATCTGGTTGGAGTTTAACCGAGCAAGACCCTTTTAACAATGTGGCAAGAACAACGATAGAAGCTACCGCTGCAGTATTTGGCGGCACACAAAGTTTACACACCAATGCCTTGGACGAGGCTATTGCATTACCAACAGATTTTTCTGCACGTATAGCACGAAATACGCAACTATACTTACTAGAAGAAACACAAATAACTAAAACTGTAGATCCATGGGCAGGTAGTTATTACGTTGAAAAACTAACCCATGATATTGCTCAAAAAGCATGGACGCTTATTCAAGAAATTGAAGATTTAGGAGGGATGACCAAAGCTATTGAAGCTGGAATTCCGAAACTACGTATTGAAGAAGCTGCAGCAAAAAAACAAGCAAGAATTGATGCTGAAGAAGATATTATTATTGGGGTTAACAAGTATCAACTAGAAAAAGAAGACGCTATATCTACCTTAGAAATAGATAACCAAACTGTTAGAGACTCTCAAATAGAGCGTTTAAATGATATAAAATCTACTAGAAATGCTGAAGATGTTGCAACCGCTTTATCAAATTTAACTCAATCTGCAAAAACAGGAGAAAAAAATTTATTAGCTTTAGCTGTTAAAGCCGCTAAGGCTAGAGCAACTTTAGGTGAAATTAGCAATGCGCTTGAAGTGGCATACGGACGACACAAAGCACAAATAAAATCATTCTCTGGCGTGTACAGTAAAGCAATAAAAAACGACGACTCTTTTAAAAAAGCACAAGAACTTGCAGATGTTTTTGCTGCCCAAGACGGTAGGAGACCACGCATTATGATTGCTAAAATGGGACAAGATGGACATGACCGTGGCGCAAAAGTTGTAGCTACAAGTTATGCTGATATTGGTTTTGATGTAGATATTGGGCCTTTATTTCAAACCCCAAAAGAAGCTGCAAAACAAGCCGTTGAGAATGATGTACACATTTTAGGAGTGTCTTCGCAAGCTGCAGGTCATAAAACTTTAGTACCACAAGTTATTGAAGAACTAAAAAATTACGGACGTGATGATATTATGGTTATTGTTGGCGGCGTTATACCAAAACAAGACTATCAATTTTTATTTGATGCTGGTGCTATTGCTGTATTTGGTCCTGGTACGAAAATTAGTGAAGCAGCAATAAAGATTTTAGACATTTTAATTGATGAAGAAACTCAAAATTCTCTTTCTTAGATAATCAATTTATGAATGATATCACAGCTATTAGCATTGTAAGTTTTATAATTGTTTTATTATTTATTCTCCTTTCAATTTTCTTATTATCAGTAAAAACCACAAAAAAACTTAGCAATCAATTACTAGCTAGTTTTTTAATTATTACTGCCATAGATATCAGCGTGTTTTTCTACAATACTTTTATTTCATTTCCACCAGCTATAGAAATGCTAAGGATACAAATTTCAAATTTTAAAGATCCTTTACTCTTTCTTTATATATTATCAATTATATATTCAGATTTTAAACTAAAGTGGATACATTTAGTGCATACTATTCCTTGGTTAATTTGTATAATCATTCTATCACCTAATTTCTTTTTAGCATCAAAAGAAATACAGTCTGTTTTCTTATCAAATTATAGTGACACTAATGAAGCTAAAATTATAGACATTTTTTCTAAAATTATAGAAGTAATATACATAATTGCAGAGCTATACTATATAATTAGGTATCGAAAATTACTTCTTGAAAATTTTACTGGAAAAGAAGCTTTTGATAATTACCGATGGGTAAAACAACTCATTACTTTTATTCTCATTGGGCAGTTACTAACTTTCATTAAAGGCTATTTAAGAGATTATAGCACTTTTGATATTGATGTGATAAATGCCTTCAGGATTATTCTTTTAGCTTTCGGACTCTTTTTTAGTTTTTGGTTGGTGTTTAAAGCACTAATATCTCCAAAATTATTTAGAGGTATAAATGTTAAACTTCAACTATCTAAAGAATTATTATCCAAATCTGATGCGAGTATTAGTAAAAACAAACAGATTGATATACTTAAATCTTTTATGAAAACTGAAGAACCTTTTTTAGAGCCTTCATTAACGGTAAAAAGTTTATCAGAAAAAATAAATATACCACACCGTGATTTATCTATTTTAATCAATCAAGAACTTGGTCAGCATTTTTTCGATTTTATAAATACATATCGTATAGAAAAAGCAAAAACCATACTAAAAGATCCTTCTAAAAAGAAACACACTGTACTAGAAATTTTATATGCAGTTGGTTTTAACTCAAAATCTTCTTTTAATACCGCCTTTAAAAAACATACAGGCAAAACACCTACAGCATTCCGTAAAGCCTCATAAAACACGGGCTTGTAAAAAGTCGAACGTTTAAAAAAAGAAAGTCGAACGCATTTGTTACTAAAAAATACGTTCGACTTTCTGCATTCGGTCGTGTAGTTTCTTCTTCTGAGACATATTTGCATCAAACAAAATGAAAACAATCAAAAACACAAGAATTATGAAGCGTATTATCTTTATTTTAATCTTAGTATTTCCAATATTAACATTCTCACAACAAAGTATTAATGGTAAAATTACAGACAACTTAGGCCCAATAGTTGGTGCTAATGTTGTACTAAAAAATAGCCAATCTAAAATTATTGGAACTATCTCGGGTTTTGATGGTAATTTCGAATTACAAGTAAAAAAAGATATGTATACGCTTACTATTAGTTATGTAGGCTATGTAAGTTATATAAAAGAAATTAATGTGATAGACAGTATAAATTTAGGCACAATAAACCTTAAAGAAGACAACAACACACTTGATGAAATATTGATTACAAGCAAAAAAAGATTGGTTGAACAAAAAGCAGACCGTATAATTTTTAATGTTGAAAATAGTATTGTTGCCCGTAACGGTAATGCTGTAGATGCCTTAAAAGTTACTCCAGGTTTACAAGTAAGAGACGAAGGTGTTTCTATTTTTGGAAAAGGTAACACTCAAGTTATGATAAATGGTAGACTGATACCCCTAACTGGAGAAGAGCTATCAAGCTATTTAAATAGTATTGCTGGCGAAGACATTAAAAAAATTGAAGTAATTACTGCACCTCCGTCTAAATATGATGCTGCTGGAGATGGTGGTTTAATTAATATTGTATTAAAAACTGGCGTTAAAAATTCATGGAAAAATACGGCATCTGTAATTCATAATATAGATACTTATAATTTCACAACTTTTAGAAACGGGTTTTTTTATAGAAAAGACAAACTCAACTTATCTGCGAGTATAGACAAAACCAGAGGAAATATACGTGGCATAGAAGCGTTTGAAGTTTTTTATCCTAATAGCACTTGGGCTATAGATATTAACACAAAAGATAGTAAAAAAGCATTCTCAGGAAGGTTATTATTGGATTATGATATAACTGATAAAACAACCATTGGCATACAGTATTTTGGTAACAATACTGAACCTGGAATTAGTGATCGTAGTACTACAAGAATAATGAATTTATCGAATACCATAGACTCACTTTTAGTGAATAACGGTAATGAAGATCAAGAAAGAGTAAGTCATTCTTTAAATATACATACTATTACAAAACTTGATACCTTAGGAAGAACGTTATCTGTAGATGCAGATTATTTTACTTATGAAGCCGATAGAAATAGAGTATTTAGAACCGAAAGTTTTGATACCAATAATAATTTTAAAAACGTAAATCTATCAGCAATAACAACATCTCTTCAATCTATAAAAAATAAAAGTTTAAAATTAGATATGGAGCACCCTTTCAATTCTATTAATGTATCATATGGAGGAAGAATAAGTAGTATAAAAAGCGAAAGTGGTATTGAATTTTTTAATACTGAAAGCGGTACACCCGTTTTAAACACCAATATTTCTAATACTTTTAAATATACAGAAAACAACCAAGCAGTTTATGTTAGTGCAAGTAAAACACTAGGTGAAAAATGGCAATTACAAATGGGCTTGCGTTTTGAAAGTACGCAAACCGAAGGATTTTCAGAAGATTTAAATGAAACTAACATAAACAACTACTCTAAATTATTTCCTACGGTGTATGCGTTATATAAAAATAATGAAAACAACACCTTTGCATTTAGTTATAGTAAACGTATAGAAAGGCCATCTTTTAATAATTTAAACCCTTTTAGAGTATTTGTAAGTAGCAACACGTTTAGTGAGGGGAATCCTTTTTTACAACCATCATTTACCGATAATTTTGAATTAAAACATACGTTTAAGAAAAACCTAACCACTAATGTATTTCTGAATATTAAAACTGATGTATCAAGTGTCATATTTACTTCAGATATTGAAACAAATACACAGATAGTTACCAGAGATAACTTTTTAAATCAATACGTTGTTGGATTAGGAGAAAGCTATACATTTAACAAACTAAAGTGGTTACAAAGCCAAAATAGCTTCACATTAATTCATATAAAAAATGAATTTACAAAGCCTTTTAACGCGCCGCTTCAAAATGGTTTTGCCTATATAGCGTCTTCTAATAATAATTTTAAATTAAAAAATGATAACAATATACAAGTTAATGCCAATTACGAATCTGATGTGCAGTACGGTTTGTTTTCTGTAGGCAGTACATTTAGTTTAGATTTAGGCTACAGCACAACACTTTTTAATAAAAATTTACAGTTTTCTGCACTTGTTAAAGATATTTTTAACACCTCTGCATTAAATAATTTAGAATCTACTATTAATAACGTAAAACAGGTTTACGGACAAAATAGAAACAATAGGTATGTTAGATTTTCATTACGTTATAGTTTTGGAAACAAAAAAATAAGTTCAAAAAATAGAAAGTTTGGTAATGAAGAAGAAACGAATAGGGTAAATTAATTGCTGTATCAGAAAAAATAAAAAAAGCCAAATCGAAATAATTTGATTTGGCTTTAAAATTATATGTAGATACTAATTAATCTATTTTTTTATCACTTTTTATTTCTGGTTGTTTTTCAAAATCTCCTGCGTTTACAACCGTCCAAGTATCAAAAGTTTTAAAGTATTTTTTAATGGCTTTATTTACATCTTTAACTGTTAAAGACGTTACATTTTCTTCTATAGCCTTATAAAACATCATATCTCTATCATAATACAAGTTATTGTTTATAGTTCTTGATAGTTCATTGTCTTTTGCTCTAGAAACACTTTGCCCTTGTACCCAGTTGGTTACAGCTACTTTAAGTTCTTCTTCAGTAATACCATCAGTTATAAAACGTTCAATTTCTTCTTTAAACCCTTTTTGGACTTTACTTCCATTCTCTGGTGCATAAATAGCATAAACTACAATATTAGAATTTGCTGTATTTGGGTTAGCATCTACATTTACATAACCTCCAGCGCCATAACTCACACCATCATTTTGTCTTAATCTTGTACTAATTCTTGAGCTTAAAGTACCACCTCCAAAAATAGTACTAGCCACTTGTAATGCTGCATAATCTTCATCTTCTTGACTGCCTTTAAAAGACATCACACCTATACTTATTGCATTTTTCTTGTCTGGTGTACTAATTTGTTTATTAACTGCCTTGTTTAGTGTATGAGGATCTAAAATAGGCTTAAAAGGCTTATTAACTTTAAAATCTGAAAATTCAGTTTCAAAGTAATTTTTTAGCATAGTTTCATCAATATTTCCAATAGCTACTAATCTAGCGTTATCTGAAATTCCATAAAACTCATTATAGTAAGCTTTTAAAGCTTCAGTATTTACAGATTTTATATCTTCAATATCTTCTTCAATAGTATTAGTATATAAAGGATGCCCTTTCTCAAAACGTTGATTGATTAACCCTAAATTTTTACTAGCCAAAAATTGGGGTTCAGATTTATTTCTCTCTATACCTGCAAGTTCTTGAGTTTTTAATTTTTCTAATTCTGCTGCATCAAACGTCGGGTTTTTTAATATATCTGTCATCAACTCTAATGTTCCCATCAAATGCGCTTCGGTAGTACTTATGTTTG
Organism: Hyunsoonleella sp. 2307UL5-6; assembly: GCF_047345485.1. Lineage (NCBI taxonomy): Bacteria > Pseudomonadati > Bacteroidota > Flavobacteriia > Flavobacteriales > Flavobacteriaceae > Hyunsoonleella > Hyunsoonleella sp. 2307UL5-6. The sequence continues at coordinate 56,298 of NZ_JBLFEN010000003.1, read as the reverse complement.
CACTAATCCTTCCGTTAGAACCAGAAAAACGTATGGTAGATTTTAAAGCACTTAACTTATCTTCAATCTCTTGTCTCGTATTATTGGTTGTTCCTTTATTTAGCATTCGCGCAGTATAAGTTGCCAACTTTCCTTTATTCATAAAATCGTCTAGATTTCCGTTACGAATCACAAATGATAAATTAACGGTATTACCACGATTATTTTTCTTAATAAATCCATATTCTATTGGTAGTTTATTAAGCGCGCCGGTATTCAATCTATTTTGAATATTCTCGTAAGAAACATCAAAAGCTTCGCCTTCTCCTAAACCCTTTTTTCCTTTATAATTTGTAACTAAAGCATCTAAACCTTCAGTATGCTCAATAGCAATACGCATTGGTTTTTCAGATGGCATAAAATTACCAACTGTTCTATTAGTAGGAATTAGATAGCGTTGGATGGCTGCATTTACAGTTTCAGCAGTCATTGCCTCTACTCTATCTCTTTGTATAAATGATAATCTCCAATCGCCTGCACCGATAAACTCACTCATAAACGTACCTAAAAATGCAGAGTTTCTACTTATTTGATCAAATTGTTTTAAAATATTAGCCTTTGCACGATTTACCTCTTCATCAGTAACAGGATTTTCTTTTAACCCATCTAACAGATTAAACATTGTACTTTCTGCATCTGTTAACGATTTATCAGAAGGCACATCTACATTAATGTATAAAAATGAAGGCTCTTTAGTAAAAGGTGAATAAGACCAAACTGTTGAGGCCTTTTTACCATCCACTAAAGCTTTGTATAATCTTCCGGAAGGGTTATCAGTTAAAATTTCTTCAGCAACAGCCATAGCTGCATATTCCTCGTGAGAACCTGCAGGTAAATGGTATAAAGCAGAAACTATTTGTAATTCTCCAACACGACTTAAAGTTACTCTACGTTCTCCATCTTGTGCTGGCTCAATAGTTGGCACACTGTTTAAGGGTTGCTCAGGATTTTTTAAGTCTCCAAACTTCTCTTCAATAAGTGTTAATGTTTTATCTGTATCAAACTTACCCGTTACCATTAATACAGCATTATCTGGTCTGTAATATTTTTTATAAAATGCTTGTAAATTTTTAATAGGTACACGTTCTATATCTGAACGGTTTCCAATAGTGGCGTTACCATAGTTATGCCATAAATAGGCTGTATTTATAACTTTTAAGCGTAAAACGTTTGCTGGTGAATTTTCACCACTTTCAAATTCATTTCTAACAACAGAAAACTCAGATTGTAAATCCTCGTTAGAAATATAAGAATTTAACATTCTATCTGCTTCTAAATCGAGCGCCCATTCTAAATTTTCATCAGTTGCATTAAATGTTTCATAATAATTTGTTCTATCAAAATAGGTTGTTCCATTAGGTCTCGCACCTCTTTCAGTTAATTCTTTGGGTATATCAGGATGGTTAGGTGTGCCTTTAAATACCATATGTTCCAAAAGATGCGCCATTCCTTTTTCGCCATAGCCCTCATGTTTAGAACCTACCAAATACGTAATATTTACAGTTATAGTTTGAGAGGAATTGTCTTTAAACAAGAGTACTTTTAAGCCATTATTAAGCATGTATTCTGAAATCCCTTCAACCTCAGCAGTTTTTTTTATCTGTGAGTTAATTTGTAAAGAAAATGTTGTGATGACTAGAAAAATCATCATAGTTTTAAAAAAGGTGTGGCTACTTTTCATGGTATAGTAATTTTAATTTTTTCAAATTTCTAATTTACATCTAATAGTTCCTCATAATAAAGTGTTAAACTTTAACACTTACTAAGCTGCTAACATTACCTTTAAGTTATTAAACCTGTGTTAACAAGTTAGGTTTTTATTACTCGCAAATAATTGTATTTTTACACATTAAAACCAAATCAGTCAATGGGGAAAATTATTGCAATTGCTAACCAAAAAGGAGGTGTAGGTAAAACTACAACATCGGTAAACTTAGCGGCTTCCTTAGGTGTTTTAGAAAAAAAAGTATTGTTAATAGATGCCGATCCTCAAGCTAATGCTAGCTCTGGTTTAGGTATACAAGTTGAGGATGTAGAAATTGGCACATACCAACTTTTAGAACATACAAACACAGCTAAAGAATCTATAATAGCTACAGACACACCAAACTTAGATATTATACCTGCGCATATTGATTTAGTTGCCATTGAAATTGAATTGGTAGATAAAGATGAGCGTGAATACATGCTAAAAAAAGCATTAGTAGATATAAAGAACGACTACGACTTTATTTTGATAGACTGCGCACCCTCTTTAGGCTTATTAACATTAAATGCCTTAACTGCTGCAGATTCTGTTTTAATCCCTATACAATGTGAATATTTTGCTTTAGAAGGTTTAGGCAAATTATTAAACACGATTAAGAGTGTACAGAAAGTACATAATCCCGCTTTAGATTATGAGGGCTTATTACTCACTATGTACGATTCTAGATTGCGCTTATCAAACCAAGTTGTAGAAGAGGTACAGAAACATTTTAACGATATGGTTTTTGATACTATAATACAGCGAAATGTTCGTTTAAGTGAAGCACCAAGCTATGGCGAAAGTATTATTAATTATGATGCTGCCAGTAAGGGTGCTAGTAATTACTTGAGTTTAGCTGAAGAAATTATTACTAAAAACTCCTAATTATGGCAAAGGCAACAAAGAAACAGGCTTTAGGTAGAGGTTTATCTGCACTTTTAAAAGACCCGAGTAATGATATTAAATCTGTTCAAGACAAAGATGCCGATAAGGTTATTGGTAATATTGTAGAACTAGATGTAACATCTATTGAGGTTAACCCGTTTCAGCCACGTACCAATTTTAGTGAAGAGTCTTTGCAAGAGCTTGCCTCTTCTATTAAAGAACTTGGTATTATACAACCCATAACGGTTAGAAAACTAGAGTTTAATAAATATCAATTAGTTTCCGGAGAAAGACGTTATCGTGCTTCTAAATTAATAGGTTTAAAAACTATTCCTGCCTATATAAGGATTGCAAACGACCAAGAATCTTTAGAAATGGCTTTGGTTGAAAATATTCAACGCCAAGATTTAGACCCTATTGAAATTGCATTATCCTATCAACGCTTAATTGACGAAATAAACCTAACCCAAGAGCAAATGAGTGAGCGTGTTGGCAAAAAACGTTCTACTATTGCAAATTATTTAAGACTTTTAAAATTAGATCCCATTATTCAAACAGGAATGCGAGATAATTTTATCTCCATGGGACACGGGCGTGCTTTAATAACTATTGAAGACCAAAGCGATCAATTAGATATCTACGAAACTATTTTATCAAAAAAATTATCTGTTAGAGAAACGGAACAACTGGTAAGAGCACATAATAACCCCACCAAAAGTTCTCAAAACACATCAAAAAATGAAGATTTAGATGATGTTCCAAAGCATGTTAAAAAAGGCATAAAAGAGTTTTCAGAATACTTTGGCCATAAAATTGACGTTAAAGTGTCTAAAAATGGGAAAGGAAAAATTGTAATTCCTTTTCATTCTGAAGAAGATTTTAATCGAATTAAAAAATTAGTACAACGTGCCAAATAAATTTTTAATAGCACTTGTTACTGTTATATGTTGTTGTTTTTCATCTTTTTCGCAAGAAAAAGAAAAAGCACCTACAGACAGTATTCCTCCACCAATAGTAATTACGGATACTATTGTTAACTCAAAAACTATAGACCCACTACGTCCTGCAAAAGCTGCATTTTTATCAGCAGTTTTACCCGGATTAGGGCAAGCTTACAATAAAAAATATTGGAAAATACCAATTGTTTACGGCGCCTTAGGAACGGGTATGTACTTTTATTTAAATAATGATAGAGAATATAGACGCTATAGAGATGCGTTTAGAAGACGTTTAGCAGGTTTTGAAGATGATGAGTTTTTCAATTTTGATGAGAATGGTAATGCAATATCTGAGCGTGTATCTGAAGATGGTTTAAGGCGCGCGCAACAGTTGTTTAGACGGAATAAAGAAATATCACTTTTAGTTACTATTGGTTTATACGCATTAAACATTATTGATGCTAATGTAGATGCACATTTATTACAATATAATGTTGACGAAAATCTTACCTTAGCGCCACATTATGAACTTAATGATATAGATAGAAGTAGCACCGTTGGATTAAGTTTAAACTGGAAATTTTAATCCTTAACAGTCATTAAATAAAACATATGAAAATAGCTTTACTAGGATACGGTAGAATGGGACAAACCATTGAAAAAATTGCAATAAAACGTGGCCATACTATTGTGCTTAAAGTTGATAAAGATGATACCGATTATGATATTACTAAAGCAGATGTTGCTATAGATTTTAGTATTCCATCAGTTGCATTTGATAATATTTCTAAATGTTTTAAAAACGGTATACCTGTGGTTTCTGGCACAACAGGATGGTTACATAATTACGACAATGCCGTAGCGTTATGTAATGAAAATAATGGTGCATTTATATATGCATCAAACTTTAGTTTAGGGGTAAATATTTTTTTTGAATTGAATCAAACACTGGCTAAAATGATGAGTAATTTGAAACAATACAATGTTTCTATGGAAGAAATTCATCATACTAAAAAATTAGATGCGCCAAGTGGTACTGCTATAACTTTGGCTGAAGGTGTTATAAACAATAATGACAACTATAACAGTTGGAAATTAGATGAAAATGGTAACAAAACCATCCCAATAGTTGCAAAACGTATTGAAGATGTACCAGGTACACATACTGTAAATTACGAAAGTGAGGTAGATACTATAACCATAGAACATATTGCACATAACCGTCAAGGTTTTGCCTTAGGTGCTGTTGTTGCGGCAGAATGGCTTGTAAATAAAACAGGTGTGTTTTCTATGAATGATGTGTTAAATATTGGTTAACCCTTTTTATAATTGTAACAAAACTTAAGCTTTTGGTTCTAACCGGCTTTAAAATAAAACAATAGAACAATGACTATTACACAGTGGCTTATTTTTTTACTCATTATACAAATTATTCATGGCTTAGGCACATGGAAGCTATACCAAAAAGCGGGCAGGCAAGCCTGGGAAGCATTTATTCCTATCTACAACGGTGTTATTTTAATGAAAATAATAAATCGTCCTTGGTGGTGGATTATTTTATTGTTCTTACCTATAGTAAATCTTATAATGCTTATGGTAGTGTGGGTAGAAACCGCAAGAAGTTTTGGTAAAAACACCTATTTAGATACATTTTTAGCCGTAGTAAGCTTAGGCTTTTATAATTACTATTTAAATTATGTAGCCGATGTAAATTATGTTAAAGGGCGAGATTTGATGCCAAAATCTGGTTCTGGAGAGTGGACGAGCTCTATCTTATTTGCTATAGTAGCTGCAACCATTGTGCATACTTATTTTATGCAGCCATTTACTATACCCTCGTCATCTTTAGAAAAGTCATTATTAGTTGGCGATTTTTTATTTGTAAGTAAGTTTCATTATGGTGCTAGAGTACCTATGACAACCATTGCTGCACCTATGGTACATGATACAATACCTGGGCTAAATATAAAATCGTATGCATTTAATGACAAGTATGAGGAGCGAAAAACCACTTGGATAAACAAGCTTCAATTACCCTATATGCGTATCCCTGGGTTTCAAAAGATAAAGCGAAACGATATTGTGGTGTTTAATCAACCAGCTGATACGCTACGAGACATGAACATTTTTAAACCAGACAGAAACTACTATAAGCCAATTGATAAAAAAACAAACTTAGTAAAGCGTTGTGTTGGTTTACCTGGAGATTCTCTTGAAGTTCGTAACGGATATGTTTTTATAAACGGAAAACAAAATGAATTACCAGATAGAGCTAAGTTGCAATTTAGCTATTATGTGAAACCAAAAACACATCAGTTTGATTCAAACTTTTTAGCAACACGATATGATATCACTGATGGTGCCTATCCTATAGATCGTCAAATTTCTAGTTATTATATTCCAGCAATGTCTGATGAGGCTTTAGCCAAATTTAAAGACAATCCTAATGTTGTAGATATAGCTATTAATAAACAAAAAAAGGGTAACCCTAATCCAGATACATTCCCGCATCATCCAGATTACCCTTGGAATGTAGATTTTTTCGGACCGCTATATATTCCTCAAAAAGGTGCTACAATAGATATTAACTTAAAAGTTTTACCACTTTATAAACGTGTAATTACCGAATATGAAGGTAACACACTAAACGTGAAAGGCAATCAAATTTTAATTAATGGTGAAGTAGTAAATACATATACCTTTAAACAAGATTACTACTGGATGATGGGCGATAACCGCCATAATTCTGTGGATGCTAGACGTTGGGGCTTTATACCTTATAATCATGTATTTGGAAAAGCCGTATTCATCTGGATGAGTTGGGATGGTTTCCCAAATCCTAGATTAGAACGTTTCTTTACTACTGTTCATGGCGAAGGGAAAGCTACTTCATATTTTATTCCATTTTTAGTTTTACTTTTTGGTTGGATTGGTTTTAATCAATGGAAAAAGAGAAAAGCAACAAAAAAATAAAGACAAAAATTGCTACCCAAGCTGGATTAAGAATCTAAAATTGACTAATCAATTATTTAATTTTAGATACCCCGCTTTTCGAAGGTTAAAAATACGTCTATGAAGATACTTATCCATCCTACATATTTCCCAACTATTGCGCACTTTATAGCAATAGCTAAAACGGAATATGTAGTATGGGAAATGGAAGATAATTTTGTAAAACAAACGTATCGCAACCGCGCTTATATATATGGTGCCAATGGTAAATTATCACTAAATATTCCTGTAATACATTCTCAAAAAAACCGCCAAAACTATAAAAATGTAAAAGTTTTTAATGGTGAAAAATGGCAAATACAACATTGGAAATCTCTAGAATCTGCCTACCGTACTTCTCCTTTTTTTGAATTTTATGAAGATGAATTAAAACCTCTTTTTTTTGAAGAAACAGACACATTATTAGCCTTTAACCTTAAATGCTTTAAAGTTATCTGTGATTGTCTACAACTAGAAGTAGAAACCTCTATCACTTCAACTTTTGAAAAAAACGCAGATGGTGTTTTAGATTTAAGGCATCTTGTAAATGCTAAAGACAACACCTTGCAACACGTTAAACCTTACACACAGGTTTTTGAAAATAAATACGGGTTTATACCAAACTTAAGCATATTAGATGTATTATGTAATGAAGGCCCTAACGCCTTAAATTATTTAGAATCGCAAACAATTTCTACGCAATAATGATACAAAGTTTAGCGCATTATGGATGTCATTTGCTATTACCTTTAGTAGTAGCGCTTTTGTTTTTTAAATCAAATTGGAAAACAGCCTACTTCATCATGCTAGCTGGTTTGTTGATAGATATAGATCATGTGTTAGCTACACCAATTTTTGACCCTACAAGATGTAGTATTGGGTTTCATCCCTTACATTCATCATTTGCAATTTTATGCTATGTGTTTTTATGCTTTAAAAAAACATCTAGACTTGTGGGCTTAGGCTTGGTTATTCACATTATTTCTGATACTGTGGATTGCGCTTTTATGTAGTGGTTAAAAACTTAAACAACCTTTTTATTAGTTAAAGCTTGTTATCTAATTACGTATAGCAAAAGTTGTCATAATCGGATAATGGTCTGAGTAATGCTCATTAAACGCTTTAAAACCATTTACAGAGAACGCTTCATCTGAAAAAATAAAATCAATACGTATGGGAAAAAATTTAAAATCATAAGTACGTCCAAAACCATTTCCAGCTTCTATAAATGCATCATTTAAATCCCCTTTTATGGTTCTGTAAACATATGAAAACGCCGTATTATTAAAATCTCCACAAATAATCATTTTATAGGTACACTGCTTTTTATGAATCAAAAACAACTCTGATTGAAACTGTTGCATTCTAAAAGTTTTACCAATACGTTTAAACAAACGTTCTGAGTTTTCTTTTTTTAGATTTTCCACCTTAGTATCAATACGCATAGATTCCAGATGTATGTTATAAACTCTTACCGTATCTTTTTGTATAACAACATCAGCATAAATAGCATTATTAGAAGTATCAGGAAACTCTACTGAACCAGAATTTACTATAGGAAAGTTTGAAAAAATAGCTTGTCCGTATTTTGTTTTTTTACCAGAGAGCTTCTCGTATTTATATTTAAAAAAAGATAAATCTATATTTTTATGAGGGTGATATTCTTGAAGGCTTAAAATATCAGGACTCTCGTTTTTAATTAAATCTATAATTTTAGTTTCGATACTATCTTTAGGAATCCATTTATAAAGGTTGAATAAACGCACATTATAATTCATCACTTTAAAATTATTTGGCGCTTCAATATGAGTAGAAGATGAAAACTTATATAACGACCCAAATGAAAAATAGCCGATAGCCAAAACAACAAGAGATAGTATAAATTGTTTTTTAAGCTTAACTAACCAATACAAAAAGAATAAAACATTTACTAAGATAAGCAGTGCTACACCTAAGCTTAATACAGATAATACAGAAAATGTTTTTGGAGGTAAAAAAGGCAAAACAAATGATAATAATAGCACAACTGCTAATACTCTATTGATGAACCACAAGATTTTATCAAAGAATTTTAGTTTTTTCATACTACTTGCCAGCTCTAAATAAAAAATCTTTTTCTGCGGCTGTTAAACTATCATAACCGCTTTTACTTATTTTATCTAAAATAACATCAATCTTTTTCTGATTGTTAAACTCATTAAAATCGGCTTTAGTATAGCCACCAACTTTACTTTTATTTTTATGAACTGTTTTAAGTGGACTTTTCTTTTTGAATTTAAAAAACTCTATAATGCTGTCCATCACTTTTTCAAAACCCTTACCTATATCATTTCCTTTAGTGAGTTGTTTTGCATAAATATAACCTAATAATACACCTCCAAGATGCGCTAGCGCTCCTCCCCCATTACCTCCAAAAAGACTTAATAGATCAATTGCCAATATTGCAACTCCAATATACCATAGCTTAATATTAAAAGTTATTATGCTTATTTCCTTATTAGGCATGTAAGCACAAAGGAAAATAAGTAGTGCTCTAACTGAGGCAGAAGCTCCAACTAATGGAACACCTACTCGACTCTTTGGTAAAAATTCATAAAATAATAAATATAGAATCGCTCCAGAAATAGCACCTAAAAAATAAATATTCAATGCCATTTTTGAAGAAAATAAATTCAGAAACATACGCGCTAAAAAGTAAAGCAATAGCATGTTTAACGCCAAATGTAACCAACCATAATGTACAAAGGCATAAGTAACGATTGTCCAAGGTTTAACAATGAATTTACTAAACTCGCTAGGTAACTCAAGAAACGATAATATTGTTGTGAATAGTAATCCCACAACAAAAATAAGAACATTAACTACAATTACCTTTTCAAGTACGTTTAGTCTAGCTAGTTTCTCTTTTATATCTTGTAGTAATGAGGTCATATTAATTCCAACGGTTATTATTAAATTGTGTTTTTTTCCAATACCACATAATAATTGCACCAGTAATTGCGCCACCTACGTGGGCAAAGTGTGCTATATTTCCATAACCAAAAATGGATTGCCCGCTTAGTCCAGAAATCAAATCAATTAAAATAACAGCTGGTATAAAATACTTAGCTTTTACTGGTATTGGTAAAAATATCAGCATCAATTCTGCATTAGGATTCATCATTCCAAAAGCAGCCATTATACCCATTAAACATCCTGATGCACCTACCATAATGCCATTAAAATTACCAACAATATCTCTAAGTTGATCTTGAGATAAAGTAGCTTCCCAACGCTTATCATAAGTATTAAATCCTGATTTTAAAGTTTCATAAATTTCATTTTGATCAAACCCTGCGCTTTCTAATAAAGATAATACATTATAAAATTCAAAATAATTTACACCAATTTGCAGTGCTACAGCTCCTAAACCAGCTGATATATAAATAAATATAAAGCGTTTAGCACCTAAAACTTGTTCTACTGGTGTACCAAACATCCATAACCCAAACATATTGAATAAAAGGTGTGTAATACTTAAATTTTGTAAATCTCCACCGCCATGCATAAACATATGTGTGAAAATCTGCCAAGGTTGAAAAGATTCATTTTTTGGAAGGTGCATTGCAAACCATTCATAAAATGCTCTATTACTTATAAATATCGTTCCCACAAACATTATCACATTAATGATAATTAAATGCTTTACTGTATCTGAAATCCTCATCATAATCTTCTAAATAAACTTTTTATCTAATTCATCAACACCAACCGTAATAAAGGTTATACGGTTAGTAGGAGATACATTGGGTTCTTTACACGCAAATAATTTATTAACGATATGCTCTTGCTCATCCTTTTTTAAAGACTGACCTGTTTTAATTGCTAAACTTTTTGCCATAGATTTTGCCAATAAATCGGTAGCACTAAAATTAGCATCAGGAACTTCATTTTGTACATCGCTAATTAATTGTTCTAATATGATAGAAATCTCACTCTCTGGTACCATCACCGGAACGCCTTTTATTTCTAAAGACTCCTCAGTACTATTTGAAAACACAAAACCTGTATGCTCTAAATCTTCTTGTAACTGTTTTATAATATCTAGCTCTTGCGATGTAAAATGAAGTTCTAACGGAAACAATAATTGCTGACTTACACCAACTTTTACCGTAATATCTTTTAAAAAATCTTCGTATAAAATCCGTTGGTGAGCACGACTTTGATCGATAACTAACATCCCTGATTTTATAGAACTAATGATGTATTTATTATGAAATTGGTACGTAGTATTTACTGCTTCAGAAGTTTCGGTGTCTTCAAATAAAGCACTTATTTTTGAGTCGCTTTCAAATGTAATTTCTTTAAAACTTGACGCCTCATTGCTTTTAGATTCTAAACCTACATAAAGACTTTCCCAATTTTCGGTTGGTGGTTTTTTATAAGATGCTGATTGCGTTGTGGAGGGTGTTTTAGCTTCTTGAAATGGATTAAAGTTACTATCTACCTCTATTTTTGGTGTTTCGGTTTTAGAGCCTTTTAAGCTATATGGCGTATCTAAAGTAGCATCGCGCTCAAAATCTAAAACTGGTGCTATATTAAACTGCCCTAAACTATGTTTTACAGCAGAACGTAATATGGCATATAGCGTATGTTCATCATCAAACTTTATTTCTGTTTTAGTAGGATGAATATTGATATCTATAGTTTGTGGATCTACCGTTAGATTTAAAAAATAACTTGGGTGCGTGCCAGTTTTCAATAACCCTTCAAACGCCGATAAAATGGCGTGATTTAAATATGCACTTTTAATAAAACGATTATTTACAAAAAAATACTGTTCGCTTCTTGTTTTTTTAGCAAACTCTGGTTTACCCACAAAACCCGAAATTTTTAATACTTCTGTATCCTCTTCAACGGGCACTAATTTTTCATTGGTTTTATTTCCAAAAATATTAACAATACGCTGGCGGTAATTACTAACTGGTAAATTAAAATTTTCGCTACCATTATTGTAAAACAAAAAACTTATGTTGGGGTGTGCTAATGCTACACGATGAAACTCATCTATAACATGGCGCAACTCTACAGTATCAGATTTTAAAAAATTACGTCTTGCAGGAATATTAAAAAAAAGGTTTTTTACAGAAATAGAAGTACCTTTTGGTGTAACTACCACCTCTTGGGATACAACTTCACTGCCTTCTATTTCTATTGAAGTACCAACATCATCAAGCGCTTGCTTAGTTTTAAGCGCTACATGCGCAATAGCTGCAATACTTGCTAAAGCTTCACCACGAAAACCTTTGGTATTTAATTGAAATAAATCTTCTGCATTTCTAATCTTTGAAGTGGCATGACGCTCAAAACTCAAACGGGCATCAGTAACACTCATACCCTTACCGTTGTCTATTACTTGTATTAAGGTTTTGCCTGCGTCTTTTATGATGAGTTTAATGGTATCAGAGCCTGCATCGATAGCATTTTCTAATAATTCTTTTACTACAGACGCGGGACGTTGTACAACTTCTCCCGCAGCTATTTGGTTTGCCACATGATCTGGTAAAAGTTGTATAATATCTGCCATAAAATATTATGAAAAGAATATAGATAAATCGAAACCAATGATAAATAAAAACACTAAAACTAAAACTGCAACAATAATTAGTACGCGTTTATTTGCTTCGTGATTCTCATTGGTTTTATAATCGTTTATTGCATTAATAAACTTTGATTTTAAGCCATTGTTATTACCCACTGTAACCCTATGCTCATCAAACTTATGTTTAATTTCGTATGGGTTACCATCACCTTTGTAATGTCTTGGTGTATAACTAAATTTCTTATTTTTTCTAACCTTTAATATTCCCATAAGTTCTAGCGTTTAAGTTACATATATCTTTTTTCTAATAGATACATACAAATCAATAATAATACCAAAGCCAATATTAAAAAGCGCATAGACATACCACCTTTAATTTTTGTATCACTTTTGATGCTTTCACGACGCCATTTTGAAACAAATTCTTTTTTGTCCTCCTGCGTATCAACACTATCTCCATCTTCTGAAAACCGCGATTTGTATTTAAAAGTTTTATGTTTTCGTTGCTTAAACAAGTTTGTTTCGCTTATCTCTCAAAAATACTTAAAAATGGATAGAAAGTTTAGATTGAATACCTAAAAATTGTTAACAAAGCATCAGCGTAAAGTCAAAAAAACATAAAAGTTATAAAATTCAACTATAAATGTTTAGTTTAAATTTGGGTATTTAAAGTTAGCTATTATCACGAAGTGCTGCCATTTTAATAGCAGCTATAGCAGCTTCTGTCCCTTTATTTCCATGTTTACCACCAGAACGATCAATAGCCTGTTGCATATTATTATCAGTAAGTACACAAAAAATTACTGGTGTTTCGGCAGTAACATTTAAATCTTTAATGCCTTGAGTAACACCTTCACATACAAAATCAAAATGCTTGGTTTCACCTTGTATTACACTACCAATGGCAATAACAGCATTTACCATTTGTTCTTGCATTTTTTTGCAACCGTAAATTAACTCAAAACTCCCAGGAACATCCCAACGGATAATATTATTTGCATCAACACCATTTTCTATTAAAGCATTATACGCACCCTTATAAAGCCCTTCTGTTATGGTGTCGTTCCACTCTGAAACAACAATCCCAAACCGAAAATTACTCGCGTCTGGGATTGTTGTTTTATCGTAATTTGATAAATTTTTATTTGCAGTTGCCATATAATATGGGGTTACTTGCTAGCTAAAACTTGTGCTTTACCTATAAATACGTCTATAGTTGAAGCTTCACTAGACTCTGGATACTCTTCTTTTATTCTTTCAAAATATCCTAATGCTTTATCGGCTTGTCCTAAATCTAATGCTAATGCACCAGCTTTGTAAAGATACATTGGGGTAGTATAACCATTATTTCTCAACGCTATGGCAGCCTCATAATAATCTAAAGCATCTTCTTTTTGGTCAAGTTGTACAAAAGCATCACCTATATTCCCTTTAGCTAAAGGTGCTAAAACTTCATCATCGCTTTCAAACTCACCTAAATAAGCTACCGCATTTTTGTAGTCCTTCAATCTTAAATATGCAGTACCCGCATAATAATTTGCTAAGTTTGCTGCTGGAGTGCCACTATACTCATTAATAATATCTAACATTCCAAATTTACCTTCACCACCATTAAGTGCTAAATTAAATAATGAATCTTTTGCAACACCATTAACAGCTTCATTAAAGAATTTTTGTGCTTGAAACATATCATTCATAGCATTTAATTGCTTTGGCTTAGCAACATATTCTTTGTAAGCCAATGAGCCTAAAACTGCTGCAGCAACTACCCCAACAATAATAAAAATATACTTTTGGTTTTTTGCTATAAAGGCTTCAGTTTTAGATGCTGATTCATCTAGAGTATTAAAAACTTCGGCAGTTGTAGATCCCTCTTCAATATTTTGCTCCTTCTCCGCTTTGGTTTTAGGTTTGTATCCTCTTTTATTATAAGTTGCCATAAATTCTAAAATTAATATCGCGCAAAAATATAATTTTTCTTGTGATTTAAAAGGCTATTTATTTGTTATTTTTCAATAATTTGCACTTCTTTTTACTATATTTTTAAATTACACACGATTTAAGTTACGCTTTTAATGATTTTAAAATCACTTTCGTTAGTCAACTATAAAAATTTTGAAAGTCAATCCTTTAGCTTCAACGAAAAAATTAATTGTTTCGTTGGCAATAATGGTGTTGGCAAAACCAATATTTTAGATGCTATTTACCACCTCTCTTTTGGTAAAAGCTATTTTAATCCTGTGGCACTTCAAAATATAAAACATGATGAAGCCTTTTTTGTGGTGAATGGTGATTATGAAAAAGCCGAAAAAGCCGAAACAATTGTAATTAGCCTAAAACGCGGACAAAAAAAAGTAATAAAACGCAACGGAAAAGCCTATGAGAAATTTAGCCAACATATAGGTTTTTTGCCTCTTGTTATTATTTCTCCAGCTGATAGAGATTTAATTATTGAGGGTAGTAGCACGCGACGAAAATTTATAGACAGCGTAATTTCGCAAAGTGATAAAAGCTATTTAAAAAATTTAATAAACTATAATAAAGTAATAGCACAACGTAATGCTTTACTAAAATACTTTGCGCTAAACCATACTTTTAATGCAGATACTTTAGAAGTTTATAACGAACAGCTTAGTGAATATGGTACTATTATTTATGAAAAACGACATCTATTTTTAGAAGAATTTATACCAATTTTTAAATCTAGATACGATGCTATAAGTAATAGTAAAGAGCAAGTGAATTTAATATACCAGAGTCATTTAACCGATGACACTTTATTAAACCTCTTAAAGACTAACATAAATAAGGACAAAGCGTTACAATATACTAGCGTTGGCATACATAAAGATGATTTAATATTTAATATAGAAGGTCATCCAGTAAAGAAATTTGGAAGCCAAGGACAGCAAAAATCGTTTTTAATTGCACTAAAACTAGCACAATTTGATTTTATTAAAGCACAAAGTGGTGTAAATCCTATTTTATTATTAGATGATATTTTTGATAAACTAGACGAACATCGCGTAGCACAAATTATTAAATTAGTTGATGATGAAAACTTTGGGCAGTTATTTATAAGCGATACACACGCCGATAGAACTGAAAATGCTGTAAAGCAAGTACATCAATCTTATGAAATTTTTAAACTTTAAACCATGCCCAAACGCAACAACGAACACCTTAGTATTAAAGACGCTTTAAAAGAGTTTGTAGAAACCAATAAACTAGAAAAAGGTCTTAACAAAGTAAATGCCGCAGAAGCTTGGGCTAAACTTATGGGTAATGGCGTTAATAATTATACCACTTCTGTGAAGTTAGAACGCGAAACACTTTATATACAGTTAAATTCCAGTGTTTTAAGAGAAGAACTAAGCTATGGTAAACAAAAAATTATTGACATGCTAAATGAAGAATTAGGACAAAACCTAATAAAAAAGCTTGTTTTACGATAATTAAAAGATAATATTATTTAAAATCACTTATAAGCTAACACTACTGTTAATAAGCTTTTTAACAGTCATCCCTAAAATTATTAAAAAAAAATCGTAATTAATTGATTTTTAAAGTTTTTACATATTACCTTTGTGGCTTTAATAATTTAATTTTTATAGTATGAGTACAGGAACAGTAAAATTCTTCAACGATTCAAAAGGATTTGGATTTATCATCGAAGAAGGTTCAAACAAAGAACATTTTGTTCACATTTCTGGATTAATTGACGAAGTTCGCGAAGGTGACAACGTTGAATTCGATCTACAGGAAGGTAGAAAAGGTTTAAACGCAGTAAACGTAAAAGTAATTTAATATATATACTTGAACAATTACAACAAAGAGTCTATCAGTTTCTTGATAGACTTTTTTTGTGGTACGAACTTTGCTAACATTAACATATATTAATTTAATACAAATACAATGAGTACAGGTACAGTAAAATTTTTCAACGATTCTAAAGGATTCGGATTCATAACAGAAGAAGGATCAGGAAAAGAACATTTTGTTCACATTTCTGGATTGGTAGACGAGGTTCGCGAAGGCGATAACGTTGAGTTCGATCTTCAAGAAGGTAGAAAAGGTTTAAACGCAGTAAACGTAAAAGTAATCTAATATATAATTATTTCACTTTTTTTAAACACAAAAAGCCCGAAACAATGTTTCGGGCTTTTTCGTATACTATTATAAAGGTTTTTTTTAAAACTGCTCTCTTCCAGAAAAGTGAAAAGCACCTTCAATAGCTGCATTGTCATCACTATCACTACCATGTACTGCATTTTCACTTATTGAAGCAGCATACATTTTTCTAATTGTACCATCTGCAGCATCATCAGGATTTGTAGCACCTATTAAGGTTCTAAAATCTTCAACCGCATTTTCCTTTTCTAAAATAGCAGCTACAATAGGGCCACGTGTCATATATTCCACTAAATCTGGAAAAAATGGGCGCTCATTGTGTATTGCATAAAATGTTTCAGCATCAGCTGTAGTCATCTGCGTTAACTTCATTGCTACAATTCTAAACCCTGAAGCTGTAATTTTTTCTAATATTGCACCAATATGCCCTTTTTCAACTGCATCTGGTTTAAGCATTGTAAATGTTCTATTTGTTGCCATTTCGTTTTTTTTATTTGCCGCAAAAGTAACGCATTTTCAACAAATAGCAAGTTTAAAAAATTGTATATTCGTTTCCTATGAATACAAACGATATTAATGCAGTAAAAGCATTATTAAGCACACCAAAACATATAGTTATAGTTTGCCATAAAAATCCTGATGGTGATGCTATTGGCTCAACGTTAGGCCTATATCATTATCTTAAAAAGTACCATCATAATTTACAAGTAATAACACCAAATGATTATCCAGAATTTTTAAAATGGGTACCTGGTGAGGATACTATTTATAAATACGACGTGCAAACTGAAATAAGTGATAAAACCATTAATGCTGCTGATATTATTTTTACTTTAGATTTTAATGCCTTTCATAGAACAGGGCAAATGCAAGCTATACTTGAAACCACGAAAGCAACAAAAATTTTAATCGATCACCATCAAGAACCTGATGATTATGCTACTTACACATATAGCGATGTAAGTATGAGTTCTACTTGTGAAATGATATATCATTTTATAAATATGCTAAGCGATACTGATAAAATTGATACAAATATTGCAACATGTCTTTATTTAGGTATCATGACAGACACAGGATCTTTCAGGTTTGCTGCTACTACAAGTACTACACATCGTATTGTAGCAGAATTGATTGAAAAAGGTGCAAAAAACTCAGAGATACACAATAACGTTTACGATACAAATAGCTACAATAGGTTACAGTTGTTAGGTTGTGCGTTAACAAATTTAAAAATTATTCCAGAGTTAAAAACTGCCTATATTACGCTAACACAAAACGAATTACGCAAATTCGACTATAAAAAAGGAGATACTGAAGGTGTAGTAAATTATGCACTCTCTTTAGATAATGTTATTTTTGCCGCTATTTTTATAGAAGACAGGCAAGAGGGAATTATTAAAATTTCATTACGCTCAAAAGGTAGTTTTTCTGTAAACGAATTTTCAAGAGCACATTTTAGTGGTGGTGGCCATAATAATGCTGCAGGCGGACGAAGTGAAACATCGCTACCCGCTACAATTGAAAAATTTCTTAGTATATTACCTCAATATAAAGACGCCCTACATCATGAATAAATCTTTAACTTTAATAACTATTTTGCTTTTTTGCTTTGCGTGCAAAACGCCCGAAGCTCGAAAACCTGTTTCTGTAAAAACGGGTTCGTTTATAGATCAATCTGTAGAACGCAATAAAAAACTGAATGCAAAAGAACAAGCACAGTTTAACCAAATAATGTCTGCTAATTCTAGTAATGAATATTTAGCCTCTGAAAACGGATTTTGGTACTACTATAATACTAAAACTAATGAAGCTATTGCTCCTACGCCTAACTATGGTGATATTGTAAATTACTCTTATACATTAAAAGATTTAAAGGGAAACCTTATCTATCCAGTTGATAATTTTAAAAATTTAAACTATACTATGGATAGACAAGAGTTATTTACTGGTTTACGTGAAGGTTTAAAACTTATGAAACCTGGTGAAACCGTTACGTTTTTATTCCCTTCTCAAAAAGCTTACGGCTATTATGGTGATGAGAATAAAATTGGTACAAATATTCCTCTTATTGCAGAAGTTACTGTAAATTCTATCACAAAAACAGAAGATAATTAGCATGTTAAAATTGAATACTATAACCGTTTGTATTGTAACGGTTTTTACACTAGCGCTTTCGGGTTGTAAATCGCAATACCCAGAATTAGAAGATGGTATTTACGCCGAAATAAATACCACAAAAGGAAAAATGGTAGCTAAATTAAATTATAAAAAGGCACCAGTTACTTCAGCAAATTTTATTGCACTAGCAGAAGGCACAAACACTTTAGTTAATGAGAAATACAAAAAAGAAAAGTTTTACGATGGTTTAATTTTTCATCGTATTATTGATAAATTTATGGTACAAGGTGGCGATCCTTTGGGTACTGGCGCTGGAAACCCTGGTTATCGTTTTATGGATGAATTTCATCCTGACTTAAAACATGATAAACCAGGCATTTTAGCCATGGCAAATTCTGGATCAAACACTAACGGTAGTCAATTTTATATTACCGAAGTACCGCGTCCAGATTTAGATAATCGTTATAGCGTTTTTGGCGAATTGGTTTTTGGCTTAGATGTGCAAGATTCTATTTCTAATATTGAAACCGATGCTAGAGATAAACCAATAGACAGCGTAGTTATTAACCAACTAAAGATAATTAGAAAAGGTAGTGATGCTAAAAAATTTAATGCCCCTTATGTTTTTGAAAGTCATTTTGCTGAACGCGAAAAAAGAGAAAAAGCTGAAAAAGCGCGTAAAGAAAACATAAAAAATAAAACTGTTGAAAAGCATCGTTTACAAAAAGAAAAAGCTACAACTTTAGAGTCTGGTCTAAAATATTATATTTCTAAAGCTGGAGATGGTGAACCACTCAAAGTATTCTCAAAAGCTATGGCGCACTATGCTCTATTTTTTGAAGACGGAAAATTACTTGACACAAGCGATTTATCATTAGCTGAAGCTTTAGAAGCTGTTAATCAAAGAAAAAAAGCAGCAAATGCTTATAAACCTATAAAAGCAGATTTAAGTCCCGATGCTACCATGATAGCAGGTTTTAAAGAAGGCTTACAACACTTAAGAGTTGGAGATAAGGCTACTCTATTTGTTCCTTATCACTTAGGATATGGAGAAGCAGGAAACCGAGGTATACCGCCTAAAACAAATCTTATTTTTGAGGTTGAAATTTTGAGTTTAGCCAAATAAGTATATATCAAATTTGATTTATAAACTTTTTTATTAAATTCAAATGGAGTCTGAGATAACAAATTATTAATACACTAAAGCAAAAATTTAGTGAGTTGTTTTTAAAATAGGTAAACAAAAATTTAACACTAAAGTGGTGTTAAACCTTTATATTTACGCAGTAAAATAATATTCATGCACGCATTAAAGTTTAACTGGAATCCTGTAACAGGAATTGATATCGTAGGCGATTTTAAACTACATTTTTATAGCCTTATGTGGGTTATAGCTTTTATTTTGGGTTGGTACATTATGAAGCGTATCTACACAAAAGAAAAGATTAACCTAGAGTATTTAGACCCTATGTTTATATACGTGGTATTATCTACCATGCTAGGTGCGCGTTTAGGTCATGTGCTCTTTTATCAATCTGAACTTATAAAGCAAGACTTTTTTAGCATATTTTTACCTTTTAGTTTTAAAGATGGTATACAATTTACTGGTTTTCAAGGATTAGCAAGTCATGGCGCTGCAATAGGTATTATTGTTGGTATGTATCTATACCGTAAAAAATACAATTACAAATCGTTACTTTGGATTTTAGATCGTATAGTGATTCCTGTAGCTTCAGGTGCTGTATTTGTAAGAATTGGTAATTTTATTAATTCTGAAATTATCGGAAAAGCCTCAGGCGATTTTCCGCTTGGTGTACGTTTTATTCAAGATTATTATAATAAATACGAAGTTGTTAGAAAAACAGGAGTTAAAGATGTACAAGATGCCTATAACGCTATTGCTAGCAATCCAGAATTATTAGAAGCGGTACCCTATCGTCACCCTTCTCAACTATACGAATCATTTTGTTATATTTTTGTTTTTCTTTTATTGTGGTATTTCTATTCTAAAACTCCTAAAAAAAACCAAACTGGTTTTCTTTTTGGTTTGTTTTTAGTGTTATTATGGACAGTAAGGTTCTTTGTAGAATACGTAAAAGAGCCGCAAGGAGACGAATATATAAATTGGTTCAATTTAAATACTGGTCAATGGCTAAGTATTCCTTTCATTGTAATAGGCTTATATTTTATGTTTATTTATAAACCTAAAACGGTGGTACGTTAAAACATGAAACGTTTTTTAAGTCCTTTCTATATCTCACTGCTTATAAGTGTCGCTTTTTATTCTTGTAAGAAAGAAACAAAGGCTGTTTCCCAAACCGAAGTTACATTTAAAAAAGAAGGTAAATTATCTATTTTTAATTCTGAAAAAGATACTTTAAAAATTGCATTAGATATTGAAGTTGCAGATACAGATTTTGATATCCAAACAGGATTAATGTACCGCAATACCATGGCAAAAAAACAAGGCATGCTATTTATTTTTGAAGATGAGCAACAACGCTTTTTCTACATGAAAAACACAAGAATACCATTAGATATTATCTATATGAATTCGGATACAACTATTGTGAGCTTTCAAAAAAATGCAAAACCCTTTAATGAAACGTCATTACCATCAGAAATTCCTGCTAAATATGTTTTAGAAATTAATGCAGGATTAACTGATACTTGGGGGTTAAAAGTTGGTGATGCAGTCTACTTTTCAAAACTATAACAAAAACTACTATCTAGAATAATTAGGTGATTCTTTAGTAATGGTTACATCATGTGGATGACTCTCATTAATACCACTTGCTGTAATTTTTACAAACTGACCCGTTTCTTTTAAAGTAGCAATATCTTTAGCGCCGCAATAGCCCATACCTGCACGTAAACCACCAACAAACTGATGGATACTTTCGTTTAATTCGCCTTTGTAAGGCACACGACCAACAATACCCTCTGGTACTAGTTTTTTAATATCGTCTTCTACATCTTGGAAATAACGGTCTTTACTCCCTTGCTTCATAGCTTCTACAGAACCCATGCCACGGTAAGACTTAAATTTACGCCCTTCGTAAATAATGGTTTCTCCTGGAGATTCTTTTGTACCTGCTAAAAGCGACCCTAACATTACGGTATCTGCACCCGCTGCAATAGCTTTTGGAATATCACCTGTGTAACGAATACCACCATCTGCAATTACAGGAACACCTGTACCTTTTATAGCCGCAGCAACTTCTAATACTGCTGAAAATTGTGGAAAACCAACACCTGCAACAACGCGTGTAGTACATATAGAACCTGGACCAATACCAACTTTAACAGCATCTGCGCCAGCTTCTACTAAATATTTAGCTGCAGCACCTGTGGCTATATTACCAACAATAACATCGAGCTGCGGAAACTTTTTCTTTATTTCTTTTAATATACTTACTACGCCTTTAGTATGCCCGTGAGCGGTATCAATTACTACAGCATCAACACTAGCATTAACTAAGGCTTCTGCCCTATCTACAGCATCACCAGTAACACCAATAGCTGCAGCTACACGTAAACGCCCATATTTATCTTTATTGGCATTTGGTTTCTGACTTAGCTTTGTAATGTCTCTAAACGTTATTAAGCCAGATAATTTATAGTTATCGTCAACTATCAATAGCTTTTCTATTTTATGTTCTTGAAGTATGCTTTCGGCATCATTTAACGACGTACCCACTGCTGCTGTTACTAAATTTTCAGAGGTCATAACCTCAGCGATAGATTTTTTGTTTTCATGCTCAAAACGTAAATCACGATTAGTAACTATACCTTTAAGGGTACCATCTTTATCTACAATTGGTATACCACCAATGCTATGTTCTGCCATGTTTTGTTTAGCATCTGCAACTGTTGCGGTGAGTGGTAAAGTAACAGGATCTATGATCATACCGCTTTCTGCACGCTTAACACGACGTACTTTCATAGCTTGAGCTTCTATACTCATGTTTTTATGAAGTACACCAATACCACCTTCTTGCGCCATAGCTATGGCCATTTTACTTTCGGTTACGGTATCCATTGCCGCCGAAATAATCGGTACGTTAATGGTAATGTTTTTTGTGAATTTTGTTTGAATACTTACCTCTCTTGGTAATACTTCTGAAAAGGCTGGTACTAGAAGTACATCGTCGTAAGTTAAACCTTCACCTAGAATTTTGTTTTCGTGTGCAGTCATGTTGCAATTACAGTTATAATTGCGTGCAAATATACGATTTAATTTATAGATTAATTATTATGATGCAAGAATTAAAAAATACATACGTTTGCAAAAATACGTGCTATAATTTAGTAAGGATTGACCTGAGCAGATGCGTGCGTGAGGGATTGCAGTGGCATCCTTTTGTTTTGTATGATAAGATGCTATAGCTACTTATTAATACTACCAATTTTATTAAAATTATCTCACCTTAATAGCAGGACAAAAACAAAAGATATAACGGAAAGCCCGACCCTTTAGGGGCACGCCCAAAAAATTTTAAAATTTAATCTGTAAAGTTGTATACCAATTTCTTGGAGCTGATGGAATAATTCCTGGCCCTGGATAACCAGTTGCTCTTCTAGTAAAATAGGCATTGTCTAAAACGTTATTTATACCTGTTTCTAATTTGAAATTTTTGAAAGTGTACGATAAAGACACATCTAAAATATCGTACTCTGGAATTTCACCAATAACGCCACTTAAGCTTGCTTGGGTAGAGTTGGTAGCATCTGTAAATTGCCTTCCTAAATAAGTGTATTGAATGCTTGCTAAAAGGTTTTTATACCCACCATTAAGCCCTGTTTTAAGGTTTAAATCTGGCACAAACTCAACTTGGTTACCTTCTATTCCAGCTTGTTGAGACACTGTATATTGAGAATTGATAATGGAGGTATTTACAAAATAATTCAATTGAAAATCGTTACTTAGGTTTACTATTTTTTTAAGATTGAAATCGAACAAAGATTCTATGCCATACATTACAGCGTCTCCCACATTACCCCTTTCGCTAGTTACTCTACCATCGGGTAAACCTTTTTGAATGAAGCCAATACGATCGTTATAGAATAAACCGAAAACGCCTAAATCGTAAGATACGTATCTCTTGAAATTACCACGAATTCCTAAATCGGCAGTAAACCCTTTTTCGTCGGTAATATCAGGATTAATTGAAAACGCAGGATTGATAATATTAATATCTGAAAATGTTACCGAGCGGTAGTTTTGAGAAATATTACCATAAAACTCTAGGCTTTTATTTGGTTTGTAGCTTAAACCTACACCAAGCAATACGAAGGAACGTTCAAAATTACGATCGTCTCTAATCTCTTCGTTTAAAATAACATTGCCCGCACCGTCTGTATTTATACGCCTAAAAAAGCCTTCGCTTTGGGTTTTTATATATTCGAATCTAAACCCTGGCGTTACTGAAAATTGATCTGACAGGTAAAATATATTTTCACCAAAAAGGGCAACGTTTAGGTTTGGCAAATCAAATTCTGATTGGTCTGGATAGTTTGGAAATTCGTCTTCTGCAAAATTAAAATCAGCACCTAAACCATCACTTCCAGGGCCTTGTTTTTGGTAATTATCTGCTTTATAAAACTTACCACCTATAAGAAATGTGGCGTTTTTATCTTGTATTTTGTATTTGCTTAATAGTCGTGTTTCGAAACCAAAATTATTAAAATCGCCCACAATTAAATCGCGCTCATTCCCTGGATCTGATTGGTTTACACGATTGGTTCTAAAACCTAGTGCATCTCTTGAGGCATTTAAACCAAAAATATTAAATGTGAAGTTGGTGTTCTCTGAAAATTTATGTGCAAATTTTAAGTTATACAATAACCAATTTACCTTAAACCAGTTACGAGCACGATTGCTTTGAAACGGGTTATCGTTAAACATATCGTCCGTTAAACCTCCTGCTTGTTGCGCTAAATAATTTAGATAGGTGACTTCTCCTTCTAATTTTGTGTTCTTGTTGAATTGATAGCCAATATGCGTAAAAATATTTTTAGATTCAAACTCAGAATTTGGTCTAAATCCATCCCCTTTTTTGTAATTAAAATAAGTGTAGTAACTCCATTTATTTTTGGTACCACTTACACTCGTAAAATTGGTATATAACCCAAAACTGCCTAAGGTGTTTCTAGTAATTAGCTCTATCGTTTTATCAGGGTTTGGTGCTTTTAGTTTAAAGTTGATTAAACCGCCAAACTGCGTACCGTATTGTAAAGACGCTGCACCGCGAATGACTTGAATTTCTGAAAGTCCTTCGGCAGCAGGTGTGTAATAACTTTCGGGATAGCCCAACACATCGGCGCTGATATCATAACCGTTTTGTCTGGTATTAAAATTTGCCGTTCTATTAGGGTCTAAACCACGCCCACCAACATTTAGCTGCAAACCTGCATCGTCATTTTGAAAAATATTTAAACCCGCTACTTGGCTGTAAATTTGTCTTGCATTATTAGATGCCAAATTAGCCAA
This sequence comes from Hyunsoonleella sp. 2307UL5-6, assembly GCF_047345485.1. Classification (NCBI taxonomy): domain Bacteria; kingdom Pseudomonadati; phylum Bacteroidota; class Flavobacteriia; order Flavobacteriales; family Flavobacteriaceae; genus Hyunsoonleella; species Hyunsoonleella sp. 2307UL5-6. Next base: position 31,372 of record NZ_JBLFEN010000003.1, on the reverse strand, counting down.
AGATTGTTCTACCAAAACCACCTCTGTTTTTTTACCAGCATAAATAGCGGTTTCCTCTACATCTCTTAAGCGCTTTAATTCAAAAACACGTCGTTTACGTGCGTTAATAACAACTTCGGATAATTCAGTAGTTGAAGACTCTAATATGATTTTTAAAGACTTAGAATTTGTAGTAGAGATTTCTATTTCTTTTATCTCGTATTCCGAAGAAAAAAACAGTAAGCTTATGGTTTCTTTTGAAGTTTCAAATTGAAAATTACCAACACTATCTGTAGTTGTGAGTAATCCGGAGCTTTTATCGTACACCTCAATATTAGCTATAGGCGTATTTGTTTTTGCAAATAATACAACACCTTTTACTGTATTTTGGGCATATAACGAAACACTTACTAAAAGTGCTATAAGTAAATTACAATCCTTTAATCTCATCATTAAAAGGCAATAGCCAAAGCTTGGGTTTAAACGATTTTTTTTCGGCGTACAAATTTACACTTTTATCTACATATAGGCTGCTTAATCTTCCATTTAGTGCCACATAACTTTCCACAAATACTTGTACATTTTTGTGCCCTTGTTGGGTGAAATGATCTCCCAGATAATGTGCATATTCTAATATAAAATCAGGTTGAAAACTCATTTGTTTTTCTTGAAACGTTGTTAAGAAATCTTTATTATCTACATAAAAAAATGCGCCTGTGTCTCCATCTACAATTTTAAAGGTTGAGATTCCCATTTTTTCCATAAGCATCACGCGCCAAGAAAAGCGGTAGCCTTCTTCTGTCCAAAACAACTCTCCTGGGTATAAAAGATATCTAAATGGTAAGATAAATTGAATGATAAAAAATATAGATAACAACAAAATAACTGGTGTTCTAGATTGAAAAATATATCTTTCTCTTACATGAATATATTTTGATTTTGAAAAGGAGAATAGTTTTTTTAGGGCATTGATTATTTTTTGATGAAAACCTGCATCAAAGAAAATTAATGTAGATACAATCATGATAAACGGAAACATCCCGATTGGAAACAACACTCGAGTAAATACATGAAAAAACACAACAGCTACGAAAGCAAAAACTCTTGTTTTTCTGTATAATAATAAAAACGGTATGGTTAAATCGTACAGCATACCACCCCAACTCATGGCATAATGAAACCAATTTTGATGCATAAAAGCTTCACCAATTAATGGGATATCGTATTTTGAAGTGAGCCATATTTTTAAGGGTTGCGCTCTAAATAACCAATCGCTATTCAGTTTTGCCAATCCTGCATAAAAATAGACAATACCTAACAGGAGTTTTAAACTATCAATCGTCCATTTAGGAATAGTCTCGTAACTTTTTTTTCTAAGAATATTATCTAAAGAATAATAGGCATTTGCAGGTAAAAAAATCATTAAAAAACTTAAGAGGCTTACAAAATAATAATGATTGAGATAAGTGGTTTTATCCATCAACTCTATATATGTAAAAGTCAGAAAAAAGATAATGATTGCTATTCTGTATTTAAAACCTATGGCTATACATATGGAAGCAATAGCGCAAATAACAAATAATACGTAAGTGTAATTCCCAATTGGTTTTACCCACTCGAACCCATAATAAGAAAAATGAAATTTTGGCTCTAAGTATAAGGTTTCAATCCAACCATGATACCAAAAGCGAAGGATACTAAAACACATCATAATACCAAAAGCTATCCTAAAAACAGCTAACGGTGCTGCGTGTGCAGTTTGGTTTATGTATGTTTTAAAATTGAAATTCATATAAAATAAAAAAGGTTGTCTTTTTTTAAGACAACCTTTTGAGTGTTTTTTTGTGTTTTAATCGCCATCACTATCTACAAAACCTTCATCCAAGGATACTTGAAATACTCCCATCATATCTACTTTTAAAGACACAACAGCAGTTTGTAAAGCATCATAAGCTTGAGTCATCTTAGTATTATCTGTGTCTACTTGATTGTAAAAACTATCATCTAAAACCTCAAGTTTCTGTTTAGCTTCATTAAATTTAGATGTAATTGTAGTAGCTAAATCATTTCTACCTAAAGCTTCTAAATAGGTTTTAAAACTTTCTCCAGTGCTTGATTCGTTATAAGTTTTTCCATTGAAAAAGTCCTGTACTGCGGTTAGAGCTTCTAAGGCCAATAACTTGGACACGTCCTTCTTGTAAAACGCTTCTACCTTATTCGGTAAAGGCTCATTAGAAAAGTTACCAGCAGGAATTCCTATCTTATTTGCTCTTAAACCTCTCTCATAATAAAAGACAAAATCATTAACAATCTTACTAATCGAACCTGTTGTAGAACTAGAAAGATTAGTTACAAAAGTGTCTCTATAGTTATTTTTCCAATCATTAAGAATGGTATTATTTAGGGTATTCATTCTTGCCACAACATTATCTAAATAAGTAACATAACCCTCTTTTTTTGAATTTGAAGTGAATTTGTCTAATGCCGTAGCATCACTATCTGCTACACCATGAATTAGAAAATCCAATGCAGGAAAACCTTGTCCGTCGTGATAGTTTCCAGTTGTTAAGTCGTAATTTCCTGTTCCTGCTCCATTTTCAATATCTGATACTTCTAAAGGATAGATATTAAAGAAAGACACAAAACCTATAAAGTTTGTATTATCTATACCTTCGGCTTTACCAATATTAAACATTTCTACATATTGCCAAACTTTATAGGCCTCTAACCAAGCATCACTTAAAGCATCAAGATTACTTTGAGACATGTCGTTAACAAAGTTTCCTCTGGCAACATCTAGAGCAGAAAGTTTAGTTTGTAAATCTTCAAAAGCAGGAATTATAATATTATCGGCTACATTGGTTAATAAAGCACCTCTATCAAAATTATCATTACCTCCTGTTGAATCATCATCTGTAGATGACGAGCTACACGCCACAATAATACCTAGACAAATTAATCCTAAAAAAAACTTTTTCATAATCTAAAATTTATTCCTTTTCTTTTTTTGCAAAAATACAAAAAGCAGTTGCTCCAATTCATCATGAAACAACTACTTTTTTATAAATAATAACTAAATTAAACTCATATTAATTTGTACTTCCTGCTTGGGCAACTGTAAAATTAAATTTAGCTGCTATAGTGTTAGACATTGTATCTAAGGCATCTTCGCTAATATCCCAAAACCCATTTCCTGCTGTTAAGGTTGTGATAAATCCATCAACTTCAGCTTTTGTAAAATATGGTGCATCAGTATTGGGTTGTCTTGTAAATTGCAAACTGTAAATAAATCCGAATCCTTCTGATAAATCATGAAATGCAGCACCTTTATCAGTGTCTAATATATTTTTGCCTTGTTGTAAATAATACACAGCTCTTATACCAATAACCTCTGATATTTTTTCTCTTAAAAAGGCAGCTTGTGCGTCTCTAACTTCATAATTTTTGGCAACAATTGCAGCTCTCCCTAACTTAAACGCTTGGTAAATCTCTTCTGCAATTCCAGCAAAATCAGGATCGCCTTCTACACGACCTATGTATTTATTAAGGAAACTATCTGCACCTAAATCTAAATTTGGATTAGCTGGGTCTGCATTTAAACCATAAGTATAACCATAAGCTTCATCCCACTTATGCTCCATGTTAGTGTAAGGTTTACCCTCTGCAACAACATCGTTATCATTATCTGTTACGTTAGAACCTGCATCTAAAACAGCAGGACTTAGGTAATTATTTAGTGTTTGGTCTACCATTAAAGCACCAATTAGCCCTTTATTTACTGCTTGGTTATACTCTAAGCCTTTAGCATTTACATATCTTGTTGAGCCACCACCAGCTTCTTGTATTTTTCCAGCAATACCTGCTGCTGCATCAACATCCCAGTTTGGGTAAACCTCATCTACTTGCGCAGCTATCCAGCTTTCAAAATCTGCTTTTATAGCATTAGCATCTGTAGTGTTTGCAGAAAAGTAATCTGCAGAAGCTGCAGTTTTACTTCTAATGCTTTTACTTGAGGCATTTAAATCAGCATCCGCAAAATTATCGCCTGTATTGGTAAACATACCATCTATTTGAGCTTCAGATTTTGATGTGTCCTTTAACGCATCAATTAATTCCTCTCCCATTTCAATTCTAGTAGTTTGCCCACTAAAACTTACTGTAGAGCTACCATCTCTTGTAAACTCAAACGTTGCCGGTGCAACTACACTAACTGGGTTTACAGTGTTATCATCGTCATTAGAACATGATTGGAATAAAGTAGCTACAACACATGCACTTAAAATTAATTTTTTCATTATGTTTTTTTGGCGTCTTTTTATTTAGACTTATTACAAATAGGTTTTCATTTGCAAATATAAAACTGAAAATTACTTACACAAAGTTTATTTAGATTAAATTTAAATAAAGATTTTTACCAATTTGTAATTAACTTATTTTTAGATATTTGAAGAAACTATAAGTTGAAAATTTAACATTTAGGTAAAGTAACTAATCAATGAAAATGATTGAAAATTTTACTTGCTTCATTATAAGCGCTCTCAAAACTCATAGCATTTAAATTGTTTTTTCCTTGTGAAGTAAAATAGGATAACAATTTCTCGGTAGGCATATTTCCAGTAAGCTCGTCTTTAGCCATGGGGCAACCCCCAAAGCCTTGAATAGCGCCATCAAAACGATAACATCCAGCCTTATATGCTGCATCCACTTTTTCAAACCATGTACTTGGAGTGGTGTGCAAATGCGCCCCAAATTCAATATTGGGATATTTTGGAATCAAATTTGAAAACAGATAATTGATGTTTTCAGCGTTAGAAGTTCCAACGGTATCACTTAGAGACAGTATTTTAACACCCATGTTCGCCAATTTTTCGGTCCACTCGCCTACTATATCCACATTCCAAGGGTCTCCATACGGATTCCCAAAACCCATAGAAATATAAACTACCAGTTGTTTATCTGCATTTTGTGCAATTTCGAGTATCTCTGATAGCACTTCTACCGATTGAGAAATCGTTTTATGCGTATTACGCATTTGAAAATTTTCTGAAATTGAAAATGGATAACCCAAATAGTCAATCATTTCATGTTTACAAGCATCATTTGCACCCCTAACATTGGCAATAATTGCCAATAACTTACTTGTAGTTTTAGATAGATCCAGTTGCGAAAGCAGCTCAGCAGTATCAACCATTTGAGGAATAGCTTTAGGTGACACAAAACTCCCAATATCAATCGTATCGTAACCCACACGTAATAAGGACTGAATATATTGCACTTTTTGGGCTGTAGGGATAAACTGCTTTATACCCTGCATCGCATCTCGTGGACATTCAATTATTTTTATGGGTTTTAACATTATATATTCAAAAATTTTAAAGCTAAAATTACTATTATTTTTAAGAATGTAAGGTTTTGATATTTTTTCGACTTACTTTAATTATAAAATACTCAATATAATCATCGTATGAAAAAAATTACTTTTATTTTGTCTTTTTTAACCTGCACATTTTCTTTTTCGCAAAGTACTGCAAATTATGATATTTCAGTAACTACAATTTGGAATACAACAGATCACACATCAGTTCCTGAAAGTGCTCATTGGTCTCCTCTTGCTGGCGCTACCCATAAAACTGCAAATACTATTTTAGAGTTTGGCACTAGTGCACCTACTACTAATGGCATAAAAAATATAGCTGAAACAGGTAACACAAGTGCTTTTAGTAGTGAAATAAGTGCTTTAATTACATCTGGTGAGGCAAATCAATATTTACAACAAGGGTTTGCTCCTTTTGCTGGAAACGCTAGTACTTCTAATATAAATAGTATTACTGTTAACGAAGATTTCCCTTTAATTACTTTAGTGTCTATGGTTGCACCAAGTCCAGATTGGTTTATAGCTATTAATAGTTTAGACCTAAAATCTGGAGACCCATCTATCAACAATGGATGGAGAGATACATTTACTATTGATGTGTTTGCTTACGATTCTGGTACAGACTCTGGTACAGATTATACTTCTGGTAATGCTGTAACATCTCCAAGAACATCAATAAGTATGGTTTCTGGATTTCCGATTAATGGGAATAGAATGGCTACAGTTACTTTCACATTTAACTCTTCTACATTAGGGTCAGAAAATTTAAATACTTTAGAAGGTATTTCAATTTTTCCTAATCCTGTAACTGATAAATTAACAATATCAAACCTTAATAACATTAATTTAGAAAGTATTGAAATTTTCACTGTATTAGGCAATCTAAATAGAAAAATTTTAATAAAAGATGTAATAACTACTATTCAAGTTGATACATCTAATTTAACCTCAGGCATCTACCTTTTAAAGCTTAATAATGAAGCTGGTGATAGTAAAACTCAAAAATTAATAGTACAATAATCACATGTTATCGATAAATAATTACTGTTAACGTTTTTATTTCAATGCCTTAATACAATGGGGTATGTTTGGTTTAAACTAAACGCCCCATGAAGTTTTATTCAGATTTTAATTTAACCTTACTTTCGATTTTACTATCGTTTGGGTTATCTATGTCTGGACAAAATTCATCATCTTTTTGTGGTACAGAAATTACAGATGAAGCCTTATCATATTATCAAAGTTTTCAAGACGATATTAAAAAGTATGAGGATGAGTTTATAGCAATCTCAGATAAACTCAGTAAAACTTCAAAAAATAAAAACACTATTCCACAGCCTTTAAACTCAATTCCTCTTAAAGCACACATAATGCGTACAACAGCAGGAAAAAATGGGTTAAGTTTAGATGCTTTATACACTGCAATTGCAGATTTAAACGCTACATATGCAGATGCTTACATGGAGTTTTTTCTATGCGATGGTATAAATTACATAAACAACGACGACTTGTTTTACAATTTTAATAGAACTGATGAGGCAGAATTAACAGAACAAAATTATATCCCTGGTGTTATAAATATTTATTTTACTAATAACGTTGAAGTAAGATTAGGCGAAAGTCTGTGCGGGTACTCTAATACTTTTGGAGGATCTGATGTTATAGTAATGAAAAATAATTGTGTTACAAACGGTGCGTCGTTAGCGCACGAAATAGGGCATTTCTTTTCGTTGTTGCATACACATGGTAGAGATAATCATACACTTACTACTGAGCTGGTAAACGGCTCTAATTGTGACACTGATGGCGATATGATTTGTGACACTCCTGCTGACCCCAAGCTAAGTATAGGCAACGTGACAAGTGATTGTGAATATATTGGTAATTTAAAAGATGCTAACGGAGACGATTTTAATCCTGATACGAGAAATATAATGTCTTACGCTCGCTCTACATGTAAATCTCATTTTTCTAAACTACAATTAGCTAGAATATACGCGTTTTATAAGTCTGCAAGACAATATTTAGCTTGTCCCTCTGCTAATGTAGAGTTTACTGCAGATACTTTTCAAGAATGTGATGATGAGTTGACTGTTACGTTTACAGACTTAAGTGTTGGTGCTATATCATGGCAGTGGGATGTTGATGGCGATCATGTTATAGACTACACCACACAACACCCAACGCATACCTTTACTAAGGGTATTTACGATGTAACTTTAACCATATCTACCAGAAACGTTGTTTTTAAAACAGACGAAGATACTAACGAGGATATTTATGGCACAATTAGTAAAACATTCTCTCAAATAATTAAAGTAGGTACTAAAGAAGACACCTCTCTAAATGTAAATTTTGATGCATTTGATTTTGCGAGTTCTAACGGTTGGTCTGCTATTGACGTATCTGGCAATGGCTATAATTGGTTAACAAATTCTGGTGAAACCGTATCTTCTAATACTGGTCCTGTTATTGACAAAACAAGCCATAAGAGTTCTGGTAATTATATTTATACAGAAGCATCTGGATCAAAAGAAGGTGATGTTACTGAATTTGTATCTCCATGTATCTCTATAAATAAAAATAATGTACAATTAGAATTCTTTTATCATATGTTTGGTGATAATATTGGAGAACTTCATGTGGACATAGAAACGCAAGATGATTATATCTATGATATCATACCACCACTTATCGGTGAACAACAAATAAATCAAACAGACGACTTTATAGCACAGTTAGTTAACCTTTCTCAGTTTTATGGGCAAACCATAAACATCCATTTTAGAGCCATTCGTGGAAATGGTTGGGCTGGCGATATCGCAATTGATGGTGTTAGTATTAAAGAGAATACTTTAGCTAATAAAAGCGATTCTAAATCTACTTTAAAATTATTTCCTAACCCTGTAACCAATGGCATTTTAAATATTGCTACGACCTCTGAAAAGAAAGCTTCTAATGATGATTATTATACCATTTCAAATCTAGTTGGTCAAGTATTTTTAATGGGACAATTAACCGGTAATGAACGAATAGATGTATCAAAATTGCCAAAGGGGTCTTACATAGTTACTATTGTAAGTGGAGACAACATAGAGGTAAAACAATTTATTAAATAATAGATATTCTATTTAATGTTCTAAAATTGCTTTATTAATCCGTTTTATCAAACTAGGTCCTTCATAAATAAAACCTGTATAAATTTGTACTAAGTCTGCACCTGCATTTAATTTTTCTAGAGCATCTTCTGCAGAATGTATGCCACCTACTCCAATTATAGGAAATGCTTTATTACTTTTTTCAGAGAGGTATTTAATCACTTTTGTACTTTTTTCTTTAATAGGTTGCCCACTCAATCCACCATTACCAATAGTGTCTAATTTTTCTTTTGAAGCTTTTAAATCACGTCTATCTGTAGATGTGTTACTAGCAATAACACCATCAAGATTTGTGTTTTTTACTAAGGTTATAATTTCGTCTAACTGACCATTATTTAAATCTGGAGCAATTTTTAAAACAATTGGTTTTTGGTTTTCAAAAGTTTTATTAGCATTTTGTACAGCACCAATTAATTCTTCTAGGTAATCTTTATCATTTAATTTAGCATGACTCCCAACATTCGGGCAACTCACATTTAATACAAAATAATCTACATAAGGATGAAGTGCATTAAAACATTCTAAATAATCCTTGGTATAATCTTCAGGTTTGGTAGCTGTATTTTTACCAATATTGCCGCCAATAATAAGTTGTCCTTTATTTTTTTTTAATTGACTAATAGCAGCTTGTAGACCTTCATTATTAAATCCCATTCTATTTATAATGCCTTTATCATCTTTTAGCCGAAACAAACGCTTTTTTGGGTTTCCAGCTTGTCCTTGTGGTGTAACTGTGCCTATTTCTATAAAACCAAATCCAAAATTTGAAAGTTCATTATACAACACTGCATTTTTATCAAATCCTGCAGCTAAACCTACGGGGTTTTTAAATTTTAAACCAAAAACTTCGCGTTCCAACCTCTTATCATTTACCAAATACAAACTTCTAAATAGTGCTGGAAATCCAGGGATTTTAGAAACAACTTTTATAACATCAAAAGTAAAATAATGAATTTTTTCGGGATCGAATGCGAAAAATATTGGTCTAAGAAGAGCTTTATACATCTGTAATATTTGTGCAAAAATAGGTGTAAATACTGTAAATAAAAAATTGACATTAAGTACGTATAATTCAACATTAATATTAATAAATAATCGTAAATTAGGGTTACTTAAATTGCACAAAATAATTGCAAAATTCATTTAAATGATTTCAAAAGAAAAGATAATAAAACGTTTTACAGGTTATGTTACTATAGACACAGAATCTGACCCAAATTCTAACACCACACCTAGCACAAAAAAACAATGGGATTTGGCCAATAAACTTGCTGATGAATTAAAAGCTATCGGCATGCAAGATGTATCTATTGATAACAATGCTTACATTATGGCTACACTACCAAGTAATGTAGATTATGATGTGCCAACTATAGGATTTATATCGCATTTTGATACGTCGCCTGATTTTACTGGTGCTAATGTAAAACCACAAATTATTGAGAATTATCACGGTGGAGATATTGTTTTAAATAAAGAAGAAAACATCATACTATCTCCCGATTATTTTGAAGATTTAAAATTGTATATAGGTCAAACCTTAATTACAACTGATGGTACTACACTTTTAGGTGCAGATGATAAAGCGGGTATTTGCGAAATTATTTCTGCTATGGAATATCTAATTAATCATCCTGAAATAAAACATGGAACTATTAAGGTAGGGTTTACACCCGACGAAGAAATTGGCAGAGGTGCACATAAATTTGATGTAGATAAATTTGGAGCTGAATGGGCATACACTATGGATGGTAGCCAAATTGGAGAATTAGAATATGAAAATTTTAATGCTGCAAGTGCTGTTGTAAAAATAAAAGGCAAAATTGTACACCCAGGATACGCTAAAGGAAAAATGATAAACTCTATGTATATAGCCACCGAGTTTTTAAATTCTCTACCAAGAATTGAAACTCCAGAGCATACCGATGGTTATCAAGGTTTTTTTCATTTGCATGATATAAAAGGTGATGTAGAACAAACTACGCTACATTATATTATTCGCGATCATGATAAACAACATTTTGAAGCTCGTAAAGAGGTTCTGCAAAAATTAACCAACGAATTAAATTCGCAATACGAAAGAGAGGTTGTTACTACAGAAATTAAAGATCAGTATTTTAACATGCGTGAAAAAATTGAACCCGTAATGCATATAGTAGATATTGCTGAAGAAGCCATGAAACAATTAGATATTGAACCACTAATTAAAGCCATAAGAGGAGGTACTGATGGCTCTCAACTAAGCTATATGGGATTACCATGCCCTAATATTTTTGCAGGAGGCCATAATTTTCATGGGCGCTACGAATATGTGCCTGTAGAAAGTATGATAAAAGCAACCGAAGTAATTTGTAAAATCGCTGAGATAACTTGCGAAAACGCAAAAAGTTAATTTAAATAAAACTATGTAACAACATAAAAAGGCTTTCCAAATATCATTGGAAAGCCTTTTTTTATAAGATAAATTAAATAAAACTTTACTTTTTAGCTGTAGCTGGCGTATTAAGCTTAGTACTCATTTCCATAGAAATAGCAGAACGATCAAACTTTAACTTACCTGCTAAGGTTTCAATTACACATGAGTTGTCTTTATCATTTAACTCTGCAACCTTACCATGCAAACCACTTTTAGTAATAATTCTATCTCCTTTTTTTAATTCAGCAGCAAATTTCTTTTCTTTCTTTGCGCGTTTCATTTGTGGTGCTATCATAAAAAAATAGATAACCACAAATATTAATAAATATGGCAATAAACTGCCGAATCCTCCGTCTCCCATTGGTTATATATTTAGCTTTGCGCTGGTTTAGGTTTGTTAGGATCTGGCTTAACAAATGCTGTAATTTTTACACTTTCTCTACCATTTTCGGTATTAGCAGTTATATTAATGGTTTTAGAAACCTTATTAGAACCGCTTCCATTAAATTTTACAGAAAATTGTCCCTCTGCACCTGGCGCTAATGGTTCTCTACTCCAATCTTTAGGCACTGTACACCCACAAGTACTTTTTATATCAGTAATTACTAAAGGAGCATCTCCTGTGTTTGTATATTTAAATACAGTCTCCACCTGAGTTTTAGATTCTATTTCTCCAAAGTCATGTTCCTTTTTATCAAAAGTTAACACTGGAAATTTAGATGCTACAGCATCTCTTTCTGCAGCTTTAGCTACGTTTGTTTCACTAATTTTTTTAGTAGCATCTTCTTTACAACTTGTAAAAGCTATTAAGCATAACGCGCTTAACCCTAATATAATTTTTTTCATAATTAATTGTTTTTGTAATTTGATAAGCAAAAGTAGCAATAATTTAACGCTTTAAAAACTTTTAATAGTTTCTTAATAAGGTTTGGTTTATATTAAACCACGCCCCACTTTATTTAAAGCGCCTTCTGCTTTATATTCTTTAACTAATTTATCTAAAATACCGTTAATAAAAATGCTACTTTTTGGTGTAGAATATTCCTTTGCAATTTCTAAATATTCATTTATAGTTACTTTAACAGGTATTGATGGAAATTGTTGTATTTCACAAATACCCATTTGTAATAATATATAATCTAAACTCGCAATTCTATCAGCATCCCAATTTGTAGTTTTCTTTGAAATTTCAGTATTTATGGTCGCCGTATTTAAAATAGTTTTTTTGAATAAATCAATAGCAAATTGTTTGTCATCTATATCTTTATATAGCTTTGGTGCAAAATGTGTATCCGCTGTTTTAGACTTTAACTTTCTAAACAATTTTAAAATAGTTGTATTTACTGTTGGTAAATCATCCAACCAAGTCAAATTTTTGTCTTCAATATAGTCGTATAATTTTTCATTAGGCGCAATCACCTCTTTAAATATATCAACAAAAAAATCCTTATCCTCTTTAAAATCAGATGTTTTTGTCTGCATGTAGTCTTCGTATGTATCACTTTTCAAAATAGATTTAAAGATGATATCTACATACTCGCTATCTAGCTCCCAATTAATCGATTTATTATTTTTTAATTGCGCTTCTAATAACTCATTCTGCGCAAGCAATTTAAATACTTGATTGTTTACAAACTTTCTGTTAGGATTTTTATCTTCAGAAGTAGCTAAGTGTTTTTTTTGCTTTTTCTCTAAATCCTGAGCAGCTCTTTTTTGTACTTCTATTAAAAGTGATATGATAAGTAAGTAAAGACTATACATGTTTTCAATACTAAACAATAGAAATTTTTCGTCTTTTTTTAAATCATCACTCTCGCTACCATTAAAAGCATAAATGGTTTGCATTACTTTTACACGAATATGGCGTCTGTTTAGCATCATTACAAAGAACTTAAGTTAAAACGTATATTTAGTTTTTTACTTTTTACGTTGGCAAAAATAAGATTATTTTGCTAAAACAGATTCTAAAACCAACTTTTGTTACAGTAATTTCTTTTGGCTATTATTTAACACATTGCCATAAGTATCGCGACTTGTTTATATTTTTATTGATGTATATTTGCAGCTCATTTTTTCTAGGTTTAAGTGAAAGAACTCAAGCACCTTAATAAATACTTTTTTAAATACAAAACTCATTTACTAATTGGGATTGTAATTACCATTATAGCCCGTATTTTTTTACTCTTTACACCACGTTATATTAGGCGTATTTTTGAAATTATTGAAAATAAATCGGGATTAAGCGAGGTTGAAATTAAAGGCGAATTGTTAGAAGCCATTCTTTACATAGTCGGGGCAGCTATTATTGCTGGAATTTTCACCTTTTTAATGCGACAAACTATAATTAATGTATCTCGTTATATTGAATATGATTTAAAAAATGAAATTTACGCGCAGTATCAAAAACTATCGCTTAATTTCTATAAAAAAAATAGAACGGGAGATTTAATGAATCGCATTAGCGAAGACGTAGGTAGAGTACGCATGTATGCTGGACCCGCAATAATGTATAGTATAAATACTATAACACTTTTTGCTATTGCATTAATTTACATGTATAACCAAGCGCCAACATTAACACTCTACACTATTGTACCATTACCAATTTTATCAGTAATTATTTATAAGTTAAGTAAAGAAATTCATAAACGCAGTACAGTTGTTCAAGAGTATTTATCTAAACTCTCAACGTTTACACAAGAGTCTTTTAGTGGTATTTCGGTAATTAAAGCTTATGGTATAGAGCCTAAAACCTCAGCAGATTTTGATAGTTTATCTACTACCAGCAAAGAAAAACAATTACACCTAGTTAAGGTACAAGCCTTATTTTTTCCAACAATGATATTACTTATAGGCACCAGTAACCTTTTGGTTATTTACATTGGCGGTATGCAATATATTAATGGTGAAATTGAAAGTTTAGGTACTATTGCAGAGTTTATAATTTATGTAAACATGCTTACATGGCCAGTAGCCACAGTTGGTTGGGTAACCTCTATTGTACAACAAGCCGAAGCGTCTCAAAAAAGAATAAATGAGTTTTTAAAGATTGAACCAGAAATAAAAAACGAGATAAATGAGCACACAAAAATAACTGGTGATATTACGTTTAAAAATGTATCTTTTACATATGATGATACCAATATTCAGGCATTAAAAGATGTTTCTTTTAATATTAAAGCTGGAGAAACATTGGCTATTTTAGGAAAAACAGGATCTGGAAAATCTACTATATTAGATTTAGTTGGTAGACTTTACGATATAGATGAAGGCCAAATTATTTTAAATCAAATTGAAATTAACAAACATAATTTAACAGACTTAAGAAAAAACATAGGTTACGTACCGCAAGATGCTTTTTTGTTTTCTGATTCTATAAAAAACAACATTAAATTTGGAAAAGAAGATGCTACAGATGATGATGTGATAGCTGCTGCAAAAAATGCTCAGGTTCATAAAAACATTTCAAAATTTAACAAAGGTTATGACACTGTTTTAGGAGAACGTGGTATCACCCTTTCTGGTGGTCAAAAACAGCGTGTATCTATTGCTAGAGCCATTATTAAATCTCCTAAAATTTTATTATTCGATGATTGCCTATCTGCCGTTGATACTGAAACTGAAGAGAAAATTTTAAATAATTTATTTAAGATTTCTCAAGGCAAAACAACAATTATTGTTAGCCACCGTGTATCCTCTGCTAAAAATGCTGATAAAATTATTGTATTGGATGATGGTAAAATAGTTCAAAAAGGCACACATGATACACTTATAGATACAGATGGGTATTATCAACATTTGTACTTAAAGCAACTTAGTGAAACAAATGATACTAAATCACAATAAACACTACACATTTTTATAAGTGATTTTTTAATTTAATGCAATAAAATTTCAGATTTTAAAAAGAAACTTTAAAAAATCTTGGTAAGTTTCGGTTTTTTTTTAGATTTTTGAAAGTAATAACATGTATTAAGTTAAAACTAAAAAACCAATAACCACGGAATGATGGAGAACGAGGAAATTTTTTCGAAAGTATTACGTGCAGGAAGACGCACGTATTTTTTTGACGTTAGAGCTACTAAAGCAGATGACTATTATTTAACAATTACTGAGAGTAAAAAGTTTACAAATGATGATGGTTCGTATCACTACAAAAAACATAAAATTTATTTATATAAAGAAGACTTTGCAGAATTTAAAGAAATTTTAGCTGAAATGACAGATTATATCATTTCTGAAAAAGGAAATGAAGTGATTAGCGAGCGTCACCAAAAAGACTTTAAAAAAGAATATGAAAAAACGGAAACTGAAACACCAGTTGCAGACGCATCTAAATCTACTGAAAACTTTACCGATATAGATTTTGATGATATTTAATTAAAATATTTTAATGAAATTTTAGCCTTTGTTGCAATACAAAGGCTTTTTTATGATTTTTAACTAACAATTGTTCCGTTAGTTATTTTGCTTTCAGGGTTAAGTAAAATAACATCTTTACCATTTACTGCTCCTAAAACTAAGCATTCGCTCATAAAGTTAGCAATTTGCTTTTTAGGAAAATTAACAACTGCTACTATTTGCCTATTTAATAAATCTTCCTTTTTGTAAAGCGATGTAATTTGAGCTGATGTTTTTTTTACACCCAAATCTCCGAAATCTACAGTAAGTTGGTATGCGGCATTTCTAGCTTCTGGAAAGTCCTTCACTTTTGTAATTGTACCTACTCTTAAATCTATTTTAGTAAAATCTTCAAAAGATATTATGTTAGTCATTTTTTAAAGATATAAATTATTCCGAAATTTGAAAAAAACATCTTAACTCTTATGGCAAGAACACCATCAAATATGCTTCCGTTAGGAACAACAGCACCAGATTTTTCACTTTTAGATACTGTATCTGATACTAGTTTGCGATTAGAAGATGTAAAAGGAGAAAATGGTACTGTAATTATGTTTATTTGTAACCACTGTCCTTTTGTAATTCATGTTAATTCTCAACTAGTTGCCATCTCTAAAGCTTATCAATCTAAAGGCATTTCATGTATCGCTATTTCCAGTAATGATGCCGAAAACTATCCGCAAGATAGTCCTGAAAAAATGAAGCTTCATGCCGAAACTGAAGGTTATCCCTTTCCATATTTATATGATGAAACACAAAATGTAGCCAAAGCTTATGATGCGGCTTGCACGCCAGATTTTTATCTATTTAATTCAGAATTAAAATTAACTTACAGAGGGCAATTAGATAATTCTAGACCTGGAAACGGCATACCAGTAACAGGTGAAGATTTAAGACATGCGTTGGATTGTTTAGTTGAAAATACGGAAAACACAAAACCTCAAAATCCAAGTATTGGTTGTAATATAAAATGGATGGTTTAAGTTAGCCTTAGTTGATAGATGGCCACATCATGCCATGCGTCAAATTTAAAACCCAACTCTTTTAAATGTGCTACTTCTTCAAATCCAAATTTTTGGTGAAGTTTAATGCTTGCTTCATTTGGTATGGTTAATACACCTAGTATTGTGTGTGTATCTGTTTGATTTAACTCATGTATTAACGCTTTGTATAATTGTGACCCAATATGCTTTCCATGAGCTGTATGCTTTACATAAACAGTTGCTTCTACTGTAAATTTATAAGCAGGTTTTGGACGAAATTTACTGGCGTATGCAAAACCTAAAATTTGTTTATCTTCTTCAAAAACTAAAAAGGGATACTCTGAGTTTATATCATTTAACTTTTTGCTAAATGTCTGGTATGTTAAAGGCTTAATATCAAAAGTAGCAACGGTATTTGTAACATAATAGTTATAAATATCCAATAAAGCAGCTGTATCATCCTTAGTAAAGTGTCTCAACATGCTACAACCAACCTTTAGTTTTTAATACGTTTTTTATGTGTGCATAATGGTGATTACTATGCCATGCATAATTACCGATATTATAGTCTAAAAAAACTTCAGTATTAGTTTCTGGATGTATAAAACTTTTTCTTAAATCGTCATTTGAGAGCCCTTTTAATACATACACCAATTTATAATGAATGGCTTTTAAATGCTCTATAGACATTTGTATTGGTGCTGTTTTACTATCAAAAAGTTCTGCCCATTCTGCTTCGTTGTATGCTTTAATTAAAGGTTTATTTTCAGTTAATGCCCATTTAAAACGTGTGTAACTATGATGGTGACTATCAGAAACGTGATGTACTGTTTGCCGTATCGTCCAACCCTCTGGCCTGTATGGCGTATCTAACTGAGACTTAGTTAAGTGTTTTACTAAAGCTTCAAATTTAATAGGGAATTCTTCTAATATTCTAATCCACTCTGAGATTTGAGCGTCTGTTATGGGATTTGGACATACAAATTGCCCAATAGGGTATTTTAACTTTTCTAGTGCTTTTATATTCAAACTTATACCTTTATATAAAAGTAAAATTACGAAATAACACTCAATTTAAGCAACTTCATTCACACCTTTTTGCAGATAATTGACGGCTTCATATATGTTTGTAAAACGTTTCATTCTGTTGTTAAAAAACAAACTTTCAACCATGAAACTTAACATTGAAGTTTTCTTATCAGAAATAACACAATATCCTTTTAAGCTATATTCATTCTTAAAAAACTTAACCCAATCTTGCGGCATTACTGAGTAAGAATGTATACGATTTGAAACATAGGTTAAATCGCTACCATCTGTATCTAAAACAGCTATTACATCTTTTATTATTAATTTTGCATGGTCTTCCCAATTAAAAACAATGCCTTCTTTAATCTCAGAAATTACAAAATTCTCAAAAACAAAAACGTCGGCAAAATTGTAATTTAATTCTTTTATTACATCTTTATATATATTTGAATCTTTTACACTAATCATTGTTGGTCTATAGTTAATTTAGGGGAACTCAATGTAATATACAAAATTATATCTACAATACTAGCTAACTAAACTATTAACCTTAGGAGAATACCAAAATATATACAATAAAAAAGCATCTTAAAATAAGATGCTTTTTTATTATATCAAGTAAGATTGTTTTGGCTTGTTATTTTACACCTACCAATTCTACATCAAAAATTAAATTAGCATCTGGTGGGATAACGCCTCCAGCACCACGACTACCATAGCCTAAGTGACTAGGGATTACTAAGCGTGCTTTATCACCCACATTTAATAAACTAATACCTTCATCCCAACCTGGAATAACCTGACCAACACCTAAAGGAAAATCAATTGGTTCGTTTCTTTTGTATGAAGAATCGAAAACTGTACCGTCTATAAGCTGCCCTTTATAATGTACAGAAACTGTTTTACCTTTTTCAGCTTTTACACCATCTCCTTTTTGGATGATTTGGTAACGTAAACCACTATCTGTTTTTTCAAAACCAGTAGCCACTTCGTCAAGTGCCGCTTCTTGTTTTGCTTTTTCCTCGGCCAATCTTTTTTCTCTAGAGCCTTCAAAAGTTCTAAACGCTTCAACAGCAGTAAATGCTTCAGCATCTGCACCTACGCGTACAATTTCTAAGCTTTTAATATTATCACCTTGTGCAATGGCATCAACTACATCTTGCCCTTCTACAACTTTTCCAAAAACAGTATGTTTACCATCTAACCAAGCAGTCTCTGTATGCGTGATAAAAAACTGACTACCATTTGTACCTGGTCCTGCATTTGCCATAGATAATACTCCTGGAGCATCATGTTTTAAATCTGGATGAAACTCATCATCAAACTGATACCCTGGGTTACCGCCTCCAGAACCTTGAGGGCAACCACCTTGTATCATAAAATCTGGAATAACTCTATGAAACTTTAAACCATCATAATAAGGTGTGCCTTGTGGTTTTACTGAGTTTTCTAAATTCCCCTCGGCTAAAGCCACAAAGTTACCTACTGTACCTGGTGTTTTTTTATATTCTAAAGCAACTAATATTTCACCTTTTGGTGTGTTGAATTTTGCGTATAATCCGTCTTGCATTGTATTGATTTTAATTGAAGTGCAAATATAGGAAATGATTTAAGATTAAGTTTTATAGCTTTATTATAGTTTCAATTCACTTTTAATAACAAAATATGCAAATAAAGCATAGTAACCCGTTATGCATTTTGAGTTGAAATAAACAGTATAATATCTGTTCGAGTGATTTTTTTGATAAAAAATCGTATCGAAAACCAATTCATATTAAAAATTCTTATTCTCGACACAAATTTCACTCATTTCAATCGTGAAATTCACTCGAATAGACAGAATTTTTTCAAAATGCACAACAGGTTATAGTAGTATAAACGCTAAACTATAATTAGTAAAACACAAAACTTAACTAAGTCTATAAATCGTCTTTATGAGCTTCAGACATGTAGTATAGTTTCTTTAAACTTCTCTTTAATGAGGTAAACCTATATATACCAATGATAAAAAATACAGCACTAAAAAACAATGCCGCTAAAGCTAAATATTTAAAATTGGGGAAATCTTTGAGTTGAAAAAAAGCAATACTACCTAAAAGTAAATATAAAGAAGACCTAATGTAAGAGAGTAATGTACGCTCGTTAGCAAGTCGTGTTCTTTCAATAGCCAGATAGTCTCTAAGTATTACTTTTTTATCTGGTTTAAAGTCTCTACTAAATTTTAATAGTTTCTTTCTTTTCATATTCAATATTAACCTTTTTTAGATAAAATTTTAGTCAAAACATTAAAATATTATACATCATATTATAAATTTATCGATCAATCAAATTAAATAACATGAAATTATTGTAAACTTTAACATTGCACAACGACTTTTATCAAAACTTTAAGGAAAATCAACCTTAAATTTGAAGAAATTAAAAATCTTAAAAATTAATTATGAAAAAATCAACAATTATTTCATCTATTGCTTTTGTATTCATCTTATTGTTAAGCACTAACATGAATGCACAAAAATTCTCTAAAATGGACAAAAGTCCTATGGATGCTGCTGCATTTCCTAGAGATTACAAAGTATCAGATAAATTAATAAAAATAGTATACAGTAGACCTCAACTTAAAGGTAGAGCCTTATCAAAATTAGCGCCTAATGGTAAAGTGTGGAGAACTGGCGCAAATGAAGCTGCAGAATTAACGCTTTACACAGACATGATGTTGGGAGATACTAAAATAAAAACTGGTACTTACACATTTTACGTTATTCCTGGTGAGACAGAATGGACTGCTATAATAAGTACAGACTTAAATGTTTGGGGTTCTTACTTTTATGATGAAAAGAATGATGTGGCTCGCCTATCGGTTCCTGTAACTTCAGGTGAGGAAGCATTAGAAGCGTTTTCGATAGCATTTAGTGAAGCGGATAATGGTGTACATATGCACTTAGGTTGGGGTAATGCAAGAATAGCTGTACCGTTCTCGAAATAATAAAAATTTTTTTTGATCAAAAAATGCCTTGATATCTCAAGGTATTTTTTTTATGGAATATTTAAATATTTGTGGGTTTGTAGTGAAACTTTCCATTTTGGATGCTTCATTACATAATCTACAATTTCAGGAATAACTTTATCGCTTTTACTCCATTCTGGTTGCAAATACAAAATACAGTTATCATTAACTTTAGCAGCTTGCTCTTCAGCAAAACGAAAGTCATCATTATTATAAATGATAACTTTTAACTCATTTGCTTTATTGTATATCTCTTGAGTAGGCAATTTCATTTTCTTAGGCGATAAACAAATCCAATCCCAAGTACCTGTTAATTTGTAAGCTCCCGAGGTTTCTATGTGTATTTGTAAATTTTCGGCTTTAAGTTGCTTTGTTAGTTCTGTCATGTCCCAAGTTAATGGCTCTCCTCCTGTAACCACTATAGTATCGCTATACTTTTTAGCATTCTCAACAATTTTAGCCGTTTCAGTTGGCGGATGTAAATTAGCATTCCAACTTTCTTTAACATCACACCAATGACAACCAACATCGCAACCACCTATACGCACAAAGTATGCTGCAGTTCCTTTATGAAAGCCTTCTCCTTGTATGGTATAAAACTCTTCCATTAAAGGTAACATAACCCCTTTTTCTACTAATTGTAGTATTTTTTTATTCATAAGCGCGCAAAGGTACAAA
Organism: Hyunsoonleella sp. 2307UL5-6; assembly: GCF_047345485.1. Classification (NCBI taxonomy): domain Bacteria; kingdom Pseudomonadati; phylum Bacteroidota; class Flavobacteriia; order Flavobacteriales; family Flavobacteriaceae; genus Hyunsoonleella; species Hyunsoonleella sp. 2307UL5-6. The sequence goes on along the minus strand of NZ_JBLFEN010000003.1, from coordinate 10,347 downwards.
TTCAAAATAATTTAATACTATTTTGAATTTTATCATGTTTTTTGTGTTTGGTCGAAATTTTATAAATTTACAACACAATTGTTAATGAATAATCTCCCGAATGAATAAAATAGTTTGTGTACTGTTATTGTTTTTTTTTAACAGTATAAGTAATGCCCAAGTAGGAATTGGAACAACCAATCCCGATGGGTCATCTATATTAGATATTGAAGCTACAGATAAAGGCGTTTTAGTGCCTAGATTAACTACAGCGGAGAGAAATGCTATTAGTAATCCAGCTACCAGTTTATTAATATTTAATATTACAACACAACAATTTGAATTTAATTCTGGCACATCCTTATCACCTGTGTGGCGTATTTTAAACGCCAATCCAAATGTAAGTTCAGATGCAAATAATATAATTACTTCTGGATCTGATGGTGGTTCGTTTTTAGAATCTACAACGTATATTGGCAAATTTATAATTTCTGCCACAGGCTCTCAAACTATTGTTGGGTTGCCATTTCAACCCTCCTCGATAATGTTTTCTGCACACGCAAATGTAGAAAGTTATAATGTTGATGGAGACAATGGTTTTGGCAATAATACGAACACATTCCAAAATGCTTTTGGTTCTATGCAAGGCTTTGCTACTAATTATGGAGGCAGTATTTTACAGCAGGCTATTTATATTGGAGGAAACGGAACTTCTATTAATGATATATCAAGATACGCATCCGACTTAAGAGCTATAGGTATTAGGTATTCTAATCAAAATGGTGACTTTTTAGGGTTTACAGCAGCAGAAGTAACAGCTTTTAATACCAATGGATTTACTATAAATGTTACAGATTTAACAGAAGCTATAGTTGTTATTTTTGAAGCGCATAGATAATACTTGCAAAAACAACTATTCTATAATGTTAAATTAAACTGCTATTTTTATTTATCATATTACATCTTCTATATCAAACTAATAGTATCAGTTGTTTCTTTTAGTACATACCAGTCATTTTCAAGTTGACTAAAATTACACTATTTTTATCAAAACTTTGATAATGAGTAAGACAGACGAATTTTCTAAAATCATAATAGACAGCAATACATTTAAAGGAGACTCTATAACACTTGGAGCGGCCATGTTAGATGGTGAAACCGTAACGGGAGCGCACGTAAATATTCCCTTAAAAACCATGAATCGCCATGGTTTAATTGCTGGAGCAACTGGTACAGGTAAAACCAAATCTTTACAAGTACTTGCTGAAAACCTAAGCGACAAAGGTATTCCTGTATTACTTATGGATATTAAAGGAGATTTAAGTGGGTTGGCACAACCAAGCCCTGGGCATCCAAAAATTGACGAACGTCATAAAAAAATAGGATTACCCTTTAATGCAACACAATTTCCTGTAGAAGTATTAACACTATCAGAACAGGATGGTGTAAGATTAAGAGCTACGGTAAGCGAATTTGGACCTGTATTATTATCACGTATTTTAGATTTAACTGAAACACAATCAGGTATTGTTGCCGTAATTTTTAAGTATTGTGATGATAATAAACTACCGTTATTAGATTTAAAAGATTTTAAAAAAATATTACAATATGCCACCCAAGAAGGAAAGGCTGAATTTACAGAGTCTTATGGGCGTATTTCAACAGCTTCTACGGGAGCAATTCTTCGAAAAATTATTGAATTAGAACAGCAAGGTGCTGACTTATTTTTTGGCGAAACTTCTTTTGAGGTTGATGATTTATTAAGAGTTGATGATAATGGCCGTGGGTATATTAATATTTTAAGGCTTACCGATATCCAAGATAAGCCTAAATTATTTTCAACCTTTATGTTGAGCTTGTTGGCAGAAATATATTCTACCTTCCCAGAACAAGGAGATAGTGGTAGACCAGAACTTATATTATTTATAGACGAAGCACATTTAATTTTTAATGAAGCATCAAAAGCACTTTTAAATCAAATTGAAAGTATTGTTAAGCTTATACGTAGTAAAGGTGTTGGTTTATATTTTGTAACCCAAAACCCAACTGATGTGCCCGAAGAAGTTTTAGGGCAGTTAGGTTTAAAAGTACAACATGCCTTAAGAGCATTTACTGCTAAAGACAGAAAAGCAATTAAATTAACAGCACAAAATTATCCAGATTCTGAATATTATGATACCACAGAAGTTTTAACTTCATTAGGTATTGGCGAAGCTTTAGTGTCTGCTTTGGATGAAAAAGGACGCCCTACCCCATTGGCAGCAACCATGATGCGTGCACCAATGAGCAGAATGGATGTATTAACAAGTACAGAATTAGCTGCTTTACTTTCAAAATCAAAACTAGCAAAAAAATACAACGAAACTGTAGATAGAGAAAGTGCCTACGAAATGCTAAACGATAAAATTAAAAAAGCCGAAGCTGATGAAGCTAAGGAAAAGGCACGCGAAGAAAAAGAGGCCCTTAAAAAGGCCGAATCTAAAAGAAAAACAACTACTAGAACACGACGTAAAAGCACGCGTATGAATCCCGTTGTAAAAGTACTTACTAGTGCTACTTTTATTAGAAGCGTATTTGGTATTCTTACCAAAGTAATGCGTAAATAGTTTACAAAAATCACCCCCAACTTAATTTTGATTACTATGAATAAAATATCTTTATATACACTATTACTTGTATTATGTTTTTGCTATGCATGTAAAAAAGAGCAAAATCCATTTGAAATATCTAAGCAACATGTTGGCTTACTAACAGATTCTACTCAGGTTAAAGATTTAAAGTTGGCATTTCCAAATGATTCTATTGTAAAACGTATTGCAGGTGATGAGTTTATTGGAAATAAAAATAATATCGAAATTTTAGATAAAGCAGGAAAACAACTATTAATACTAGAACCAGCTGAGGCCTTAGATTCTACATCAGTAATTGAAACTGTACAAATTATTGATGAGCGTTTTAAAACCAATAAAACCATTACAACCCTAAGTACTTTTAAAGAAATTGCAGATAATTATAAAATTTCTAGAATTGATAATTTAATTAACTCTATTGTAGTTACTGTTAATAATTTAAACGCTAGTTTTACGATTGATAAAAAAGAATTACCATCAAATTTAAGAGTAGATATGGATTTGCAAATTGAAGCCACCCATATTCCTGATAACGCAAAAATCAAATATTTCTTTATAAACTGGCACTAATTTAAAATTATTGAATCCATTTTTATCTAAAATACTCGTAGATGTAGCTCGTAAAAGACTGCAAAAAAAACATATAGGCAAACCAGTAAGCCAAAAAGAAATTGTGCCTTTAGTTCGCAGGTTACAGGTAGAACTAACGCATACCATAAGCGAATATATCTTTATTCTAATTGGCGTATTTTCTGCTGGTTTTGGTTTAAAAGGATTTTTATTACCAAATAATTTTATTGATGGTGGTGCCACTGGTATTTCACTATTACTAGAAAATATTACATCCTTAAAATTAGGTATTCTTTTAATTATAGTAAATATTCCCTTTATTTTTTTAGCCTCTAAAACAATAAGCTTAAAATTTGCCCTTAGAAGTGTTGTGGCTATTTCGTTACTGGCTTTTGTAGTTCACTTTGTACATTACCCAACTATTACTGAAGACAAGTTGCTTATCGCAATATTTGGTGGTTTCTTTTTAGGTTTGGGTATTGGCATGTCTATGCGAGGAAGAAGTGTTATTGATGGTACAGAAGTATTAGCTATTTTTTTAAGTAGAAAATTATCAGTTACAGTTGGTGATGTATTATTAATAATCAATATTTTCATTTTTGCTTTTGGTGCATATGTGTTATCTATAGAAACCGCATTATATGCTATTTTAACCTATTTAGCAGCTGCAAAAACTGTAGATTTTGTAGTAGATGGTGTGGAAGAATATGTTGGGCTTACTGTAATTTCAACAAAACATGATGACATTAAATTGATGTTAACAAAAAAACTTGGGCGCGCTTGCACAGTTTACAAGGGTAAAGGAGGATACGGGTCGCAAGGCGATAGTGCAGAAAAAGATATTATTTATACTGTAATTACGCGCTTAGAATTACCTAAAGTAAAAACCGAAATTGACAAAATAGACCGTAAAGCCTTTTTAATCATGGGCATTGTAAAGGATATCAAAGGTGGTATGATAAAACGAAAACCTTTTAAGGATTAAGATGAAGAAGAAATATACAATACAAACCAGTCCGTTTATTGTACCAACTAACGATGGTAAAATTATAAAAGAACATTTTGGTAATACTACCGATGGTAATTCAAAAATAAGTATTGCACATATGGTTGCTCCTGCTGGTTGGAGCGAACCGTTTCAAACACCAGAATTTGATGAATATACTTTTATTATTAAAGGTAAAAAACAGTTTATCATTGAAGATGATACCGTAATTTTAGAAGCTGGCCAATCTATTAAAATTGATAAAAACACGAGAGTACAATACTCTAATCCATTTACTGAAGTTTGCGAATACATTGCTATTTGCACACCTGCTTTTTCGATGGACTTAGTTAATAGAGAAGCCTAAATGGAAAAATATATTCCAAAAATTATTGGCAGCCTAATTAATTTTTTAAGCTACTTTTCATCACATTTCGCAGCTAAACTAGCCATAGATTTATTTTCAATACCTAGAAAGGGCAAGATTAAAAATGAGGAAGTCTCTTTTTTAAATTCAGCACATCAAGACACTATACGTTTTGATAATATACCCATTAAAACATACCATTGGCAAGGTGATAAGGAAACTATATTACTAGTACATGGTTGGGAAAGTAATACGTTTAGATGGAAAGCACTAATACAATTATTAAAAACTAAAAACTATAATATCGTAGCTTTAGATGCGCCCGCTCATGGCGCCTCTGGAGGAAAGTTTTTTAATGCACTTCTTTATGCTGAGTGCATAAATAATGTTGCCCAAAAGTTTGATATTCAAACTATAATTGGACACTCAGTTGGTGGCATGTCTGCTATATTTTTTCAACACAAGTACCAATTAAAACATATTAAAAAGTTGATTCTGTTAGGCGCACCTGCTGATTTTATTGGTATTTTTGATCGTTATGAAATTATTATGGGGTATAACAATAGAGTCTCTAAAGCACTTAAAGCCTATATTTTAAAACACTATAACCATTTACCTGAGTACTTTTCTCCTGCTAACTTTTCAAAAGAAATAACTGCAAAAGGACTCATTATTCACGACAAAAAAGATAGAATTATTCCTTACAAAGATGGTCTAAAATTTAAACAAAACTATACTAATAGTACTTTTATAGCAACAAAAGGGTACGGACACGGTTTAAAATCTGAAGAAGTATATCAATACATTATAGAATTTTTAAACGATTAAGTTTATTGTACTTTTGCTCACATGTCTGAAACACCATTAAAACGTATTAATAAATTTTTAAGTGAAGCTGGTTATTGCTCTAGAAGAGCTGCTGATAAACTTATTGAAGCAGGCAGAGTAACTATAAACGGAATAGTTCCAGAAATGGGGACTAAAATAGCACCTAACGATGTTGTTGCTGTAGATGGAGAAATTATAAAAAACACCAAAGAAGCGTTTGTTTACATAGCATTTAATAAGCCCGTAGGTATTGTATGTACTACCGATACAACAGTTGAAAAAAATAATATTATTGATTTTATAAATTATCCAAAACGAATTTTTCCTATTGGAAGGTTAGACAAACCTAGTGAAGGACTAATTTTATTAACTGATGATGGTGATATAGTAAATAAAATTCTTCGTGCCAGTAACAATCACGAAAAAGAATATTTAGTTACGGTTGATAAGCCAATTTCGCAGACTTTTATACAAAGAATGTCTGGTGGTATTTATTTAGAAGAATTAAAACAAACTACTAAAAAATGTAAAGTTGAAAGGTTGAACAGCACCACATTTAAAATCATACTAACACAAGGTTTAAATAGGCAAATTCGTCGCATGTGTGATTATTTAAATTATGAAGTACAAACTCTTAAACGTGTGCGCATTATGAATATTAAATTAGATACAGCTGTTGGTACTTACAGAGAATTAACTAATAATGAGTTTAAGGAACTTAGCAACTTAATAAGTAGTTCTTCAAAAGTATTTCAACCTAAAAAAAATGATAGAAAATCGTAATACTATGCGTCGTATTCAACCATTCCATTTGGCAGTACCTGTTTACAATTTAGATGAATGTAGAAATTTTTACAGAGATATTTTAGGTTGTGAAGAAGGTAGAAGTAGTGACCATTGGGTAGATTTCAATTTCTTTGGACACCAATTAGTTATTCATTATAAACCAAAAGAAGACACTCGAGATACACACACTAATGCTGTAGATGGAAAAGCTGTTCCTGTACCACATTTTGGGGTTGTTCTAGCTTGGGACGATTTTCAAGACTTTGCAAATCATTTAAAAAACAAACATGTAGACTTTGTGATTGAGCCATACATTAGATTTGAAGGTTTGGTTGGCGAACAAGCCACCATGTTTTTTTATGACCCTTCTGGTAATGCCTTAGAGTTTAAAGCCTTTAAAGATCAGACGCAATTATTTGCTAAATAAAAAAAATCTAACCGTGACGTTCTCTAGCCAATAGCGTGTTTTTAAGTAGCATAGCAATCGTCATTGGTCCCACTCCTCCAGGAACCGGGGTGATGTAACTTGCCTTTTTACTTACACTCTCAAAATGCACATCACCTGCAAGCCTATAACCATTCTTTTTAGTTTGATCTGGCACACGGGTAATACCTACATCAATTATAACGGCATCTTCTTTGACCATATCTCCAGTTAAAAATTCTGAAATTCCAATAGCAGCTACAACAATATCTGCAGCTTTAGTAATCTCCTTTAAATTTTTAGAACGACTGTGCACCACAGTAACCGTAGCATCTCCTGCAGGACGTTTTTGGCTCATTAAAATACTCATTGGACGACCAACAATATGACTACGCCCCATAATCACCACATTTTTACCAGAAGTTTCTATTTGGTAACGCTCTAGTAATTCCATAATACCATATGGTGTAGCTGGTAAAAACGTAGGTAAATCTAACGCCATTCTACCCACATTTGTAGGATGAAATCCGTCAACATCCTTATCAGGATCTACGGCCATTAATACCTTTTGCTCATCAATTTGATCTGGCAGTGGTAATTGCACGATAAATCCATCTATAGCATCATCAGTATTTAGTTGCTGTATTTTTTCAAGTAATTCTTCTTCTGAGGTATATTCTGGCATTTCAATAAGTGTAGACTTAAAACCGATACGTTCGCATGCCTTTACTTTAGCACCAACGTATGTCATACTCGCACCATCTGATCCTACCAAAATTGCAGCTAAATGCGGTACCTTTTCACCTTTGGCAACCATGGCTTTTACATGGTCTGCAATTTCGTTTTTTATATCGTTACTTACCTTTTTACCGTCTAATATTGTCATTATAAAATAGTTTTCAGTCGCAGTCGCAGTCTCAGGGCTTACTCTTGCGTGTTTAGTTTTGAGTTACAATTCTTAATTTACTAGTTATCTACCTTCAGTTTTAACACCAAATTTACTTGGATTATTTATCATGTAATTAATCAATTTTCCGATTTCTTTCCCTTGATTAGAAAGATCAGCATGTACTTCCTTCGTTAAATATTCAAAAGCAAAAGCAAAATCTAGCCAAGTATTAGTTTCTGAATTCTCGCCGTCGGCATCAGTTAATTTACTTATAAAATGCTTTGGATACCTTCGTTTTCTATATGCTTCTGAAATATTAGCACAAACTGAACGCGAGCTTCGTCGTATTTGATCTGTCAACGCATATGTTTCTGCTTTAGGAAAAGATTTAGATTCATGAAAAATTTTCATTGATAAATCAAATGCTTTTTTATAAGCCAACAACTCTTTAAAATCCATAAACCACTGTAAAATGAGACTGAGACTGAGACTGCAAACTAAGTTATCGCATATTCTTCATCATCTGCATCATCTTTTTACCGCCGCCACCTTGCATCATCTTCATCATTTTACTCATTTGGTTAAATTGCTTTAGTAACTGATTTACCTCTTGAACAGATGTGCCAGAGCCTTTAGCAACTCGTTTTTTTCTACTAGCATTTAAAACAGATGGATTAGTGCGCTCTTTAGGTGTCATAGAATGGATTATGGCTTCAATCCCTTTAAAAGCATCATCATCAATATCAACATCCTTCATCATTTTACCAGCACCGGGAATCATACCTACAAGATCCTTCATGTTCCCCATTTTCTTAATTTGCTGAATTTGCTTTAAGAAATCATCAAAACCAAACTGATTTTTGGCTATTTTCTTTTGCAATTTTCTAGCTTCTTCTTCATCAAATTGTTCTTGAGCCCTTTCCACAAGAGATACTACATCTCCCATCCCTAAGATTCGATCTGCCATACGAGATGGATAGAATACATCTATCGCTTCCATCTTCTCACCTGTACCAATAAATTTAATTGGTTTATTTACAACCGACTTAATAGAAATGGCTGCACCACCACGTGTATCACCATCTAATTTAGTAAGGATAACACCATCAAAATTTAATACATCGTTAAAAGCTTTAGCTGTATTAACGGCATCTTGACCTGTCATGGAATCCACCACAAATAATGTTTCCTGTGGTTGAATTGCTGCGTGAATATTAGAGATTTCGGTCATCATCGCCTCATCTACCGCTAAACGACCCGCAGTATCAATAATTACCACATTATGTCCGTTTGCTTTAGCATGTGCAATACCAGCTTTAGAAATCGCTACGGGATCGTTATTACCTCTATCACTAAACACCTCAACCCCTATTTGATCTCCAACAACATGCAGCTGATCTATAGCTGCAGGACGATACACATCACAAGCTACTAATAAAGGTTTTTTAGTTTTTTTATTTTTTAAATAATTAGCAAGTTTACCAGAAAAAGTAGTTTTACCAGAACCTTGTAAACCAGACATTAAAATAACACTTGGTGTTCCCGATAAATTAATACCTTCTGCATCTCCTCCCATTAATTGGGTAAGCTCATCTTTAACAATTTTCACCATTAATTGCCCTGGCTGTAGCGTTGTTAACACATTTTGCCCTAATGCTTTTTCTTTAACAGTGTTGGTAAATTGTTTTGCTATTTTAAAATTAACATCGGCGTCCAGTAACGCACGTCTTACTTCTTTTAAAGTTTCAGCTACGTTTACTTCAGTAATACTACCGTGTCCTTTTAGTACGTGTAGCGCTTTATCTAATTTATCGCTTAAATTATTAAACATGTTTTTCAGTATTCAGTAGGTAGTTTGCAGCACGCAGTGTACCTCCTTATGTTAAATTTTGAATTGCAAAAATAAAGAAATATTTCGTTTTAATGCCTTAGTATTTGCCTTTTACTAAAACTAAGCTAAAGTATAAAAGCTATACGGTTTTGAGTACTTTAAATAAAACTATTTACCAGTAATCTTTGTAGCAAATACAGAATACATAATATTATACGCGTTGTTTTGTGAGAAAAAATTATAAATTTGAAATGTTTATGTTTTTTAATTGAAACTTGGGCATATAAATAAGTTGTGCATAATTTAAAAAATGAACCGTCCGAAAAATAAAATAGAAAAAACTGTTTTTGACAAGTCAATCGAGATTTTGACTTTTCTATTGATTGTAGGTTCGGGAATTTTAATCGGAATTTATTACAGCCAATTACCTGAAAAATTACCCATTCACTTTAATTGGCCTTCAAAGGACAAAAATGGATTTGGGACAAAAGACTTGCTTTGGGCAAGTCCAATAATTTGTGGGTTAATTGGAATCGGACTTCACAAACTGAATCAATATCCGTGGATTTTTAACTATCCCACCGAAATAAATGAAAATAATGCGGAATATAATTACCGACAAGCAACACAAATGCTGCGGATTTTAAACTTGCTTATTGGATTTTTATGCATATCGCTGACTTTAATGTCAGTTTTAGACGGACTTGAAATTGAAAATGGACTTGACAAATATCTTGGACCGCTTTTTCCAATTTTATTGATTGGACTTCCTATTTTCTACGTGATAAAAATATTAATGAATAAAAAAACTATGCACAACAATGGCTAAAAGTAATTGCTTGTTCTCGCCTACTTCTGAAAATCCTCGCGGATTTTCAGCTTGGTGTGTACTTGAAAAGTTTAGTACTAACCCACGCAACTACTCTTAGCCGAGAACGTTGTAGTGCATTTAACCAAACCAATGAACAAAACTTTTATTACATTATTATTAGTTCTATTTACAATTAGTTGTAAAGAAAAAAAAGTAGCAAAAGAAAGAACGTTATTAGACTATTTTA